>CALCNO010000047.1 GCA_937897615.1 uncultured Anaerolineaceae bacterium
CGCGCGTGCACCTGCGCATCCTTTCCAACCTGGCTGACCGCCGCCTGGCGCGCGCTGAATGTACCATTCCGCTGGACGCACTGGCCTTTGAAGGTTATTCCGCCGAGAGCGTGCGCGATGGCATCCTGGAAGCCTGGGCCTTTGCCGCCGCCGACCCCTACCGCGCCGCCACCCACAACAAAGGCATTATGAACGGCATCGATGCCGTGGTACTGGCAACCGCCAACGACTGGCGCGCCGTTGAAGCCGGTGCCCACGCCTACGCTGCCCGTTCCGGGCAGTACACCAGTCTCTCCACCTGGTCTGCCGATGAACACGGCAGCCTGCACGGTTTTTTGGAGATGCCCATGGCGGTTGGTTCCGTGGGCGGCGCCACGCGCGTACATCCTGCTGCCCAGGCCGCCCTCAAGCTGCTCAAGGTACAATCGGCAGCCGAACTGGCACAGGTGATCGTCTCGGTGGGGCTGGCGCAGAATCTGGCCGCCTTGCGTGCCCTCGCAACTGAAGGAATCCAAAAAGGCCACATGAGCCTGCACGCCCGCCAGGTGGCCGTGGCCGCCGGAGCTGTGGGCGCCGAAGTGGAAAAACTAGCCAATCAACTGGTCAAAGAAAAGACCATCCGCACCGACCGCGCGGAAGAGATCCTCAAAGAGTGGAGAAAATAACATGGCAGAAGAATCCTCCCATACACATCAAAAATCCAGCCTGCTCCTCAAACCCGAGCGCCCCACCGGCATCATCGGCTATGGCGCGTATGTGCCGCGCTACCGCCTGCCCGGCGCCGAAGTGGCGCGCGTGTGGACGGGCGGCAAGGGCGGCTCCCCGGTGAAGGAAAAAGCCGTGGCTGGCCTGGATGAGGACGTGATCACCATGTCCATCGAAGCCGCGCGCAATGCGCTGGCGCGCGCCCGCATTGACCCGCAGGAGTTGCGCGCCGTGTGGGTGGGTTCAGAATCGCACCCCTATGCCGTCAAACCCTCCGGCACGGTTGTGGCCGAGGCCATCGGCGCTTCACACAACATTCAATCCGGTGATTGGGAGTTTGCCTGCAAGGCCGGCAGCGAGGCGATGGTGGCCGCCATTGCCATGGTCGGCGCCGGCATGGGCAAGTACGCCCTTGCCATTGGCATGGATACCGCCCAGGGCAAGCCCGGCGACGCACTGGAGTACACTGCCAGCAGCGGCGGCGCGGCCTACATCATCGGCCCGGCGGAAGAAGCGCTGGTGCGCATTGAAGCCAACTATTCTTATGTATCCGACACCCCCGATTTCTGGCGCCGCCCGGAGCAAAAATACCCGGAGCACGGCCAGCGCTTTACCGGTGAACCGGCCTACTTTAAGCACGTAGAGACCGCCGCCAGCGTGATGCTGGAAGAGACCGGCCTCAAACCTGAAGATTTTGCTTACGCCGTCTTCCATCAGCCCAACCCCAAATTTCCACAGAAGGCCGGGGCCACCCTGGGTTTCAAGCCCGAGCAGATCAAACCGGGGCTGCTGGTACCGGTCATCGGCAACACCTACGCCGGCTCCTCGCTCATCGGTCTCACGGCCGTACTGGATATTGCCAAGCCCGGTGAGCGCATCCTGATGGTCTCCTACGGCTCCGGCGCCGGCTCCGATGCCTTCTCGCTCCTGGTCACCGATAAGATCACAGAACGACAAAAACTGGCCACCACCACTGCCGAGTACATCGCCCGCCGCACCGAGATCGATTACGCCCTGTACACGCGCTTCCGCAGCAAGATCGACATGGGATAAGGAGACGCAGCCATGACAGAAGTGGTCATTGCGGGCATTGGGCAGGTGGCGGTAGGCGAGCATTACGAGCAAACACTGCGCGAAATGGGCGTGAGCGCGCTGCGCGCCGCCCTGCAGGATAGCGGCTGGCTCAAGCCGCAGGCGCTTTACATCGGCAACATGCTGGGGTCGGTGGTCTCGCACCAGGCGAACTTGGGCGCGCTCTTCAGCGATTATGCCCACCTGGATAACATCGAATCCTATACTGCCGAAGCCGCCGGTGCCTCCGGTGCGGCCGCGTTGCGCATGGGCTATCTGGCAATCCTCTCCGGTTACGTGGATACAGTGGCCGTGCTGGGCGTGGAAAAATGGACCGACCAGACCCACATTGAAGCGGAAACCGCCGCCGCGCAGGCGCTGGACGCCGATTACGAGGGAATCCAAGGCGTTACCGAGACGACCCAGGCCGGGCTGCTGATGCAGCGCTACCTGCACCAGTATAAACTCCCCGCAGATGCGCTGGGCGGCTTTCCCATCCAGGCGCATGCCAATGCGGTGAACAACCCCTATGCCATCTACCGGCGCGCCATCACGCCCGAAATCTATGCCGCAGCCGAAAAGGTTAACGATCCGCTCAACCTGTACGATGCCGCGCCCTATGCCGACGGCGCAGCCGCGTTGATCCTCACCCGGCGCGACCTGCTGCCCAAAGAGTACCCCTATCCAGTGGTGCGCCTGCTTGGTTCCAGCGCCGCCATCGATACCCTGGCCCTGCACGACCGCCACGACCCGCTGGCCTTTGAGGCGGCCAAAAAAGCAGTGCACTCCGCTGCCATGCAGGCAGGCATCATGCCCATCTATACGAATATATTTGAGCTGGATGATTCTTTTTCAATCTATGCCGCCCTCACACTGGAAGCCTGCGGCTTTGCCGATAAGGGCACAGCGCATGAGATGGCCCGCAGCGGTTTGCTGGCCTCCACTGCCAAACTGCCTGCCATGACCTTCGGTGGCTGCAAGGCGCGCGGCAATCCAATCGGCGCCAAAGGGATTTACCAAGCGGTGGAAGCTGCCCTGCAGCTGCGCGGGCTGGCCGGAAAAAATCAAGTCCCGGATGCACGCATTGCCCTCACTCTGGCATTGGGCGGCCCGGCTTCCACAGCCATTGCCCACGTGTTTGACCGGGTTGACCCGCGTTAATCCACAGGAAGAACTGCCGCAGCGTCCTCCGTATCCACCGATGCGGAGGGCTTTTTGTTGTGTACAGCGTAGAACAGCAGCAAAGCGCCCAGAACTGCCGCAGCCGAAGCAAAGACCAGCATCCCCGGCACGCCGTTATGGTCCAGCAGCCAGCCCCCGGCCACACTGCCGATCACCCCGCCCAGCGTCGCCATGCCATTGAGGTATGCCTGCCCTTTCACCTTGTCGCCGCCCTTCATGGTGGCGTTGATATAGTAAACCGAAGCCGGAATGAAAACGGCAAACGAAAATGCCTGAAATACCTGCCCCAGGTCGACCAGTAAGACAGAGGAAGCTATCAGGTAAACGAAACTGCGCAAGGCATACATGATGCCGGAGAACTTCAAAAGCGCTGCACCGCTAAATTTTGCCGACAGCCAGTTGAACCCCAGCATGGCCGGCAGTTCGCAGATCGCGGCAATGGCCA
>CALCNO010000048.1 GCA_937897615.1 uncultured Anaerolineaceae bacterium
ATCGCCCCTACGATGATACGGCGATGTTAGTTCCTCCTACAAAAAAGGTCAAAACCGCGGTGAATCGCCCCCACGAGGATTCTGAGATGATGGACACTTCCACATGGGGGTCCAAAATCGCGTGGAATCGCCCCTACGATGATACGGCGATGTTAGTTCCTCCTACAAAAAAGGTCCAAAACGCGCAGAATCGCCCCCCCGAAGCTATCTCACACCCCTACGAAGCTGTTTCCCGCCCTCCTGCTTTTGGTCTACAATATCAATTGATGCCCACAAACCACCGCCCAAATTCTCTGCGCCAGCCCGCGGCAGATTATTCTGACCCGGGGGCTTATTTCATCACGGTCTGTACATATCACCACCAGGCGCTTTTCGGCCAGGTGATGTCAGGGACGTTGCGCGGCAATCAATTTTCGGAGATCGTGTGGGAGGTGTGGCGATCTTTACCCCGGCGCTTCCCCCAACTCTCGGTGGATGCGGCGGTTGTCATGCCAGACCATTTCCACGGGATCATTGTGCTACATGAGAACGCAGCGGCAGAGCAAAAAAGCGGCCTGGGATTACCCCCGCCTGACGAATTGGGTGTGCCCGCGCCTAACCACGCCAGACGGGCAATGACCCTCTCGCTGGTGATGGGATACTTCAAAATGAATTCCGCAAAACGCATTAACCTGTTGCGCGGCACACCCCGCGACCATGTATGGCAGCGCGGTTATTACGACCGCATTCTGCGCCCCGGCAGGGAATACCCCGCCGCTGTTGAATATATCCTCACCAATCCGCAGCACTGGAAAGAGGATATGGCCCCTGATTTTTGAAGCCGAGGGGCGATTCACCCCGCAAGGGGGCAAAACATCCCCGGAAAAAATGAACCCTTTGCGTAAAAAGATACTACAATAAAGCATATTCATCATTCTCAACACCCCGCGGGGTGAAAATACAGCGCATCTTTCCGGTTGGCAACCGGTTTTTTAAGTAAGGCGTTTCTTTTGCACACAGCGGCTTTTTGATACCCCGTAAATTGAGGAGCCGAGATGACGAAAGTATTTGATGCAGATGTGGTGGTGGTGGGCGCCGGCACGGCCGGCAGTTACTTTGCCTGGCAGGCTGCCAGAGCAGGCCTGAAGGTGCTGGTGCTGGAAGCGCGCGCCCTGGAGGCAATGGGCAAGAGCATCGAAGTGATCCACATGGATCAGAGCGCCTTTGCCGAGTTTGGCGTGCCGGAGCCGCAGCCGCCGGAACTGATCCACCTGGAGACCGTGGGCGTGATGTGGGCGCCGGACCGCCGCATTAGCGACACGGTGGAACATCCCTTTTACGTGCTCAACCTGCCGGCCCTGTACCGGCGCCTGCACGGCTACGCCGCCGGGAGCGGCGTTGAGATCGTGGAGAAGGCCGAAGTGACCGGGCTGATCCTGGAAGACGGCACGCTGCGCGGCGTCAGCGGTACCCTCAAAGGCAGCCCCTTTGCGGCGCACGCGCGCCTGGTGGTGGATGCCTCCGGCATGGTGGGGGCGGTGCGCACGCGCCTGCCGCAGGGGTTCGGCGTGGAGAACACGCCCATTGACCCGGCCAACGTATTTTGCTGCTGCCTGGAATTGCGCAGCGACCTGCCCAAAGGCTCGCTCACCGGCAGCAACTCCTTCATGTCTGAAAGCGGCTTCTGGAACCGCTCCTACGGCGATGACATCATCATCGGCATGAGCCAGCATGGCGGCTACGAGTACACCTGGCAAAAGCACAAAGAGTTCCGCGAACGCAACTGGGGCGACCCCGGCAAGCTGGTGACACGCCGCCAGGGCATGGTGCCCTATCGGCGTTCGCCGTTCTCACTGGTGGGCAACGGTTTTCTGGTGCTGGGCGACGCCGCCTTCCAGAACCGCCCATTCTCCGGCGAGGGCATCATCTCCGGCTGGGGGGCGTGCCGCGCCGCGCTGCCGGCCGCCTTGCAGGCCCTGCGCCGGGGGGATGTGAGCCGCGCAGCCCTGTGGGGCTACAACACCGCCTACTTCCGCGGCCAGGGTGCCAAGTTCGCTGCTGCCATGGCACAGTTGCCCGCCGCCACCGAGTTCAACGCCAAAGACACCAATTACCTCTTCCGCCACCGCATCATCTTTAACGGCAGGGATTTTGCCGAGATGGCGCAAACCTACGAGGTGGCAATGGGCCCCGGCAAGCTGCTCAAAATGGTCACCTTCCTGCTGTGGGGGGTGCTCAGCGGCCAGTTCCAGGCCTCCACCCTCAAGATTCTGCTGCGCGTCAGCGGGCAGGCCGGCAAGCTCAAAAAACACTACCTGCACTTCCCCGCCGACCCGGCGGCCTTCCCGCAGTGGCAGGCAGAGGCAGCCCGCCTGTGGGGAGAGGCAGGTTAACGCATGGCGGCCGCGTTTGAAGTGGACCTGCTGGACATTACCGCACTGGGCTACGCCGAAAGGCTGACGGCAAGCGCGCTGCAGGGGCTGGCCAACCGCCAGGGGCCGGCGCTGTACCTGCTCAATCAAAATTACGACGACCCCGGCACGCGCAAGACCAACGTGGTGCACATGACGGACGACAACTGGTACAAAAAATACCGCGCCTACATCAAAGACAACGATGCCGCCAACCTGGAGTATTACCGCAAGGCCTACCCCCTCAAGACGCACACGCTGGCGGGGCTGGCAGAAGCCGTGCAAAAGTACCGCCACCTGCTGCACGGCGTGGTGGTCTGGGACCCCGCGTTGGAAGACAGCGTGAACCTGGCGCTGATGCTGGCGGCGCAGGAGGGGCTGCTGGTGATCACCCCGCAGCAGTTGGAATGGGCCAGGGCACAGGGCCTGGCAGAAGTGCACCACGACCTGCGCGGCAGGTTCAAAGATCGTGTGGCGCTGTATGCGTGGGCGTTGCGCCATCTTTTTGCGCAGTGCAAACCCGGCCAGGTGGCCTGCATGGAACCGCACTGGCAGCGCAGTGAGTTCGTTGATTATATTGTGCAGAACCAGTTATTCGTATACTGCCTCTCTTCATTTAAAAGAGGCGGGCTGCGCAGCCTGGGGCAAAACCTGCTGATGTTATTGATCGGCGGGCCATTTGACCTGCGCAACTTCCTCTTTGCCACGCGCCTGGATGGGGCGGTAAAAGCGCTGGCGCGGGTGCTGCTGGGCCTGGGCGCGCCGGAAACACGCCTGGGCAACCGCATCCAGCGCGCGGTGAAGGCGCTGCCCTTCCCCACCATCTTCGGCTGGCACAGCGAGCGCGACGACGAACTGACCT
>CALCNO010000049.1 GCA_937897615.1 uncultured Anaerolineaceae bacterium
GTGCGTGTAGCAATCCAGGCACTGGCTGCGGTGATGGGGGGCACACAGTCTTTACACACCAATTCGATGGACGAAGCGCTGTGGCTGCCCACCGAGAAATCGGTGCGCACTGCGCTGCGCACACAGCAGATCATTGCTTATGAGTCCGGGGTGGGCGATACCATCGACCCCCTGGGTGGCTCTTATGCCATCGAGTACCTTACGGATGAGATTGCTCGCCGCGCCATGCAGTACATTGAGCGCATAGATGGGTTGGGCGGTGCGTTGGCTTCCATCGAAAAAGGCTACATGCAGAACGAGATTCAGGATTCGGCCTACAAGTTCCAGAAGGAAGTGGAAAGTAAAGCACAGATCGTGGTGGGGGTCAATTCTTTCCAGGTGGAAGAAACTAAGGAACTGGAACGCCTGAAGGTGGACCCGGCCATTGAAGAAAACCAGCGCCAGAATCTGGCACAGCTGCGCGTTGCCCGCGATGTGCATAAGGCACAGGAACTACTGGGCCGTCTGGCAGTGGCAGCCAAAGGCAGCGATAACCTGATGCCTCTGTTCATTGAATGTGTGGAAAACGACCTTACCCTGGGCGAGATTTGTGGTGTGTTGCGCCGGGAGTGGGGCGAATATCAACCCCCGGTGTGGGGATAGGAGCAGCAAGATGGCCAAGATCACAAAGATCAATCATGTGGCGGTAGTAGTATCCGATATCGATGAGTCGCTCAAGTTCTGGCAGGACGGCATGGGGATCCGCCTGCAGCACATCGAGGATGTGCCCAGCCAGAAGGCGATGGTGGCTTTTCTCCCCGTAGGCGAGACCGAAGTGGAATTGGTGCAGCCCACTGCACCGGATACCGGCGCTGCCAAGTTCCTGGCGGAACGAGGCGGGGGCATGCACCACCTGTGTTTTGAGGTGGACGATATTGTGGGGATGCTGGCAGACCTCAAGGCAAAGGGCGTGCGCCTCATTAACGAAGAGCCGCAGGTATTGCCCGGGCGCAAAATGGCCTTTGTGCATCCCAAAAGCACCGGCGGGGTGCTGGTGGAGCTATACGAGGTAACAAAATAAATGCAAACGGCAGGCCCAAGGCCTGCCGTTTTTTTTGAACTTTGCGCGGTGAAATTAAGCCGCTGCCTTTACCATTTCAGCTTCTTCTTTTTGCGCCACTTCTGTACCACGTTCGATGTTCACTTTGGAGAGCACAAAAATGCCCACGCCAAAGAAGACGATCAGCGAGGCGATGCTCAAACGCGATTCGTTCATCAGGCGCGAGATCACGGCAAAGATGGCCGGGCCGAGAATGGAGGCAAACTTTTCAAACACGCTGAAGAACCCATAGAACTCGGCGGATTTGCTCTTGGGCATCATGCGGCCGATCATCGAACGCGAAAGCGCCTGGCTGCCTCCCTGTACGGTGGCAACCGCGGCGCCCAGTGCCCAGAACTGCCATTCGTGGTACATAAAATACCCCACCACGGCGATGATGGAATAAATGATCAGGCTGAGATAGATGGCTTTTTTGAGTCCTATCTTTTTGGGCAGCCAGCCAAAGAGCATGGCAAACGGCGCTGCCAAAAATTGCACCATCAACAGTGTGCCAATGAGGGTGGTATCGCTGAACTGAAGCTCTTTGCCATACGCGGTGGCCATGGTGATGATGGTGCCGATGCCGTTGGCATAGATCCAGAAGGCCAGCAGGCCGATGGAAAGGTCGCGGTATTTCTTTAATTCCGAGAAGGTTTTGCCCAGGCGTTTGAAGCTGGCCTGCACCGGGCGCAGTCCTGCTTCGCCTTCGTCAATGCGCCGCTCGGGTTCCTTTACCTTGAATAGCAACGGCAGTGAGAACACAAACCACCAGATGGCTACCGTAACAAATGAGAGGCGCGTCATCAATCCTGCTCCCACGGGGAGGAACTTGGGCAGGAACATGATCATCACCAGGTTGACCGCCAGCAGAATACCGCCGCCGATGTACCCCATCATATAGCCTTTTGAAGAGACCTGGTCGATCTCATCAGCGCGGGCGACGTGGGGCAGGAGGGCATCGTAATACACCAGGCTGCCGGCAAAACCGATATTGGCAAAAACAAAAATGACCGAAGCCAGGAACCAATCACCGGGCTGGTTGGGCAGGAAGAGCAGTGCAGTGGCAATGACGCCCAGCACCATAAAGAAGGCCAGGAATTTCTTTTTGGAGCCGCGGAAGTCGGCAATGGCGCCGAGGATAGGGCTGATGATGGCTGCAATGAGCGCTGCCAGCGAGGTGGTAAACCCCCAGCGCGAGGTCATCATTGCCGGCGAATCGCCAGCAGAACCCAGCGTGGCATAGTAGACGGGCAGGACGGCGGCCATCATGGTGGTGGCAAAAGCAGAATTGGCCCAGTCGTACATCGTCCAGGCGCGGATATCGATACGGTGTTTTTTCTCTTCAGGGGTAAGTGCTTGCGGATTTTTTGCCATAGGATCACCTTTCATTTGCAAGATGCGTTAATTATACAGAGATGCTCTTTAATTGGGTGTTAATGTTTAGTTAAGTGATTTACCTGCCATTGCGGCTAATCAGCAGGGTGTATACTGTATCCTCACTGTTTCAGGGCGCAACCCTGATTCAGAACTATGCTCATTTGCCGGGCATTGTGATACAATAACAATAGAAAATCTATTCTAAAACAGGTTACCTATGACACAAAACTGTATTCGCGTCGTTGGCGCTCGCTCTCACAACCTCAAAAACATCACCGTAGAAATCCCGCGCGACAAGCTGGTGGTGATCACCGGCCTTTCCGGCTCCGGTAAATCTTCGCTGGCGTTTGATACCATTTTTGCTGAAGGGCAGCGGCGCTATGTGGAATCGCTTTCGGCGTATGCGCGCCAGTTTTTGGGGCAGATGGAAAAGCCGGACGTGGATTACATTGACGGCCTTTCTCCGGCAGTGTCCATTGACCAGAAGGCCACCTCACACAACCCGCGCTCGACCGTTGGTACAGTAACTGAGATTTATGACTATCTGCGTTTGTTGTTTGCGCGCATTGGCGTGCCGCATTGCCCCATTTGCGGGCGAGTGGTGGTCAAACAATCGGCGCAGGAGATCGTGGATAAGGTGCTGGCCTTACCGCAGGGCACCAAGCTGCTGATCCTGGCGCCGGTGGTGCGCGCCCGCAAGGGCACTTACCAGGCGGTCTTTGAAGAAGTGCGCAAGGCCGGTTTTGCCCGCGTGCGTGTGGATGGCACGGTGTACTCGCTGGACGATGAGATCACTCTGGATCGCTACAAAATCCATACCATTGAAGCAGTGGTGGATCGCCTTGTGGTTTCGGCTACTGAAGACAGCAGCGAAGAGAAGACCGTGCTCTCGCGTGTGACCGACTCGGTGGAGACGGCCCTCAAAGTGGGTGAGGGCTACATGACCATCCAGAACCTCTCCGTGGAACCTCCGGTTGACCTGTTCTTTTCGGAACACCTGGCCTGCCCGGAGCATGGCATCAGCCTGCCGGAGATCGAGCCGCGTACCTTCTCGTTCAACACACCACACGGTGCCTGCCCCGATTGCCAGGGGTTAGGCAGCCGGCTGGAGATCGACCCTGACCTGCTGCTCCCCGACCCGGAGCGTTCGCTCAACGAAGGCGCCATTGCGGCGCTTGAATGGAATGGGCCACGCGAGCAGGGAGGCTATTACTGGCACATGGTGGAGGCGGTGGCGCGCCAGAACCGAATTGATCTGGATGCGCCGCTGAAGGATATCCCGCCGGAAAAACTTCACCTCATTCTCTACGGCACCGGCGGCGAACAGGTGAACGTTACGCTCGAAGGGCGCAATGAACGCAAGACCAGCTTCAACACCGCTTTCGAGGGGGTAATCCCCAACCTGGAGCGGCGCTACCGCGAAACGCAATCCGAGTACGTGCGCGGCAAGATCAGCGAGTATATGACCGACCGGCCCTGCCCCACCTGCAAGGGAGAGCGCCTGCGCCCGGAGGCGCTGGCCGTGACCGTGCTGGACAAGAATATCAACGAGGTGACCAGGTGGCCGGTGAATCGCACGCTGGAGTTTGCGCGCGAGCTGGCAAAGCCGCAAGCCTTAAGCGCAAAGGAAGCAACGATTGCTGAAAGGCTGCTCAAGGAAATTAATGCGCGCCTGGGTTTCTTGGTGGACGTGGGGCTGGAATACCTGACCCTCAGCCGTTCGGCGGGTTCGCTTTCCGGCGGCGAGGCGCAGCGCATCCGCCTGGCCACACAGATCGGCTCGCGCCTGATGGGTGTGCTCTACGTGCTGGACGAACCCTCCATTGGCTTGCACCCGCGCGACAACTCGCGCTTGCTGGAAACCCTCAAGCACCTGCGCGATATTGGCAACTCGGTGCTGGTGGTGGAGCATGACGAAGAGACCATCCGTGCCGCGGATTGGATCCTCGACCTGGGCCCGGGAGCAGGCGAACATGGCGGGCGCGTGGTGGCTGAAGGCACGGTGACCGATATTCTGGCTCACCCGCACAGTCTGACAGGTGCTTACCTTTCCGGGCGCAAAAAAGTTCCCATGCCCAAAAAACTGCACCCGCGCAATGGCAAGTACCTCAAGATCATTGGCGCACGGGCCAATAACTTAAAGAATATAGATGTAGAAATCCCGTTGGGGCAGTTCGTTTGCATCACCGGCGTTTCTGGTTCCGGCAAATCCACGTTGATGGTGGATATCCTCTACAATGTGCTGGCGCGAGAATTGAACCGTGCCCACACCCAGCCCGGCGACCACGAGCGCGTGGAAGGGCTGGAGTACCTGGATAAAGTGATCAACATTGACCAGTCACCCATTGGACGCACGCCGCGTTCCAACCCCGGCACATACACAGGTATGTTTGATGAAATCCGTACCCTGTTTGCCAGCCTGTCTGAGAGCAAAATGCGCGGCTATAAAGCCGGGCGCTTCTCCTTCAATGTGCATGGTGGCCGCTGCGAGGCCTGCCAGGGGCAGGGCCAGCTGCGCATCGAGATGCAATTCCTGCCGGATATTTACGTGCCCTGCGATGTGTGCCACGGCGCGCGCTTCAACCGCGAAACCCTGCAGGTGAAGTTCAAGGGATTGTCCATCGCCGATGTACTGGATACCACGGTAGAAAAAGGATTGGATTTGTTCGCCAACATTCCCGGCATTGTCAACAAGCTGAAGACTCTTAACGAAGTTGGCCTGGGGTATATCAAGATTGGACAACCGGCCACCACGCTTTCAGGCGGTGAGGCGCAGCGGGTAAAACTGGCTAAGGAACTTTCACGGCGGGCTACCGGCAGAACCTTGTATGTGTTGGATGAACCCAGCGTGGGCCTGCACGCTGCCGATGTGCACATGCTCATCGAGGTGCTGCAGAAGCTGGTGGATGCCGGCAACTCGGTGCTGATCATTGAGCACAATCTGGATATCATCAAGGTGGCTGATACGATCATTGACCTGGGCCCTGAAGGTGGGGATCAGGGCGGCAGGCTGGTGGGCAGCGGCACCCCCCGCGAAATCTGCGAGATCCCGGAATCCTATACCGGCCAGTTTCTCAAAGAATATCTGGCACTGCACGGCCAGTAAGCTGGCAGAAGCAACAACCGCCCGAAAGGGCGGTTGTTTTGTGTGGATCATGCTCTGGAACAGTAGATTTGGATAGCTTCTGAAAAGAACTCGGCCAATCCGGGGGCCACTTTTTCGTAAAAACTGCGGAAGCGCGGGTCTTCCACGTACATTTGGCCCAGCCCGGAAAGAATTTCCGGTGTGCAATCGTAGAAGAAATTGATGTGTTCCTGCCACTGGCGCACCAGACCCTGTACGGCCGGGGATGCCGGGTCTTGCCCCATTGCGTCCCTCAGCGCCAGGGTGATGCGTTCCCCGTTGTGCATCAGTTGATTGCGTTCGGCGGCGGAGAGCGCCTTGTATCTGCGGTTGGATTCTTTGACGATCTCAGGGCCCCATTTTTCGGCAGCTTCCTTTTCGTAGGCGGCCTGTTGCTCATCTGAAATGCCATTAAAGTATTCTGAATGGGTCATTGTTCTGTTTCCTTTTATCTGTTCAATGGTTTTTTCGATAGTGGCCAGCAGGGTGCGCATTTGCTCCAGCTTTCCCTGAACGGCCTGTCGATGCTGGGTGAGCGCGGCAAGAAAATCAAAGTTAGGATTGTCCAGGATGGCTTTGATCTTTTCCAGCTCGAACCCCATCTCTTTGTAGAAGAGGATTTGCTGCAGCCGCAGTATGGCAGTGTTGTCGTAGGTGCGGTAATTGTTGCCTTCCTGCCGGGCCGGGGTTAACAGCCCGATCTGGTCGTAGTAGTGCAGTGTGCGCACACTGACTCTGGCTGCCTGTGCCAACTGGCGGATGCTGAGAGACTGCTGTTGGTTAACCATGACAGCAGTATAAACGATGACGTAACGTTAATGTCAAGAGGGAATTATCAGTTCCGGGATGCAAACCAGGCTTGCTGTGCAGCAGTTGGCTGCATTCTCTCAAAGACAAGCGGCAGGTTTTGCTCTTCCTCATACACCAGCACGGGGATATCCGCCAGGGTGCGCAGTTGCCTCTCCGGCGCGATGCGCTCCTGCAAGTGAAACGGGTAGCCATAGCCGGGGGGCAGCAGGCGAATTGCGTTCACTGAGAAGAGCGAAAGATACGTCGCGCTGAGAACGCATTGGAAGAGGAAGATGCGATGCAACTGATCGTTGCAAAACTCGGCCATAAAGCCTGCGTCATTTGCAAGTGCATGAAGGTTGCGCAGGGCGCGGGTCAGCACGCCGGTTTGGGGTTCCACGCAGAAGCAGTGGCTGTTGAAATAGGGCAGGATAGCTTGTTCATCCACAAACGAGTGGATCGGGGTTGTGGGCGTGGCGCCGCATTGCTGGTAAATCGCATTCCAAAAGCCATCCAGCGGCTGACTGGCAGGCTGCCCCACATTGCGGATGTGTACAGGGCGTAATGCGGCTTTCAGATGCCCTTCCAAAACCAACTGCTGCGGTTCGTTCAGGATCAGGCAGCACGGATCGATCCAGATCAGGCTGTGGGTCAGTTTGGCGGCGCTGTTCTCTGCTTGTGCCCAGGCGCAGGCTTTGGCCGCAAAAAAATAGCCGGGGTTGGCGGGCACTTCTTCAATCTGGTGGAACTGTGCGTTTTTCCAGGCTTCGGGGATTGCGGAGGAAAAACCGGGTGGGGTAAAGACCCAAAACGACGCGTGGGACAACTGCCCGCCAAACTGGCGCAGGCTCTCCAGCAGCAGCTTCGCGCCGCGTAATTCGCTTTCGTCACTGGCGATGGTAAAAAAGATCGGAGCCTGCTTATCCATTGCACGCCCTCCTTTTTACTGGTTTTGTATGTTGCCGCGTCCAACCCCCATGTAGGTGAAGCCAAGTGCTTTGAGGGCCGCAGCATCCCACAGGTTGCGCCCATCAAGGATGACGGGCTGCTGCATCAAGGTTTTCACTTTGGCAAAATCGAGCTGCTTGAATTCGTTCCATTCGGTAGCCAGGATCAGCGCATCGGCGTGTTCCGCCACCTGATAGGGGTTATCGCACAGAGTAACATTTTTGAGCACCTTGGCGGCGTTTTCCATTGCCTGAGGGTCGTAGGCGCAGATGTGCGCACCCTCGTTCTGCAGCAGGTGGATGATCTCGAGCGCAGCGGCGTCCCGGATATCATCGGTATTGGGTTTAAAGGAAATTCCCAAAATGCCGATGGTTTTATCATTGAGCGAACGCAATGCTTTGCGCAGTTTCATCACAGCGCGGCGGCGCTGGTTGCGGTTGATCTCCATCACAGCCTGGAGCATCTGCGGTTGTGTGCCGTGCAGCACAGCCATGTGTTCAAGGGCTTTCACATCCTTTGGAAAACAGGAGCCGCCCCAGCCCAGCCCGGCATCCAAAAAGGCGTGGCCGATGCGTTTGTCATATCCCATCCCGAGCGCCACTTCTTTCACGTCTGCTCCCAGTTCCTCACACATATTGCCGATCTCGTTGATGAAGGAAATACGGGTGGCCAGGAAGGCGTTGCTGGCATACTTGATCATCTCAGCGGTACGCAGATCGGTGATCATTACTGTGCAGCGCAGCGGCTGGTAAAGCGAGGCCACTCTGTTGGCCGCATTGCGGTCTTCAGAGCCAAGCACCACGCGGTCAGGGTTCATAAAGTCGTTGATTGCAGAGCCTTCACGCAGGAATTCCGGGTTCGAAACCACCGAAAACTCCAGTGGTTTACCCGCGCGGCGCTTTTGAATTACCTCTGCCACCCAATCGCCGGTGCCCACCGGCACCGTGGATTTATTGATCACCAAAATGGGATGCTCCACCAGGTCCGCAATGCGCTCGGCAGCCTGGCGCACGTATTGTAGATCAGCTTCGCCGTCATTGCCTGAGGGAGTGCCTACGGCAATAAAGGCGTATTCAGCGTCTTTAAGAGCCTCTTCATAGCTCATGGTAAAGGAAAGTCGCCCGGCCTGCACATTCTGTTTGACAAGCTGTTCCAGGCCAGGTTCGTATATGGGCATCACACCGTTCTTGAGGTTATTCACCCGGTTGGGGTCCACATCCAGGCAGGTAACGTTGTTGCCCAGGTCGGCAAAGCAAGTGCCCGTCACTAACCCTACATAACCAGTACCCACGACGCATAGTTTACTCATGCAATACTCCCTGTAATGACTAGTTTGTCTTAATTCTACCATGCGGGTTAGCGCGGCGTTTGCCGGAGCCTGTATAATGAAAAGAGACAACATCGTAAAGGAGGAAAAATGCCCGCAAAAATCATTGATGGAAAAGCTACGGCTGACAAAATCCGTGCTGAGGTAGCTGCTGCAGTGCAGGCACGCCTGGCAGCCGGTAAGAGCAGGCCCGGCCTGGCTACTGTGCTGGTAGGAGAAAATCCGGCTTCACAGACGTATGTGCACTCCAAGCAAAAGGCCTGTGCTGAGGTGGGGATCGAATCCTTCGGTTTTGACTTGCCCGCAACGACACCACAGGCAGATCTGGAAAAACTGATCCGCCAATTGAATAATGACCCGAAGGTCAATGGCATCCTGGTGCAGCTACCACTCCCGGCTGGATTGGATGAACAAAGGGTGCTGGCAGAAATTTCCGTTGAAAAAGATGTGGACGGCTTTCATCCCATCAACATTGGGCGGTTGGCGCAAAAAGGACGCGACCCGCTTTTTACCCCCTGTACGCCGGCTGGTTGTATTTACCTGCTGGAACAGGAACTCGGTTCACTGGAAGGTGCCAACGCTGTGGTGCTGGGGCGCTCCAATATTGTGGGCATGCCGGTAGCATTGCTGCTGGTGCGCGCTAATGCCACGGTGACCATCTGCCATTCGCGTTCGCGGGACTTGCCCGGCATTGTGCGCCAGGCGGACATTCTGGTGGCAGCAGTGGGTAAAGCAGAGATGGTCAAAGGTGACTGGATCAAGCCCGGGGCGGTGGTGATTGATGTGGGCATCAATCACAAGGATGATCCCACACGCCCCAGGGGTTATCGTCTGGTGGGCGACGTGGCTTTTGACGAAGCTGTGCAGGTTGCCGGGGCCATTACACCGGTGCCGGGCGGGGTTGGACCCATGACCATTGCCATGCTGCTCAAGAGCACCCTGCGCGCGGCAGAGTTGGCAGATGCTCGCTGACTTGAAAAATTGTCAGACAAATTGACTTTTTACAGTAAATTCGGTACACTAGATAAGGATTTGTCAGACAAATCCTTATCCTCATTTTCAAGGCTGTAAAAACATGTCCACTTTGCTTGTCAAGCATGCACATGTTCTGGCGACGATGGATGACCACCAGCGGGAAATTGCCGATGGTGGTTTTTTTGCCAGAGATGGCTTTATCACTGCTGTTGGTTCCACTTCCACATTGCCGCAAACTGCGGACGAAGTGCTGGATGCCGGTGGGCATGTGGTGCTGCCGGGGTTTGTCAACACGCATCATCACTTTTACCAAACACTCACGCGTGCGGTGCCGGCTGCCCAAAATGCTAATTTATTCAACTGGCTCAAAACGCTTTATCCCATCTGGGCGCGCATGACCCCGGAGGATATCCGCATTTCCACGCAGACAGCACTGGCAGAGCTGGCGCTTTCCGGTTGTACCACCGCCTCAGATCATCTTTATCTCTTTCCCAATGGGTCCAAACTGGATGATGAAATCGAAGCTGCTGCGCCGCTTGGGCTGCGCCTGCATGCCTCACGCGGCTCGATGAGCCTGGGCGAAAGCCAGGGCGGCTTGCCGCCCGACAGTGTGGTGGACAGTGAGGAGGCCATTCTGGCGGATAGTGAACGCCTGATCGCACGTTATCACCAATCTCAGCCCGGCGCGATGGTGCAGATTGTGCTTGCACCCTGTTCACCCTTTAGCGTGACCGGCGAGTTGATGCGCCAGAGCGCGGCGCTGGCGCGCAAGTATGGCGTGCACCTGCATACCCATCTGGCGGAAACCGAGGACGAAGAGGAGTTCTGCCTCAGCCGCTTTGGCTACAAACCGGTGGCTTACATGCAATCGGTGGATTGGATCGGATCTGACGTGTGGTTTGCACACTCCGTGCACGTCAGCGGTGAGGATGCGGCACTCTTTGCTCATCACGGCTGCGGCGTGGCGCACTGCCCCTCCTCCAATATGCGCCTGGCATCTGGCATTGCGCCCTTGCGCCAGTACCTCAAGGCCGGGGTCAAGGTAGGCTTGGGTGTGGATGGTTCCGCCAGCAACGACGGCTCGCACATGCTGGCTGAGGCACGCCAGGCATTGCTGCTGGCACGTTTGAAGGCCGGGCTGGATGGGGCTTCGCTCTCTTCCACCGGCGGCGAGTTGCTCACCGCGCGACAGGCGCTGGCGCTGGCTACCCGCGGTGGTGCGGCAGTACTCGGGCGTTCAGACATTGGCTCCCTTGAGGTGGGCAAGTGCGCAGATTTCATCGGCTTTAAGATGGACCGGCTGGAGCTTAGCGGCGCTTTGCATGACCCGTTGGCCGCGCTGATCTTCTGCCAGTCTGTGAATGTGGACTTCAATTATGTGCATGGCAAGGCGGTGGTGCAGAATGGCCAACTGCTTGGTTTGGAGTTGCCGGCACACGTTGCACGCCATAACCGGGCAGCAAAACGCTTAGTGCTGGGCGAGTAGAGAGGAAAGGAGCTTTTTATGGCAATGGACTCCTTCTGGCTGCAAAATTCGCGTGAACTGGTGGATTGCGCGATGGGGCGCATCCCGGCGTATTTGGTGATCAAAAATGGTACCTGGGTGTGCGTACAGACCGGGGAACTGATCCCGCATACGGATGTTGCCATCCGCGGCGGGCGTATTGCCTACGTGGGCGAAAATGCCGATTTTGCCATTGGCGGCCCCACCAAAGTGATCGATGCCGGTGGAAAATTCCTGGTGCCTGGTTTACTGGATGCCCACATGCACGTGGAGTCCGGTATGATCACCGTCACTGAGTTTGTCCGCGCCGTTGTTCCACACGGCACCACCGGCATGTTCATTGACCCGCACGAGATTGCCAACGTGTTCGGGTTGCGCGGTGTGCGCCTGATGGTGGACGATGCGGCAGTGCAGCCGATCCACGTGTTTGTGCAGATGCCCTCCTGTGTACCTTCTGCGCCGGGGTTAGAAACGCCCGGCGCCGTGCTGGGTCCGGCTGAGGTGGCTGAAGCGATGACCTGGCCGGGGATCATCGGCCTGGGCGAGATGATGAACTTCCCCGGTGTGGCCAGCGGTGATGATAAGGTGCATGCCGAGATGGCCGCCACGCGTAACGCCCATAAGGTTATTGGCGGACATTATGCCTCACCTGACCTGGGCAGGCCTTTTGCTGGTTATGTGGCCGGCGGTGCCCAGGATGACCATGAAGGCACACGCCTGGAAGATGCCATTGCCCGCGCCCGCCAGGGGATGAAGGTGATGCTGCGCTATGGCTCAGCCTGGCAGGATGTGGCTGCTCAGGTGAAGGCTATTACCGAATTGGGCCTTTCTTCACGCGGGTTCATGCTCTGCACAGACGATTCCCAAGCCGAGACGATCTACCGCGAGGGACACATGGATCGCGTGCTGCGCCATGCCATCCACGAAGGATTGGGCCCCATGACCGCCATCCAGATGGCGACCATTAACACCGCCGAGTATTTCGGTGTCTCACGCGAGATTGGGCTGATCGCCCCGGGGCGCCATGCCGACCTGCTGTTGGTAGACGATCTGGAGAATTTCACCGTGCGCTCGGTTTTCTCGCACGGCAAAGAGATCGCCCGCGATGGCAAATGGTTGATGGACCTGCCGCATATTGAGTACCCCGCGTGGGCCAGGCAGTCGGTGCACTTGCGCCAGCCGCTCACCGCCGCCGATTTTGCCATCCCTTGCGGCAAGGATAAAGAGGTGATGCTCAATGTGATTGGCATCATCGAGAACCAGGCGCCCACCCGGCACCTGCGCGTGCGTGTCAAGACAGTCTCCGGCGCCGTGCAAGCGGACATGGCGCAGGATTTGGCCAAGATCGCCCTGGTGGAGAGACACCACGCCACCGGTCGCGTGCAAACCGGCATGGTCAATGGGTTTGGGTTTAACGTCCCGTGCGCAGTGGCAACCACCGTGGCTCACGATTGTCACCAGATGATCGTGGTGGGCACCACCGATGAGGATATGGTCTTTGCCGGCAACGAGCTAGCCAGGATGGGCGGCGGGCAGATCATGGTCAGCCAGGGGAAGGTGCTTGGGCGCATTGAACTGCCGGTGGCCGGTCTGATGTCCAATGAACCGGCGGAAAAGGTAGCTGAGCAGGCCCGCAGCGTACTGGCGGGTTTCCGTCAGTGTGGCTGCACCATTAACAACCCCAACATGCAGCTCAGCTTGCTGGCGCTGGTGGTCATTCCGGAGTTGCGCATTTCCGACCTTGGGCTGGTGGATGTAACAAAATTCGATTTTATCCCCGTGACTGAAGCCATTTTAGATAAATGATTGGAAACAAAAGCGAAATGAAGAACTCGCAGAATAACCCAGTAATCCACCCTTTCCAGCGTCTGCAAACCGAACTGGCAAAGCTGATCGCCAAAACCCCGGAAGGCGGGCGACTGCCGCCTGAACCTGAACTGGCGCGCATGCTGGGCGTTTCACGCGCTACCCTGCGCGAGGGGATGCGCTCCTTTGAGGGGCAGGGATTGATCCGCCGGCGCCAGGGCGTGGGCACGTTTGTGGTGCCGCAGGCAAAGGTGATCGAAAGCGGCCTGGAAGTTTTGGAGAGTATCGAGCGCAAGGCCAAGCGCATCGGCCTGACCGTTTCGATGGGTGAACTGGAGGTCAAGGAGATCATTGCCAGCATGGACGAGGCCGAAAAGCTCCAGGTGGATGAAGGCGCACGCCTCATCAGCATCTCGCGTGTCATCTACGCTGAAGGCCGCCCTGTGGCATACCTCACCGATATTCTTCCTCCGGGGATTCTCTCTGAGGATGACCTCAAAACCGGCTTTACAGGTTCAGTGTTGGACTTCCTCCTTACCACCAACAAAATGAAGTTGGATCGTTCATTTACAGACATTCAGGCGGTAGCTGCGCCATCAGCAATTGCGAAAAAATTGGAAATTCAACGCGGCGACGTGTTGCTGTTCTTTTCTGCGCGGTTGTACAGCATTGGTGGGCAGATCGTTGATTTTTCCAACAGCTACTTTTTGCCCGGGTATTTTCGTTTTCACGTGGTGCGCCGCGTGGCAGAGTACGAATTCTGATGTGCCAAAGAGGAGGAAACGACAATTTTCTCATGAGTTGGATCGGTCATTCAATCATTCTTAGCAAATCTTGAGGAGGTCGATATGCGTAGTTTTGCCGGACGTGATATATTGTCGCTCAAGGAATTTGAAAGAGAAGAGTTTTTCCACGTTTTTGAGGTGGCCGATGAAATGGCGCCCATTGCCAAAAGCAGGCGCAACACCGACCTATTGGCGGAGAAGACCCTGGTAACTGCTTTCTATCAGCCCAGCACCCGCACCCGCCTGGCGCACGAAGCTGCCATGCATCGCCTGGGTGGGCACGTCACCGGTTTTTCCGATGCCAAAATGACCCGTGCCGGGGATTTCTACCAGGAGTCCATCAAGGACACGGTAAAGATGTTGGAGTATTACGGCGATGTGATCGTGATGCGCCACTTCCAGCAGGGTGCGCCGCATGAGGCGGCCAGGTGGGCCTCGGTGCCCATCATCAACGGCGGCGACGGCTGGGGCGAACACCCCACCCAGATTCTCACTGACCTCTACACGGTATTGACCGAAAAAGGTACAATCGACGGATTGCACTGGCTGGCGGTGGGCGACATGCGCATGCGCACCATGCATTCCCTGGGGTACGCCCTTTCACAATTTGATTGCCCGCTGACACTGGTTTCTCCGCCTGAAATGTCGCCTACTGACGAATTCAAAGCTGAACTTACCCAGTTTGGTGTCAAGTTTGACCAGGCGGAACATGTGGAGCAGGCCATCGCCAAAGCGGATGTGATCCTGGTGGAGCCGGTGGTGCAGCCGGACTACACCAAATCCCGCCAGGAGGCAGGCGATCATGGCATGACCCCTGCCAATTACAAGATCACCCGTGAATTGCTGACCAAGAAGGCTAAGTCGGATGCCATCCTGCTGCATTCCCTGCCGCGCATGGATGAGATTCCCACCGATGTGGATATCACTCACTGGTCACGCTACTGGCAGGAGGCTTTCAATGGTGTAGTCATGCGCATGGCGCTGCTGGCGCTGGTGCTTGGAAAAACGGAATAATAGGAGAGAAAATGCAAACGTTTTTACATGGTCGTGATCTGATCGGAGACCTGGATTTTTCAAAGGAGGAGGTAGAAACCGTTCTGGATGTGGCGTTTGACCTCAAACGCAAGCGCGCCCTCAACGAGTTGACCCCTTACCTGCGCGATAAAGTGCTGGCAATGTTGTTCTTCTTCAGCAGCACGCGCACGCGCGGTTCCTTTGAAGCTGGCATGGCACACCTGGGTGGGCATGCTGCTTTTATCGAGTCTCGCACCACGCAGATCTCTCACGGCGATACCCCCAAAGAAATTGGCGAGATTTTTGGGCGTTATTTTGACGGCATCGCCATCCGCCACGTGGATTGGCAGGTGGGCAACAAATATATGAACGAAGTTGCCAGAGCCTCGCGTGTGCCCGTGTTGAACATGCAGTGCGATATCTACCATCCTTTTCAGTGCCTGGCTGACCTGATGACCATTATGGAGAAAAAGGGCCGCGATCTGCGCAAGAAGAAGATGGTTGTCTCCTGGGCCTATGCGGCTTCTTACCAGAAACCTATTTCTGTGCCGCAATCGCTGGTGCTGCAAATGCCGCGCTTTGGCATGGATGTGGTGTTGGCGCACCCGCCTGAATTTAAACTGATGCCGGAAATCATGGACGCTGCCTACGAGCAGGCGCGTAAGTATGGTGTCGGTTTTGATGTGGTGGAGGACATGGACGAAGGCTTTAAAGATGCGGATGTGGTCTATGCCAAATCCTGGGGCGCTCTGGTGCATACTTCCGATGTGGAAGAAGGCGCTAAGATCATTAAAAAGTATGAAAGCTGGATTACCGACGAACGCCGCATGAAGTTGGCCAAGCCGGATGCCATCTACATGCATCCCCTGCCTGCTGACCGCAATATCGAGGTCACTGATGGCGTGATGGACGGCCCCCAATCTGTTGTGTACGACGAAGCCGAGAACCGCATGCACGTGCAAGAAGCGGTGATGGCTTTGACAATGTAATACATCAAACGAGAAAAGGAAGAAGAACAAATGGCAAAGAAGTTGGCAGTAGTTGCAGTTGGTGGTAATTCCCTGATCCTCGACCCCAAAAAGGTCACCGTTGAAGATCAGTACATCGCCGCCGCAGAAACCTCCAAGCACATTGCGGATATGATCGAGGCCGGCTGGGATGTGGCCATCGGCCACGGTAATGGCCCCCAGGTGGGTTTCATCCTGCGCCGCTCGGAGATTGCGGCCAAGTACGAGAAAATGCACGAGGTTCCATTGGATGTTTGCGGTGCAGACAGCCAGGGCGCCATTGGTTATGCCCTTCAGCAGACCTTGCAGAATGAACTCAGCCGCCGCGGCATTAAAAAACCTGTGGCTACTGTGGTCACCCAGGTCAAAGTGGACAAGAACGATAAAGCCTTCCAGAACCCCACCAAACCTATCGGTGGTTTTATGGACGAGGCTGAGGCCAAGCGTCGCCAGGCCGAACTGGGCTGGAACGTGGTGGAAGATGCCGGCCGCGGCTGGCGCCGTGTGGTTGCCTCTCCCATCCCGATGGAAGTGGTGGAAATTGACTCTGTCAAGACCTTGATCGCTGCCGGCACTGTAGTGGTGACGGTAGGTGGCGGCGGTATCCCGGTGATCGATGATGGCAAAGGTGGATGCATTGGCACTGCTGCGGTGATCGATAAGGATTTTGCCAGCAGCCTGCTGGCACGCCTGATCAAAGCTGACCTGTTTGTCATCTCCACCGCGGTAGAGAAGGTGGCGATCAACTATGGCAAGCCCAATGAAAAATGGCTGGACAAGATGACGCTTGCGGAAGCCAAAGCCTACCTGGCTGAGGGAATCCACTTTGCTAAGGGTTCCATGGCCCCCAAGATTCAGGCGATCATCATGTACCTGGAGAATGGCGGAAAAGAAGCCCTTATCACCAACCCCGAGAATATCGGGCGGGCGCTCAAGGGTGAAACCGGCACCCGCATCGTAAAGGAATAACTGTCCAATAACGGGCTTTAGGTAAAACTAAGGCCCGTTTTTTATTTTGATGACAGATTTCTATTGTTTAAATTCGGTACTTGAGTAAAATAGTATATGATTTCTCACAGAGATCGGTTTTTTCTTTTCCATTGCACAACACGTTTTGTATGAACTGTGAAAGGAGGTGGAACGTCTTTTAAAGACCATGACCGTTTTTTTGCCATTCTGAGTCTATAGTTCCATCGAATTTCACCAGGAGGAGAAATGTTTTCAAAGAAGATTTGGCTTGTGGTAAGTGTTTTACTGATTGCAGTGATGACCATTACTGCCTGCGGAAAATCAACGGACAATGCGAACAAACCGCTGACTGTTGGCCTGTTGCTGGTTGGCCCCGCCAACGATGCCGGCTGGAGCCAGGCGCACTATGATGCCATGGCTTATGTTAAAGAAAAACTCCCCGGCACCGAATTGATCTACTTGGAGAATGTCTATACCGGCTCTACTGCCCACACGCAGACCCCTGCGGAGTTGGCTGCCGATATGGCGTCCAAGGGTGCTAAGGTCATCATCTTCAACTCGGATGACCAGAAAGACAATGCCATCAAATTTGCTCAGGAACACCCCGATATCTTCGTGATCCATGCTTCCGGCGACAGCGCCTGGAAAGACGGCAAGAATTATGTTGACCTGCCCAACCTCAAGAACATCATGGGCCGCATGGAATACGGCAAGATGATCGCCGGTTGCGCCGCTGCCTTGACCTCGCAGACGGGCAAAATTGGCTTCCTTGGCCCATTGATCAATGACGAGACCCGCCGCTTTGCAGCTTCCGCTTACCTTGGCGCAAAGTACTGCTGGACCAACTACCTTGGCAAAGATGCCGCTGATCTTGAGTTCAAAGTCACCTGGATCGGTTTCTGGTTCAACATCCCCGGTGTTACCCTCGATCCTACCCAGGTTGCCGATGACTTCTACAACACCGGCTACGATGTGGTGATCAGCTCTATCGACACCACCGAAGCCCTCACCGAGGCCAAGAAACTGACTGCTGATGGCAAGAAGGTCTGGGCAATCCCCTATGACTACAGCGGCGCCTGCGAAGGTGCAGATGATGTCTGCCTGGGCGTTGAGTATTTCAACTGGGGCCCGGCGTACGTTGAGGCCATCAAATCTGCCCAGGATGGTACCTGGAAATCCAGCTTTGAACTGGTAGGGCCCGACTGGAAAGATATTAACAACAAGGACACCTCTGCTGTTGGTTTCAACAAGGGTGGCGCCCTGTCTGCTGATAATTCTGCCAAGCTTGACCAGTTCATCGCAGAACTGGGCGGCGGGCTGAATCTGTGGACTGGCCCGATCAAATTGCAGGACGGAACCGTTTACCTCAAGGACGGCGAGGTAGCTACCGATCTGCAGATCTGGTATCTGCCGAAGTTGCTGGAAGGTATGGAAGGACAGAGCGAATAGGCAACGCCTTTTCGTGTGTGGGGGAAGGTAACCCCTTCCCCCACATTTTTACATAGAGGAAAAATCGCTTGAACATCACTTTCCAGAAGATCAACAAGTGGTTTGGCAAAGTTCACGCCAATGCTGATGTGAACCTCACTCTCCGATCGGGGAGCATCACTGGCATCCTGGGGGAAAACGGAGCCGGTAAAAGCACGTTGATGAAAATCCTTACCGGGTATTACCAGGCTGATTCTGGCGCGATCCTGTTAGACGGCCAGGTGGTGCATATCGCGTCTCCAGAAGATGCCATCCGCCTGGGCATCGGCATGTTGCATCAGGACCCGTTGGATTTTCCACCGATGAAGGTGATTGATAACTTTTTGGTAGGAAGCCGCGCGGGTTTATTCCCGAACAAGAACAAAGTGGCCGAAGAGATCACCAGGCTGGCGAAAGAATTTGACTTTCAGATCAACCCGGACTCGTTCATTGAGACGATGACGGTGGGGGAACGCCAGCAGTTGGAAATTCTGCGGCTTTTGTGGATGGGGGTAAAGGTACTTATCCTGGATGAACCGACAACGGGGATTTCAGCCAATCAAAAAGAAAAACTTTTTGCAACATTATTGAAACTTGCCAGCCAGGGCCTCACGGTGATTTTTGTGACACACAAGCTGGAAGAAGCCGATCTGCTTTGCGGCCGCGTGGCGGTCTTTCGCCAGGGGCAGGTCATTGGCGAAGTGGAACCGCCGTACAGCATGCCGCAGCTTGTTTACATGATGTTTGGAAAGTCCGTGGAAGTGGGCGGCAAAGAAACCTTTTGCACCACCGATCCCCTTATCCGTCTCGAAAATATTGGACTTGAAGATTATCGCCTGCGCCTGCGCAATATCAACCTCGATATCAACAATGGAGAGGTGATCGGGCTGGCAGGTATGGAAGGCTCTGGGCAGCGCCTGTTTCTGCGTATGCTGGCGGGGCTGATGCGACCGGTGAGCGGCGCAATGTTCTTTGACGGCAAAAACTTCACTGGCAAGGCGTACCCTGCCTTTCAAAAAGCAGGGGTGGCTTATCTGCCTGCCTCGCGGCTGGAAGAAGGGCTTATTCCGGGCATGTCGCTGACGGAACACTTTATCCTTTCCGAAGAGCACCGCGAACTGTTTGTCAACCAAAAGGATGCGCTGACGCTTACCGAGGAACGCATCCACGGTTTTTATATTAAGGGGACACCGGCGAGCCAGATTGAGCAGCTTTCCGGCGGCAACCAACAGCGCGCACTGCTGGCTTTGCTGCGCCGGCGCTTGCGCCTGATCCTGATGGAGCACCCTACGCGCGGCCTGGATATTGAATCCGCTATCTGGATCTGGTCGAAGATGAAGGAACGCTGCAAAGATTGCACCAGCATTGTATTTACTTCATCTGATCTGGACGAAATCATCCAGTACAGTGACCGTATTCTGGTGTTCTTCGGCGGCCTGGTTTCGCATCCCATTGATGCTAACAAGACCAGCGTGGATGAGCTGGGGCAGCTCATCGGCGGCAAAGGCTGGGAATAAGTACTGGTGAAGGAGAATCTGCATGTCTGAAGCGCCACAAGCATCCCAACCTCCGGCGATTAAGAAAAAACGCGCCTGGCTCGATTTTGGAATCCGGCTTTCAGCAGTTCTCCTGGCGCTGTTTTTCACCTCGATTATTTTGCTGCTGGCCAATGCCCAGCCGTTGTCGGCTTTTGGCAGCCTCCTCAAAGGTGCTTTTGGCTCCACCATCAAGGTTACCTCGGTGGTGGCTTCCTGGGTACCGCTGGTGATCGCCACTTCCGGGCTGTTATTTACCTTTACCGCTGGCTTGTGGAACATCGGCATGGAAGGGCAAATTATCACTGGCGCCATCTTTACAGTGGGCGCTTTTCGCATTCTGGATCAAACTGGTTTGGCGCCTGAGCTGGTCATCTTGCTGGCCTTTCTGGCCGGAGCAATGGGGGGAATCCTGTGGGCGTTGTTGCCGGGATTGATGAAAATCTACGGCGGCGTCAATGAAATTTTCGGCGGGCTGGGACTTAATTTTGTAGCCAAGACTATCGCCATCTGGCTGATCTTTGGCCCGTGGAAACGCCCCGGCGTGGCATCCGGCAGCGGCACAGAGTGGATTGACGTCAAGTTCAGGCTGCCTTACCTGCCGGGAACCAACCTAAGCCTGACCATTCTCATCATCGCGGTGGCCATTGTGGTCTTCACTGCTGTCATGCTCAAAGGCACGCATTTTGGCCTCAAACTCAAGGCTATCGGCAAGAATGATAAAGCCGCTTACCTGTTGGGAATTCCCACCACGCGCTATTTTCTGCTGGCGTTTGGCCTGTGCGGCCTGTTTGCCGGCGTGGCGGGTGCCATCCTGGTAACCTCCAAGCAATACAGCCTCATCCCCGATGCTGGTTTTGGCTACGGCTTTTTAGGGCTGCTGGTAGCGATGCTGGTGAATTATCATGCCATCTGGGCGCCGATTGTGGCCATCTTCTTTGCCGCGCTCAGCATTGGCAATACTGAGTTACAGTACATTGGCCTTAATTCCTACTTTGCCGGTGTTTTGCAAGGCTTTTTGGTGTTGTTTGTGGTGCTGGTGGACGGCCTGCGTAAGCGGCTGTTTAAAACTCGATAGGAGACATTGATGGAACTGGCGATCCTGACCACCCTGGCTGGAATTGTTGAATACGCTGTGCCTGTATTGTTTGCCTCCATCGGCGAGAACATCACCGAAAAGGCCGGCCTGACCAACCTTTCCGTGAACGGCACCATTATCCTTTCGGCGATGGGCAGCTTTGTGGTGGCGCTCACTACCAACAGCATTCTGCTGGGATTTATCGCAGGCGCGCTCATTGGCGCGGCTGTGGCAGCGGTTGTGGCCTTTAGCAGCATCACCCTCAAACAATCGCAGGTGGCGATTGGCTTCATTTTGGCACTCCTGTGCCGCGACCTGGCGTATTTTTTGGGCGCGCCTTATACCAACAAACCGGGTCTCTTTCTTTCCAAAGTGCCTGTCCCCGGTTTGGTGGATATCCCTGTTGTCGGCCCGATCCTTTTCAATCATTCGCTGGTAGTGTATGCCTCATACCTCTTTATCATTATTGCCTACGTGTTCATGTTCAAGACTCGCCCTGGCCTGATGTTGCAGGGCATTGGCGAACGCCCGGCGGCAGCTTTTGCCCGTGGCGCGAATGTGAAAGCGCTGCGTTATCTGTACACCATCCTTGGTGGGGCATTAGTAGGGCTGGCTGGCCCGATGTACTCGCTGGCAGTCAAGATTGGCTGGGCAGGGCAGCTTTCAGGGTTGGATGGCGTGGGTTGGATTGCCCTGGCCATCACCATTTTTGGCGGCTGGAATCCACTGCGTGTAGCCTTTGGCGCTTACCTCTTTGGCGGCTTACAGCAATTGGGCATTACCCTGCAATCCACCACCAACATTCCCATTCAAATTTTGCAGGCGGCACCTTTCCCGCTGATGATCTTTACGCTGCTCCTGGTGAACGTGGGCCGTGCGGAGTGGGTGGATCGTGAACTGGCGGCTATGCCCGAAAAACCGCGCAAGATACTTTCAAAGATTCTGCGTGCGCTGCGTACCTCTCCTCCGGCATCGCTGGGAACCCCATTTGAGAACGAATAAGGAGAATCACTGTGGCTGAATACAAGGGTTACACTTGCTCTCTCTGCCATACGCAATATGAACCAGCGGATATCCTTTACACCTGCCCAAAATGCGGCGGGAATCTGGATGTGGACCTGGACCTTGCGGTTATTCGGTCACGCTTTGACCCTGAGGACTTGCTTTCCCGTTCTGAGGACTCGTTGTGGAAGTACCTGCCATTGCTACCGGTAGGTGACCCCGGCGGGGTTGGTACACCCTTCCGTCTGGCCGGCTGGACACCGCTGTACAGCCCCCCGGGGATCAAGGAATTGCTGGGCTTGCGCCATTTGTGGATTAAGGATGAAGGCAAGAATCCAACGGCGTCCTTTAAAGACCGCGCTTCTGCCGTGGTGGTAGCGCGCGCCCGTGAGATCAAAGCCGATGTGGTGGTGACGGCTTCTACAGGCAATGCTGGCGCTGCACTGGCGGGCATGAGCGCGGCCGTGGGGCAGAAGTGCATCATCTTTGCCCCCAAAAGTGCACCCCCGGCAAAGGTGGCGCAACTGCTTGTTTATGGTGCGCAGGTGATTTTGGTGGATAGTAACTATGATTCCGCTTTTGATTTGACCATTGAGGCTTCCAAAGAATTTGGCTGGTACTGCCGTAACACTGGCTATAACCCCTTTACTGCCGAGGGTAAGAAAACCGCGGCCTTTGAGATTTGGGATCAGGTACTGGCCAGGATGCTGCAGGATGTGCCGATGCCCTTGAACATCTTTGTTTCGGTGGGCGACGGCAATATCATTTCCGGCATCCACAAGGGGTTCAAGGATTTGCTGGCGCTCGGATGGATTAAGCAGATGCCGCGTCTCTTTGGCATCCAGGCAGAGAAATCGGCGGCTATTGCCAACGCTTTCTTCGACCACACCGAAACGATCACCCCGGTGGCGGCTACGACCCTGGCCGATTCCATCAGTGTAGACCTGCCGCGTGACGGGGTACGCGCTGTGCGCGCCGCGCGTGAGACTGGCGGCCAGTACCTCACCGTAAGCGATGAAGAGATTATTGCAGCGATTGGCGAGCAGGGGAAGTTTGGCATTTTCACAGAACCCGCCGGTGCCACGGCTTATGCCGGGTTGCGTAAGGCAATTCAAACAAAGGCGATCACTGCCGATGACCCGGTGCTGGTGATCAACACCGGCAATGGCCTCAAGGATATTCGCGCGGCAATGATGGCGGTAACCCCGGCGCAAGTGATTGAACCTTCTCTGGCCGCGCTGAAAAAACATCTCAAGATTTGAAAGGTTATTTGAAATGAAACCCGTGTTTTCGATTATTGCCCCCATCTTCAACGAAACCGAGAGCCTGCCGGAACTCCAGCGCAGGATCACGGAAGTGATGAGCACAACGAAAGAAAGTTGGGAACTGGTGTTGGTGGATGACGGCTCGACCGACGGCTCCACAGATATGATCCGCCAGATGGCAAAAGAGGATAAGCACATCCGCCCAGTGATCTTTGCGCGCAACTACGGCCACCAGATCGCTGTCACTGCCGGCATGGACTACTCGCGTGGCGATGCTGTGATCATCATTGATGCAGACTTGCAAGACCCGCCGGAAGTGATCCTGGAGCTGATCGCTAAATGGCGCGAAGGTTACGAAGTGGTCTACGCCCAGCGTGCCGAGCGTGAAGGAGAAACCTGGTTCAAACTGGTTACGGCTTCCGCATTTTACAAGCTGATCTACCGCATCACCGATGTGAAGATTCCCATGAACACCGGTGATTTCCGCCTGCTGGATCGCAAGGTGGTGGCAGTGATGAACTCCATGCGCGAGCGCCATCGCTTCCTGCGCGGTATGTCGGCGTGGGTGGGCTTCAAATCCATTGGTGTATCCTACAAGCGTGCTGCGCGTTTTGCCGGCACATCCAAATATCCATTGAAAAAAATGCTCAAGCTGGCACTGACGGCGATCACCAGCTTTTCTTACTTGCCTCTGCAACTGGCGCTGTGGTTTGGCTTCATCGCTGCCGGCATTGGCGTTCTTGGGCTGATCGCCCTGATTATCTTGCGCATTGTGGGCTCAGCTTTTCTGGCAGGGCAGGGGGCGACATTGGTTGCGGTGTTTTTCCTGGGCGGCGTGCAGCTCATCTGCCTGGGAATTTTGGGCGAGTACATTGGCAGGATTTATGATGAGGTAAGAGGCCGTCCTCTTTACACCACCAGTTACACGCCTGAGGAAGAAAAATAACCTAAGAAGGAGCAATCGTCATGGCAAAGATCGAGTTGAAGATCCATAAAGACAGAATGCAGCGTGCGGTAGAGCGAATGCGCAAGCAAAATATTGTCTTGCCAACTTTTGCACAAATGAAGAATCCGGAACTGATCCCCGACAAGTATAAAAAAGAACTCAAAGGGATTGGCTTATGGGATGTACATCCACGCAACCTCTTTCGCATCAACTGGCACAACCAACCGGTGGAGAAGGGTGGAGGCTTCGGCGGTGTAAACTTTGTGGAATTTCCCGAAAGCCTGACGGGCACCAAAGCACGTGTCATTGCGGTGGTGGGCAAGTGGTTCCCCACCGGCGCGCACAAAGTTGGTGCTGCCTACGGTTGTTTGGTTCCGCGCCTGGTAACCGGCGAGTTCGATCCTACCAGCCAGAAGGCGGTATGGCCTTCAACCGGCAACTACTGCCGCGGCGGCGCTTATGACTCGGCGCTCATGGCCTGCGATTCCATTGCCATCTTGCCGGAAGGGATGTCGAAAGAACGCTTTGCTTGGCTTAAAAAGATCTCCAGTGAAGTGATTGCCACTCCGGGCAGCGAATCAAATGTGAAGGAAATCTTCGATAAGTGTTGGGAATTGCGCAAGTCCGGCCAGGATTTGATGATCTTCAACCAGTTTGAGGAATTTGGCAATTACATGTGGCACTATGAGATCACCGGGCATGCGATGGAAGAGGTGCTCAAAAAGGTGATGAAACGTGGTGATCAATTCCGCGGCGCAGCCTACACCACCGGCTCGGCAGGCACCATTGCCAGCGGTGATTATCTCAAGCAGGCGTTCCCGGGCAGCAAGATCATCGCCAGCGAGGCGTTGCAATGCCCCACGCTGTTGCAAAACGGCTTTGGCTCGCATCGCATCGAGGGCATCGGTGACAAGCACGTTCCCTGGATTCACAATGTCAAGAACACAGATTTTGTGATGGCCATAGATGATAATGCCGTAGTCAACATCAGCCGTTTGTTCAATGAACCGACCGGGCGTAAATACCTCCTCAAGATGGGTGTGCCTGAAGAGTTGGTGAGCAAGCTTGACTGGCTTGGTTTTTCAGGCATTGCCAACGTACTCTCGGCGGTCAAGTTTGCCAAATATTACGAGCTGGGTGAGAAGGATGTGGTAATGACAGTGCTCACCGATTCAATGGAGTTGTACGGCAGCCGCATCAAAGAAATGCGCCAGGAGTTTGGTGCGTTCACCGAGGCCGATGCGGCGCGTGTTTATGGCCAATACCTTCTGGGCCTGAGCACCGACTTCATGCTGGAATTGACCTACGAATCCCGTAAACGCATCCATAACCTCAAGTATTACACCTGGGTGGAGCAGCAGGGAAAGACCTACCAGGAAATTCAGGACCAGTGGTATGCTCCCGATTACTGGACGGACGTTCAAAAACAGGTTGGTGAGATCGATGCCCTGATCGCCGAATTCAATCAGCGTGTTGAGTCCGGAAAATAAAGTTTTGCGATGAAACGGGCCTGGGGAAACCTGGGCCCGTTTTTTTATTTCAGAATCGTTTACAATTCAACTGATGCAGGCAAATGAGGTTTTGTTCGACAGCGCACTGGTGTTGGTAGCTATTGTGCCTTCTCCCAAGGATTTGGAGATTGCCAGGATTCTGGGATGGTACCGCATTCCATTGCGCATGGCCCCAAAGGTGGTTGCGGTAGATTACCTGCTCTTTTACCAAACCGGCAAATTTGCCAGCGGGCATGATGCTCTGATCGAATCCTTTGCTGAGGTCAAAGGAGTGGAATTGACCCTGCGGAAAGACCTGATCCGTAATGAGCCGGAACATCCGCGCGCAAATGAAGAATACTACAAGATCAGCCTTGGTGCGATGAAAAACCTGCCACGTCCCATCCGCGCTGAAAAATGGAAAAGGATAACCTTTTTCTATACATTGGGTAGCCTGGTAAACCAGGCGGAATCGGTTACTGATTTGGTTGTGCGCTCTGAGGAAAGGGATGTGCTTTGGAAAACAATCCGGGAACGCAGCGGTGCTTCTTATGTGAACAATGCCCAGTCACTTTCCCCTGGTGGTGAAGAGGAATTACAAAGGGTGCTGCAACAAGTGATCCTGCTGAACTCGGAACTTGGTATTGAACTTGCGATCAACCGCGAATTGTGAGGTGAGCGGAACGATGAAAACACTCTTAAAAAACGGTACTGTGGTTACTGAAAATGCGTCAATCAAGGCTGATGTATTGATTGATGGGGAAGTTGTTGTTGCGGTTGAACCGGCCCTCAGTGTTTCAGCAGATACGCAGGTAATTGATATCACCGGGAAATGGCTGCTCCCGGGCGGCGTGGATGCGCACGTGCATCTGGATTTACCGATGGCGGGTACGGTCTCGTCTGATGACCACTATACCGGCACCAAAGCCGCCGCATTTGGCGGCACCACTACAGTGATTGATTTTATCTCGCAGGACAGCGATGATCTGGCGGCGAATTTCGAAAAACTCAAAACAAAAGCTGCGAGCAAGGCGGCTATAGATTTTGGTTTTCATGCCAATATCACCCACTTTACACCCGCTGTGGCAACCCAAATCCCTGGCCTGGTGAATCTGGGCGTGACCAGCGTGAAAGTTTTCACGGCCTACAATAACCGTCTGCGTTTGCAGGATGGCGAGATTTTTGAGGTCATGCGCATTGCCCGCGATGCCGGGATTCTCACCCTGCTGCATGCCGAAAACGGCGATCTTATCGAGTTGCTCATCCAGGAAGCGCTCACGCGCGGTGATACGGCACCCAGGTGGCACGCGCTGACACGCCCTGCCTGGGGGGGCGTAGAAGCTGTATTGCGCGGCTCGGCTCTGGCGGCTGTGGCGGATGCTCCCTTATATGTGGTGCACATGAATGTGGCTGGCGAGGTGGACCAGCTTCAGTATGCACGCTCAAAAGGACTTAAGGTAATGGGCGAGACCTGCCCGCAGTATTTGCTCTTTACCGATGAGAAGCTCTCCGCGCCGGACGGTGCCAAGTGGGTATGTTCCCCACCGCTGCGCCAGGAGCCGGATAAAGCCCGCCTGTGGCAGGGACTTTTGGAAGGCACCCTGCAAACCATCGCTACTGATCACTGTCCCTTTTTCTACAACGGGCAACAGGCCATCCTCTATGAAGGGAAGCCAGTGGCAATCCCCGGCAAGGAATTGGGGCGTGGAGACTTCACCAGGATTCCCAACGGTTTGCCCGGAGTAGGTGACCGCTTGCCGGTACTCTTTACCGAAATGGTGAGCAAAGGACGTTTTTCGGTGAATGATTTTGTGCGCCTCACCTCCACGAACCCTGCCAGAATTTTTGGCCTCTATCCTCAAAAAGGTACCGTTGCCATAAATGGCGATGCAGATTTGGTTGTATGGGACCCTGCGCGTAAGGTTGAGTATGGCGTCAAGTATTCGCACCAGCGTACAGACTACAATCTTTACGAGGGATTTCAATTAACCGGTTTTCCCGAGATGGTCTTTTCCAGAGGCGATCTGATCGTTGCTTCCGGCGAATGGAAGGGCCGGCCGGGCAGAGGAAAGTTCCTACACCGCAGACCGTTTACAGAGGTCATTTAAGTTCAATGGTGGTATTTATTCCGGTTTTCATCTTACTGGTTTTCGCGGTTCTGTTGCAGATTCTTGGGCGGGCCCGCTTTAACCTGGCTCAAGCGAGGATATTCACGCTTGTTGGAGCTTTTCTTGCGTGGTTTAGTTATATTTTTCTCAAAGTTGCTTCAATCGGCCACTGGCAGGCATCCTACCTGGGCCTGAAGGGCGCCGCGGATTACCTGATAAGTTTTGCAATTGATGACAAGAACTGGGTATTTGGTTTCCTGCTGCTATCACTACTGATCGCTGTCTTACTGGTTGATGCAGGTAGATTTTCTGGTAAAAATAATCTGATTGCCTGGACAGGCGCACTTGTGGTGTGTGCCTCCGGTTTGCTTGCATCACTGTCCAGCTCTCTTATTGCCTTTCTTGCCAACTCTGTCCTTCTGGATGCTGTGATTCTATTCTCGCTGCTGAGTACCCAGCGCAAAGAGGAACCGGCAAAGACCGTCCTTATTGATTTTTCACAGCGGGTTTTAGGTTTACTATTGATCTTTTTGGGACTGGGAATTGATGGGGAACCCCGGCCATTTCTCCTGATAACTGGACTGGTTTTGCGAACAGGTAGTGTCGTCCCTGCGGAAGATGTGCGGGCACCACTGCCAATTCGGCAGAACCTTTTGGCGTTGATGTTACTTGCAGTACCGATTTCAACAATGGCATTCATGGCAAGGGTTGATACTCCTGTTGCGGCATTTTCTGGTCGTCAGATCCTGTTAGTTTTGGCTTGCCTGCTTGCCCTGGCTCGGTTGATTCGTTTTCTCAATGATAAGAAAGCTGCACAACACCCTCAAGTGTGGGTGGATTTCTTCTCTGGATTGGCAGTTATCCCATTTGTCTTGGGAAGACCGGATGTCCTTGTGCCACTGGCGGTGGTGGTGGTTGTCTTGGGTAGTTTGCGCGCCCTGATAGAAGAACCAATCGCGGGATTAAAACTAACGCTGTTGGTACTGGTGATGGCATTTATCGGGTTACCCTACACGCCATCCAATGGCCTCTGGTTATCTGCGTCACAGGCGGCGGCTGGCCAGTGGCCGTTGGTGTATGATCTCCTGCTGCTGGCAGGACTCTTGTTTGTACTCCATTCTTTTTTCCCGACAAAAAAGACGGCCTCGCATAGTGACCAGTGGGTCAAGCTGTTTTTCGGCGCCAGCCCCATGTTCCTCGTAGTGATTCCGTGGTTTCTTATAATCTGGGTAAAGCCCCAAAACAGCAGCATCTTGTCTCTGGTATGGCCGGGGATTACACTTGTTCTTTATCTACTGTTTTTGTTTGTAACCCCTTTGCTCAAAAAAGTTCAAAGCAGATCAATGCTTCTAAAACTCCAAAAGTCATTTGGCGGCATTGTCATTTTCACAGGGAAAATCCTGAGTTTTGACTGGTTGATTCGATTGGTGCGTGACATCTACCGGTTAATCTTTAATATTGTAAACATGATTGCGCGTATTATCGAGGGGGAAGGTGGTTTGCTTTGGGCGTTTGTATTTCTCATCCTGATATCCACAATTCTCATATCTTCCCGAGGTTGAAATGGTTCACTGGGTTAATTCCATTTTTCTCGGCATCATTTTTGTTGGTTGTATTGTCTTTCTTGTTGCCAGCAAGAGGAGCCTGGTGTTTTCGAGCCTGGCATTGACCTCATTATCTGCATTTGCCATTGTGATGCAATTCGGAAGCACCCTTTCGGCTGTCATTCGCCTGACGGCTATGTTATCCAGTTTGCTGGCAATTTTTGTTTCGATGAGGGAACAAAAACTGGACTTTACACCTATCACCCGCAACGCTGCGGCTTTTCGGGTGGTTGCCTATTTGATTATGCTTGTCTTGATTATCCTGGTAGCGATCAGGGTTTCAAGCTATCTGGGTATTGCGGTTGAAATTGTTTTAGCGGGGCTGCTGTTAGTTTTTTGCGGCCTATTACAATTGGGTATTTCACTTGCCCCTGGTAAAGTTATTCTTGGGATCATCCTTTTCTTCTTTGGTTTTGCAACGGTTTACAGTGTAATTGAAACTTCGTTGCTGGTGAACGGGTTGCTTTCTGCTGTGGTCTTGCTACTTGGTGGGCTTGGCACTTACCTGGTGGTTAAGGAAACCAGGGGAGGCGAAGCATCATGAGTGCGCCCATACTTTATATTGTTGTTCCCATGGCAGTTGCTCTTGCTGCATTTTTTGTCAGGCGAAAAGCCGGCCTTGCACTGGGAATTAGCTTGGGATTGTACCTGTTACTGGGGTTACTGGCGTTCTTTCAAGAATTTGGCGCGGTGGTTAAACTTGGCCCAATTTCGTTCGATCTTGGAACCTCAATGGCAATTCTGGGAAGGGCATTTGTTCTTTCCAACGCTGACCGTTATTTCTTAGTGATCTCCAGTGTGGTAGTAGTGCTGTGGTTGGGGGGTGTCCGGGCGGCCGGGCTGAACGCACAGATTGTTCCGTACATCCTGTTAACGGCTGCCAGTTTGACCGCAGCGATTGCAGTTGAACCGTTCTTGTATTCCGCGGTATTCATGGAAATGTCGGTTCTATTTTTAATGCCTGTCTTCATCACCGGGAACGAGCCGCTAAGGAAGGGCGTGCTGCGGTTTTTGATTTTTCAATCACTGGCAATGCCTTTGATCCTTCTTGGAGGATGGTTCATTGCTGGCAATCAGGCCAGCCCTTCAGATCTTCAGCAGCTGCTAATCGCCGCTTTCTTTCTGGGGGTTGGCTTCGCTTTCTGGTTGGCGGCGTTCCCGTTCCATAGCTGGGTTCCGCAACTGGCTGAAGAGATTCACCCGTATTTGTATGGCTTTGTTCTCACTTTGTTTCCCCAGGCAGCGCTTCTGGTGGTGCTGGATTTCACTACTTCCATTACATGGATCAGGGAATCTTCGTTTTTGAGTGCCATCTTTTTATCGGTTGGTGTCATCATGCTTGTTGCCGCCGCGGTTTTGGGGAACATAGAGAAAAAAGTTCAGCGCTTGTTTGGTGATCTTATCCTTTATGAGACTGGCGCGTTGCTGATATTGATTGGCCTCCAAACAACTTCATCCCTGCAGGCTTTTTATTTGTCTCTAACCCCAAGGTTGTTAGCCATCATCATTGCCAGTCTATGTATTTCTATCATCGGTGTTGATAAGCGCGCGGAAAAACCTGCGGCGGATGGCAATTTTTGGCATTATCCCTTTGCTTCACTGGGCTTTCTGATATCCTTGTTTAGCATCGTTGGTCTTCCACCGCTTGGAGAATTCCCGTATAAACTGATTCTCATTTCATCTCTGGGCGGGGTGCAGCAAATTAACAACATTTGGGTGATCGGTGGTTTTATCGGCATGGCGCTTCCTTTGTTCAGAGTGATGCGGCGCACTTTTGTTCCCGCCTCGAGTAAAATTGAAGTTCATGAGCCCCTCCCGCAAATCGTTCTTATCTGCATCGGCATTTTCTTGTTATTATTAATGGGTACTTTCCCGAGAGTGATTTCATCGTTGTTCACAAATCTATTACAATTTCTACCTGCGGGTGGATGATTATTGAGGTGAAAATGGCTGAAATAGAAGATCTAGAAAAGCGTTTGGAATGGTTGGACTCTGAAAGACAGAAGGAAAAGAAAAACCTTAAAGAGCTACAGGATACGCTGCAAACCTTGCAGGAACTGGTGCATGACCAGGCCGCTGCGATAAAAAAGATGGAGGTTGCCTCCAAGGCGAGTTCTACGCTGGGCGGCCGCATCGACTCGCTCAAAGAAGAATCCGCTTCCTTTCAGACTGGCCTCTTAAAAAAACTGGCCGATTTGGAAAAAGCTGTCTCTGCTGGTGACAAAAAGAATGAGAAAACCCGCAAAGAGGAGATGGACGCACTGGCGAGCCGCCTGGAAGAATTCCAGACAGAATTGAAACCGGTGAGTGACCTAAAAAAGGCAGTGCAGGTGCGCGTGGAAGAGGAGTTTCGCATCAGCCAAAAGGTGGAAAGCGTCTCCAAAGAAGTTGGCGAGCTGCGTACTACCGACGAGGAAATTGGGCGGCAGTTATCACTGATCTTGAGTGAGCGCAGCCAGGAAACCAAAAGGACTACGGACCTTCAACTCGAGAATGCGGCTCTCAAGAAGCGCCTTGAAGAAGTGTGGAATTTTAACGACCTGAACAAAGAGGCGCTCAGCAAGTTGGATAAGAAATTCAATGACTTGCTCGCCAGTGAAAAAGAACGCAAGCAGGCACAGGCAGCCTTTCTGGAAAAGAGTTCTCTGGATCAGGTGGAGCGTAACAATCAGTGGAAAACCTGGCAGCAGAAAAATGAGGAACTGCAAGCCCTGGGCAACGCCATCTCTACCAAGTTGCTTGACTTTGACGAGGCCAGCCGCAGCATCAGAAAATCTCAGACAGAATTCGATGAAGTGAACGATCGCATCAATCGCCGTATCAACGAAATCACCGAGATGAATCGCCTGTCGGAGGAGCGTTTCCGCCAGGAGTGGATTGCTTTTAAAGCTGAAGATCAAAAGCGCTGGACCAATTACACCCTTACCCGCGAAGAGGAATCCCGCGAGGATGCACGCCTGCTCAATCAGGTGAATGAACGCCTGACGAAACTGGAAGATAACATGCAGGATATGCAGGATAGCCTGGGGCAGCTCACCGAAGAATTAAAGAAATTGCTCAACGGCTTATACGGCACCTCGCAAGAAATGCTTGAATCTTTTAATCAGGCTTTCCGAAAGCGTTTCTAAAATGTTGGTGTTGGCCACAGCCGGGCATGTAGACCACGGCAAATCGGCGCTGGTGGCTGCCTTAACTGGAACCCATCCAGATCGGCTGAAGGAAGAGCAACTGCGCGAGATGACCATCGATCTCGGCTTTGCTTATTTTGACATGCCTGACGGTACGCAGGTGGGGATCATTGATGTGCCAGGGCACGTGGATTTCATCGAAAACATGCTGGCGGGAATGGGCGGCATTGATGGCGTGATCGTGGTTATTGCGGCGGATGAGGGGATTATGCCGCAAACACGTGAGCATTTAGCGATCATTGACCTGCTGGAGATTCAACAGGGGGTAGTGGTGCTCACCAAGGCCGATCTGGCAAACGACCCTGAATGGTTGGCTCTGCTGGAGGCAGAAATCCGCATAGCTCTGACAGGGCTAAGCCTGGCGAATGCTCCCATCGTGCGCGTTTCGGCGCGCACAGGCACCGGAATAACCGCTCTGGTGGAAGAATTGCAGAAGTTTTCCAAAGCTCCGCATGTTCTAGGTGATGATGGCAAAACCCCACGCCTGCCAATTGACCGCGTTTTTTCGATCCAGGGCTTTGGCACTGTGGTCACTGGAACCCTGCTGGAAGGCAGTCTGGCAACGGGAGATGAAGTAGCTCTTTTGCCAGGCAATGCTCATTCCAGAATTCGCGGCCTGCAAAGCGATAAACGCAAAATACAAAGTGTGTCCCCCGGTAGCCGTGTTGCCGTCAATCTTGCCAGCCTGAGCAAGGATGAAATTGCTCGTGGCGATGTGCTTGTTAAACCCGACATATACACGGATACTTCTCTTGTAGATGTGTCCGTGCGTTTGTTGCCCGGGGAGTTGCCGGTACTTAAGCATAACCAACAGGTAAAGTTCTTTACTGGAACAGCTCGCCGTTTGGCGCGTGTGCGTACGCTGGCCGGTGACGATTTGCATGCGGGAGCGAAAGGTTATCTGCAACTGGAATTGGATGAACCTGTTTGTGTTAAAACGGGGGACCATTTTATCCTGCGCAGTGCATCGCCGGCAAGGACGCTGGGTGGCGGTGTGATCCTTGACCCGCATCCCAAAAGCAAATATAAGCTGCGGGACGCAGCTACGCTAGAACGGCTGACATTGCTGCACCGCGGCTCGTTGGAAGAACTTTTGCTTTCGGCAGCCAGTCTGCCAGTAACTTCTACAGCGTTAAGCCGGCAACTCAAAAGAGAAGAGCGCGAGGTAAGTGCTGCCTGTTCTGCGTTGGTACAGCAGGGCCGGCTGCGGGAACTGGGCGGTGCAGGCGGCGGAAACCAACTGGTAATCAGCACCGGTGCTTTTGTTCAGTTGGCCGCATCCCTGCAAGCCAGCCTGGAAAAACTGCACGCAGCTTTTCCGGGGAGGGTGGGTTTCCGTTTTGCCGAGGTGGCCAAAGATCTGCGTGTGGATGAAGACACTGCCCATGTGCTGTTAAAAGCGCTGGTTCATGAAGGACAGCTCAAGCACGATGGAAAAGTTTTTTCGCTGCCGGGTTGGCAACTTACGTTCTCTCCTGCACAGGAGAAGGCACTGTCCAGATTATGGGAGATGATTGACGCCAATCCTTTTACGCCGCCCACTTACCAGGAAGCCAGCGATTTACTTGGGCAAGAGTTGTTGCAGGTTTTGATCGAGAACGGGCAGATGGTGCGGATTTCCCCCGAGATCATTTTCCGTCAAAAGGAATATGCGTCTCTTGTTGCCTGCGTGGATGACTTACTGGCGCAAGGGAAATCGATCACAATTATTGTCCTCAAAGAGACTTTCAAGACCAGCCGCAAGTACGCCGTGCCTTTTTTGGAACACATGGACCGCATCAAGAAGACCAGGCGCGTGGGGGATGAACGCGTGGGGTACAGCGCCTAAAGCACTAAACGCATTGACACACCAGGCACATACCTGTATAATAGCGTCTGCCTTCGTACAGGAAGGCAGCTTATTATTCCAACTTCCCCGCAATCCGGCGCGCAGCGCGGGAAACCGGTGAAGTGAAGATTGGAGAATCGGATCATGAAGTATGCAATTGTCGAAAGTGGCGGCAAGCAGTACAAGGCCGTCGAAGGAGCCACGATTGATGTGGACCTCCTGGAGGTAGAAGCTGGGAAAGCCGTGGTGCTTGAGTCTGTGCTTTTGCTGGCAGAAGATGAAAAGGTGCTGGTGGGCACGCCGACTGTGAAGGGTGCCAAGATCACAACTTCTGTTGTGGACCACGTGAAAGGCCCCAAGTTGGTGACATTCAAATACTCACCCAAGAAGCGCATCCGTGTCAAGACGGGTCATCGCCAGCAGTACACCCGCCTAAAAGTTGAATCTATCAGTGTGGAGTAAGAGAAATGGCTCATAAAAAAGGTGGTGGTTCCAGTAGGAACGGTCGTGACAGTAATGCACAGCGCCTGGGCGTCAAGAAATTCGCCGGCGAAAAAGTGCTTTCTGGAAATATCCTCGTTCGCCAGCGCGGCACCAAGATCAAACCCGGTCTGAATGTACGCGTGGGAACTGATGATACTTTATTTGCGATTGCGCAGGGTGTTGTGGAATACGAGACCTTGCCCAACGGTCAGAAGCAGGTTCATGTTAAACCCGCTGTCTCTGAATAACCTCATTTTTTACAAATCCGTCTGCCAAGACAATTGTAAAAACACTTTCAATCAGGAAGGTCAGCGAAAATGAAAAAAGGGATTCACCCAACTTATTACCCGGATGCCAAGGTAGTTTGCTCTTGCGGCAACACTTGGACAACCGGCTCTACCCGCAAAGAAATCCGCACCGAGGTTTGCTCAAAATGCCACCCGTTCTTCACCGGGCAGCAGCAACGTCTCATCGACATTGAAGGCCAGGTGGACCGCTTCTACAAGCGTGTTCAGGCTAGCAAGGATTTCGAGAACGAGAAGAAAGCACGCGAGAGCGCCAAAGTTTCTCCCACCCGTTCCGTCAAGGAAATTGGGTTGTCAGCCAAAGCCACCGAATCGCTCGAAAAAGCCGGTTTGGATAACGTTGGCAAGGTGATTGCCAAGCTGGCCGAAGGCGAAGCCGCCCTGCTGGCAGTGGAAGGATTTGGCCGTAAATCTTTGATCGATATGAAGAAGGCACTGCGCCAGTTGGGTTATCAGTTGCCCGCCACCGGCGAAGAAGCTGCCGTTTAGCGATTGCATTGCCAGTTAACACCTCCGGGAAAACCGGAGGTGTTTTGTTATATGCTGAGCAAAAACGAGGTCGTTAAGGTAGAATGATAGAAACTCTTTCAGGAGCAAAAAATGAAGCATCATACCGGCTCGGTGGAAGTGATCTGTGGCTCCATGTTTTGCGGCAAGACGGATGAACTGATCCGGAGATTACGGCGGGCAACCATAGCGCGGCAAAAAGTGCAGGTGTTCAAACCGGCCATTGATAATCGTTACGATGTGCTCAAAGTGGCCTCCCATGCTGGTTCCGTATTTGAAGCGCTGCCTATCCAGAAAGCCAGCGACATTTTGGAAAAACTGGAGCAAGATACCACTGTGGTTGGTATTGATGAGGCACAGTTCCTGGATGAAGAGATTATCACAATTGTGGATGGCCTGGCAGATAAAGGCATACGTGTCATTCTGGCGGGGCTGGATCTGAATTTCAAAGGTGAGCCTTTTGGCGTGATGCCGGTGCTGATGGCACGGGCAGAGCAGGTGGATAAATTACAGGCCATTTGCATGGTCTGCGGTGAACCTGCCAGCCGCACGCAGCGTTTGGTGAATGGAAAGCCGGCGCACTTTAACGACCCGGTGATCATTGTGGGTGCTTCCGAGATGTATGAGGCGCGTTGCCGTGCTCATCACGAAGTGCCGCGCAACTAGGAGGGAGTGCATGGTACAGGATTACCACGAGTATTTGAGCGAGGTTTTGATCTCCGAAGAGGCGCTGCAAGGGCGTATTGCTGAGCTTGGAGCGCAAATCAGCCAGGATTATACAGGCAAAGGCCCGTTGATCCTGGTATGCATCCTGCGCGGCGGGGTTTTATTTCTCACCGACCTGATCCGCCGCATTTCCATCCCGCATGCCATTGAGTTCATGGGGGTGTCTTCCTATGGCGTAGGCGGGCGTGAATCCAGCGGGCGTGTGCGCCTGACATTGGACCTGGGGGTGGATATTGCTAGCAAGCATGTTCTGCTGGTGGAGGACATCATCGACAGCGGCAGAACTATCAGCGCGGTGATGAACCTGCTGGCCACGCGCGGCCCGGCCAGCATCAATGTCTGCACTTTGCTCGATAAAGCCGAGAGGCGCGAGGTTGCTGTTCCCATCAAATACATCGGATTCTCGATTCCCAACAAGTTTGTTTTTGGCTATGGCCTGGATATTGACGACTATTATCGCAACCTGCCATTTATTGGCGTTGTCGATCTGAAAAAATACAAACCAGCCACATGATCACAACCCTGCCGGAAATTGTTGGCACTGTGCGCACGCTGCTTAAAGAGGGGGAAGAATGTTACCTGGTGGGCGGTGCGGTGCGCGATTTACTGCTCCAACACACGGCGCATGATTTTGATTTTTGCACCTCCGGCGATCCGCGTCGGCTGGCGCGCCGCGTGGCTGAGCGTACCGGCGGTGCCTTCTACGTGATGGATGAAGAACGCCTTACCAGCCGGGTTCTGGTCGATACGCTGCAATTTCCGCAATTGGTGCTCGATTTCGCCGCTCTGCAAGGAACACTGGAAGAAGACTTGAAAGGCAGGGATTTTACCGTCAACGCAATGGCGCTTGACCTGCGCCACCCGGAAGAGATGGTTGATCCCCTTAAAGGCGCCCGTGACCTGCAGGAAAAATGGCTGCGGCCATGCCGCCAGGATAGTTTCTCGGCTGATCCGGTGCGCGTGATCCGCGCGCTGCGCTATGCTGCCGGCCTCCACTTGCGCATTGAGCCTGTAACTTGCCACTTGCTTACAACGGCAGGTCCGTTGCTGGAGGATGTATCGCTTGAGCGTAAGCGTGATGAACTCTTTAAACTCCTTGATCTTGAAGTTTCATTTGTCGCTGTGTCACTCATGCAGGAATTGCATATATTGAACAGGCTGGGACTCTCGTTACAGCCGCAGCGTTTGGCACAATACCGCACTTGTGAACTATTTGCTGCATTACTTTGCAGCAGCGCAGGCAAGGTGCGCCAGGATTTCTTCACAGCAGCAACCTTTTCCTCGGCAATGACTCAACTAAGGCCCGAGTTGGTACGCTACTTGAGCGAGCGCAACTCCGGCGGGCGCACGCGCTTGCAATTGAGCAAGTACTTTTTGCTGATGCCTGCCACAAAGGCAGCGATGCACTTGCCCGGGGAATTAACGGGTATTTTTGCTCGCCAGGAACTGGATTTTCTCCACAATTGCCTTGAGAATGAGGACAGTGCGACGGCATTTGTTACCTCTGAACCAGAACTAACAAGACGCGAAATCTACCGTTTCTTCAACCGGGTTGGAGATGAGGGGGTTGGGTTGATCCTGCTGGCACTGGCATGTTTCGCTGGCCGGCCTGCTGCCGAAATTGCTCAAGCGGATTGGCTGCGAGTGTTGCATAGATCAACCGAATTATTGCATATGTGGTTCCATCACCCGGAAGTGTGCCGGCCAAAACCGTTGCTCAATGGTGAAAAAATCATGGCCGCTTGCAAGCTGGAACCCGGACCACTGGTAGGCCAGCTGTTGGAGGCGCTAAAGGAAGAACAGGCCGCGGGCGAAATTACCAGCACTGAAAACGCGCTGGCCTGGCTCACCCAACGGTGCCACCAGGCCAGAGAATCCTGAGATTTATTGCCGCCTATTTTGAAGAGGTCATCTCCATTTTTAAAGGGGCGGTGTCCGGGTTATGTAACGTGCGCCTGCGGGTAAGGTTGTTGATGTGTGCAATGAGAACCCCGCTGGCAACGGGTTTGACCAGGTAATCATCGGCGCCCTTGTCCAGCGCCTTAGCCACCAGACCGGGGTTATCCAGCACGGACAGGATCAAAATGGGGGTCGTACTGAATTTGCGGATTCTTTCGGTTACCTGCCAACCGTCGGTATTGGGCATCATCAAGTCCAACAGGATGATGTCGGGCTTTTTTTCATCGGCCAGTTTGATGCCGTCTTCCCCTGAATTGGTGGTAATGATCTGAGCTTTGGTGGGTGCAAGGACCAAACTTAAAAGTTCGGTCATGGCAGGATCATCGTCAATCACAAGGATCTTCATTCAATTCTCCAAGAAAGAGATAAAGATACCCTATTATCAGCGATTCGTCTTGCTTTTTACCTTGCAATCCGTTTACAAAAGAATTTAAAACTGACCAACACGAGTTGTATAGTCCTTTTTCAATCGTGGTAAAATTCAGTATTTGGTGCAAATTTCCCGCCAAGGCGGGTTAAGTTATCAGTCTGGAGGACAAAATGGTCGAAAAGAAATGGGTATATTTGTTCAACGAAATTGCAGCCGCAGAAGCCTATGTGGGGGGCGATTGGGACAAGGTGCGCGGTTTGCTGGGGGGAAAGGGTGCCAACCTGGCGGAAATGGCCAGAATTGGCCTGCCCGTCCCACCGGGATTTACGGTGACCACCGAAGCCTGTAACGCTTACCAGGTGGAGGGCAAGTTCCCGGCTGGCCAGTGGGATCAGATGCTCGTTGCCCTGAAAGAAACCGAAAAAGCTGCCGGAAAAGTGTTTGGCGATGCCCATAACCCATTGCTGGTATCCTGCCGCTCTGGTGCAAAATTCTCCATGCCGGGAATGATGGATACTGTGCTCAACATTGGCCTCAATGACGAGACGGCCAAGGGCATGGTAGCGCTGACCAATAACGAGCGCTTTGTCTATGACTCTTATCGCCGCTTGATTCAGATGTTTGGCTCAGTGGTACTTGGTATTGATGATGAAGCTTTTGAACATCCCCTGCAGGCCGCCAAAGCAGCCAAGGGTGTCAAGAGCGATACTGACCTGACCGCTGATGATCTCAAAAAACTGGTGGAAACTTTCAAAGCGGTTACTAAAAAAGAAAAAGGAATGGATTTCCCTCAGAGTCCTCTCGACCAACTCAAGCTGGCTACCGAGGCAGTGTTCAAATCCTGGAACGGCAAGCGCGCCGTGGATTATCGCCGCGCCACCAATATCCCGGATGATCTGGGAACCGCCGTCAATATTGTGACAATGGTCTTTGGTAATATGGGCACTGATTCTGGCACGGGTGTGGCCTTTACGCGCAACCCCGCCACTGGTGAAAAAGTGCTCTACGGTGATTACCTGCTCAACGCCCAGGGTGAAGATGTGGTGGCAGGCATCCGCAATACCGAGAAGATCGCAACCCTCGGCAATGTACTGCCTGAAGCCAATGAACAATTCCTGAAAGTCGTCAAAATCTTGGAAGAGCACTATCACGATATGCAGGACGTGGAATTTACCATTGAACGCAAAAAGTTGTGGATGTTGCAATGCCGCAATGGTAAGCGCACTGCTTCTGCTGCAGTGAAGATCGCTGTGGACATGGTCGGCGAGGGTCTCATCTCGAAAGAAGAGGCTATGAGCCGCGTTTCCACTTCCGATGTGGACGCGATGCTGCACCCCCAGTTCTCATCTGAAACCAAGGCCAAGGCCAAAAAAGACGGTTTCTATCTGGCCAGCGGCGTGAACGCTTCCCCCGGTGCCGCGGTGGGGCAGATCTACTTTGATGCTGATACCACCGAACGCAAAGCGAAGGAAGAAGGCCAGAAGACCATCATGGTGCGCCCGTTCACCAAGCCGGATGATGTGCACGGGATGCTGGCTGCCCAGGGTATCCTCACCAGCGAGGGCGGCGCTACTTCTCACGCTGCCGTGGTAGCACGCCAGTTTGGTGTACCCTGCATCGTAGGAGCTTCCTCGGTGGTCATCGATATGGAAAAACGCCAGATGACCGTGGGCGATAAAGTGATCAAAGAAGGGGAATGGATTTCGCTGGATGGAACCACCGGCGAGGTCTTTATTGGCAAGATCGAATTGACCAATCCGAAATTCGAAGAACAAAAAGACCTGCTCAAGTTCCTGGATTGGGCTGATGAAATCTGCGCTACCCCTGGCATTCGCAAGGCTCCGCAGGGCTGGCCGACCACCGGTTTGCAGGTGTGGGCCAACGCGGATTATCCCAAAGACGCCCAGCGGGCGCGTTCCTTTGGCGCCAAGGGTATTGGCCTGTGCCGTACCGAGCACATGTTCTTTGAACCCACCCGCTTGCCGATTGTACAGCGCATGATCCTGGCTAAGAACGACCAGATCCGCAAAGAGGCTTTGGATGAATTGCTGCCCTTCCAGCGTTCAGACTTCGATGGCCTGTTCGAGGCCATGGACGGTTATCCTGTGATCATCCGCCTCATCGACCCGCCGCTGCATGAGTTCCTCCCCTCTGAAGAGCAACTGCTGGAAGAGGTGATCACCATGCGCGTCAAGGGTGAGACCAAAGGCCTGGCCGAAAAGGAATCCCTGCTGGCAGCAGTGCAGGCCATGCATGAATCCAACCCGATGATGGGCCTGCGCGGCGTGCGCCTTTCCATTGCCATGCCGCTGATTGTTGAGATGCAGGTGCGCGCCATCTTTGAGGCCGCCGCCGACTGCACCAAGCGTGGCGTTCATGCCAAACCGGAAGTGATGATTCCGCTCACTGGTCACATCAATGAACTCAAGTGGATTCAGCCGCGCCTGGAGCGTATTGCATCCGAGGTGATGAAAGAAAAGGGTGTTACCTTCCCCTACAAATTCGGCACGATGATCGAAATTCCGCGCGCTGCTGTTACCGCCGGTGAGATTGCCAGTGTGGCTGAATTCTTCTCCTTTGGCACCAACGACCTGACCCAGATGACCTTTGGTTACAGCCGTGACGATGCCGAGCGCAACTTCCTCGTCAAGTATGTGGAAGAGGGCATCCTGCCCAAGAATCCTTTCCAGACCCTCGACCAGGATGGCGTAGGCCGCCTGATGAAGATGGCGGTGGATGATGGCCGCGCCCAGCGTGTGGCACTTGAAGTGGGTATCTGCGGCGAGCACGGCGGTGATCCGGCTTCCATCGAGTTCTGCCATCGTGTGGGTAACAACTATGTTTCCTGCTCTCCGTTCCGCGTGCCGGTGGCGCGCCTTGCGGCAGCCCAGGCGGCATTGAAGAACCGAAAGTGAGCTTCAAATGCAAAAAAACTCCCCGAGCAATCGGGGAGTTTTTTTGTCTGTTTACGGGTGAGTGTAGATGGATTTGTAGATCTCGTAATATTCTGCAATTGACCGGATGTACTCGCGCGTTTGCTCGTAACGGATCATCTCCATGAACAAGTCCACATCGCCATTGGATAATTCTTGCCAGGGGAGGGTGGCACCGATACCTGCATTGTATGAAGATAGGGTCGCGGCAATATCGCCGTTAAAGTAGTTGGACCAGCGCTTGAGGTAATTGGTTCCCAGGCGGACGTTTATCAACGGACGGTCAAGATCGCTGGCCTGGTAACTGGCGGGCCAGCCAAGCCCGCTGGCAATTTCTTCCCCCACGGAGGGCAGGATTTGCATCAGCCCGCGTGCATCGGCGCTGGAACTGATGGCTGGCTCGAACAAACTCTCCTGGCGGATGACGCTGAAGATTAGCAGCGGGTCAAAATCATACTCGTTGGCAGCCGAGACTACAATATCGCGGAAGAACACACCAAAGCGGATGTGGTTGAAGTATTTAGGGGCATCGGTGAGGGTTTGTTCCTGGCTCAATCCGGCTATGTCCAATACCTGCCGGCTGGCGAAAACGGCAGTGTGATAATACTTGTGGTCAACCAGGTAACTCAGCAGACGATAGGTGTTCAGCGGGTCAGAAACCAGTTCTTCGCGCAGAGCGTCGAATTCGGTGCGTGCATTATCACGCATGCCCAGTTTGTTGTACTCCTGCCCGCGCAGGAAATGTGGGTATGCCTCCAGAGGAGTGGTGGTACTGAGATCAGTGGCCGCATCCAGCTTGAAAGTGTTAAGTACCCACTGATCAGCGTTTTTCTTTTCTGCTTCCAGGTCAACGGACAAGTCTATGTTGGCAGCGCGCGGAAAGGGCGACTGCCCGTTGAGTAACTGACCGGCACGGATGCCATAATACCCGGTGGGGTCAGTGGCCTTCGCCTGGCTGTAATAGCCTTTGGCTTCTTCACCCTGGCCGAGCTTTTCAAGGCACTTGCCCACCCACATCTGGGCAGAAGCCGTTTCCGCTGGAGAGACTGCCAGCAGGATCAGGCGCTGAAAAGTAACCTGAGCTTTGCCATAATCGGCCATGCGGTAGTAAATGATCCCGGCCTGGAAAAGGCCCGTATATGCCTGTTCCGAACTGGGATATTCGTTGATAATGCGCTCCCATGTGGCAGCGGCTTTGGAGAGATACCCACCCAGTTCATAAATGCGCGCCGCGCGGTAGAGATAGTCTGAAGCGCTGGAAGAATCGGGTACCTGGGCTACAAAGGTGAGCAGGGTTTGCGCTGCCTCATCGTAACGGTTCAAGTAGTTATAGAGGGTGGTGGCCTTTTCCAAAAAAGCGGCCGCGTACTTGTCGTCTCTGGCGTGATCCTGGATGAGCCTGTCCCATTCAGCAATTTCACCTTCGTAATCTCCAATATTCCAAAGGCTGAGGGCCCGATAATAATGCACGGTGGCATCGTGTTCCGGGTTGTCATACAGGTAGCGGTCAAAGGCTTCAATCGCCAGCCCGTATTTGCCAGCATAATAATCGATAATGCCGCGCATCAGCTCATTCACAGGTTGGCCGGCGTCAACAAGCACCACCAACCCCGAATAGGTATCGTAATAGGTAGGAAAGTTAGTGACAGAATCCTGAAAACGCGCATAGGCTTGCTCAGGCTCGTTCAGTTGCAGGTAGATACGCCCCAGCAAAAGATTGACCTGGGCCTTTGTGGCCGCATTTGTCGAGGAATCGTAGAGTGCCAGATAGGCATTGATCGCCCCGCCGTTATCTCCCGTTGCAGCGATTGATTGCGCAATCTTGATGTCCAGGGCATCGGTAGCACCGCTGGTTTGCTTCTGGCGTGCTGCCTGGTAGCTGGAAAGGGCGTTGCTGTAATCGCCGGCATTGGTATAGGCATCCCCTTGCATTGTCAGGATTTCGCTATCGAGCACGCCGGGTTGTGCCTGCAAATACTGGCCATAGGCGGTGGCTGCCTGAGCGTATTGCTGCAAGCCTGTATAGGCTTGCGCCAGGTAGAAATAAGCCGTATCGCGCGTTTCTCCGCTGGTGATGTTTTCCAGCAGCCAATTAAGCTGTGCGGCAGCGCCGCTGTAATCAGACTTGGCCAGCAGCACGCGGCCGATACCCAGTTGGGCGGCGGCAATCACTTCGGCATCGGTGGATTGCTCGCGGGCAGTCCAGAACTCGCTCAATGCAGCGTCATAATCGCCGGAGAGGATATCCTCCTCTCCCAATGTGATGCGTGCCTTAGGTAATGGGGTAGCGGTGGCAGTGGGGGTGGCGCTGCTGCGCGGGGAGGTTAACCCATCGAGCCAGGACTCCCCGGAGGGGTTGGCTGTGCAGGCGGAAGCCAGCAAAACAAACAAAAGAATGGCAGCAAAGATGCGTTTCATCGTACCTCGGTCTCAGCTTCCTGATGGGGAACCTGAATCCTAAAATCATAGCATAAAATATTGCGAATCCTGCGGAAGCATGTTAAACTAAGCCGGAAGGAACGCTCTCTCCGCTGAGAGCGTTTTTTGGTGAAAGTATGCGCACGATTGACTGGGACAGAGAGGATCGCCTGGTGAAGATGATCGACCAGCGCCGATTGCCGGGCGAGTTGGTGATCTTTAGCGCGCATACCTGTGAAGAAATGGTTTGGGCTATTCAGCAAATGGTGATTCGCGGTGCGCCTGCCCTGGGGGTGGCTGGCGCGTTGGGAGTAGCGCTGGCGGCGCAGCATCTGGCGGAGCAGAAACATCCTTCCTGGCTGGCGGAACTGCGGACAAAGGCAGCACTGCTCACCCAGGCACGCCCTACCGCAGTCAATTTGGGCTGGGGTGTAGCGCGCGTGATGCGCGTGGCAGAATCTCAGCCAATGGATGCTCGCCAGGCGGCTCAGGCAATTTTGCAAGAAGCTCTGGCTATGGCAGAAGAGGATGTTGCCACTAACCTGCGCCTGGCGCAGCACGGCGCTTCACTTATCCACGATGGCGATGTGCTCATTCATCATTGCAATACCGGGGCACTGGCCGGGGTAGACTGGGGAACAGCGCTGGGAGCCATCCGCTATGCCCATGAATCTGGTAAGCACATCCGGGTGCTAGTAGATGAAACGCGCCCGCGCCTGCAAGGCGCACGCCTGACGGCCTGGGAGTGCGAGCAGTATGGCATCCCCTACCAGATCATCACCGATAATGCCGCCGGTTACTTTTTGCTGCGCGGCGAGGTGAACGCGGTCTTTTTTGGCGCGGACCGCGTGGTGGCCAATGGCGATGTGGTCAACAAAGTGGGTACTTACATGCTTAGCCTGGCGGCTCATGCTAACCATGTCCCGGTGTACTCTGTCTTCCCGAAAACCTCCCTCGACCTCAGCATCCCGGATGGTCGTTCTGTTGCCATTGAGGAACGCGAGATGGAAGAGGTGCTGGCGCTGGAGTTCAAAGGTGAACGCGTTGCACCGCAGACTGCCCAGGCGCGCAATCCGGCTTTTGATATCACTCCTCACGATCTCATTTCTGCCTGGGTGACGGAAGACGGGGTGATCTACCCACCGTTTAGCGAAAAATTTCCGCAATCCGTTTATAATTTGAAATAAGAAGGGTATTTATGTCCATTTTTATCACTGGTTCCATCGCATTTGATTATTTAATGACCTTCCCCGGCAAATTCCGCGATAACTTTTTGCCGGAAAAGCTGGACAAGATCAGCCTCTCTTTTTTGGTGGACAGCATGACGCGCCAGCGCGGGGGCATTGCCCCCAATATCGCTTACACGCTTTCCCTTCTGGGCGAAAAACCGGTAGTGTTTGCCACTGCCGGCGAGGACTTTGCCGATTACCGCGCCTGGATGCAGTCTCATGCGATGAGCACCAAATATATCAAGATCATTACGGATAAATTTACCGCCTCGTTTTTTGTCAACACCGATCAGGAGAATAACCAGATCGCCAGTTTTTACACCGGCGCCATGGCCGACGCGGCAGATTATTCCCTGGCGGAAGCAGCACCGGGTGAGATTGATTATGTGTTGATCGCACCCAACGACCCGCGGGCGATGCGGCGTTATTGCGAAGAATGTGTGCGCCTCAATATCCCCTACCTCTTTGATCCTTCGCAGCAGGTAGCGCGCAATCCCCATACCGACCTCAAATACGGTGTGGAGCATGCCCATGCGCTCTTCTGCAATGAGTACGAGTATGATCTGCTGCAAAAGCATACTGGCTACTCAGCCGATGAGATCGAGCAGATGGTGAGTTTGCTGGTGGTCACACTGGGAGAAAAAGGCGCGCTGGTCAACTCCGGCGGCAAACGCTATGAAATTCCCATTGTTCCGGCGGTTAAGATTGCCGACCCCACCGGCGTGGGAGATGCCTTCCGCGGAGGCTTTTTGCGCGGCTATCGCCTGGGCCTGGGCTTGCAGACTTGCGGGCAGATGGGCGCCCTGGCCGCCACTTATTGCCTGGAGCAAAAGGGAACGCAGAATCACTTTTATACACCTGCTGAGTTTATTAACCGCTATCGTCAGCATTTTGATGATCATGGCGAGTTGGAAAAAATACAATAGTTTTGGAGGAAGCAAAAGATGGCAAATTATGATGTCAAGGATATGAAGCTGGCGGAAGGTGGCCGATTAAAGATCGCCTGGGCAGAACGCGAAATGCCCGTACTGCGCCAGATCAAGGAACGTTTTGAGAAGGAGCGACCCCTCAAGGGGCTGCGCATTTCGGCCTGCCTGCACGTGACTACTGAAACAGCTAATTTAATGAAGACGCTCCAAGCTGGAGGCGCGGATGTGGTACTCACCGCCTCAAACCCGCTCTCCACCCAGGATGAGGTGGCAGCCTCTCTCGTCTCGCACGATGAAATCCCCGTGTACGCCGTCAAGGGCGAAAACAATACCACCTACTACAAGCATATCCATGCGGCGCTGGACCACAAGCCGCAATTCACGATGGATGATGGCGCGGATCTCGTTAACGTGCTGCACAAAGACCGCCGTGAACTGCTGCCCGGTGTGATTGCCGGAACCGAAGAAACCACCACCGGAGTGATTCGCCTGCATGCCATGGCTGCCGATAAGGCGCTTAATTACCCCATCATCGCCATCAACGATGCCCTCACCAAGCATTTCTTTGATAACCGTTACGGCACGGGCCAATCCACCATTGATGGAATTGTGCGCGCCACCAACGTTCTGCTGGCCGGCAAGACCTTTGTGGTAGCCGGATACGGCTGGTGCGGGCGCGGCCTGGCTTCACGCGCACGCGGCATGGGCGCCAACGTGGTTGTCACCGAGGTTGACTCCCTCAAGGCACTGGAAGCGGTGATGGATGGTTACAAGGTGATGCCGATGAAAGACGCCGCCAGGATTGGCGATATCTTTGTGACCCTCACCGGTGACATCAACGTGGTAGATGAGAAGCACTTTGAGTTAATGAAGGACGGCGCGATTGTCGCCAACTCCGGGCACTTCAACGTGGAGATTAACATCCCTGCGCTGGAAAAGATGTCCAAATCCAAGCGGTTGGTGCGCCCGTTCGTAGAAGAATACCTCACCAGCGATGGCCGGCGCATCTATATTCTGGGCGAAGGCCGCCTGATCAACCTGGCCTCGGCTGAGGGGCATCCCGCCTCGGTGATGGACATGTCCTTTGCCAACCAGGCTTTGTCGCTGGAGTATCTGGTGAAGAATGCTTCAAAGTTGGAAAAACGCGTTTACCCCGTACCGGAAAGCATTGACCTGAAGATTGCCGAACTCAAACTGGCGGCGATGAATGTTAAGATCGACAAATTGAGCGCTGAGCAGGTCAAGTACCTGGCCTCCTGGCAGGAAGGTACGTAGAATTCTGCTGATGTCGAAGGATGAATTCAACCGGCGCTAATTGCGCCGGTTGAATTTTGCTATGGGTTTTAGGGTTGGATCACAGCCATGTTACCAAGAACAGCAAAGGAATCCAAAAAGGTGCTTTTGGCGCGCCAGTAGGTCATGGCGCCATCCACTACGGTTACTCCGTAAGCGTCGTAGCCCACGATCATCACGGTGTGCTCATAGCGTGCTACGGTGGTGGTGTTGCCATTGCTGGCTGTGTAGCTTACAGGTGTTCCCGGCCACACATTGCCCACCACCCACACGATGACCGGATTGCCGGCGGCGATCTGCTGTCGTAACTGGTAATAGGAAAGGCCCTTTACAGCGGTTGCAGAGGCGCCGTAATTGCGCAATGCCGCTGCGATGGGCTCGGCATGCACACCGTAGTCGTTGGGCGGTAATTGGCCTTCAGCGCCATCCACCGAGCCAACAAAACCGCTTTCAGGATCGTCGCTGGCGGGGAGGCTGTTCTGGATGGACAACTCGCTGACCGAAACGCCGTAATAGGCAGCCCAATCTGCCGCCGACCGTGCTTCGCAAGAGAGTAGGTGGCTCTGGTTATGCCCCACCACACCGGTGATGCTGTATTCAGAGGGCAGTCCATCGGAGGAGGTAGCAGTAGCCGGGATGCGCGTTGCGGTAGGGCGCGGGGTGTTGGTGGCAGTGGCCGTGGCGGTGGGTGTTGGGGTAAATGTGGCTGTGGGGGTCGGTGTGGGAGTATTGGTAGGGGTGGGGGTGTCGGTGGGCAGCGGTTGGAAAGGCGTGGCTGTTTCTCCCGATTGCAGCGCAAACGGCACAACTGTGGGGCTGGCGGAAAACAGCCCAAGTGCCTGCGCCGCCTGAACATTGGAGAGGATTAAGAACGCGCCAGCATCTGCCAATGCTCCCAACAGGAGCATCCATAGGGTAAAGCGTAGAACGCGTTTTGCTTTTAGGCCCACGATGGCGTAAAGGAAAATCTAGGGAGCGGTAACCACGATCTCAATGTAGATCGGGTCGCCAAAAGGCTGGCCATCGGGATTATAGGCCTGCCAGGCGCTGCGGTATCTTCCTGCCTCCGCAGGGGCAGTGAAGGTGATTTGCACCACCGCCTCGCTGCCGCCGCGTGCCGGTACCAGCAATTGCGGAGAGGCTGCACCCATATCCACGCCGGCGGTCAGGCGCAGGGTGTAGCGCTCGTCCCAGTTGCAGGTGCCGCTGTTCTTCACCTGCCATTGTTTATCCAGAGATGAACCGGGGGCCACCTGGCTGCCATCCGGGATGGAAAGGTCGTTCAGCCACAACAAACCATCCGTGCAGGAAACCGTGGGGGTGGCGCCGCCGGGTTGATTGGAGTTTTCACCGCTGCTGGCAGCACCGCTGGCCGAGAAGGTGGGAGCAATGAACAACGCTGCCTGCTCTTCAACCGGTACGGAATGGGTGAGCAAACTGGCGCAGCCGGTGAGGCAGGTTAGCAGTAACAGGGCAATGAGCGCGAATTTGTGCGGGCGTAATTTCACAATGGCTATTCGTCCTCGCCGGCATCTGCGCCGGAACCCAGGTCAAGCGGCAGGTCACTGGTGACGGCGTGCTCGCGCACGAGGCGTTCGATCTCGCCGCTGAGGTCTTCATGTTGTTTGAGGAATTCCTTGGCGTTTTCACGGCCCTGGCCCAGCCGTGTATCGTTGTAGGAGAAGAATGCGCCGCGCTTTTGGATGATTTCCATTGCGGTAGCCAGGTCAATGATCTCGCCGGCCTTGGAAATACCTTCGTTGTACATGATGTCGAATTCAGCGGTGCGGAAGGGTGGAGCTACCTTGTTCTTGACCACGCGCACACGCGTGTGGTTGCCCACGATCTCGGCGCCGGTCTTGATGGATTGGATGCGGCGCACGTCCAGGCGCACTGAAGCGTAGAATTTGAGCGCCAGCCCGCCGGGGGTGGTCTCTGGGTTGCCGAACATCACGCCGATCTTCTGGCGCAACTGGTTGGTAAAGACCACGGCGGTCTTGGTCTGGTTGATGGCGCCGGAGAGTTTGCGCAGCGCCTGAGACATCAAGCGTGCCTGCATGCCCATGCTGGCATCGCCCATATCGCCTTCGATCTCAGCCCGCGGTACCAGGGCGGCCACTGAATCTACCACCACCACATCCACAGCGCCGGAACGCACCAGAGTTTCGCAGATCTCCAGGGCCTGTTCGCCCGTATCCGGCTGAGAAACAAGCAGGCTTTCCGTATCTACGCCCAGTTTGGCGGCGTAGGCCGGGTCGAGCGCGTGCTCCATGTCAATGAAGGCAACCGTGCCGCCCAGTTTCTGCGCCTCGGAAACGATGTGCAGGCACAGGGTGGTCTTGCCAGAGGATTCCGGCCCGTAGATCTCGGTGATGCGCCCGCGCGGAATGCCGCCCACGCCCAGTGCCAGGTCAAGTGCGAGCGAACCGGTAGGGATGGCCTCTACCTGTAATTGATGAGCTTCTCCCAGGCGCATGATCGAGCCTTCGCCGTAGCGTTTGACGATGTCGCCGAGGGCCTTGTCGAGCACGGCACGTTTGGCTTCGTTGATTGGCTGGCTGCCATCGAAGGCATCGAATTGGTTTTTGTCGGATACGGGTTTCTTCGCCATGAGAGTTCTCCCTGTAAGTGAAGTTTAGCTAATTATAGTCTGATGTTGCCTTTTCTTTATTATAGTACATTTGTTCAAATATGCAACGAGGAGATTGAATAATAGCGATAAAAACGTCCCTGCTCGAAAACTTCCCTATTGACTTTTTGCCCACAGTTCTGTATCATAACTGCTAATTAACAATCGAATATTGAGAGATTTAGCGGCTGAGTCTCAGCAATGAGATGACGAGGTGGAGGTTCTCTCTCGCGAGAGGGATGTTAACCCTGGGGGGATGCACACAGGGGAAAATCGAATGATCAGCGGATGCCTCCGAAGCCTGCCCGGGCTTCTTTCTCCCTTCCAAACAAATCCAAACGCAAACCCGCATGGCGACAGGCGGTTCAAAGGCTGGATAGCGGCAAGGTGATCGTTCACCTTTTTTCACTATTTGGAAGGGCTGCATTTAATTAAATTGTTTAAATTTAAGCATGCCCGGCATGCTTTTTATTTTAAAAGGAGGAATAATGGACAAAAAAGAGTTATTGGCACGTGTAGCAGCAGATGGGGTGAAATTCATTTCCTTCCAGTTCACCGATGTGACCGGCTCGGTCAAGAGCCTGGATGCGCCGGTGAGCCGCCTGGAAGAAGCCCTGGATGGCGGCATCTGGTTTGATGGGTCTTCGGTGGAGGGCTTTACCCGCATCCAGGAAAGTGATATGCACCTGCGCCCGGATATGGATTCTTACGCCATTCTGCCGTGGACCTCGGTGGAGATGCGCCGCGCACGCCTGTTCTGCGATATTTTCCACCCGGATGGCTCTGCCTTTGAGGGTGATCCGCGCGGTTTGCTGCGCCGCAAACTGGCGGAGCTGGCAAAACGCGGCTGGTCGTACATGGTGGGACCGGAGCCGGAGTTCTTCCTCTTCCGCCGCAACGGCGGAGAGACGATGCACCCGGTGCCGCACGATGTAGGCGGTTATTTCGATTTCTCCCCTAACGATGAGGCGGTGCGGGTACGCACGGAATTGATGCGTGCGCTGGATGCGATGGGCCTGGAAGTGGAAGTGGGGCACCACGAATGTGCCCTTGGCCAGCACGAGATCGATTTCCGCTTCAGCGATGCGTTGCGCTCGGCGGATAACGTGCTCACCCTCAAATACACCGTCAAGGCCATTGCCGCGCAGAACGGCCTGGTGGCCTCCTTTATGCCCAAGCCCATCTTTGGCATGAACGGCTCCGGCATGCATTGCCACCAGTCGCTGTTTGATAAAAAAGGCAGCAACCTTTTCTACGATGGCGATAACGAGTTCAAACTCTCAAAGATCGCACACGGGTTCATTGCCGGTCAATTGGAGCATGCCCGCGGCTTCTCAGCGGTGACGGCTCCCACGGTCAATTCATACAAGCGCCTGGTTCCCGGTTACGAGGCGCCGGTATATGTGGGTTGGGCGCAAACCAACCGCTCGGCGCTCATCCGCATCCCGCGCTTTGTGGCCGGCCAGCAAAAAGCGGTGCGCGCGGAGTTGCGCTGCCCGGATCCCTCCTGCAACCCTTACCTGGCGTATTCGGTGATGCTCACCGCTGCCCTGGATGGCATTGATCGTGGCCTGGTGCCCCCGGCGCCGCTGAATAACATCAACGTGTATGAAATGTCGCGCGAGGAACGCCGCAAGAAGCACGTTTCCGAGCTACCCGGTTCGCTGCTGGAAGCCCTGGCAGAGTTGGAGAAAGATAAGGTCATCCGCGATTCACTGGGCGAGAGCATATACGGCGCTTTTGTGCGCGCCAAACGCCACGAGTGGGAAACTTTCCGTTTGAATGTGATGGATTGGGAAGTAGAACGATATTTGGAAACTGCGTAAATAGCAGAGGACGCCTTAGAGATGCGCACCACGTGCGCATCTCTTTTTGTATGCCTTAGGGAGCAATTACCTTTTGGATGCAAGACAGCCAGGCCGCAAGGGTGGCGTTTGCTTCCTGCGCGGTAATGGCCAGTACCGGGGCGGTAAGGCTGTTCGGGTCGTCTATCCCGGAGAGGGCAATTTGCCTGACTTCTTTGCTCAGGCTGTGTACCCCGGCAAAGCCGATGGCGGTGGGGTCTTTTTCGATCTCAGCCAGCATGGCGGCACTGGTGGGCACAAGAACTCCTGCCGGGTTGAGCACCGGTTGTCCGTTGGTGAATGCTGCCAAAAAAAGAACCAGCGGTTCTTCTTGGGTGGAATAGGAAAGAGTGTTGATCGTCAGGGTTTGAAAATCTTCTGCCGGGGGGGAGGTAAAGCAATCTGGGCACTGCGTATAAACTTCTCCCCAGGTGCGCAGTTGGCCGTTGTAGATCTGGCTCACCAGTTCCTTGCTTAATGCACCCAAAGGGTTTTCCATATTCACTGCCAGCGCCAGTTCCTCACTGCCCAGTTGATAGGCCAATGCCGGCGTTGGTTGCGGTGAACCCCAGCGCAACGTTACTGCGTCTTCCGCAGATTCAATTTGTGATGCGGGCACCTGAGTGGTCACAATGGCCAGGCCTGGGATGCTGTCGGTGCAGACCTTCATCACCGGGGTGCTCCAGGCGAGCGCCGGGGTGTAGGCCACCGTCAGCGGATTCTGTGCAGGATCGGCAGTGACCACTGCCACCGGTTGGCTACTGCTTGCAACAGACGCTGCCGCAGTGGGCTGTGCCACCGGAGCGCTGGCGCTGACTGGCTGGCGCACCAGGCCCAGGACCAGAATAAATGCTCCCAGCAGCACGCAGTAGATGGCGAATACGTACAATGAGCGCTTTTTGAGGTATCCCAGCAGCCAGTGGATCACCAGATAACCCACCAGCAAAGCGGCCAGAAATCCAACAATCAGGATAGGCAGAAAATCAGAGAATCCCGGCATTTCCAGCGCATCCTTAAAGCCCAGCACACCAGCCCCCAGCATCACCGGGATGGACATGAGAAATGAGAAGCGCGCCGCCGAGGAACGGTCAAATTTGCGAAACATGCCGCCGGCAATGGTGGAGCCGGAACGGGATACCCCCGGGAAGAGGGACACGACCTGAAAAATCCCAACCACCAGAGCATCCAGCCAGTTCATTTCGTCCAACTCGCGCGTGCGCTTGCCAAATACCTCAGCCAATACCAGCAGCAGTGCGGTCAGAAAAAGGAACAGTGCCGTGGCGGTCACTGAGGAGAAGGCGGCTTCCACTTTGTCTTTGATGAGCACGCCTGCCAGCCCGGCAGGAATAGTCGCCAAAATCAGGTACCAGCCCAGGCGCGCTTCGACACTGCCAAAAGGCTTCTTGTCCACCAGCGCCTTGAAGAATCCTTTGATCACTGCCCACAGGTCTTTCCAGAAGTAAACGATCACTGCCACCAGTGTGCCCAGCTGTACCAGCACATCGAACGGGAATACCTGGGCTTCAGGAATGTGCCAACCAAACAGGTAGGGAACCAGCACGAGGTGTGCCGAAGAAGAGATGGGCAAGAATTCTGTCAGCCCTTGAACGATGCCGAGGATGAGCGATTGGATGAGGGTCACAGTTACTCCTTTGAGTTCAGATAGCGGTCAAGAAAAGCATCGGCAAAAGTGCCAAAGGTCTGTTGCTGGATTGCCACTCTGGATTTTTCCATCAAACGTACCAGAAAGCGGATGTTGTGAATGGAAATCAGGCTGGAGGCCAGCATTTCTTTAGCCACGATAAGGTGGCGCAGGTAAGCGCGAGTGAAGGTGCGGCAGGTGTAGCAATTGCATTCCCTGTCAATTGGATTGTGGTCATGTGTATTGGCGGCATTCATCAGGTTAACCCGCCCGCTGTGGGTGAAGGCAGCCTGATGCCTGGCCAGGCGGGTGGGCAGCACGCAATCGAAAATGTCAATGCCTCGCAGGATGCCGTTCAGCAAGTCCTCTGGCGTTCCCACGCCCATCAGGTAGCGCGGCTTGTCTACCGGCAGCCACGGATTGAGCGCATCGAGGGTGGTGTACATGGCCTCTTTGCTTTCGCCTACTGAAAGCCCCCCAATGGCAATACCCGGCAGGTTCATCGCGGCCACAAATTGGGCCGATTCACGGCGCATGTCCTCATTCACCCCGCCCTGGATGATGCCGAAGAGGGCCTGATTGGGGCGCGTTTTGGCGCTCACGCAGCGCTCCAGCCAGCGGTGGGTGCGGTCGAGGGCTTTGCGGGTGTAAGCGTGGTCGTTGGGGTCTGAACACTCATCAAACGCCATGATGATATCCGCGCCGAGTTTTTCCTGTATGGCAATGGAACTTTCGGGGGTAAAGCGGTGCATCGAGCCGTCAATATGGCTCTTAAAGGTGACCCCGTCGGCATCTACCTTGCGCATATCTGCCAGCGAGAAGACTTGGAATCCGCCGGAATCGGTGAGCATGGGCTTGGGCCACTGCATGAATTCGTGTAGTCCGCCCATTTCGGCTACCAGCTCAGCGCCGGGGCGCAGGTAGAGGTGGTAGGTGTTGGAAAGCACCAGCGACGCCCCGGTTTCTTCGATTTGCCGCGGAGTCAATGATTTGACGGTTGCCTGTGTGCCTACCGGTGCAAAGACAGGGGTGAGTAGCGCACCATGCGGGGTGTTGAACACCCCTGCCCGTGCCAGCCTGTCTTGAGCAACAATCTTGAATGAAAAATCAGTGGTTTGCATCAAGGGATAATTATAGCCCCCAGGCAAAAGAAATCGAAAGCACAATTGCACAAAATGCCAGCAGGGTCAGCGGCAGGCCGGCGCGCAGGTAATCCTTAAATGTGTAGCCGGCTGGATTCATTACCATCACGTTCACCGGGTGGCTGATGGGGAAGATGAACGCCAGCGAGCACCCCAGGGCAACAGCCATTGCCAGCGGGTGAGGGTCGATGGAGAGTGACTGTGCTGCTTGCAGTGCCAGAGGGGTGATGATAATAGGCGCAACCGGCCCGCTTAAAAATTGCGTGAACAACATCGCCAGCAGGACAAACGCCGTCACTACCCAGATGGGGTGGAGCGCAGATAGCGTTGGAATTACCGATTGAATTGCCTGTTGTGCCAGGCCAGTTTTTTGCAGCGCAATGGTCAGTGGCCACATGCCCGCGATGAGGAATATGGGTTTCCACTCGATCTTTTGAAAGGCATCCATAATGCTCATGCAGCCGGTGAGCATCAGAACGACAGCGCCGGCAAGGATCACCAGCGGCACCGGGAAAAGATCAAGCGCGGCAATGGTGAGCGTGACCAGGGTGATGATAAGGGCCAGGCCAATCTTTGCCGGGCGGTAAACAGCATCGGGGTCTTCCTCAAGCAGCATCATATCCTGGCTGTGATGCAGGGCACTGACCTTAAGGGCGGGGCCTTGCACCAGCAGGGCATCGCCAAATTGGAGTGCGCTGGTGGTAAAGTTTTCTGTGATTGGTTTACCCTGCCGCCAGATACCTAGCACATTCAAGCTGTAACGGTTGCGGATGTCAATCTCGCGGATGCTCTGGCCGATCAGGCGCGAATGCGGTGTGATCATCACCTCGGCCATTGGTTCCGCGTCAGTTACAGAAAGCGAGAGGGGTTCAGCAGGGCTCTCGTCAAGCAACCCAAGCGGTGCCAGTTTGTCTTCATGCACATGGCCGCTGACCACCAGGGTATCGTTTGCCTGCAAGACCATCTCTGGTGCGGTGGAGGCAATGAGCTTTTTCCCTCGCATCAGCGAAACGATTTGAATACCCTGGGAGCTTTCCAGGTCTGCCTGGCGGAGGGTTTTTCCGGCTAGGGAGGAACCCGGGAGCACCTGCACGCGGTGAAAAGTCCGGTTGTGGAAATACTGCTCCTGGAGGCGCTCAGAGAGCCGGGTAAACGAGCCGGAATCGGTGGCCGCGTTTTTAGGGAGCAGTTTCCGGCCGAGGATGGTGATGTAGAGAATTCCCACCAGGGCAACCGGGCCACCTACCGGAAAATAATCCAGCAGGCCAAAACTGGAAATATTGGCCTGTTTCAATGCGCCGCTGACGATGATGTTGGCAGTGGTGAGCAGGGTGGCCATCCCGCCCAGAATGGTACCAAAGGCCAGCGGCATTAGCAGGCGCGAAGGCGGGATGCGGCTGCGCCGCGAGAGGGACATCACCGCTGGCAAAAGGATACCTACGGAGGCAATGTTGTTCATGAACAGGGAAAGCGTGGCGCTGGCAAGGGTGACAAAGAAGATGGTCAGCCACTCGCTTTTGCCGCCAATCTTGAAGATCAACTTGCCGAGGGCATTGGCGGCGCCGGTTTGTTGCAGGGCTACCGAAACCATCGAGATGCCCAGAATGGTCATTACTGCGGTGCTGCTGAACCCGGAAAATGCCTCGGTGGATGTAACTACCTGAGTCAGGCCGAGGCTGAGCAATACCATCAGCGCGATGAGATCCGGGCGGATCTTGGAGAAGAGCAGAAACCCGATTGCCAGAACGATAACAATGATTGTGATGATTGCCGGTAACGTGAACATGAAAGTATTTTACTCCAAGCTGTGTGCTTGCCATGAGGTTGCGGGTGGTATATACTAATCCGCATGTCCCAAGACCAACAAACCACCTGGATTGAAGTGAACCTGGCGGCAATCCAGCGTAATATCCAGCGGCTGCAAACCATCTCTTCAAAACCGGTGATGGCGGTGGTGAAGGCTAATGCCTACGGCCACGGCCTGGTGGAGATTTCTCGTGCTGCTGTTGCAGCAGGGGCAATCCGCTTGTGCGTGGCGCGCATTGAAGAGGCATTGCGCTTGCGCGAGGCCGGTATAGATGCTCCGATCCTGGTAATGGGATACGTAATGCCTGCACGTGTTCAAGAAGCCATTGCACAGCGTATCAGCCTGATGGTCAATTCATTGGAATTTGCCCGGCAACTGGATGCAAGTGCAGCCGGTGAAACCCACCGGCTGCTGATCCATGCCAAAATCGATTCTGGCATGCACCGCTTGGGCCTGCTGCCGCACGAATTGGAATCATTTGCAAAAGGGATTGCCACTCTTCACCATCTTGAAGTGGAGGGAGTTTTCACGCACTTCCCTAATGCGGACGATTTGGCAGAGCCTTCTACCAAAGATCATATTGCTTACTTCACGCATGCAGTGGGGGAGTTGCAATCATTTGGGGTAAAGCCAGCGATTGTTCATGCTGCCAACTCGGCGGCGGCGCTGTACTTCCCGGAGTCGCGCTTTGATGCTATCCGCCCCGGGATTGCCATTTACGGCCTGAACCCGGATAGCGGTGCACCCCTTCCGCCTGGCTTTGAGCCTGCACTCACCTGGAAAGGCCGCCTGGCCTCGATCAAACAAATCCCGGCAGGGGAGGGTATCGGCTACAATTACCGCTACCACACTTCCGCGCATGAGCGCATTGGCGTGGCGGTTGCAGGGTATGCGGATGGATTGCGCCGCCGCCTGGGCAACATCGCCCTGCTGCATGGGCAGCGCATTCACCAGGTAGGGGGGATGTGCATGGATCAATCGTTATGGCAGTTGGATGATGTGCCCAATGCACAGGTGGGGGATGAAATGGTCTTTGTTGGCCGGCAGGGGAACGAAAGGATTTCTGCCGAAGAGGTGGGGCAACTGTGGGGCTCAAACAATTATGATGTTGTGTGCGGCCTGGCGGCACGCGTGCCGCGATTCTACTTTTATGACTAGAAAGTGAAGATTTCTCATGAACCCCAGCATAGCCAAGAATTGGTGGACTTATCCTCCTATCCCTGTGGAGATTAACAAGAAATTGGAAAGCTACCCGCGTTTTCTGCGGCAGGTGCTTTACAATCGCGGGATTTCTGGCATCGAGCAGGCTGAGACCTATCTGGCTGCGCGTGACCCTCAGCACGATCCTTTTACGCTCAAGGATATGGAAAGCACGGTTCAACGCCTGCTGGCTGCTATTGATAGCCATGAAAAGATTGCGGTCTACGGAGATTACGATGTCGACGGCGTTACGGCCACTGCTTTGATGGTGCAGGTATTGCAGCGTTTCGGTGCGCTGGTGGATCGCCATATTCCAAATCGCTTTGAAGAAGGGTATGGTCTGAACACACAATCTATTGATAGGCTAAACGAGCAGGGGGTCAAGTTGATCCTTACGGTGGACTGCGGCATCCGCTCGCCGCGCGAGGCCGAATACGCCCGTGAACTGGGCATTGACCTGATCGTAAGCGATCACCATTTTCCGCAAGACGTCTTGCCCAATGCCTATGCAGTGGTTTGCCCCAAGCAGGAAGGCGATGGGTATCCTTTCAAGGAACTCTCCGGGGTGGGGCTGGCCTACAAAATCGCCCAGGCACTCTTTGGCACCCGCAAAGTGGGCGATTGGAGCGCGGAGGACTGGCTCGATCTGGTGGCATTGGGCACCGTATCCGACCTGGTGCCGCTGGTGGACGAGAACCGTGCGCTGGTACGCAAAGGATTGCAGCAGATTCGTTACGGACATCGCATGGGGATCAACGCCCTGTGCGGCGCGGCCAGCAAGGACCCTGCGCGCATCACCGCTACGGATATCGCCTTTGGGTTGGGGCCACGGTTGAACGCTGCCGGGCGCATGGAATCAGCTGAGAAGGCTTATGAATTGCTGATGACGAATGACCGAAACGAGGCCGGCATGATTGCCCAGGAGCTGGACAACCAGAACTCGAACCGGCAATACGCCACGCGCAAAGCACAGGAAAAAGCAGAAGAAACACTTAGCGGAAGCGAGTTGACCAACCTGATTGCCGCATTTGATGAAGAATTCAATGTCGGTATTGTGGGCTTGGTGGCTTCCAAGCTGACCGAACGCTATTACCGGCCCGCAGTGGTGGGTTCGGTGGAAGGGGATTTTATCAAGGCCTCTTGCCGCAGTATCTCGGAGTTTCACATTACCCGGGCTTTGGATGAATGCGCAGATATTTTGCTGCGCCATGGTGGCCATTCCATGGCGGCCGGGTTTACCGTGCATCGCGATTACAAGGATCAGTTGGTGGAGCGCCTGAACCAGATTGCTAACCGGGAACTGGATGGCCTGGATTTGCGGCCAACTCTGAAAATTGACATCGAACTGACGCCTGAGGAAGTGACCTCGCGTATTTATCCTGAATTGGAAAAACTACAGCCCACAGGTATGGGCAACCCGGCAGCCTTACTTGCCTTAAAGAATGTGGAGATAAGAGAAGTTGCTCTTATTGGAAGTGAAAAGACCCATCTGCGCTTTAAAGTTCCTTATGCACAGGTGTATCAGGCGGTGGCTTTTAATCAGGCGCAATGGTACAACGAATGGCTTTTCAAGCATACAAAGTTTGACCTGGCATTCACCATTGATATCAACAGCTATAACGGCAAAGAAACACAGCAGATCATGGTAAAGGATATGCGCCCTGCCGCTGCGTAAACACAATGAAAACCCCTCCTTCACGCCTCAAAGCGGTGCTGTTGGCATTTTTTGTAACTACGGTGTGGGCAACCTCATGGATATTCATCAAGATTGGGCTTGAGGATATTCCAAGCTTAACCTTTGCCGGGCTGCGTTATTCACTGGCCACTTTGTTCTTGCTGCCTTTTTTGCTGCAAAAGTCTGTACGGACGGAATTACGTACGCTTTCCCGTGGCTCATGGATGATGCTGGTGCTTCTGGGTGTGGTGCTTTATGCCTGTGCGCAGGGTGGGCAATTCCTCGGGTTATCCTACTTGCCCTCGGTGACGGTGGGATTGGTGCTCAATCTCAACTCGTTGTTTGTGGCTTTCATTGCCTATGCCGCTATTCGCGAGCGGCCTACCTGGCTGCAATGGCTTGGAGTACTGTTGAATATCGTGGGGGTGCTGATCTACTTTTCACCCTTTGGCGGGTTTGGTGGGAACATCTTAGGCTGGGTATTCTCAGCACTGAGTCTGGCGGCCAATGTGGTGGGTACGGTGCTGGGGCGGCACGTGAATAAAGGCGGGCGCATCAGCCCTATCATTACCACCACGGTAAGTATGGGCATTGGTGCTGTGATCATGCTCGGCATTGGCGTTGCGTGGCAGGGCTTACCGCCTTTGAGCCTCAAAAGCATGGGCATCATTGTTTTGTTGGCTTCTGTCAACACAGCCTTGTGCTTTACCCTGTGGAATTACACGCAGCAAACGCTCACCGCGACGGAATCTTCGATCATTAATAACACCATGCTGGTGCAAATTGCCATCCTTGCCTGGCTCTTCCTGGGCGAAAAGCAGACCGTTAACCAAATTATTGGGTTAATCCTGGTAACGCTTGGTGCAGTGATTATCCAACTCAGGATTAACAAATCTGGAAGGGTGCAAAAATCCGATTAACTCATTTTTGTGAGTGCTATAATCAATAAACGGATTTGGTTCAATAGATTGTACCGGGAGGAAATACTATGACTGGTCAACCAGTGTCGAACTCTGGGACTATTCAAAGGCCTGCCTCTATGCCAGGGCAGTTCTTGCCTCCTCCAATCAATAAGGTGGAGGATACCGGCCTGGCTGTGCTCTGGCTGCAGGATTTGGCCCTGAAGATTCTTTATTTCCAGGGATACCTCACCGGTTACAAGATCGCTGAGGCAATGGCACTTCCTTTTGCCGGTACCGTGGATCAAATTCTGGAAGCCCTGAAACGAGAAAAACTGATTGAGGTTCGCTCTTCCCAGATGGGTCTTGGTGAAGGAGCCTATTTGTACGCCATCACCGGCGCAGGGATCGTGAAGGCGCGTGAGGCTTTGGAGCGCAGCCAGTATGCCGGCCCTGCGCCCGTACCATTGGAAATCTACAATGACTCGGTGCGCCGCCAGAGCCGCGGGCGCATCCAGGTGACCAACCGCCACATGCGGCAGGTGCTGGGCGACCTTATTTTTGGAGAGGGCACCTTTCACCGTTTGGGTCCGGCAGTTAATTCCGGCACATCAATTTTTATCTATGGCCCTCCGGGGAATGGCAAAACCAGCGTGGCAAGAGCGATTGGCAACCTCATTCTCTCGCAGAGCATGTATATTCCCTTTGCCATTTTTGTAGATGGCCAGGTAATCACCCTGTTTGATTCGGTGAATCACCAACTGGCGCCGGAAGAAGACACCGCCACCCAGGCCGCGCGCGGGGGCATGCGCAAGGATGCGCGTTGGGTGCGCATCCGCAGGCCGTTCATCATGGTAGGCGGTGAACTTACTCTGGCGGGCTTGGATCTTGTATTTGACGACACGTTGAAATATTACGAAGCGCCGTTCCAGGTCAAGGCCAATGGCGGCATCCTGCTGATTGATGACTTTGGCAGGCAACAGGTACGCCCGCGCGACCTGCTTAATCGCTGGATCGTGCCGCTGGAAAACCGTATTGACTATCTCTCCATGCACACCGGGCGCAAGATCGAGGTGCCGTTTGACGTGCTGGTGATGTTCAGCACCAACCTGCCGCCGCGTGACCTGGTGGATGAGGCCTTTTTGCGCCGCCTGCGCCACAAGATTGAGATCACCGACCCGAGCTTTGACGAATACCGCGAGATTTTCAAACGGGTAGCGGTTGCCAAGGGTGTGATCTTCAGCGATGAAGGGCTGGCCTACCTGTTGCAGGAATGGTACATCAAACCTGACCGCAAACTGCGCGCCTCGCATCCGCGGGATATTTGTGACCAGATCATTGACATTTCGCGTTACATGTCAGTGGAACCGACCATGACCAAGGATCTGATCGACCGGGCCGCCGAATCCTATTTTGTCGAGTTATAAGATGTTTGAACAATTCTCAACCCCAATGCTCTTTGCGCACCGCGGGGCATGTGCCCTTGCTCCTGAAAACACAATCCCGTCCTTTGAACTGGCCGTCTCTCATAAAGCGGACGCCATTGAATTGGACGCCAAGCTCTCTCGTGACGGCCACGTGATGCTAATTCACGACCAAACGGTGGACCGCACAACTGATGGGACGGGCAAGGTGATGGAGTTGAGCCTGGCAGAATTAAAAAAACTGGACGCTGGTTCATTCTTCGGTAAAGAGTTTGCCGGTACTGCGATTCCCACATTGGATGAGGTGTTCGAGGCAGTCGGCAAAAAGATCTTTGTCAACGTGGAGTTGACAAATTACAAGTCGAAAAGTGATGAGTTGGTGGAAAAAGTGGCAGAAACTGTTAAACGCCACAAGATGGAAGACCGCGTGCTGTTCTCGTCGTTCCTCCCAGTCAACCTTGTAAAAGCGCAGGCCTTATTGCCGAACACTCCTGTGGCTTTACTATGCCTACCGGGGCTGCCGGGATTGCTTTCTCGCTCGGCACTCTGCCGCCATTACTCACCGGGCATCATTCATCCGTATTTGTCTGATGTTAGTCAAGGTTACATCAATTCTGAACACAGGCAGGGACGGCGCGTGCATGTCTGGACCGTTAACGATGAGAAGGACATCCTGAGGCTAAAAGCCATCGGGGCAGATGGAATATTCACCGATAACCCTCTGAAAGCGCGTTCAGTGCTGGAGAACAAATGATCCCGATTGAATGGCTGTATGCCGCCCGGGACAGAATTAAGGACATAACCAGAATAACCCCCTTGACACATGATGAAAACCTGGGGGTTTTCTTCAAGTGGGAAAACGAACAGGTAACAGGCTCTTTCAAAGTGAGGGGCGCCGTAAACAAGGTGTTATCCCTGCAGGAATGGGAGCTGGAGAATGGCGTCATTGCTTGTTCTGCCGGAAACCACGGCCAGGGGTGTGCGCTGGCCTGCCAGAAAAAGAGGGTCTCTTGTGATGTGTTTGCCCCTGAACATGCCGCGCCAAATAAAGTGGCTGCCATGCAGGCGCTTGGGGCAGAGGTTCACCTGGTAAAGGGCGATTACAGTGCGGCTGAGCACATGGCCATCCGTCAGGCGGAATTGACGGGAAAGGCCTTTATTTCCCCCTACAACGATGTCCAGGTGATTGCCGGGCAGGGGACGTTGGGTTTGGAACTTGCCGAACAAACCAGCTTATTCAAGGATGTAAAATCGGTGATCGTTCCGGTTGGGGGTGGGGGACTTCTTGCGGGAATTGGGGTGAGCCTGGAATCGTTTAAACACAGGCCCAAGCTGATCGGGGCGCAGTCGGAAGCATCCTCGTACATGCACGCCATTTTTTACTACGGTACACAGGAAGGCGTTTTCGAGAGCGAAAGCATCGCAGACGGGCTTGCGGGAGAAGTGGATCATCGCTCCATCACCATCCCTTTGGTAGACAAGTATGCTGATGACATCATGCTGGTTTCCGAAAAGCAAATTGCCGAGGCGATCCGCTACGCCTGGCAACAACATCACCAAATGATCGAAGGCTCAGCAGCAGTAACCCTGGCGGTGGTTATGGCCGGGAAAAAGATCGATCTGCCGGCTGTTTTGCTGATTTCCGGTGGTAATATTCAGCCAGAACTTCATCAGGCGATTGTTGAGAAACGTGAGTGAAAAGATTAATTGCCCTGTTCCTTCTGGTTAGCATTATTGCCACCCAGGCTATTTCCATCAGGCCTGTTGTGGCATCTTCGCCTGCCCAAATTTCATCTGAACTCCAAAAAGCACAGGATCTGCTGGCAAAAATGTCACCGGAGGAACGGGTGGGGCAGTTGTTCCTTGTCACCTATACCGGTTCAGACACCGGCGAGGAAAGCGCAATTGCCAACCTGATTGAAAACCAGCATATCGGCGGGGTGGTTCTCAGAGCGGATAACGATAATTTTGCTGCCGCGGATAGCCTCCCGGCGGCTGTTCAGGCTTCGATCAACGAGTTGCAAACGCTCAATTGGAGATCAACGCTTTCGGGGGTGCAGGATTCCACCGGTGTAACGCAAGCTGAGGGCAACTATATCCCGCTATTTGTTGGCATTTCACAGGAAGGCGATTTAAGTCCATACGACCAGGTGATTAACGGGATGACGCCTCTGCCGAGCGAGATGGCCATAGGCGCCACCTGGAAGCCGGCCAATGCTGAAGCTGTGGGGAAGATCCTGGGCTCGGAATTGTCGATCATGGGATTCAACCTGCTCTTAGGCCCATCGCTGGATGTGCTCGATCTGGTTCGCACCGATGTGGGAGATGACCTGGGGGTGAGAACTTTTGGCGGCGACCCTTATTGGGTCGGCCAGATGGGCAAAGCCTATATCAAGGGCATACACGAAGGCAGCTCCAATCAACTTCTGGTGATCTCCAAGCACTTTCCGGGCAGGGGCGGCTCTGATCGTTTGCCCGAGGATGAAGTGGCTACCGTCCGTAAATCCCTTGAGCAGCTCAAACAGATTGAACTCTATCCGTTTTTCGCGGTAACCAAAACTGACGAAGACCCACTGGAAATGACGGATGGATTATTGCTTTCGCATATTCGCTATCAGGGGTTCCAGGGGAATATTCGTGCCACTACGCGGCCGGTCTCATTTGACGAAACGGCCCTTGACCAGATCATGGCTTTGGAACAATTTGCCGGTTGGCGTGAGCAGGGTGGGCTGATCGTCAGTGACGATCTGGGAAGCACAGCTGTGCAGAAGTTTTTTGCGCCCACCGGGACGAACTTCGATGCAAGACAGGTGGCAAAATCTGCATTGCTGGCTGGAAATGATCTCCTTTACCTGGGCAACATCCGATCCTCCAACGATGATTCTTCCTATACTACGGTTGCCAAAACGCACGAGTACTTTGTCCAAAAGTATAAAGAAGACCCCGTTTTCCAACAGCGTGTGGATGAAGCGGTGCTGCGCATTCTCACCTTAAAGTATCGCCTGTATTCGTTCTTCTCACTTGGAGTTGTCACGGCTTCCACGTCAGAGCTTGCTCAGGTTGGAACATCACAGCAAGTAACGCTTGATATCGCGCGCCAGGCGGTAACGCTGGTAAGCCCTTCCGTGCAGGACCTGAACACAGACTTGCCCAGCCCTCCGCAGAATGATGAACAACTGGTATTTATCTCCGATGTTGCACAGCAATCCCAGTGTTCCAGTTGTGTCGATCAGTCCATCTATTTGGCAGAAGACCTAAAGGAAGCCGTTATTCGGCTCTATGGTCCGAGTGCTGGTGACCTCATCCAATCCGGGCGCCTTTCCTCCTTCTCCTTTGACATGCTCAAAGCCTACCTCGACGGTGTGGGGAACGAATCCGACATCGGCAGCCGCCTGGATCAGGCGGATTGGATTATCATCGCATTTTCCGATTTCCGGGTGAATTCGCTAGAGGCTTCTACGTTTCAGCGTTTATTCTCTGAAAAACCCGGGCTGGTGCAAAAGAAAAAGGTAATCGGATTTGCCTTTAATGCACCTTACTACCCGGACGCAACAGATATTTCAAAGTTCACGGCTTACTATGCACTTTATAGCAAAACGCCGCAGTTCGTGGAAATTGCGGCCAGAACCCTGTTTAAAGAGATTCAACCGGCAGGGATCTTGCCTGTATCGGTTTCAAGTATTGGCTATGACCTGATCGAGGCTACCACACCGGACGCTAGCCAGGTAATTTCCTTAATGGTGATTAGCGATGCTGAGAGCCAGAGCGAGACTTCAATTTCTTCTTTGCCCAGTGATGCAATTGTCATTAATGCTGGCGATAACCTCCCGATCCAGACCGGCATCATTAAAGATCACAACGGAAATCCTGTGCCTGATGGGACGATTGTGAGGTTTATCATCGATACCCAGACAGCAAGTGGCACAGTTGAGCAAATGGAAGCACAAACAATTGACGGTATCGCGCGCACAGTGTACCGCATCCCCAATGAGGGCACGGTTAAGCTGAGCGTAACCGCCGACCCGGCGACCGTCTCCCAGATTCTCCAGATTGAGATCACCAATACCGGGGGGACTCTTACGTCCATTAACCCAACCTTTGCGCCCACCGGCTCGGTAGTAGCACAGGTGCCTTCACAGGCTGCCCCAACCGAGCAATCGGAAACAATGAAGCGACATGCTCTGGGGCTGCCGGCAGTGGTCGACTGGATCAGCGCAACAGCCGCTGTGGTGTTGATTTTCTTTGGCCTCTACCAGTTTGGGCTAAGGCGCAGGAAAACAGGCTGGAATCCCTGGCTTCCTCTGGGCGCAGCCTTTGGCGGCTATCTTTTCTACCTGTTGCTCATTTTTGGGATTGGTTTTCTCCGCCAGGGGTTACAGAATTATGGCACCTGGGCGGTGATCGGGTTTGTCTGCGCCGGTGCAATCCTGGGCACAGCAATTGGTTTGTTGGTGCGCCAGATCACTAAAAAACGCAAAACAGTTATTTGACCAGTGTGAGCACAAGCGAAATCAAGCTCACTGCGGCCAGAGCAAGATAAGCTCCCAATTCCACCGGAGTAAGTCTTTTTGAATTGAGTTTATAAGGTGACAGGGTACCCCCCGGGATGTGAATTGGGCGACTGCCGATGAGCGCCTCGCGGAACTCGCCGATTGATTGCGGGCGGTCATCCGGGTGAAGATTCATGCCCCAGTTCACAGCCCGCTCGGTACGCAACGACACGGAGGGGTTGGTCTGGCGGATGGGGGTGAGCAGGTTCGGGTTCAAAAAACGTTGTCTGGCGTCAAGCGGCGCCTTGTTGGTAAGTAAATGGTAAAGGGTTGAGGCAAAGGAGAAAATATCGCTGCGTGCGTCTGTATGCCCACTGTCTCCGCCGTACTGCTCCAATGGAGTGTAGAGAGCGGTTCCCTGGCCCTGCAAGATGGTGATGGTCACTTCGCCCGGCGCAAGTACCTTTACCAGGCCAAAGTCAACCAGTTTGATCACGCCGCTTGGGGTGATCTTGATGTTGCCGGGCTTAATATCCCGGTGCAGAACCGCCGGCGATTGCCCATGAAGATATACCAGTGCGTCTGACAGCTGGTTCGACCAATCCAGTACATCATTCTCAGACAGAAATTGACCGGCGTCTCTGGCTTCTGTCATCAGCGTGCGCAGGTCTTTGCCGGGAATGTAATCCATCACGATATAATCGCGCTGGTTGATCGAGAAGAAATCGGAAACTTTGGGTAGGTTGGGGTGATCCAGCCTGGCGAGGATGGTGGCTTCGCGCTGAAATTGGGTTCGTGTCTCTTTGATCAAGTTTTCCGGCAGGGTTTTGTCGTGTTCCACTTCCTTGAGGGCACACTGGCGTCCTTCAAGGCGCAGATCGTCGCAAAGGTAAATGCAGCCCATTCCACCCTGTCCGATGATCTTACGGATACGGTAGCGGCCTCTTAGTGTTTCTCCTGTTTTCAGCGGGATAGGCATTAAATCTCAATCAACCGTAGAATTTTTTGACGATTTGTACTATTATACCTGATGAGGGTTTTCATCATGCGGCAGCCAAAACAAAACGACGAAAAAACATCCACTGGCAAATCATACGTGAATCCTGGTGACTATCCCGTCATTGTGGCATTGCAAGGGCCGCTTGAAGGGAAGAAGTGGGAAGTGGAAAACGAGATGCTCATTGGGCGTGATGAAGAATGTGCCATTGCCTTGATTGACAGGCAAGTGTCGCGTGTTCATGCGCGTGTTTCTGTTGCTGAAAACGGCCGTATCTTCCTTGAGGATTTGGGAAGCAAAAACGGCACATTTCACAAAGGGAAACCTTTGGAAGGTGAGGTGTTCCTGGATGACGGGGATGTGTTCCAGGTTGCCATGATCCAGAAATTTGCATTTTATGTTTCAGATGCTACCGTTCCGCTTGAAGACGTTATCCAGCACCAACCGGTAGCCCCGGGACGGCGGATCCAATTGAATGCAAAATCGCGGCGGGTGTGGGTGAATGGCGAGGAACTTGTGCCTTCTCTTTCTGCGCCGCAATTTCGTTTGCTGGATGTGCTTTGGCAGCAAAGTGGAAAGGTTGTCAGCCGCAACGATCTGATCGCCCAGGTTTGGCAGGGCGAGGAAAAAGAGGGAATTTCAGAACAGGCGCTTGATGCACTGATCCGCCGTTTGCGCAGCCGCCTGGCTGAAGTGGATGCAGATACCGAGTTTCTGGTTACAGTGCGCGGCCACGGACTCAGGCTTGAAGAATAAAAAAACTGCCCGAAGGCAGTTTTTGTTTTATCCTTTCAGGTTCTTTTCCATTACGATGCGCAGCGCGCCCTTGTAAATTGCTTTTAGGGCATCCACAAGCTCCGGTGACTGGTTTCTGGCTTCACCTTCTGCGATGATGCTGTTCAGGGCCTGCAGAAAAGCATCGTTGATCAATGCGGAATTTTCATTGAGGAGTTTGGCGCGTTCCGGCTCGTCCTTGGCTTCTAAGATTTGCTGGATGAGAGCGATTTCCGGGGGAGGAGCACTTTCTTTCTCAATGGTGGCGATCACCTTTTGAATCTTTTCAATGCGGGCCAGGTCGTTATTCTGGCGTGCGCTTTCAAATTCCGCCTGGACTGCCTGAGAGAAGAATTCGTCGATCTCACCGAGATGCTTTGTAACGGCTTCCTCAACGTTGGCCTCGGCGATGATGGCGTTCAGCATCTTGGTACTTTCCTCAACACGCTTCTTCAGCTCGTTATCAATTTCACGCGTCAGCTTGAGAAGCTTGTCGCGCAGGTCAATGAGGGGTTGCTTTTTATCAGCTTCGGCCTTGTCGACTTGCTCGCTGAGAATTTGGAAGAATTGATAATCCAGGCCGCTGCGGGTGAGGCTAACCACGGTTGTGAGGCTGCTTTCAGATTTGAGGCCGAGGAGGATCTCCAGCAGTTTTTCCCGTGTTAACCCGGTCTTGCTGGCTTCTTGCAGGGTTTTCAGTGCTGCCTGGGTTTCCACGCTCTGAGCAAGCAATTCCTGGCCAACTTTGGTTTCCTTGAGCAATTCTGATTGAATATCTTTGAGCGACTGCATCGCTTTTTCATCGCCCTGGGCCATGGCAGATTCAAGCACAGTGCCCAGAATGGCGAAGAACTCACCATCTACCAACTCAACTTCCTGATGGATGATGGTGATGCGGTCCTCAGATTTGGCAGTGCTCAAAAGGCGTTGGATCAAGCCAATCCGCTTCTGTTGCGCCTCGATCATTTCCTTAGTAATGCCATCCCCCTCGAGAATTTTATCGATCAGGGTTTGGTAGGTGAGCATGGTTTGCGGATTGAAAAGGTAGCCCTTGCGTTTTTCAGGGGGGAGGGCATTCACCACCTGGTTGATCAAAGGCCCGATTTGTTTTTCCTGCGCGTTTACCGGCAACCCCAGCTCTGGCGGGAAGAAAGTGAATAGAAATTCTTTTTCAGGGTCGTGGTAAACAACCGGGGTTGCCATCAGACCCTCGTAACCACATGCCTGGCAGCGTGCTACGTTCGTTCCGCGGCTGAGCAGCTTTTGCTTTGCGGTTGGGTCTGTGGTCATATCAAAAAGTTGTTGCACTTCAGCAACCATAGGTTGATGGCAGCGCGGACAGGTGGTCTGAATTCTTGGCATGGGCAAGACTCTTTTCTCGGTTAAATTTTGTCAGATTATACCACCCGGTGTTTGGGTGTTTTTATGCTGTCGTATTGACGGGGAGGCAGAAGCAGATGCGTGCTCCCTGGTGATAATTGGGATCGATCCAGATTTGACCGCCGTGTGCTTCGACAATTGCCTTGGCCAGGTACAAACCCAACCCAGCGCCTTTGGTCTTTTTTACTGCATTTGAGGAACGATAAAAACGCTCAAACACGAAGGGCGCATCGTTGGGATCAATCCCCTGGCCTTCATCGCTGACGCAGGTGATGATGTTATCTTCATGGGTACGCGCGCTCAATGTGATCTTACCGCCAGCAGCGTACTTGATGGCATTGTTCACCAGGTTGGTAAGCAACTGGTTGATGCGCGTCTCATCGGCGAGGATCACCGGCAATGGAGCAGGAATGTCCACTGCGATCGTGTGCTTTTCCGTTTGAGTTTGCATGCGCTCGGCTACGTGATTGAGTAACTCGGCCATCTGCACGTCGGTTTTGTTGATGCTGAAACCGTTTGCCTGCAGCCGCGTGGCATCCAGCAGGTTCTCAATGTACACCGACAGGCGGTCAGCCTCTTCTTCGATCACCTGCAGGCTTTCATCAACGATCTTGCGATCCCAACGGGCATCTTCACGCCGGAGGGTGCTCACGTATCCCTTGATCAGAGCCACCGGGGTTTTAAGCTCATGGCTGACCACAGAGATGAAAGTGGATTTCATCTCATCCGCCTGGCGGAAGCGCGTGATGTCGCGGATGGTGGTGATCACGTTCAGCAACTGACCCTCTTTGGAGAGAAGCGGCGCATAGGTAATGCCCACTGGCAGTGGGGCCACATCCTTACCGCGTTCCAGGTCGCCCTCCACGTAGAGGGTGGAATGCTGCGCCAGCGGCCAGCCATTGGCGATTGAGTCTTCAAGGGTGGGGCCAAGCGGCTGTTTATGCCATTTGACCACTTCTTCATGTGATAACCCCACAAATGATTCCGGGGACTTACCGTAAAAGAAACCAAAAGCCGGGTTGGCGCGTTCAACTTTGAAGGTATTGTCCAGAATTAAGATACCATCTCCAGCAGAATCCAGCAGCGCAGAGAACTTGATGCGGTCATGATCCACCTGGGTGTAAAGCTGAGCATTTTGGATGGCAATGGCAGTCTGGTTGGCAAAACTGGAGAGCAGGGTACGGTCATTGCTGGAAAACTGTGCGTACTCGCGGAAGATGAAAATGACCCCCAGCACGCGCTGGCCGGTGATGAGCGGTAGCCCGACGCTGCTCAACCTGCCGAGGCTTACCGCCTGCGTGAAAGTGTTGAGCAACTGGTTGATGATGTAGAGTTCCGAATCCTGAGGGTCTTCGTATTCCGGAATTTGCTCCAGTTGAGGTTCGAGGTATCGGAGGAATGGCTGGGGTAGCCCGGTGGAGACACGGATTTGCCAGCCGCCAGCCGGGGAGCGCAACGCAATCAAACCAGCCTGGCCCGCGAGCATTTCCAGTGAGATGGTGAGGATTCTTTCGAGCAGCTTATCCAGGTCGAGTTCCTGGGTAAGGGCGCGCGAAATTTCCAGCAGGTAATCACGCTGGCGCACACGGAAATCAGGCAGCATGAGGGATTATCCTTTTTCCACCAGCACCGGTGAATCAGCTAAATCCAACGCTTCTTTCTCGGCCACGCTAATGGCATCCTCAAAGATGGCCAGGCCTTCTTCGGCTTCTGCTTCGGTGATGCACAGTGCTGGAGAGATGCGGATGACACTGCGCCCGCAGCCAAGTGTGAGCAGGCCGCGTTCAAAGGCCAGGTGCTCCACACGGTTGCGCAACTCGGTGGCCGGGATTTTGGTGGAGCGGTCAGTAACAAACTCAACCCCGATCATCAGTCCAATCCCGCGCACTTCTCCAATTGAGGGATGGCGCTCCTGTATCTTCTTGAGTCTTTCGAGGATGTACTTGCCTACCACGGCAGCGTTGTCGAGATACTCGTTTTCAATGAGGTCAAGGGTCACCAGTGCCGCGGCGCAGGCCAGCGGGTTACCGCCAAAGGTGTTCCCGTGGGTACCTTTGGGCCAGGTGACGATGCTCTTGCGCGCGATCATGGCACCCAGCGGCATGCCAGAAGCAATGCCTTTAGCTGAGGTGACAATATCAGGTTCAACGCCAAAATTCTGGATCGACCACCATTTGCCGGTGCGGCCAATGCCTGCCTGTACCTCATCGGCGATGAGCAATATGCCGTAGCGGTTGCAGACATCGCGTAATTGAATGAAGAAATCCGCTGGCGGAATAACATAGCCACCCTCACCCTGAATTGGCTCGATGACGATGCCGGCCACTTCATCAGGGGGAATGGTGCGGCCAAAAATCTCTTCTTCAAGGTAGCGGATGGTGGAACTGCCTACATCCTCACCGGGGCGCATGGCAATCAGCGGGCGGTAAGGATCAGGGAAGGGGATATGAGTCACCCCGTTCATCAGCGGGAAGAAACCGCGGTGGTAATGCGGTTTGCTTGCAGTGAGGGTAACGGAACCGAGCGTGCGGCCGTGGAACCCGCCGAGGAACCCGATGAACTGGGATCGCCCGGTGTAAAAACGGGCAAGTTTTAGCGCGGCTTCCACACTCTCGGTACCGGAATTGGTCATGAAGGAGATCGCATCTTCCTGAAAAGGTGCGATAAGGTCCAAGTATTCAGCTAATTCAATCCACTTGGGGTGGTAAAAGTCTGACGAAATATGTATGAACTTTTCAGCTTGTTCCTGGATGGCCTTTACTACTTTTGGATGGCTGTGCCCGGTGGAGTTGACAGCGATGCCGGCTGCAAAATCGAGAAAACGGTTACCATCCACATCCCAAACTTCTACGCCTTTTCCGTGATCCATCACGAAAGGGTAGCCCCTGGGATACGAGGGGGAAATCACGGCCTGATCACGCTCGATCAGGCGTTTTGCATTGGGCCCTGGTAAGTTTAGCGGTTTCACATCACACCTCCTGGATATGGAATGTACGCATGCGAAGACTAACTTCAGCAACTCTGGTAATGTTCAATATGAACTGCAGTGAAATTATACCATGAGCAACGGCTGCGATTTTGAGGCCTGCGCAATTATTGACTGGTACCTTGTTAAAAGGTATGATTGCATTTTAATGCGTCCCAAACAACTTCGGCGGATCAAACGCTCATTCCTGTCAGTTCTGAATCGTTTTCGCTGGCTTGTGCCCGGTATTGGCATCAAACGCTGGGTGTTGCTCATTCTGGGTGGTACTACCTTGCTCAGCCTGGGGTTTGCCGTCATCCTGCTCAACATTTACCGCACCATTCCCAATACCTGGTGGTTGCCGCTGGTGAAAGTGGTTTCGTTGCAGTGGATTGGCAGCCGCACCTTACGTGCGCTGGTGTTTTTCCTGCTGGGCGTTGGAGCAATTGTCTGGGGCACCTGGGGCATGAACCGTGCACTGCTGCGCCCGTTTTTGCGCCCCGGAAAGAATGTCATTGACACCCTGGCGGAATACCGCCGGCGAGAAAAAGGCCCGCGCATCGTGGTCATCGGCGGCGGAACCGGCCTGGCAGCTTTGCTGCGCGGCCTCAAGGAATACTCACGCAACATCACCGCGGTGGTTACTGTGGCCGATGATGGCGGGTCTTCGGGAGAGATTCGCAAGACGCTGGGGATATTGCCCCCGGGCGATATCCGTAACTGTCTGGCGGCTCTGTCCGATGATGAGGAGTTGCTCACGCAGCTCTTTCAGTACCGCTTTGCTGCCGGCGTAGGCCTGAACGGTCATTCACTGGGTAATTTACTCATTTCTGCCCTCACTGAAATCACCGGCAGCTTTGAAGAGGCTGTGGCTGAAACCGGGCGTGTGCTGGCAGTGCAGGGGAGGGTGCTTCCTTCCACGCTGCACGACATCACGCTAATGGCAGACGTACAGCTACCCAAGAAAAAGGTAGAGGTGGAGATCAAAGGCGAAAGCCAGATCGCGGGCATTGGCGGAACCATTCAGCGCGTGTGGCTGGAGCCGGGCAACCCGGCGGCTTTCCCGCCCACCATGCAGGCGATCCTGAACGCTGACCTGATCGTTGTAGGCCCCGGCAGCCTTTATACGAGCATCATTGCCAACCTGTTGGTGCCAGACCTGGTGGATGCCATCAAGGCCAGCCGGGCGTACAAGTTCTATGTTTGCAATGTGGCCACGGAGCCTGGCGAGACCGATCACCTTAGCTGCGAGGAGCACGTGCTTGCAATAGAAAAGCACACGCACAGCAGCCTCTTTGACCTGGTGATCTGTAATAACCGTTTTGGCGGAATTCTTCCGCAGGATGTTAATTGGGTTAAACTGGAAAAAGAAAGCGCTGGAAGTTTCTACTACCAGACAGATATCCTTGACGTGGATAATCCCTGGCGGCACGATTCGCAAAAGCTGGCCAGGACGGTGATGGATCTGTATTTTGAGAAGACCGGCCCCCTGAGCCTGAAAGAGGACACTTCATCTCTATAAAAGCAACCATGTCTAGACATGGTACAATATCCCAAATGATGGAAGGAGTAACAAAAAATGACTATTAAGGTAGGTATCAACGGTTTTGGAAGAATTGGACGGCAGGTTTTAAAAGCAATGACCGAGTTCCACGGTTCGGAGTTGCAGGTAGTCGCAATCAATGATCTTTTTGATACCAAGACGAACGCTCATCTTTTCAAGTACGACTCCAATTACGGGATTTTCCCCGGTACAGTGGAAGCCGGCGAGGGTGAACTGATCGTAGCTGGCAAGAAGATCAAAGTCTTTGCGGAAAAAGATCCCGCCATGTTGCCGTGGAAGGACCTCGGTGTGGATATTGTCATTGAATCCACGGGCGTTTTCACTGATGCCGTTGGCGATCCTGCCAAGGGCAAAGCCGGCGCCAATGTGCATATCCAGAAGGGTGGGGCCAAGAAGGTCATTATCACTGCTCCCGCCAAAAATGAGGACATCACTATGGTTCTCGGCGTGAACGACAGCATGTACGACCCTGCCAAACATCACGTGGTTTCCAATGCATCCTGCACCACCAACTGCCTGGCTCCGGCCGCCAAGGTCGTGCATGAGAAGTTCGGCATCATCCATGGTGTGATGACCACAGTGCACTCTTACACCAATGACCAGGTGATCCTGGATCAGGGCCACAAGAAAGAAATGCGCCGCTCTCGCGCCGCCGGCCTGAACATCATCCCCACCACCACCGGTGCGGCCAAGGCTCTGGCGCTGGTAATCCCCGAACTGAAGGGCAAATTTGACGGCTTCTCCCTGCGCGTGCCCACCCCCACCGTCTCCATTGTGGACTTTGTGGCCAATGTGCAGAAACCCACCAGCAAAGAAGAATTGAATGCGACCTTTGTGGAAGCCTCAAAGGGTGCGCTCAAAGGCATTCTGGGTGTGACCACCGGTGAATATGGCGATCCCCTCGTCTCGATGGATTTCAAGGGCGACCCGCGCTCCTCGATCGTTGACCTGCCCTCCAACATGGTGATGGACGGCAATTTGGTCAAGGTAGTGGCCTGGTATGACAACGAATGGGGTTATTCCTGCCGCACCGCCGACCTGGCTGCCATGATGGGTAAGAAACTGTAAGCTCAACGGGGAGTTTCACATCCCTGCTCTAAAAGACTTCATGATGCGTTCCCGGGTAACGGTAACGCATCATGTTGATTAACCTCAAGGAGTGAACTATGTTCAGCAAAAAGACAATACGGGATATCGATGTAAAAGGTAAAAAGGTGCTGGTGCGGGTTGATTTCAATGTGCCTATGAAGGACGGGGTTATCACTGACGACACGCGCATCACTGCCGCACTGCCCACGATCAAATACTTGTTGGAGCACGGCGCAGCCGTAATCCTGTGCTCTCACCTGGGGCGCCCCAAAGGTGGGCCGGATCCCAAATTCACCCTTGCGCCAGTGGCCGAATACCTGGGCAAATTGCTGGGCAAAAAAGTGGCCTTTGCCGCTGATTGCGTCGGCGCGCCAGCGGAAGCAGCCGCCCGGGCCCTCAAAGCCGGCGAAGTGCTGGTGCTGGAAAACACACGCTTCCACCCCGAAGAAGAGGCTAACGACCTCAACTTTGCTAAAGGCATGGCCTCACTGGCTGATTTGTATGTGAATGACGCTTTTGGCACCGCTCATCGCGCCCACGCCTCCACCGAAGGCGTCACGCACTATCTACCCGGCGTGGCAGGCTTTTTGATGGAAAAGGAAATTCAATATCTGGGCCAGGCCATTGCCAGCCCCAAAAAGCCCTTTGTGGCGATTCTCGGTGGCGCCAAGGTGAGCGACAAGATCGGTGTGATCAAGAACCTGCTGGCGAAAGCGGATGAGATTCTCATTGGCGGTGGGATGGCCAATACCTTCTTTAAGGCGCAGGGGCTGGAACTTGCCGATTCGCTGGTGGAGCCGGATGCAGTAGAGACCGCCAAAGAGTTGCTCAAGGCCGGTGGCAAAAAACTGCACCTGCCCGTGGATGTGGTTCTGGGCGATAAGTTCGATGCAGCCGCAGAGTCCAAAACGATGAAGGTGGGCGCGGTTCCGTCCGGTTGGCGCATTCTGGATATTGGCCCTGAAACCGTGGCCGAGTACGGCAAGATCATCGCCAGTGCCGGTACGGTGGTATGGAATGGCCCGATGGGTGTCTTTGAATTTCCTGCGTTTGCCAAGGGTACTTTCGCGGTTGCCAAAGCGGTTGCCGCCAGCAAGGCGGTCAGCATCATCGGCGGTGGCGATTCGGTAGCCGCTATTCAGCAATCTGGCCTGGCTGAGAAGATCACCCACATCTCCACCGGCGGCGGTGCCTCTCTGGAGATGTTGGAAGGGTTGGAATTGCCGGGTGTGGCTGCCCTGCAGGACAAGTAATTTTCTCAAAGAACAGGCTTTTGCCTGAAAGTTCTTGTGTGGTGAACTGGCACGTGGCTGCGAAAAATGACAAAGATGCAGATTGGGTATGTTGACAAAATAGAACAATTGTTTTATAATTAAACTACTTACTCAATCTGGAGGGATGATGGAAAAGTCAAAGTTTGGTCACATTGTGGTCAACATTCACATGAAGAACAAGGATTTCTACAAAGATCTGTTCACCTTTTTGGGTTGGGAACTGCTCTACGACGCTCCCGAGGTGCTGGGTGTGGGGGATGCTAACAAGGGGAGCCTCTGGTTTGGCGACCCGATCAAGGCGCTTGAAAACGACTATGATGGCATCGGCATGAACCATCTGGCGATTTCGGTTCCCAGCATTGCTGCCGTCGACGAAACTGTAGCGTACCTGAAGGGTATCAATGTCCCCAGCTTATTCGAGACGCCGCGCCATCGCCCTGAGTTCAGCGGCCCCGGCCATACCTATTACCAGGTGATGTTCGAAAGCCCTGACCGTATCCTCTTTGAGGTGGTCTATACCGGCCCCAAATAGAAACAGGTTTATGTCTTGTAAATCAAACGGAATCCCCTGTGGGCACGACCTGCGGGGGATTTGCATTTTTCATGGAGAATGGACAGAATCCTATTATTGGAGTAGAATTCTTGCGCCACCTGAATCAGTGCTTACCCTCGACCCTCGCACTGTCAGTCGTTTTTTGGAGGTACCAAGTTGGCCAACATTAAATCTGCAATCAAACGCAACAAGCAGAACGAGAAACGCCGTGTGCGCAACCGCGTTTACCGCGGCCAGGCGCGCACTTACGTGGCGCGCGCTCGCACTGCCATCGCCGGCAAAGATGCCGAGGCTGCAAAGGCTGCCACACTGGAAGCCATTGCCGTGCTCGACAAGGCTGCCCAAAAGGGTGTGCTGCATAAGAATAATGCCGCCCGGCGCAAAAGCCGCCTGATGAAACTGCTGGCTGAGCAGAAGTAATCGGCGCATCTGCAGGTGCAATCAAGCGGGAGTGTCTCTCTCCCGCTTTTGCTTTTAATGAGGCGGGAAAAAATACCCGTGTGATATAATCCCAGTGACTTTCAAAGGAAGCCGCTATGTTTGAGTCTGAGCAAAGCATTATCGAACAACAGATCACCACTTATTTGCGCCAGAACGGGCTTCCTGAGATGGAGTTCAAATGGTCGTGGATCCCATTCAACGGTGAGTGGGGCATCTCCCTCTCCTTTTTCCAACTGGCCGCCAAATCTTTTGGCGATCAAAAAGGGAACGTGGGGCAGAGGGCGCGTGAGATTGCCGAGGGGATTGCCAGCGCACTGCCTTTGCCGGATGGCTTTCACAAGGTTGAAACGGTTAACGGTTATTTAAATCTATATTTTTCCCCGGCCACATACTCTGCGCGTGTGGTGGAGACGGTTTTGGAGCACAAAGAGCATTTTGGCTGGGGCGAGCGCAACGGCAAATCGGTGATGCTTGAGTTTTCGCATCCCAACACACACAAAGCTTTTCACGTGGGGCATTTACGCGGAGCAATTCTGGGGGATGTGCTGGCGCGTTTGCAAGAGGCGGCCGGCTACGATGTGGTGCGTGCCAATTACCCTGGCGATATTGGCTTGCATGTGATCAAATGGTTGTGGAATTATATGAAATTCCATAAGGGCGAAAAACCGGCGCAAGATATTACGCGCTGGATGGGCGACCTGTACGCCGAAGCCAGCAGGCGCCTGGAAGAGAACCCGGAGTTGGAGCAGGAAGTTCGCGCTACCTATGCGCGCTGGGACCAGCGCGAGCCGGAGATTGTTAAAATCTGGCAGGAGACGCGCGAATGGTCGCTGAAGGGTTTCCGCGAAATGTACGAGATGCTGGGTATCCGCTTTGACCGCTATTATTTCAACTCTATGTTTGAAGACCCCGGCAAAGAGATGGTCAACGACCTGATCAAGAAAGGTATTGCCCGGGATGAACGACCTGAAGGCGGGGCAGTCATTGTTAAGGTGGATGAGCAGCTTGGCCTGAAGGAAGAAAAATACCGCGTGGCGGTAGTCTTGCGTTCTGATGGCACAGCCCTGTATGCTACTGAAGACCTGGCGCTGGCGCGCCGCAAATTCACTGATTACCCGCAACTGGAGAAGTCCTGGTACGTGGTGGATGTGCGCCAGTCGCTGCACTTCCAGCAGGTGTTCAAGATTCTAGAACTGGCCGGGTATGACTGGGCGCCGCGTTGCGCGCATATTCCCTACGAGTTGGTGAACCTGCCGGGGAATGTGGTCATTGCCTCGCGGGAAGGCAACGTGGTGCTTTTGGAGGACCTCATCCGCGAAGCCACGGCACGCGCGCTGGAGGTGGTGCGGCAAAAGAATCCCGACCTGAGCGAGGAGAAAAAGCTGGAAGTGGCGCAGGCGATCGGCATTGGCTCGATCAAGTACCCCATGCTTTCGCGTGAAAGCACCAAGCTGGTGACCTTTGACTGGCAATCGGCACTGGACTTTAACGGCCAGGCCGCGCCTTACATTCAGTATGCTTATGTGCGCGGCACCAGTATCCTCAAAAAGGTGAACTTTGAACTCCCTTCCAGCACACAGCCCGCTCAGCCACTGACCACCAGCGAGATTACCCTCATTGACCTCATCAGCCGCCTGCCGGCAGAAGTGCAAAAGGCTGCCCGCGATCTCAAGCCGCTGGTGATTTCCTCCCTGGTTTTTGAACTGGCCCGGGCTTTTAATGATTTCTACACACAGTGCCCTGTGCTGCAGGCAGAAGAAGCAACACGCAACTTCAGGCTGCGTTTGGTAGCTGCGGCACGGCAGGCAATTGGCAATAGTTTGGCGTTACTGGGCATCACAGCCCCACAAGCGATGTGAATAAGCTGGTAAACCAAATTATTCAAAGGAGATGAACAGTATGACCCCCATTCGAACCCTTATCATGGGCGCAGCAGGACGAGATTTTCACAATTTCAATGTTTTCTTTCGCGATAACAAGGACTACACCGTTGTAGCTTTTACGGCTACCCAGATCCCTAACATCGAAGGCAGAAAGTACCCGGCTGAACTGGCTGGCTCATTGTACCCAGCGGGAATTCCCATCTACCCCGAAAGCGAACTGGTACGCCTGATCAAAGACCTCAAGGTAGACCAGGTGGTCTTTGCCTACAGTGATGTGATGCACGAATATGTGATGCACAAAGCCTCCATTGTCATGGCCGCCGGGGCAGACTTCCGCCTGATGGGACTGAACACCACCCAGATTAAATCCACCAAGCCGGTGGTCTCTGTGTGCGCGGTTCGCACCGGTTCAGGCAAGAGCCAGACTACCCGCCGTGTCTCACTGATCCTGCGCGACATGGGCTACAAAGTGGCTGCAATCCGCCATCCCATGCCCTACGGTGACCTGGTCAAGCAGAAGGTACAGCGCTTTGCCACCTATGCCGACCTCGACAAGCATGAATGCACCATCGAGGAGCGCGAGGAATACGAGCCGCACATTGATAATGGCGTGATCGTCTACGCAGGTGTGGATTACGAAGCCATTCTGCGCCAGGCCGAGCAGGAAGTAGACATTGTGTTGTGGGACGGCGGTAACAACGACTTCCCCTTCTACAAGTCTGACCTCAACATTGTGGTTGCCGACCCGCACCGTGCCGGACACGAGAAAGCCTACCATCCCGGTGAGACCAACGTGCGCATGGCCGATGTGTTCGTGATCAACAAGGTGGACACCGCCGATCCCGATAAGGTGATCGCTGTGCGCAACACGCTGCACGAACTGAATCCCAACGCGGTTGTGATCGAAGGCGCTTCACCGTTGTTCGTGGATGATCCCGATGCCATCCGTGGCAAACGTGTCCTCGTCATCGAAGATGGCCCCACGCTGACTCATGGCGAGATGGCTTACGGCGCCGGTTGGGTGGCAGCACGCCGCTTTGGTGCAGCCGAGATCGTCGACCCGCGCCCATTCGCGGTGGGTTCCATCCACGATACCTATGTCAAGTATCCCAGGACCGGCACCATCCTGCCGGCAATGGGCTATGGCGATGCCATGGTGAAAGACCTGGAGAAGACCATCAACAAGGCCGATGTGGACCTGGTGGTTTCCGCTACTCCCATTGACCTCAAACGCATTCTCAAAGTGAACAAGCCTATGCAGCGCGTACGCTACGAGTTGCAGGAGATTGGCCAGCCCACGCTCACCGAGATCCTCCAGGCCAAGTTCAAGAAATAGTCGCAGTATTCATTCAGGAATCCCGGTGCTCAAAACCGGGATTCCTGATGAGAATTGAAAGAACCTCCCATGTTTATTGACGAAGCCAGGATTTACGTTCGGTCAGGCCGCGGTGGTGCGGGAATGATGCATTTTCACCGCGAGAAGTATGTTCCCCGTGGCGGCCCGGATGGCGGCGATGGCGGGCGTGGCGGCGATGTGGTCTTTGAGGTACTGCCCACATTGAACACGCTGCAGAGTTTTCGCTATAAGCGTAAGTACATTGCCGAGGATGGCGAGAACGGAGGCCCCAGCAACATGACCGGGCGTTCTGCCAAACACCTGGTCATTCCGGTTCCACCGGGCACGATCATTTATGATGATGCTACTAGCGAACTGCTGGGGGACCTCAAAACTGCCGGTGAAAAACTGACAGTATGTAAGGGTGGACGTGGCGGGCTTGGTAATCAGCATTTTGCCACCTCACGTAACCAGGCGCCGCGTACTGCCGAGAAGGGCGAGCCGCCGGAAGAGAAAAACCTGCGCCTGGAGTTAAAACTTCTGGCGGACGTGGGGATTGTGGGAGTCCCCAATGCCGGCAAGTCCAGTTTTCTGGCGGCGGTGACCAATGCGACCCCCAAGATCGCCAATTACCCGTTTACCACCATTGAACCCAATCTGGGCGTAGCGCGCCTGGATGAGGAAAATTCATTGATCCTGGCGGATATTCCCGGTTTGATCGAGGGTGCCCATGAAGGCGCCGGGTTGGGGTTTGACTTTTTGCGCCATATCCAACGCACGCGCGTCCTCATCCATGTTTTGGATGGGCTGGCGGAAGATCCACTGGCGGATTATTCACAGACCAATAATGAACTGGCGTTGTTTGATGAGCAGTTAAAGCGCAAACCACAGATTGTGGTACTTAACAAAATCGACCAGCCAGAGGTCAAGGAAAAGTGGGAGACCATCAAAAAAACGCTGGCGAAGAAAAAGGTTGAGTTGATTCCCATTTCTACGCTGACGCGGGAAAACTTGCAGCCAGTACTATGGAAAGCTTTGGAATTGCTCAAAGCCGCTCCCGAGGTGGAAATTGTGCAGTCCATGCCCGTCTACAAAGCAGAAGAAGACCCGCGCGATTTTGTCATCTCACGCGAGGGCGATGGCTGGCGTGTGAGCGGGGCTGCCATTGAGCGCGCTGCGGAAATGACTTACTGGGAACATGACGGCTCTGTCAGGCGCTTCCATCATTTGATGGTTACACTGGGGGTGGATGATGCTTTGCGGCGTGAAGGCATCGAAAATGGCGATACGGTGTACATCCGCGATTATGAACTTGAATGGCAGGATTGAGCGGTGGAGGAAATATGCGCATAGGAATTTTCGGTGGTACCTTTGATCCTCCGCATGTAGGGCACTTGATTTTGGCCGAGGAATGCCGCACTCAGCTTAACCTCGATAAATTGCTTTGGGTGGTTACCGACAATCCGCCGCACAAACGCTATGTCAACATTAGCCCAATTGAAGACCGGGTCAGGCTGGTGCAAATGGCCATCCGCGGCAATGATGATTTTATTCTTTCACGTGTAGATATTGACCGGCCCGGCCCGCATTTTGCCATTGACACAGTGAACATCCTCAAGCAAGAATACCCGGGCGCGCAGTTCTTTTACCTGATGGGCGGGGATTCATTACATGATCTGCCCACTTGGAATCGTCCGCAGGACTTTATTACCACTTGTGACGGTATTGGCGTCATGCGTCGCCATGCCGATCAGGTGGACCTGGCCACGCTGGAGCAGGTGTTGCCGGGGATCAGCCAGAAGGTGCTCATTGTGGATGCGCCAATTCTGGAGATTTCTTCCAAGCAGATCAGGCAGCGTGTGCATGATGACCAGGGCTTCCGTTATTATCTGCGCGATGCAGTTTATTGTGCGATATTGGAAATGGGCTTGTATCAATAAGCTACGAAAATTGGGAAAGAGTGAAAAAGACCCCGTGACGTTCAGTCACGGGGTCTTTTGGTTAATTTTGATTTAGGTTCAGGTTGCCGACCGCCATATCCACTGTAATGTTGATGGTGGGGCCGCTGGAGCCGCACTCGTAACGGTTGCTGCTGATATTCCAGGTGCCGTTGGCGTTGATGTTGCTTAGACCGCCGTTGATGGTAACAACTGCATGAACACCCTCGGGAATGGTGAGGGTCAGGTCGCTCATGCCGGTGCTCACGCGAACTTCCATATCCTGTGTGAGCGTACCGGAGAAATCAAGCTTGTAACTGCCTGCGCCGCCGCTGAACTCAATTTCCTGCGCGTTGGCGTTTGCCAGGCCAAACAGGCTCACTTCTGAGGCGCCGGTATGGTATTGCAGCAGAGACATGATGCCCGGGTTGGCCTGGTCGAAGACCACTTTGGTTCTACTGGCGCCGTCAGAGACGATCAGGCGTGTAAGAGCCAGGCCGCTCAGGTCAAAAGTGCCGTCGTTGGCCCCGGTAGCGATGGAGAGTTCCATTGGTTCCTGGCCCAACTTGAGTTCCCAGGTATTGACGATTTGCCCATCCGGAACCCCGACAGAAGAGGTATTGCTCTGCGAGATTTTAATCTGCCCTCCCGAATTGCTGACTTGCGGCACCCAGGAGTGAACGTTGTACTCCACAGTTCCCTGCACAGTGGCAGAGGCCCCCGGTGCAATATTCAGGCTTCCGGCGCCCATTTCAATGTTCACGGCGGCTGCAGTATTGTTTGCGGCGGCACTCTCATCAATGTTCAGGCTCTCGGTTACCCCTGTCTGGATTTTTGGAACGTTGGCCGAGATCGTGCAGGCCAGCAGAGAGCCGGCAACCAACAGCAGCGCGATAATTTTTACAAGTCTCATTTTCACCTCACCCTTGTCAGCAGTATCACTTTGCGGTGTTGTCTGGTGGCTCTGGTGCCCGGGGTTCAGAGGCCGGCAGAACTGCATTGATTACCGTTTTGGCGTATTTTTCCGAGCCAAAGCGGGAGATGATCACGGCCCCCAGGCCAAAGAGCGACACAACGCTGCCGATCAGCCAACCGGCACAGGGGATCATGGTAGCAAAGCCGGTCACCAGGCTGAGCAGCAGCACGCCGATGCCGGCACTGATGGCCGGATGCCAGTCAACGTGGAAGAGACCTTCAATGCGGTCACCAACTTCATGCCCGGCGGCTATCCAGCCAAAGAGCATGGCAAAGACGAAGAGGATCACCGCCAGGATCATCACAGGGATGAGGATGATGGTGACTGTGAGGAGCACCAGCACGATGGGCAGCACCACGCAGGTCAAAAGGCCTACGCCGCCTGCCACCAGAGGCTGTGAGGTGATCGCTGCCGATACACGTTTTACTTGCTGCGGCAGCAGAAGGCCCAGGATCACAGCCAGCGCGCTGAGTGCGAGTGATTCAAAAGTGATGGCCAGGGCGCGTGTAAGCGGATCCTTGTTGGACTTGAAGGGGGAGAACACATTCCCATTGTCCTTGCTGCTAAAGAGCGAAGGGCTTTGCTCAGTGATCTCGCCGTTGATCACAGCCAGCGGGGAACGTTTGAGGGTGGCGCCGATGAGCACGAGGTTACCATTGACAACCGCACTGTCTTCCAGGGTAATGGCGCCGCCGATGGCAATGATGTCGCCGTTGAGCGTACCGGCAAGCGTCAGTGTACCACCGGAGAGAATGGTATCTCCGGTCATGGCGGCGTCCTTCTCAATTGTTGCAGTGCCGCCAACGATGGCAAGGTTGCCGCTCAGGGTATCTCCAGCGGAGAGGCGGTAAGTGTTGCCGATGACAAGTTGATCCCCGCTGTAATCCTGCCCCGGGGTAGGGGTAGGATCCTGGGCAAGGGCTGCGCCGGTTGGAAGTAATCCAAGCATCAAAACCAGTACAACGATAAAGAGTTTGAGCGATTTTTTCATTTATTCACCACCTTTTTGACGGATACCTTCCATACCGATACTCCCCAGGCCAACACTGCCAGCAGGATCCAGCCTGCCAGCATGGCACCCACAACGATGATCATTGTCGTTGGTGCTACCCGTAGCAAACCTAAAGTCACCGACCAGATCTCCTTAAGAAACTCAACCAAGCGCACAATTGCGGAGGAGGTCACCACGATTACAGAGATCAACGAGATCTTTGGTAGCAACACGGCGCTAAGTGCAATGAGGGCTACAACGGCTGCTGCAACAAAACTGTAAAGCAGCGTGTGTGCTTGTTTTCTTTTTTGTTTTTCCTTGAACAACACAAGGTTGCTTTGCCAGTGGCTGACAAAGTTCTTGGGTGCGGTGCGGGCAGGTGCCGTAGCAATCTGATGGCGCGCTTCCTGCCAGGAGGTCTGCAAACGAGCACAACGCCGGCAGGTCGTCAGATGCTTTTCCAGCTGCGTGCGTTCCTCAGGAGTGGTCGGGCGTTCATCTAGGATCCAGGTTTCAAAGGGCTGGTGATTCATTTTTTCTCCTTTCGTTCTCTGGAGAGGGGGTTGTTTCTTGGATCAAATTTGCCAGTTGCTTTCTGGAGCGGTGCAACCGGCTCTTTACTGCGCTTATGGTTAAATCGAGCATCTCTGCAATTTCTTCCTCAGAACATTCATGCCAATACTTTAATATGATTGCTGCCCGGTCGGTTGGCTGCAAGCTATTGATCAACTGGTGGAGCGCACCGTCTTCCTCGTTTGTGCTGACCTGTTTCTCAGGTGTCGGCAGGTTAGGGTCGCCCAGGTCAAAATCGGGGAATTCATCCAGTTCAAATAACTGGATGCGGCGCTTGCGCTGCTGGTCAATGCAATAGTGGGCAGCAATTGAAAGGATCCAGGTGCTGAAGGAGCGCTGCGGATCATAGCGTTTGAGGTTTTGATAGGCGCGCCAGAAGGTTTCCTGCGCCGCGTCTTCTGCTGCTCCTGCTTCACCAAGCATTCGGTAACACATGTTGTAGACTGGATTCTGGTAGGTTTCAACGAGCTTGCTAAAAGCTTCATCGTCACCCTGGCATGCATTTACAATCCAATCCTGGTTTATGTTAAGCACAACCACACCGTGTTCTCAAATGTTCTAAAGGTTATACGAGGTTGATGGATAAAAGTTGCACTTTGGGCACAATGATTTTTCTCTGCACCTTAGAATTTTATTTCCTCTTTGCCAGAGAGTTTTGTTTGAATGCGCTCGACAACCTGATCCATATGAGCTGTCTTGTGCACAAAATCGAGGTCACCGGTGTGCAGGGTTAATACTGGGCAAAGGTCAAAGTTGGCGACCCAATCGGAATAGTAGGAGTCGAGCAGGGTCAAGTATTCCGGGCTGATCGAGGATTCGATCTCGCGTCCACGCTTGTGGATGCGTTTGACCAGAACATCTACCGGCGCCTTGAGGTAGATCAGCAAAGAAGGCGGGGGCAGGTTCTTGACGACAAGATTGAACACCTGTCGGTAGGTCTGATAGTCGCGTTCGTTGATGTTTCCCATACTGTGCAGCGCGCGGGCAAAGATATAGGCATCTTCGTAGATACTGCGGTCGATGATCGCAGAGCGCGGGTCCTCAAACAGTTCAAGATGTTGTTGGGCGCGGTGACCCAGGAAAAAGACCTGCAAATGAAACGACCAGGCTTTCATGTTGGCGTAAAAATCAGGAAGGTATGGATTATCGGCAACTGACTCGTACGCGGTTTTCCAGCCCAGCCTTTCGCCAATCCGTTCTGTGAGCGAAGTTTTGCCAGAACCGATATTCCCGGAAACCAGGATCAGCCTTTTTTGCATTGCAGTCTCCTCGTTGAGTAGAATCAGGTATATTATATGCGATATCATTTTGAATTTTCCGCCGTGTATGTGATAATTAATTGAAGGATTGACACTGATGCCCACTTCCTCAAAACGCCTGTCTTTATTTCCAGTGACTACAAAAGTAATTAATGGCCAGTTGAGCATTGCCGGCTGCGATGTAACTGCCCTGGCTGCTCAGTATGGCACCCCGCTTTACATTTACGATGCCGCTACTGTTAAACACCAGGTGGGGTATCTTAATGAAATGTTACACAGGCACTATCCGGCTTCCGCCGCAATCGCTTATGCAACTAAAGCCTATTTTTCGTTGGCTTTCGCCGAGAAACTGGTTTCACTGGGCATAGGTGCAGACCTGATCACGATTGGGGATATCCGCACCTCGCAGCACGCCGGTTTTACGCCGGAGTTGTTGCACTTGCACGGCAACAACAAATCCGCAGAAGAGATAACGGCGGCGCTGGAATGGGGGATTGGGGCGATTGTGGTTGACAGCCTGGATGAACTGGCTTTCCTTGAAACAATTGCCGCACGGATGCAGAAAAAAGCGCGTATCTGGCTGCGCATCACCCCCGATATTCAGGTGGATACCCACCATCATATTCAGACCTCACACGCTTCCTCCAAATTCGGCTTGCACGTTGCAGATGGACAGGCCGATCGGGCTATTCAGCAGGCACTTCAAAGCCACTGGCTTGATCTCGTTGGGCTGCACACGCACCTTGGATCGCAATTGCGTGATGTGGCAGTGTACGAGCAGGCCATCAGTAAAATGTATGCCGTGGCGGCTGCCAACGGCTTCATTCCCCGGGAATTTTCACCGGGGGGAGGCTGGGGCGTGCGCTATACGGAAGCTGATAAAGAGAGTGACGCGGAAGCCTGGATTTTGGTTATCTCAAAACGTATCCAAACAGAATGCGAAACCCGTGGCTGGGCCTTGCCGCACCTGGTGAATGAACCGGGGCGGTTTACTGTGGCACAGGCCGGGGTGGCGCTGTATACCGTCGGTGCACAGAAACAGACGCCGGATGGGCAGCACATCATTGCTGTGGATGGGGGAATCGCCGATAATCCCCGTGTGGCGCTTTACAATGCGCAGTACACCGCACTCATTGCCAGCCGCGCGGATTTACCCTGCGATGTGCCCTCAAAGATCGTGGGAAAGTTTTGCGAAACAGGCGATATTCTCATAGAGGAGGTGAGCCTTCCACCAGCGCAGCGCGGAGATATCTTGGCGCTTCCGGTGGCGGGTGCTTATCAGTTGAGTATGGCTTCAAACTACAATTTTGCAGCTCGCCCTGCCGTATTGTGGTTGGAAAATGGCAAAGCCGAAGTGATGCAGGAGCGCGAGCATATCGAGGGGCACGTGTGGTGGTATCGCTAGTGGGGTTTTAACCGGGCCGTAGTATGGCCTGGTAATCATCAAAGCATGAGGGAGAGAATTATGAAGCGTAAAGTTTTGTTAACAGGTTTCCTTTTTGTACTCGCCGCTGCCAGCATGGGATGTGCCTTGACTTCGCA
>CALCNO010000050.1 GCA_937897615.1 uncultured Anaerolineaceae bacterium
AGCACCAGCGGAAGCTCGGTCAGCATGAAGTTGTTGCAGCTGCTGCAGGTCGTGGAAAAGGTCGGCGGCGTGGCCGTGATCCTCTTTGGCGTGCTGGCCATCCTGGGAATCCTGCTGGGCAAAGACTGGGGCCGAAAGCTGGCCATCACCGCCGGTATAGTTGCCATCCTCTTCACTGTTGCAGGTATGTTCGGCTTCTCCTTCGGCATTTCCCTGTGGGTCAAGATTGGCGCCCTGGTACTGGCAGTTGCAGTGTTGGTTTTATCCTTCCTTCCTAAATCCCGGCTAACGGCTACCGTGCCAGCCTAATCCCGGGTCGGCAGGGGTTGTCGCATCCGGTGCTGGCAACCCCTGTCGTTGTGTACTGCTTTTATGGGATAATCAAATTACCATGAGCAAAAAAGTGTTGATCATCGATGATGAGGCCAAGATCGTTGAAATCTGCCAGGATTATTTGAAAGCGGCAGGTTTCAGCGTGGTGACCTCTCTGGATGGACAAATGGGGCTGGAAAAGGCCCGCCACGAAAAACCCGACCTGATCCTGCTGGACCTGATGCTCCCCGGCATGGACGGCCTGGATGTTTGCCGCGAACTGCGCAAGGAATCCAACACCCCCATCATCATGCTCACCGCCCGCGTAGAAGAAACCGACAAGCTGATCGGCCTGGAGATCGGCGCGGATGATTACATTACAAAACCTTTCAGCCCGCGCGAAATGGTGGCACGCGTGCGCACCGTGCTGCGGCGCGCCCAGGGAGACCCCAACGCCGAGGTGATCCGCGCCGGCAACCTTACGCTGGATCGCAACCGCTATCAGGTAACCATCAACGAGGTTGAGATCGCCCTCACCCCCACCGAATTTGAGATTCTGGCCACGCTGGCCAGCCAGCCCGGCAGGATCTTCTCGCGCTCGCAACTGTTGATGGCGGTGCGCGGCGTAGCCTTTGAAAGTTATGAGCGCGCCATCGATTCTCACATCCGCAACCTGCGCAAGAAACTGGATGCCGATGGGAGTGGCTACGAATGGATCGTGACCATTCACGGAGTTGGATACAAATTTAATGACAAAACGAACGCTTGAGGAGCCCTACAGCAAGTCCATCAAAACCATCCAGCGGCGTCTGATCCTCATCCTGCTGCGCGCTTTGCTGGCAGTGGTGGTGGCCACCATCCTGGTTCTCATCGGTACGACGCTGTATGAACTCAGTTCCAAGACCGGGCAAAACCCGTTTTACCGTTCCCCCAATGCCACCATTCTGGAAGCCTATTACATCGGCCACGGAAGCTGGGATGGCATTGAATCGTTGATCGTTGCCGGCGACTCCCCTGATTCGCGCCTGCTGCGCCTGGATTGGGACAGCGCCATCCTGCTGGACAAAGACGGCAACGTTGTGTTGTATTACGGAAAGGGTTCATCGCCGGGGGCCGGGCAGGTGCTCACCCCGGATATGTTGATCAACGCCCAGGTGGACGAATTAAAGGTGCGCGGCGAGGTGATCGGCACGCTGCTGGGGATGAATACCGATATGCCCCACCCGGTGCGCCTGAGCATTAGCGTGCTCAACCCCGTTCTGATGGTGAGCGGCGCATTGCTTTTGCTGACCACCATCATTGGCATTTTGCTGATGCGCCGAATGGTCAACCCACTTTCCGAGGTGATTGCGGCGGCAGAAAGCGTTACCTCCGGCAACTTAAAAACGCGCATCAAGACCAACCACTCGCAGAGCGACCTGGCCGCGCTGGCCCTTCATTTTAATCGCATGACCGAAACGCTGGAACGCAACGATACCGAGCGCCGTGCTCTGCTGGCGGATATCGCCCACGAACTGCGCACGCCGCTTTCGGTGCTGCGCGGGCGGCTGGAAGGGATCGTGGACGGCGTTTACACCGCGAATGAATCCAACATTGCCCAGGCACTGGAAGAGACCTACATGTTGGAACGCCTGGTGGAAGACCTGCGCCTGCTGACGCTGGCCGAGTCGCGGCAGCTCCATTTTGAGCCAAAGGACATCCATCTGGCCGACCTGCTGCAAAAAGTTGTATCGCTCTTCCAGCCGCAGGCAGCCGGGAAACACATTGACCTTGTGTTGACGCCGGTGGAACAAAACCTGATGCTGCACATAGACCCACAGCGCCTGGAACAGGTGATCGGCAATCTCATCGGCAATTCGCTGCGGTACGTGCCCTCCGGCGGCAAGATCCAGCTTGGCAGCCAGACTGCAGACGGAGAAGTGGTGCTCACGGTGAGCGACACCGGCTCCGGCGTGCCCGAAGAGGAATTGCCCTATATCTTTGACCGCTTCTGGCGCGGCGAAAAATCGCGCGCGCGCGTTACCGGCGGCGCTGGCCTGGGGCTTGCCATCTGCAAGAACCTGGTCGAGGCGCAGGGCGGCAGCATCTCCGCCAAAAACCGCGCGGAAGGCGGCTTGGAAGTGGCCATTCGCTTCCCGGTTTCCTCTTAAGATCCTTGCATTTCCTCAATTTGTCACGTCGGCCTCCTTCTCATTGTTCAGGAGGAGGCTTTCATTAGGCTATAATAGGGCGGGAGCAAGCCGAACAACTGCAACAGCGTTTTAAGCGTTCCCGTGTTTCCCCACAGAGATGTCTGAATTGCGTACATTGGCTATATAATTGCCGTCTTACAGGATTTGCCGAGGAAGCGATATATGATCAAGCGACTCAAAGAGTTTTTTGAAAAGGAATTCGAACAGGAAGCACCGCGCTCCCGTTTGCAGCGTGTCAAGTACGCCATTATTCTGGGAGTTATCGGCGCATTTGCGTATGCGCTGGTTTCCGCAGTTGTTAACGTAGTCTCATACCCCAACATGCACCTGGTGGTCAATTGGGCCAATGCGGTCACCACCTGGATTGCGATCACACTGGCGCTGGCGGTGGCGGGTTTCATCGTCGGCTGGCCAACGGAAGAAGTGAAAGCAATCGTTGGCGGGGGTGTAATGCTCACCTTTGTGCTGCTCCTGGTAAATACAATCGCCTACCTGGTGGTGAAAGGCGATAAAGGTTCCTACTTTCAGGTGCTGATCGCCTCGCTCCCCATGGTAGGGGTTTGTGTGCTGGCCGCACTTGGGCTTCGCCAGGCCATCAACAGAATTGATGCCGCCAGCAAAGAGGATGACCTTCCTCGCCGGCGCAGCCAGTTTGTAAAGCTGGTGGGGATCATCGTCGTTCTGGGAATCATGGGCGGCTTTCTGGCCAGGTTCGATAGAACCGCGCTCACCATGCTAACAACGTTAAACGCTCGCCTGCAATCCACCGATACTTCTACCTACTCCAAAGTTCAGTTCCCCAAGGATGTGCTGCAAGAAGTGCAAAGCCACTACGGGGAGGAATATGGCCTGTATGTGCGCTCTGCTACTGGCTCAGTTGGCGCGCTGGATGTAACGATCCGCTTTAACAGCGGATACACCATCACCTGCCAAATCCCTTCAGACACAAACACCTATGTGGTCATCAACAGCTGCGCTGAAGGCACACGAATCCGATAACCCCGAGGTCAAATGATTTATCTTTTACTGGTATCTTTAGTCTGGGCATTTTCCTTTGGTTTGATCAAGGGCAACCTCACCGGGTTGGACTCCAATTTTGTCTCTTTCTGCCGCATGGCCGTTTCGCTGGCTGTTTTCCTGCCAGTGCTCCGGCTGCGAAAGGTCAAATTCCAGCTGGGTTGGAAGCTGGCTCTCATTGGCGCACTGCAATTCGGCATCATGTACATCACTTATATTGCGGCCTTCAAGTGGCTGCAGGCCTATGAGGTAGCGCTCTTCACCATCTTCACCCCGCTGTACGTGGTCATCGCCGAGGATGCGTTACAGAAAAAATTCCATCCGGTGTATTTGCTCACAGCGGTCATTTCCATTGCCGGCACCTGGATCATCAAAGGGCAGGAGCTGCTCTCTCCGCACATCCTGGGCGGCTTTCTGCTGGTGCAGGTTTCCAACCTGTGTTTCGCCCTGGGGCAGGTGCTCTACCGCCGCCTGATGGCCAAAGAATCCGGCGTGAAAGACATGGAAGTGTTCGGCATCCTCTACTTTGGCGCTGTCCTCCTCACCGGGGCGGCAACATTGGCATTTGTGCCGCTGCAGAGCATTGCCCTCACCGGCAAGCAAATCTGGACGCTGCTCTACCTGGGCGCGGTGGCTTCCGGTATCAGCTTCTTCCTGTGGAACCTGGGCGCACGCAGGGTGAACGCCGGCGCGCTGGCTATTTTCAATGACCTCAAGATACCGCTGGCCGTGCTGGTCTCGCTG
>CALCNO010000051.1 GCA_937897615.1 uncultured Anaerolineaceae bacterium
TGTTCGTTGGGGTCCGCCACAGCTACCAGGTCCACCTCGCTGACGGTGAAAGCCAGTGTGTTGGCAAAAACCTTTCCCATTCTGCCTGCGCCGATCAAACCAATGCGTATGCTCATCGTTTCTCTCTCCTCAGTAAAAAATAAGGACTAAAGGTAGTACTTTTCGTCCTTGCGATGCTGTTCATAATCCTTGCGTGCCTTGCGCACAGAAGGCATGGTGGAGGTTTCTGCCACTGCCACGTCCCACCAGGAGTCGTAGCCGGGCACCCGTTCATCGCGGTCGGTTGTGATCACAATAACCGAGGTGTGATCCAGCGCCTTGGCGCGCTTGAGGGCGTCTTTGAACTCCGGGATGTTGTGCGGGGTAAAGACCTCGGCGCCCAGGCTGGCGGCGTTGCTGGCAAAGTCGATCACCAGGCGTTCGCCATCCAATTGCCCCGATTGCTGGTTGCGGTGGTTGAAGCGCGTGCCAAAACCGCCGCTGCCAAGCGAATTGGAAAGCCCGCCAATGGAGCCAAAGCCGCGGTTATCCACCACAACGATCACCAGTTTGAGACCCTCGGCAACAGCAGTAGCGATTTCGGTGGGGTTCATCAAATACGTGCCATCTCCTACCCAGACCACCACCTCGCGCTCAGGCTGCGCCAGTTTAACGCCGATCCCGGCCGGGATTTCGTACCCCATGCAGGAATAGCCGTACTCCATGTGATAAGAGCCGGGGGTGTGGGCCCGCCACAGCTTGTGCAGGTCGCCCGGCTGGCTGCCAGCGGCTGAAAGGAGTACGTCCGTGGGTTTGGCCGCCTGCCAGATGGCGCCGATCACTTCGCTCTGCGCAGGCACGGGGCGGTGCCCCAGATTGAACAAGCGCTCGGTTTCGGCTTCCCATTCGGCTTTCAAGCTGGCAATGCGCTTGGTGTACTCAGCGGGCACCTGGTAGTTTTTGAGCCCTTTGGCAAGTTCCAGCAGTGTCTCGCGGGCGTCGGCGGTGAGGGGGATGCCCCAGTGTTTGAACGCGTCCATCTCGAACAGGTTGATGTTGATAAAACGCACGCCCGGGTTCTGGAATGCGGTTTTGGAGGCAGTAGTGAAATCGGAGAAGCGCGTGCCGACACCGATGACCACATCTGCATCGCGGGCGATGCGGTTGGCAGCCAGGGTTCCGGTGGCGCCAATGGCGCCCAGGTTGCAGGGGTGATCCCAGGACAGCGAGCCTTTTCCGGCCTGTGTTTCTCCCACCGGGATGCCCGTCTGCCGACAGAATTTATCCAGCGCTTTGGTGGCGCCGCTGAACATTACGCCGCCGCCGGCAATGATGAGCGGTTTTTTGGCGGAGCGGATTGCCTCAATAGCTTCCTGCAGGCGTTCGCGGTCGGCCAGCGGGCGCGCGATCTTCCAGGTGCGCGGCTTGAAGAATTCCTCCGGGTAGTCAAAGGCTTCTGCCTGCACATCCTGCGGCAAAGAAAGTGTTACCGCACCGGTATCCACCGGGGAGGTGAGCACACGCATGGCTTCCGGTAAGGAGAGCAATAATTGATCTGGCCGGTTGATGCGGTCCCAGTAACGCGAGACCGGCTTAAAGCAGTCGTTGACGCTGATGTCCTGAGTGTTTGGCGATTCCAGCTGTTGCAGAACAGGCGCTACGTTGCGGCGTGCAAAGATATCACCGGGGAGCAGCAGCACCGGCAGGCGGTTGATAGTTGCCAGCGCAGCCCCGGTGATCATGTTGGTGGCACCCGGGCCAATGGAGGAAGTGCAGGCGAACGCGCGCGTGCGGTTCATGGCTTTGGCAAAGCCGCTGGCGATATGCACAGCCGCCTGCTCATTGCGTACCATGATGTAGCGAAAATCCGGGTTTTCCTGCAACGCCTGCCCAATGCCGGCCACGTTGCCGTGCCCGAAGATCCCCAGCACACCGGCAAAGAAAGGTGTTTTTTCACCATCCTGCTCGATGTACTGGTTCTTCAAAAATCGGATGAGGGCTTGCGCCATTGTTAAGCGAACAGTTGTCATCAACGCCTCCGGTTACTTGATATCAGGATTGGGCAGCATGAACTCGCGGATAACACCCTGTACTTCGTGGTAGGAACCCACAAAGCCGCGCAGGGTGCGCACTGTGGCACCGTAGGTGTCAAAGTCGTCAATGGGCATGCCGTCGGGTTCGTATGCCTTGCGGAAGTCCGGGATCTTGGTCAGCATCTCTTTGATGATGGCCGGGTCAACGGGGTTCTGCATGCGCTCTTTCACCTCAATATCGCTGGCGTTGATCTTGAGTTGCCATTCGTAGGGGATGGTGAGGACAATATCGCCGCCGATGAACTCGGACCAGTGGCCCAGGTGGCGGTAGGCGGCTGCAAGTAAGCGGGTGCGGTAGCCGCGTTCCTGGTAGATGGGATAGGCGCGCTTCACGCAGGCAATGCCCGCCCAATCCATCACGGCCGGGTCAACAGCGATGCCGTCACGCTTGGTTACGGCTTTCATCCAATCATCGGTGCGCCCGACCATGATGGTGCACACCGGCGACATGGTTTCGGTGGGGAGGCCGGCGGCCTCGCGGCGCTTGAGGCCGCGCTCAATGGCTTCTGCCACGGCGATGGCCTGTGGCACGGTGAAGCTCACGGTGGCATTGATGGAAACGCCATTGAAAGTGGCTTCTTCAATAGCGGCAATACCGGCTTTGGTCACGGGCGCTTTTACCTGCATGTTGGCGGCCAGGGTGTTAAAGTGAATGGCGTGCTCGGCAATGGCTTTGGCGTTGCGGTAAAAGGTCGGGTTGGTCTGGATGGACAGGCGGCCCTTCTTGCCTTTGGTACGGTCAAAGGCGGGCTTCAGCAGTTCGGCGCCGCGGACGGCCATTTCCTCGATCAATTTCCAGGTCACTTCGGATTCTGCCCAGGTAGGGTTGTCGTTGATCAGTTGGTGGATGCGGTCGTTCCACAGGTGCATCTCTTTTTTGAGAACATTCACAACGATTGTCGGGTTGGTGGTAGCGCCCACCGCTCCATTATCAATGGCGTAGGTTAATTCCTCGATCGAGCAGGAATCATTCCAGTAATCGGTCTTGGTGGTGCTTACGGTTTGGTGAAGTTTGCTCTTGTATTCGCTCATTTCAACTCCTCTTTTGATACTTTTGCGTCATTTCAAGATCGACCAGCGGCAGGCGCGGATCGAGAGACTTCCAGGTGGATTTGACCCAAGAGTAACGCGGGTCGTCTGTGGCGGCCAGTGATTGGTCGGACCCGGCCAGAATGTTCAGATAATAGCAATCAAAACCGGGAGCGGCCACCACGGGGTGGTAACCTTCTGGCGAAAGCACCAGGTGATCGTTGCGCACCAGCATCAATTGGTCAATGCTGCGGCTGTCGTTGTAGATGCGCTGATAAGCGTAGCCGCTTTCCGGTTTGCTGATCTTGTAGAAATATACCTCTTCCAGATCGGCCTCCAGCAGAGTGCCATCCGGCGCCACTTTGCGTGCATCATGTTTGTGTGGCGGATAAGAGGACCAGTTGCCGCCGGGGGTGTACACCTCCACAACGACCAGGCGCTGGCATGGGAACCCCGGGGGCAGCATCTTGTTGATCTGGCGCGAGACGTTATCGCCGCCGCGCAGTTCAATCTGCACATCTTCGGGGCGAACCAGCCTGGGGGCAAAATCCTGTGTGGCGGCGGCCCAGCCCGCAGCAAAATCTACACCTTCAGCACCGGCAACAACAGTGAGTTTTGTGTAGCGCGAAAGATACAATGCCGTGGGCATGCCGGAGAAGACATCCGCGCGCGAGCCAAGCCCGCGCCATTCGCCGGCGTTGGAAAGCACATCGCAGCGGCCGCCCAACAACACCAGCGCCAACTCACTGCCGGCGGTGTCGAACTGCCATTGTTCTCCGCTTGCCAGATGGACCGCGGAGAAGGACAAATGCTCCCAACCGGCGCGGGCAGGGGTGATGTGAATGTACTCCTGCAACTCGGGGTCGGGGGCAATGAGTAAAGAACGGGACATGTTTACTCCTTGAGAGAAATCGTCGCCGTAGAGGCGCGCACCAGCAACTGCCCGCGCATCACACGTGAACTGGGGAAAGTGCTCATGGGTTTATTGGATTGAATGAGATCGAGGAGGAGCCGGGCAGCCTCGGCGCCGATGGCATGCTTGGGTTGGTCGAAGGTAGTCAAGGGCGGCTGCGTGTAGGCGGAGTATTCGATATTGTCGAACCCGGCCAGCGACATCTGGCCAGGCACTGCGACCCCGGCCTCTGTGAGAGCTTTGAGGGCGCCAATTGCCATCAGGTCGTTGAAGCAAAAAACGGCGGTGGGGCGCTGCGGCGAGGCAAGAAGGGATTTCATCCCCGCGTATCCGTTTTCGATCTCGCTGCCGCCACAGTTGCAAATCAAAGAGGCATCCGGGGCAAGGCTGGCAGCCGCCAATTCCTTTTGAAAGCCGGAAAGGCGCTCGTCGTTAATGCGCGCGGCCAGTTCGTTCCCCAGGTAGCCAATACGGTGATGCCCCAGCTCAATCAGGTGGCGGGTCACCTGTCGTGCGCCATCCAGGTCGTCGTGAGAGATGGAGCCGTTGAACTTGTCGGGCGATTGGCGGTTGACCACCACAATGGGCATGCCGTACTGTCGCAGGGTGTCTGCCTGCTGCTTTTCTACGATGATGGAGCAAATGATCACCCCGTCCACGCGGTGTTCGGCAAAAGTTGCAATGATGTTTTTTTCGTTTTCTGGGTTCAGATGTGAGGAGGCGAAAAAGAGACTGTAACCGGTGCCCTGCACTTCGTCTTCAATGCCCTGCACGATCTCGCTAAAGTAAGGGTTGTCTAGGTGGCTAACGATCACACCGATCACCCGGGAGTGGTTTGTTTTTAGACCGCGCGCAGCCGCGCTGGGAGAATATCCCATCTCGCGTGCCAACTCGCGGATTTTTACCGATGTAGCGTCAGAAATAGCGGCATTGCCGTTGAGCGCTCTGGAAACGGTTGCGTGAGAAACTCCAGCCTGCCTGGCAATATCCTTGATAGTGACTGGCACGAATCACCTCTGCACACGTGTGCATCAATATTATAGCACTCGGCGGAGCAAAGTCAATATAATTTTGCAAGAACACTTGCATTTTTATTTTTAATGTTGTATTATTTTCATTTGTAAGCACAATCACATTTGTTTAAATTGGGTTTTTCTCCTCTTACGCCAACTTTGTTGGCAGCTGTTCATCTCTTACCTGCAAAGGAACAACACAATGGCCCCCGATATTGAAGCAATTTTTCTCGATGTTGGTAACACACTGCGCATCGTCATTGAAGAGCCGGAATTTATGGCGCAGGCAAAAAAAGACTTAATGGCGCTGGTTGGCGCCAAAGAGTCCGAAGAAGAGTTCTTTGCAACCTTGGAGAAGAACTGGAAGGCGTACCGTAAACAGTCAAAGGAAAGCCTTGTAGAAGCCGGGGAGAAAGAACTGTGGAGCAAATGGCTCCTGCCGCACTACCCTGCTGAAAAGATCGCTCCGCTGGCGGGTAAACTCACCCGCCTGTGGCGCGACCACGATGGGCGCCGCGTTCCGCGCGAAGACGCCAAGGCTACCATCATTGAGCTGGATCGCCGCGGTTACAAACTGGGAATCATTGCCAACACCATCACCGAAACCGAGATCCCCGACTGGATGGAGAGTGATGGCGTCAAGCAGTATTTCAAAGTCGTCATCCTTTCTTCCAAAGTGGGCTTGCGCAAGCCCGACCCGGAAATCTACTGGCTTGCCGCGCGTGAGATGGGCGTGGAACCTGTCAAATGCGCCTACCTGGGCGATAACCCCATCCGCGATGTTGAAGGTACGCGTGCAGCCGGTTACGGCATGATGATCCTTTTTGAAGAACCTGCCACGCTTTCCAAGGAACCCGCTGCCAATGTGGCCGTCAAACCGGATTACACCATCCGCGAATGCCGCGAGCTGCTGGACATCTTCCCGCCAAGGAATGGACATGCCTGATCCGAAACAGATTGACGCCATCTTTTTGGATGTGGGCAACACCCTGCGCATCCTCCTCAAGGATGAGCCGCATCGTGCGGCAGCGCGTAAGGAGATCGCACGCCTGGTGGGCACCACTCAGGACCCGGAGGCATTTACCGCCGAGTTGGACAGGCGCTATAAGGTTTATCGCAAATGGGCCTTTGAGCAAATGGTAGAAGCCAGCGAAAAAGAGCTGTGGACAAAATGGCTCCTGCCGGATTTCCCCTATGAACAGATTGCACCGCTGGCTGCGCCGCTTACTTACCAGTTTCGCCAGTCGATGGGCCGGCGCGTGGTGGCCGAGGGTGGCATCGAAACGATCAAGGAACTCTACGCCCGCGGTTATATGATGGGCATCATCAGCAACGTCATCACCGAACGCGAAATCCCTGAGTGGATGGAAGCGGACGGCATCACGCAGTACTTCAAATCGGTTGTACTGTCTTCGGTGTTTGGCAAGCGCAAACCCGACCCGGCTGTTTACCTGGAAGCCGCGCGCCGTGCCGGGGTGCCCGTGGAGCGCTGCGCTTATGTGGGTGATAATTTTGCCCGCGATGTGGAAGGCACGCGCAATGCGGGTTTTGGCATGATCATCATTCTGCCAGACTCTGAGGACAAAGACAGCGTTCCTTCTCCTGAACAAACGCCAGATAGCATCATCCACTCACTGCGCGATTTGCTCGATCTTTTTCCGCCAAAATAGGCGGCTGAGGACTTCAGAGACTTATGGTTACTGTCAGGATCGATCACAGCGGCAAAGTTCTCGCCAAAACGGTAAAGGAGATGCTTGCCGAGGGGCAAACGGATTACTCCTTTGAGCCGGTGGTGCTGGCAGATGCCAGCGGTGCGCCGGTTGGACGCATCCACGATAACGATGCGGTGGTCTTCTGTTGCCGGCGCGGCGAGCGCGAAATCCAGCTTACCGAGGCTTTCACAGACCCTAACCTCAACCACTTTCCCCAGAAACCTTTTAAGAACTTAAACTTCGTTATCCTCACCCTTTACCACGACAAATTCAAAGACCTTCCCGTAGCCTTTGCCCCTGCCAGGGTGGAAGACACCCTGGGCGAACTGGTGAGCAAAGCCGGGCGCAAGCAGGTACGCATTGCAGAGTCTGAAAAATTTGCGCACGTTACTTTCTTCTTCAATGGTGGCAACCCTGCGTACCCGGCCGAAGAGGATGTGCGTATCCCCTCGCCAAAAGGGATCCCATTCGACCAGGTGCCTGAGCTAAAACTGCCCGAGGTGGCTGACCGGGTTATTGCGGCAATCAAAGGTAAGGACGACCTTGTGGTGACCAACTTCGCCAATGGCGATGTGATCGGGCATACCGCCAACCGTGAAGCTAAGATCAAATGTGCCGAAGTGGTGGATCACCACCTGGGCCGTGTGGTGCAGGCCGCCCGCGATGCCGGTATGGTTATCCTCATTACCGCAGATCATGGCAACCTGGAAGAACTTGTTAGCGAAGATGGTACCCCGCATGTGGCGCACACCACCAATCCAGTGAACTGTATTTTGATCGACCCGCTTTCGAAGGCGCCGATCCAATTGCAGGACGGCAAACTGGCGGATATTGCCCTCACTTTATTACAAGCACTGAAGATACCCCCCGCGCCTTTGATGACGGGGGCCAGCCTGGCGCCCCGGCATGATTTTGGCGGCAGCAGGCGCGGGTTACTGATAATCCTGGATGGATGGGGCATCGGCAAAGCGGATGATACCAACCCGATCCATATTGCCCCTACCCCGGTGTGGGACAACCTGCTGGCTACAGAAGCTGTGTGTGTCCTGCAGGCCAGCGGTGAATACGTGGGCCTCAAGGCTGGTAAAACGGGTAACTCTGAAGCTGGGCACATGAACATCGGCGCCGGGCGCGTGGTACTGCAAGACGATGTGCGCCTGGATATGGCCATGAAGGATGGTTCATTCTACAAGAACCCGGTCATTCTCAAGGCTATTCAACATGCCAAAGACAATCATTCCACTCTGCACCTGATCGGTTTGCTTACCCTCAAAAGCTCCCACGGCTCAATTGATTATCCCCTGGCAGTGTTGCGAATGGCCAGAGATGCCGGCCTCGCGGATGTGAGCCTGCACATGATCTTTGACGGCCGCAGCACCGAGCCGGGCAGCGCCCCCATGCTCTTGGAAATGCTCCAGGACAAAGTGGAAGAGATTGGCATAGGGCAGATCGTTACCGGCATTGGGCGCGGTATCGCCCTGGACCGGGATGGGAATTACCACAAGACTGAAAAAGCCTACAACGCCTTTGTAGACGGCATTGGCCGCAAGAGCCAGGGATAAACGATGAGCGAATTCGAGTTTATCCAGCGGATGATCGAACCCAACGATACTAAGATCGTGCTGCTCATCCTGGACGGACTCGGCGGTTTGCCGCGCACCCCCGATGGACTGACGGAACTTGAAACTGCCAGGCGCCCCAATATGAACGCGCTGGCAAAGTGCGCGTCATTGGGGCTGACGATTCCGGTAGCGCCGGGGATCACCTCCGGCAGCGGCCCCGGGCATCTGGGTATTTTTGGCTATGACCCAATTATTCACGAAATTGGCCGTGGTGCTTTGGAGGCGCTGGGGATTGATTTTGACCTGCGCCCGGAGGACGTGGCGGCGCGGGGTAATTTCTGCACCCTGGCGCCGGACGGCACCATCGCTGACCGCCGCGCCGGCAGGCTTTCTACGCCTGAGGCGATGCGCGCGGCTAAAATTCTCAACAACCTGAAAGTTGATGGTGCCCAGGTGTTTGTGGAACCGGTTAAGGAACATCGCTTTGCGCTGGTGCTGCGCGGTGCGGGGCTGGGAGCTGGCATAAGCGAGACCGACCCCCTCAAAACGGGCGTGGCGCCGCTGGTAGCGCTGGGAAAAGACGCTCCTTCGCAGAAAACGGCTGCCATCGTCAATGAGTTCATGGCCAAAGCCAGGGCTGCACTGGCGGAGGAGTCACCCGCCAATGGCATTTTGCTGCGCGGCTTTGATAAACTGCCGATACTCCCCACATTCCAGGAACTGTATCAGCTCAATCCGGCCGCCATTGCCATCAATGGGATGTACAAAGGCGTTGCCCGCCTGGCAGGAATGCAAATTCTTCCGGTGATTGGCGGCACCACCATCGCTGATGAGATTGCCACATTGGAGGAATACTGGAAAGAGTACGATTTCTTCTACATTCACGTCAAACAAACAGATACGGCCGGGGAAGACGGCGACTTTGACCGCAAAGTGCGCGTGATCGAAGAAGTGGATGCCTTGCTGCCACGCATTACGGCTCTCAACCCGGACGTGTTCATCATCAGCGGCGACCATTCCTCGCCTGCGGTATTGAAGTTTCATTCATGGCACCCTGTACCCACCCTTCTTTATTCTCCCCATGCACGCCCTGATGGGATCACGGAATTTGGTGAACGCGCCTGTCTGCATGGCAGTCTGGGCATTCTGCCGGCCAGGCACATCATGCCAATTGCACTGGCTCACGCTCACCGTTTGGCCAAGTTTGGCGCATAGGGAAAGGAAAAAGGACAGTATGACCAATCATACCGACGAGCCTATTTCAGAGTTCAGCCAATTGGTGACCGATCAGTTTAAATCGCTTACCAAGAGCGAAAAACGCATCGCCAACTTTTTGCGCAAAAACCTTAATGAGGCAGCGTTTTTTGCCGCCAACGAAATTGCCGAACAATTGGACATCAGCGAGGCCACCGTTGTGCGTTTTGCTCGCAGCCTCGGCTTCTCTTCCTATCCGGCGCTGCGCGCTAACATCCAGAATTCGCTGCGCCAGCGCGTGACCCACTCCTCCCGCATCAAGTCGCGCCTGGATGACCTGCGCACCTCTTCTGACATCTTTGAACGGCTGGCTGCCTCGGAAATTGATTATCTTAGCCAGGCGCTTGAGTCGGTCAACCGTGAGCAAATGGAACACGCTGTGGAATTGATGCACCAACGCCAGCGCATTTTCGTTTTTGGCACCGGGCCATCCCTCTCATTGGTGGACCTTCTGGAGATTCGCCTCAAACGCTTTGGCAAGGACGTCCTCCCTCTGCGCAGTTCCGGGCGCGAGATGCTGGAGCCGCTGTTAACCCTTGGCCCCAACGATCTGTTCATTGTCATTTGCTTCTTTTCCATCAACCCCAGCCTGCGCCTTGTTCTGGAATACGCCAGCGAAGTGCAATGCCCGGTGATCATGATCACCGACACACTCGATACCCTCATCGGTGATAAAGCGGATGTGGTGCTGGCGGCCAAACGCGGCCCGGTCTCTGAATTCCACTCGCTGGTGGTGCCAATGACCATCATCAACGCGTTGCTGTTGGCAGTGGCCAACCGCGATCAAGAGAAGATTCTGCCAACCCTGGATAGGCTTGACCTGCTCCGGGACAAATTGAAGTACTTCAACAAGGGAGAGGAATAACACAGTGTGAAATGCGACCTTCATACGGGTTTGTTGAGACACATCGAGACCATTAGTAGACAAAGAGGAGAAGATTTATGGCTGTAACTACCAAGGAATTGCAGTCAGGCAAGGATAAGTGGATCGCCACAGGCAGACGGTTCTTGCGCTGGCTGACCACGCCGCACATCATCCTTTCCCTGATCATGATTGCGGTGATGATCTATATGGTGATCATCCCGCTTTACCGGATGCTTGCAACCACAGTGACGGTATCTCAATCTGACCTGCGAGTGATCAAGGATGCCAACGTAGGCGATTTCACCTGGTATCACTGGCTGCGCATGCTCACGAGCAAGATCGCTGCGCTCATGACCTATGAACCCCTCCTGCATTCACTCACGGTGTCGCTGGGCGCAACGGTCTTTTCGTTGATCATTGGCGGATTGATGGCGTGGATGGTCGTGCGTACGGATATGCCGGGACGCGGCATTATTCACAATCTGGCTACTATTCCCTACATTATGCCTTCCTGGACAATCGCCCAGGCGTGGATTGTGCTTTTCAAGAACCATATTTCAGGTGGTACCCCGGGGTTGCTGGAATTTATCACCGGCACCCCGCCGCCTAACTGGATCTCTTATGGCCCTATTCCTATCATCGTGAGCAGCGGCTTACACTATTACACCTTCTTCTTCCTGTTTGTCAGTGCCGCGCTTCTGTCAATCGACTCGTCGCTGGAAGAAGCGGGTGAACTTGCCGGCGCTGGGCGCTGGCGCATCATGCGCAAGATCACGTTCCCGCTCATTGTCCCTGCATTAGCCTCTGGCTTCATCATGACCTTTTCCAAGACCATGGGCACATTCGGCGGCCCGAACGTGCTGGGTGTTCCGGTGCGCTATTACACACTATCCACTATGCTGCGTTCCAATACCGGCATCAGTAACTACGGTGACGCCTTTGTCCTGGCGATCATGCTGATCCTGTTTGCCATGACCACAGTGATGCTGAACCAAAAGCTGGTCGGCACCCGTAAGAGTTACGAAACGATTGGCGGGCGCGGCTTTATGGCACAAAAGGTAAAACTTCGCAATTTCAAGGGCATTACCACCGGGCTGGTCATCCTGTTCCAGATCATCATTGCCATTTTGCCGCTTGTTCTGTTGTTGTGGGACAGCTTCATGCTGCGCACCGGCAACTATTCGGTCAGTAATTTCACCCTTGAACACTGGATTGG
>CALCNO010000052.1 GCA_937897615.1 uncultured Anaerolineaceae bacterium
TGCACACCATCCTCTCGATGGTCTCGCCGTTGGGCAAGCTCACCGACCTGCCCACCTTCAAGGAAAAGGTACGCGAGAACCCGCACAACGTCAATTACGGGCTGGTGGGGTATCCCGTGCTCATGTCTGCCGATATTTTGCTCTACAAAGCCACGGTGGTGCCGGTGGGAATCGACCAGTCCTCGCATGTGGAGTTTGCGCGCGAGACGGTACGCTCGTTCAACTTCCGCTACAACACCAGCGCGCTGGTGGAACCGCAGGCCAAGTTCACCGAGTTCCCCAAGGTGATGGGCATTGATGGCGTGAACAAGATGAGCAAGAGCCTCAACAACGATATCGAGATCGCCGCCACCGCTGAGGAAACCAATGCGCGCGTGATGCAAATGGTCACCGACCCGGCCCGCCAGCGCCGCAGCGACCCCGGCAATCCGGACGTGTGCAACGTGTACTCCTTCCACAAGATCTTCACCCCCAAAGAAAAGGTGGAAGAGATCAACGTGGAATGCCGCCGCGCGGGCATCGGCTGCGTGGAATGCAAGAAACTGATGGCGCAGAACCTCAACGCTTACTTTGCGCCCATCCGCGAGAAGCGCCAGCAACTGGTGAACGATCCCGACGCCACCTGGGATATGCTGCGCGATGGCGCCAAACGTGCCTCTGCCATTGCGGAGGCCACCATGGTGGAAGTCCGCCAGGCAATTGACCTGCCGGCACATTAGCTCATCCAGCGCCTGGCAACAGGCGCTTTTCTTTATAAGGAGAACCCCATGCGCGCCATCATCCAACGTGTGAACACCAGCCAGGTGATCGTGGAGGGCAAGGCCATTGCCGAGATCGGCAAGGGGATGCTCATCCTGCTGGGCATTGGCCCGGAGGATAACGAGGAAAAATCCACTGCGCTGGCCAAAAAGCTGGCACAACTGCGCATCTTTGAAGATGAGCAGGAAAAGATGAACCTCTCGCTGCTGGATACCGGGGGCGCGGCGCTGGTGGTCTCTCAATTCACCCTGTTTGCCGATACGCGCAAGGGCAACCGCCCTTCGTTTGTGGGGGCGGCAGCGCCGCAGCTGGCCTCGCCGCTGGTGGATCATTTTGCGGGGGAATTGCGCAAGCTGGGTGTGCCCACCCAGTGCGGTGAGTTCGGCGCGCACATGCTGGTGAATTTACAGAACGACGGCCCGGTTACGATCTGGATGGAGATGTAGGCAAGCTCAACTGCCAGCACCAGGCGTCCACCTGGATGGCACCGGCGCCTGCCTGGAGCGCCTGCTCGATCTGCAAGACCGAGAAAGTACCGCTGCCGGCGATGAGCGGGAAGCCCAGTTCGCGGGCTGCGGCCAGCTTCTCCAGTAAGAGCGGGAAGAGCGCCGGTCCGTACAACCGCCCGTTGACAGTGGCGTTGTGGTGAACCACACAGCCACGCGGGGCGGACAACACCACCCCGGCAACGGTGTACAGGCGCAGCAGGTCACTCCACTGTTCCCACGGCGATAAGAACGGCACGCAGGCGTACACCGGCAGCTCGCCCAATGAGGCTTGCAGCAGCTCTTCCACCAGCGCAGGCGCGGGGTCAGCCGGGAACTCGATCTCCACAGCGCCAATGTTTTCCAACTCTTCCACAGCGCGCACCATTTTTTCGCACTCATAACCGCTTTTGGGCAGCAGGTGCGGCCACACGGGCATATCCAAGCCTGCCCACTTGCCGGCATACTGGCGCATGGTTTTGATGTAACCATCGTTGGGCAAGCCGGTGTGCAGCAGGAATCCACCCGGCGTTTCCACCAGGCAGCGATCCGTAGCCGGTTTGCGCGCATGGTAACTGATGGGTGGCGTGACAAAAGCCCCCGGTGATTTCTCCGGCACGGGGTATTGCCCCGGTGTGTACCCAAGGAAGCCGGCGGCGTTGAGGTAAGGCGAGGTTGCCCCCGGCAGCAGGATGGATGCTTCACTCATACTGCAACTCCCCCAGGCGGAAGACCGGCCCATCTTTGCAGGC
>CALCNO010000053.1 GCA_937897615.1 uncultured Anaerolineaceae bacterium
AATGAAGGAGAAAATGAAATTCATCGTAGTGATTCTTAAGTTGATTGGATGGGTTGTCAAAACTACTGTCATCCTGGCGATTTGCTCCAGTATTTTATTCGTTGCCTACAAGGGAAACCAGCCTATGCAGGTGCCTGAAGCTCCAAAAGGGATGACCTACTTCGAATTCGTTGCTGACCGGATAGATGCCGCAAAAACGGTTGAACCTTCCCGGTGCGGGTGGGGTATGATGTTGTCTTTAGCCACTTTAGGCCCAATTTATTCATTTGTTTATACTGAAGTTGGCATCCACCCCGATGGAGCCCTTGCGCGAGGCACCGCCCCAGATCCAGATATCCCAAAGGATGTAATTGGTGCGCAATGGTACGAAGTGCCAGGGATTTGGTGGAATACAGTTGAAAGATTATCCTGGACGATGGTGGGAAAGAAGGCAGCTTATGGATGTAAGTTTAGGCCGGTACAATATGCAAAAAACTAGTTTTCGGATTATGCCTAATCCTGAAAAAATGGGTCCCTATCCCAGTGTTGTAATTGTATGGGATTCGAGTATAATATTGTCAACAGAACCCACCACGCCTCTGCTTTGCATGCGCACCGAGGTGGGTCATTTTTTTCCAGGTAGATAACTGTCATGTCGCTTAAACCAGCTTTAACAATTCAAAACCAAATTGATCTATTACGTAAGAGGGGAATGATAATCGACAGCGATTCAACTGCCTCAACTTTCCTCTCATCCAATCACTATTATCGCCTTAACATATATTTCCATAAGCTGATGAATTCACCGGATCATTTTCGTGATGGAACGCGATTTTCTCAGGTTATGGCTATTTATAATAATGATAGTTGGCTTAGGAATAGATTATTAACTATCTTGGAGCCAATAGAGATTAAAACACGAACTCAGATTTCTCATTACTTGGGAATTACATATGGATCAGATGCATTTTATCAAAAAGCAATTTGCAAAGATGAGGCGATCTACCAGGTCATTTTGGATAATTTTACAAACGAAATATCTCGTAATTCTAAAGACCCAGTAATAAAACACCACAAAACAAATTATGGCGGTTACTTTCCAATATGGGTAGTGATTGAGTTTTTATCGTTCAATACCCTTTCAAAATATTATGGCAATCTTCAAGAAAAGGATAAAAAGACCATAGCTAGAAATAGTTATCATGTAAATGATTTTTTTCTAGGCCAATGGTTGCACGTGTTGAGCGTTCTCCGAAATATCTGTGCCCATTATGGGTATCTTTATCGCCGTGAGTATCCCTTGCGTCCAAAAATGGCTACAGAGTTTGGATGGGACTCTTCAAAAAACAATAGGCTTTTTGCAACTTTTTTAGTCATGCGCCGGGTTTCTGAAAAAGCCCCTTGGAATGAATTCATCCAGGAGATCGGTGATAGGGAAAAAACGGGTTCATTCTTTCATTTGAGAGATTACGGTTTTCCGGATGATTGGCGTTCCTATTTGGTCTAAGTTTCCATTCAGCACACTCTTCCCCCTTAAGACTCTAGAGGAACGATGCGGATAGAACGGTGTGCACACCGTTCTATTTTTCATTTGATCTTCTTTGAGAAAACCAGATGCTGCCATCCTTGCCTGCTCGCTTCCCATTTCGTAATCCGTGGAGATTCGTCAGGAAAGAGTTGTAATTTAACC
>CALCNO010000054.1 GCA_937897615.1 uncultured Anaerolineaceae bacterium
TGCTCTGCTGCCACAAATTGCAATCCTGCCCATCCAGATGCAGCTTGACCTCGCGCGCAAAAGAGCCGCTGGGTAGTTGGAATTCCAGCCAATCCTCGTTTTTGAACATTCCCTGTTTGGTGGCTTTGATGTTATCAATGGAAACTACCGGCGTTTCAAATTGCAGCTTCTGCACCTTTTCGCGCTCGGTGGTCACAAAGAGCACCTTCTTGGTGGCAATCTCCTGGCGCTGTTCAAAGATCAGGCGCTGGTCGGTGAGAAAGAGGATGCCTTCAGGATCTTCCTTGTCTTCGCGGTTGTCACGCATCCACACGGCTTTCACCGTCATGTAAATGGCCTCGCCCGGCAAAAAGCCAAAGCTGGCAGAATCACACTGATCCAGTGCTTTTTCGATCAGGTCTACCTGGTGGGATACCTTACCAAATGATTCTTTGAGGCTGTTGAAGATTTCCTCAACAGCTCGCACGGCCGAATCCACGCGGGTTTCAAAGCTGTCCAGTTCGTTCTGCAGCGTTTTGATTACCAGGGCCGGGGTGGAACCCAGGCTGAGGGCTGCGGCACGCGCTTCCAGCGGGCGCAACTGCGCCTGCAGGGCATTTGCCTGCATAGTGATCTGGTTTTGCACCTGAAAGCGCTTGGCATTCCACTGGTTTTGAAAATCCGTTGCCTGAGCTTCCAGCGCCTTGTTGAAGGCGTACTGGCGCTCGCGGATTTTTTGGATGCGCGTGGGGAAAGCAGCGATCTTCGTTTCCAACTCGGCGGCGCTGTCTCTAACGGAGGAAAAACTGGCCTTTTTGATCAGGTCTGTCAGGTCGCTGCGTACCGAGTCGATATCCCGTTTCAATTGCTCCATCGCGCTGGCGTCATTTGGTTGCATCAAAACCTCCTTGGATTTTAGTCGGATCAGTCGAGGTGTTTTTTCTCCACTTCCAGTTCGCCCAGTTCGCCTGTGGCCACAAAAACGGTGCGTTCGCAAATGTTGCTCACGCGGTCGGCCATACGCTCAAGGTTGTGTGCCACCCACATGAACAGATTGACCGAGTCGATTACTTTTGCCTGTGCGACCATTTCGCGGATCACCGCCTGCTGCACCTTTTGGTAAAGCGCGTCCACTTTATCGTCTTCGGCGGGAATCTTGCGCGCCGTCAGTGGATCTTCGTTGATAAAGGCGGTGAGCGACCTGTGGAGCATATCCACAGCCAGGCGCGCCATTTCTTCTATCTCACGCAGGGGCAAAGGAATATCCAGATCGCCAAGGCGCACCACCACTTTGGCGATTCCTTTGGCGTAGTCGCCCATGCGCTCGATTTCTGCGGAGATCTCCAAAAAGGCGGCCAGCAGGCGCAGGTCGTGCGCCAGCGGCTGCTGCGTGGCGATGAGGATCAGCGTTGAATTCTCGATGGCATAGCGCTTTTCGTTGACGTTAACATCGGCGTTGTAGATGGCTTTGGCGCCTTCGATATCCTTTTTCTTCAGGCATTCCACCGATTTCAGCGTTGCCTGTTCAACCATGCTTCCCATCAGAAGTAGTTCATCTTGAATTTGGTGTATGTGAAGTAGTAAGTTTTCTCGTACCATGTTATGCCCTTTGTCGCTTTATCCAAAGCGTCCTGAGATATAGTCCTCGGTTGATTTGTGGTGCGGCCGGGTGAACACCTGGCTGGTCTCGCCATACTCCACCATCATCCCGGCACGGTCGGCATCCATTGTAAAGTAGGCGGTAAAGTCTGAGGCGCGGCCAGCTTGCTGCATGTTATGCGTCACAATGATGATCGTATAGTTACTTGATAATTCTCGCATTAAATCCTCAATTTTCAAAGTGGCAATTGGGTCCAATGCGGAACAGGGTTCATCCATCAGGATGATATCGGGGGTCACTGCCAGTGCTCGCGCAATGCAAAGGCGCTGCTGTTGTCCGCCTGAAAGCGACAAAGCCGATTTCTGCAAGTGGTCTTTGACCTCATCCCAAAGAGCGGCTTTTCGCAAGCAGCTCTCCACCAGCTCCGCCAGGTTGCCGGAATAATGGTTGATGCGTGCTCCCCAGGCAACGTTATCAAAGATCGACTTAGGGAAGGGGTTGGGTTTTTGAAAGACCATGCCGATGTGCTGGCGCACCAGCACCGGGTCTACATCCTTATCATAGATGTTTTTACCCCTGAATAGCACGCTCCCACTGGCGTGGGCTGCGGGGATAAAATCATTCATGCGGTTGAAGGCACGCAGAACGGTGCTCTTGCCGCACCCGGAAGGCCCAATGATGGCGGTGATCTTTTTGGGTTCAATCTGCAAGTTCACGTGCTTAACGGCACGGAAATCGCTGTAGTAGATATCCAGTTCTTGAGTTTCAATTGCCCATTGTTTTTTCATAAATAATTCCTAGTGATTTTTTTGAATGCGGTTGCGCCACAGGATTGCCACGGCGTTTATTGAAAGAAGCATGATCAGCAAGACGATGATAGCAGCCGCGGCCGCACTGCGATATTCCGTTTGCGGACGGGTGGTCCAGTTGTAGATCTGGATTGGCAGCGCGGTAAAGTTGGAAAACAAGCCGCTAGGATCTTTGGTGATATACGTGGCGGCGCCAACGATGATCAGCGGTGCGGTTTCTCCAAGTCCGCGCGAGACAGCCAAAATGGTGCCGGTGAGAATACCCGACAGCGCCGAGGGCAGCACGTGGTACCAGATGGTTTGCCATTGAGTGGCGCCAATACCATAGCTGGCCAGCCGCAGTGAGTTGGGAACGGCGCGGATGGCTTCCTGCGAGTTGGTGATGAGGATAGGCAGGATGAGCATAGCCATTGTCAGCCCGGCGGCAAGAATGGTGCGGCTGTTGGTAGCATCGAGGCCAAAGAGACTGCCGCTGGTGAGCGGCGCCATTGCGCGCACAAAGATTGCCAACCCCAGGATGCCGTAGAGGATGGAAGGCACGCCGGCCAGGTTATCGATATTGGTCTGGATCAGGCGCGCCAACCGGCTGTCTTTGGAGGCATATTCCTCAAGGTAAATCGCTGTGCTCACCCCCAGCGGAAAACCAACCAGGATGGCAATAAGGATGATGAAAAATGAACCCAGGATAGCGGTGCGAACACCGGATTGCTCTGCTTTCATGGCCATGGTGTTGGTGATGAACGCCCAATTGAGCCAGGAACGCATCTCAACGCGCGCCTGGGGATACTCTTGCAGGATCTCTGCGCGGAGGGTTTTGCCATGCAGGAGCGCATCAAACAGGTTATAAGTGGCAACGATTGAGGTCTTGAAGACCTCACTTTCCACCAGTTCTCGTAGTTGCTCTTCGTTTCTATCGTTGAGGGGTCTGTCGCGTTCAAGAGTCTTGAAGCGGTTGGCAGTGAGATTGTTTTGCAGCAGGCTGATCAACTCCTCTTTGCTGAGTTTTTCCAGGGGCTGGCTGATGAGGGTAGCGCGATCTACTTTATCCACTGTGCCGGTCAGCGTAAATGCCTGGTTGAGGATGGTGAGCAGCAGAATTGCCAGTGCCAGTATGGCGATAAGGTTGGAAGCGTTAAAAAAGAACTTGCTCAACTGGTTGAGCTGCTTTCGCGGGTTACGTTTTCCTTTGGAAGATAAAAAATTGTTCTCTTCTGGCGGCAATGGATTGGGGCTCATTCGTACACCTCGCGGAACTTTTTTGACACCCGGCGGCTGATGAGGTTAAAGACCAGGGTGATGGCGAACAGGAGCAGCCCGATGGCAAAGATGCTGTTGTAATCCGGGGTATCGTAACCCAGGTCGCCACCGCTGATGCGTGCAATGTAGCCCGTCATGGTCTCGGCAGCCGCCAGTGGGTTGAAGGTGAACTTGGGGCCGGACCCCGCGGCAATGGCTACGATCATTGTTTCGCCAAAGGCGCGCGAGACCGCCAGGATCACCGAGGAGATAATGCCCGAGAGCGCAGCCGGGAACACCACGCGCAGCGATGTCTCAAAGCGCGTGGCACCCAGCCCAAATGCGGCATCGCGCAGGGAGCGCGGCACGGCGTGCAAGGCATCCTCGCTCATGGAGCTGATGAGCGGCAGGATCATGATTCCCATCACCAGGCCGGCCGAGAGCATATTGTAGATCTCCACGTTGTTCTCACCAAAAATCAGGCGCAGCAGCGGTGTCATAAAGGTGAGTGCAAAATACCCGTACACCACGGTGGGAATGCCCGCCAGGATTTCGAGGATGGGCTTGATGATTCCCCTAGCACGCTGGCTGGCGTATTCGCTCAGGTACAGGGCAGCGCCTAACCCCAGCGGTACGGCCACCAGCATGGCAAAAAAGCTGGTGATGACGGTTGATACCACCAGGGGAAGGACGCCAAATTCACCAATGGATGGCTGCCAACTGGTGGTGCCAAAGAATTCTTTGAGGGTCACCCCCGGGGTTCTAAAGAAAAGAATGGATTCTTTGCCCAGTTCGTAAACCAGGCCCAGTGTCGTCAGAATGGAAAGCAGCGCCGCGGTAGTGATGAGCCCACGGATCAGCCCCTCAGACCAACGCCGCTTTTTTTGAATGAAGATTGCAGATTGTGTATTGTCCATAGTGTTTTAACAGGTAAATTGGCCACCGCGTACACTGGTGGCCAATTTACAAGAGGATAGCTTATTTGAGGGCGTTTTCAAGCGCTGCTTTGGATTCAGCTAACGCTGCATCACTGGCAGGGAAGTAACCTACCTCACCAATCACCTCATTGACACGTTCGAGGTAGAACTTGATGAAGGCTGCCACCTGCGGTTTGCTCTTGAGGATGCTGGCATCCGAGTAGATGTAGAGCGGGCGAGAAAGCTTGTAGGAACCATCTTCGGCGGTCTCAAAGGAAGGGGAAATTCCATCAATGGAGACGGCTTTCAAATTGGCTTCCTGTTCCTTGAAGTAAGCAAACCCGAAGTAACCAATGGCGTAGGGGCTGCCTTCCACACCCTGTACCAGCACGTTGTCGTCCTCGCTGGTCTGAAGGTTGGAAACCGCCAGCGACAGGGCTTTGGCTTCATCGAGGGTGGCCAGGCTGAGAGGTTTCTGCACGATCACTTCGTTGAAGAAGTCGAAAGTGCCGCTGTCGGTGCCGGGGGTAAAGCGCAGGATGTCTTCATCCGGCCAGGAGGGATTCACATCCGACCATTTCTTGGCATCGCTGGCAAAAATTTTCCCTAATTCTTCGGTAGTCACATTGGTGAGGAAGGTGTTGTCCTTGCTCACGACCACGGCGATGGCATCGGTGCCCACGCGGAAGGCGATGGGGGTACGGCCAATGGCAGTGCACAACTCAACCTCAGAATCCTTGATCGCGCGGCTGGCGTTGGCAATGTCCACTTCACCGGTTTTGCAGAAGCGCTCAAACCCGCCGCCGGTACCAACCGAGGCGATGGTGTGCTGGCCGGTGTAGCCTTCAGACTCAAAGAGGGCTTCTACGGCTTCGCTGAGGGGGTAAACAGTGGAGGAACCCGCAGAGGTAATATCACCGCTGACGTTGGCCGGGTCATTGGGATCCAGCGTTGGGGTAGGGACAACCTCGGTGGCCGCAGGGGCTTCGGTGGTCATCACTGGCGCCTGGGTGGGGGTCGCTGCCTGGGCACAGGCTGAAAGAACCAAAGCCGCAACCAGCAGGACACTTACAAGTACAGCATTTTTCTTCAATCTCATTCTTTTCTCCTTATTTTTTGTATGCTTGGATGTTAACCCTTGCACGTTAAGGGAAGAAGAATGTTCTGTTAACAACTGGTTAAGGTTTAACGGATTTGTGGGATGGTGAACATGAACGTGGAGCCTTTGCCCGGTTGGCTGGTAGCCCAGATGCTGCCGCCGTGGCTTTCAACGATGTGGCGGGCGATGGATAGCCCCAAACCGGTTCCGCCGCTGGCCCTGGCCCGGTCGGTCTTGTAGAAGCGTTCAAAGATTCTTTCCAGGTCGCTTTCCGAAATGCCGATGCCGCTATCCTCAACGCTGAAGAGAATGTTGTGGCCGTCAACACCTGCACTGATCTTGATCCTGCCGCCCGGGTTGGTGAATTTGATGGCATTGTGCAGCAGATTGACGATCACCTGTTCGATGCGGCTGCTGTCGGCGTTGGCCTTTGGCAGGTTCTTTGGCAGGTCAGTTTGCATCTCAATGCCGGCTCTTTCGGCCTGGAGCCGCATGCGTTCGATGGCGGCTTCGGCCAGCGCGCGCGGGTCAGTGGCTTTGCGCTTGAGGGGTACCCTGCCGGATTCGATCTTGGAAAGGTCCAGCAATTCCTGCACAATCTGCGTTAGATTGTCGATTTCCATGTTCATCTGCTGTAAAAAGTGCTCGGCCTGTTTTTCGTCTTTGATGGCGCCATCGGTGAGCGTCTCTACCAGCAGCTTGAGCGAGGTGAGCGGGGTGCGCAATTCGTGAGAGACATTGCTCACAAAGTCCTGGCGCACGGTTTGCAGTTTGTGCAAGAGCGTAAGGTCCTGAAAGAGCAGCAGGATATCCCCGGAGGGATTTCCCCTGATGGGAGAGGCCGTTACCTGTACGCTCTCCTGAGCCGTGGTGGTTTGAATAAAGCCGGATTGAACGGTTTGGGTGGCCTGGCACTGCTTCCAAAGCTCCAGCACCTGGTGGTGCCGTACCACCTCAGCCAGCGAGCTGTTGTTGGGGTTTGGCGAATCAACCTGGAATAATTCCATTGCCGCCGGGTTCATCAAAGTCACGTTGCCAGTTTCATCCACCAGCATCACCCCGTCCTTCATGTTGGACAGAATGGCATCGTTCTTGGCTCTTTCGCCTTCGATTGAAGCCACCTGCACTGCGATTTGTTCCACCATTGTGTTGAAGGAAGAGGCGATGGTGCCGATTTCATCCTGCCGGTTGGTTTCTTCAATTTTGCTGAGGTTGCCCAGAGAAAGGTCGCGCACCTTCTGGCTGATGCGCAGCAGAGGATTCACTTTTGCGCCGGATTGCACGAACATTAAGATCAGGCTGAGGGCAATTCCCGCAATGCTCACCAGAAGGATGAACTCTCTGTACTGTGCCATTGTGGTATCGATCAGGGTGATGGGCTTTGCCAGCCGCACCACGGCAATGACCTTTCCATCCTGGATGACCGGCGAAGCGCAATAGAGCAGGCGCGTATGCAGGGTGGCACTGGTGCGGATGGCGGTAGTGGTTTGTCCCTGCAGAGCGGCTTGCACCTCCGGCCGGGTGAGGTGGTTCTCAAGTGAGGTGGGGTCTGTCTCGGATTCGCCGATGACCTGCCCATCCGGGAGGATGATCGTCACCCGGTCACCGGTGGCTGTTGCCAGCACATGCACCAGATCTGCCACTTTTTGTGCTTCCAGCGGCCCGCCGGAAAGAAGCATCTGGTTGGCCGCCAGTTGTGTCTCTGCGGAAAGCTCGTTCTTCCAGTTTTCAAGAACAAAATTTTCAAAATAGCGCGTGGTGGCAAAGGCCATCACCAGCATCAGCAGGGTGATCACCACCACGTAAGGGATAGCCGTTTTCTTGATGAACGAGATGCTTTTCATCACCCCTCAAAGCGGTAGCCTGCGCCGCGCACAGTTATCAGTCGCTTGGGGTCGGCAGGGTCGGCCTCGATCTTTTGCCGCAGCCAGCGCATGTGAACATCCACAGTGCGGCTTTCGCCGATGTAGTCCCAGCCCCACACCTGCTCCAGGATTCTCTCGCGCGGCAGTGCCTTGCCGACGTTTTTGGCCATGTATACCAGCAGGTCAAATTCCTTCGGCTTGAGCTCGACCACTTTGCCGCTGATGGTCACCTCACGGCGGTCCAGATCGATCATCAGATTCCCGAAGCTGAGCGCCTGCGGTTTTTGTTCGACCGCTGCAGAAGGCTGCATTTCCTCGCGCATTAATTGCACCCTGCGCAACATGGCCTTTACCCGGGCCACCAGTTCGCGCATTGAGAAAGGTTTGACCATGTAATCGTCGGCGCCGACTTCCAACCCCACCACGCGGTCAATCTCGTCATCGCGTGCAGTGAGCATCAGGATGGGCACATTGGATTTGTGGCGGATGCGCCGACAAACCTCAAATCCATCAATGCCCGGCAGCATAATGTCTAGAATTAGCAGGTCAAAGGTGCCGCTTTCAAAGACCACGAGAGCGCGGTTGCCGTCTTCGGCTGTCTCCACTTCAAAGTCCTGCGCGCGCAGGTTAAACGCCAGGGTGTCGCGCAGTACCTTTTCATCTTCCACGATCAGGAGTTTGCTCATTTGGCCTCGCTTAATTCCAGCGCAATCCGTTCAAATTTTTCAGCCAGTTGCCGGCGGTTGAAGTGGATGGACACATAGGTTTTGCCGTTCTCCCCCAGTTTAGCCGCTTCGCCGGGGTGTTGGCTGATCCAGCGCGCTGCCTGCGCAAGTGACTGTGCATCGCCCGGTTGCACAAATAAACCGGCTTGTGCGCCTTCCACTACCTGCCGGATCACGCCGTCAATGGCCAGCAGCACAGGTTTGCCGGCGGCCATGTAATCGAACACTTTGTTGGGGTAGGTAGTCTTGTAAAGTTCCAGTGGTTTGAGTATCGCCAGGCAGGCATCCGCCCCGGCGACCACCTCGGCCATCTGCGATTTGGGAACCGAGGGCAGGAAGAGCGTGTTGGAAAGACCCTTGCTCTGTGCCAGTTGCTGCAGCACCGCTTTCTCCTTGCCGTCACCTACAAAGACAAATCTAACTGCCTTCTCGTCTTTGAGCTGCTCCGCGGCGGCCAGCACCACCGGCAGGTCGTTGGAGATGCCGTGTGCTCCGGCGTAGAGGATCACGCAATTGTTTTCGAGGCCGTGCTGGCGGCGGAATTCCTTACCGCCCGCCTTGCTCACGAACATAGCCGGGTCAACGCCGTTTTCCACCAGGCGGATATCCCTGCCCCCGCGCCCCTTGATGTGCTCGGTGAAGCCGGGGGAGTTGACCACGATCACGTCGGCGTGGCGGTAGAGGAAGCGCTCCAGCCACAGCGAAAGACGGATAAGGGTCTTTTGGCGCAGTACCCCCACGGCGATGGCAAATGCCGGCCACAGGTCGCGCACCTCAAAGAGGAACGGTACGCGTTTGAGCCTGGCCAGCAGCCAGGCCGTCCAGCCCTGAAAGATCGGCGGCGAAGTACCCCACACCAGGTCAACCTGTTCGACAGCCAGCCCGGTGAAGAACGAGGAGAACATGAAGCTGAAGAAACTTAGCACACGATGGAAAAAGCTGCGGTGCAGCGCCGGGTAGGTGTACACACGCCGGATGGTCACACCCGGGATGGGGTGCTCCGTTTTTTGGGCTGCACTGCTGGACTTGCCGGTGAGGTAGCTCACCGGGCTGGTGATGATGGTAACGCGATGCCCTTTTGCTGCGAGCGCGCGCGCCATTTCGATGTGGCGGGTTCCGCCGGGTTCGTCCAGGGCAGCAAAGGCCTGGTGGATCAGGAGGATCTGCATGGTTACTTCTCCTCCTGTAATTGCCAGGCTGAGTTTATGAGCAGGGAGGTGTCTGTCTGCCAGCTTAGTGCCAGCGAAAGTGCGGGGGTCTTAATGCCATAGGTGGGTGAGACCCAGCCTCTGATTTCATCGGCTGCCTCGCCAAGCAGAGAGACGCCGGCCCTGATCAGCGAAAGCTGCTGCGGGGCCACTGTTATGTTGTCCTGTGCTTGCTTTGCGGTGATTCTCAAGCTGATGTGGCGTTTTCCCTGCGCCAGATGAAGGTTCTCACCTTGCCAACGCCACTCCCAATCCGGCAGCAGCCAATGGAGAGTGATCTGGTGGGAAGTGTGTTGCTTAACAAAATCTACCCGGTCGGTGACGAGCACTGCTTGCGTGTAGGGGGCCTCCAGGCTGCGTGTGTGCAGGATGCCCAGGCTGCGGTATCCGTTCTGTCGGGCGGTGAGAACAGCGGAGCCGGGCTGTGATAGTAATGTTGCCTGTGCCTGTTTGAGCCAGAGGAACTTGCCGGCGCGCAGCATCTGGTTGTGCCCATCGATTGTGACGGTGTTATGCACGCGTGTCGCCATGAGGGCATTTTGCCAGGGAGGCGCAGCATTGTAGGCGTACGTTCCGGCGTCCCGGGCGATGTTCTGTCCCTGCCACCACAGGTCTACATGGAGTTGGTCTGCATGGCCGGGGCGCCCGTTGAAATGAACCGCACGCAGGCTGCCCCACAGGGTTGTGCTGCCGCTGCGCTGTGTGCCGGTGTAAAAGGGCAATTCCTTTTTGGGCATATTCCCAGTGGGGAGATTTAGAACTTGTGCCAGCTCATCCCACGGACCGGCGGGCAAAGCTGCTTCACCGCAGAAGGCCAGGCTGGCGGCTTGCAGGGTGGGGCGGTAATCTGCATACTCCTGGCAGCCAAAGGGCAGCAGCAGGGTGCCGTCGTTGTGCCCCAGGTTCGCTGCCTGCCCGCTGATGGGATCGCAACGTTCTTGCAGCCACCGGGTAGCCTGTGCCAGGCGTTCGCGCACCTGTGGGGGAATCTTGCGGTTATTATGCCGCTGGTAAGCATCGTAAAGCAACGCCAGGTGCAGCATCATGCGGTGATAGTTACTGCTGTGCTGGCAGTACATGCCATCAGGGGCGATCTGCGCCAGCAACGTTTTTTCAAACAAGGCCTGTCCACGGGTTTCCCATTTCGCAGCCCAGGAAGATTGGCCGGCAAAAAAGGCACCCAGCAGATACAGCCCCAGGGCTTCACTGAGCAGGTGGTTGTTATTCTGCGACTTCGCATAGGCAATAGTTGGCGGCAGGCGCAGCAAATGCTGCCAGAGGGACCGCACTAATTCCCGCATTTGCGCGGGTGTGGTATTGGCGGTCAATATAGGATAAGCCATTAGCCAGTTGAGCGCTCGCAGGGCAACTTCCTGTGCCGAGACCCAGTTGGGCCCCAGGTATGCCGGGTTGGCTGTGTTGAATTCAGCAAAGCGTTCCCAGAAGAATTGCGGATACTTTTTCTCTTGCCTGACGGTAAAAGTGTGGAGCAGCGGCAGCAGCCAGCAGAAACGCGCCGGCTCCCACAGCCATTTGATATCCTGCCCGTTCACCGTATCGCTGTAGTTCGTCCAGTCCAGCAATAATGGCAGGGGGAGGGCAAATTCGAGGGCAGCTGCAGGGCCGCCAAACGGGCGGAAGCGTTGCTGGAGGATTTCATCAACAGAACCGATGGGCGTGACCGTAAACTGCGGTGACTGGTGGAAGGACAACAGTTCCGCAAAGGAGAGTGCGCCAACATCAAAACTTTTTTGATAATGCGGCGAGGATTTGAGCCGTGTTGAGCTGAAGCGCCCCAGTTTTCTCCCTGCTGCATACCAGGCATAATGCCCCAATGAGCGAGGCCCAATTTCACTTATCAGCAGGATTGACTTTTGCAGGGCGTTCAATCGGTTGGTTCCTGCGGTTACTGGTCGAGGGTGATCGTTTGCCCGCTGCTGGCAGACTGTACTGCGGCAAAACTGGCACGGGTGACGGCAAGTAACTGCTCATACGGAATGGGAGGAGCTTTTCCGGCGGTGATGGCCTGGAGAAAATTTGCCCAGGAGGTGCGGTGGCCTTTATCCTGTGCGAGGCGCGCATGCAGCCGTGTGCTGGTGGATTCCTGCACAAGTTCCAGCGTGCGAAAGTCGTCCAACACGCCAACACGCCCGGCGCTGAACACTTCCACGCGTTCTTTGGGGAAGTTCTTGCTGCCATTGGCCAGGTAATGGATTGTAGCCAGCGAGCCATCAGGATAGGTGAGTGAAATGACGCAGGAGTCCTGCGGCGCCTGTCCCAGCGGTGGCAGGCATTTCATCCTCACGCTGGTGGGCGACTGCCCGGTGAGGAAGGTGCAAAAGTCAATGAAATGACAGCCTTCGCCGATGATGCGCCCGCCGCCCTGGTTGGGGTCTTGTGTCCAGTGATTGGCTGGCAGCGCACCGGCATTGACGCGGTAATGGACCGCCATCGGCGCCGGGGTGCTTTGGAGGAATTCCTTTAGTTTGATGGCAAATGGGGCAAAGCGGCGGTTGAACCCCACCGTCAGCAGCCCTTTGGGTTGTGCTGTCAGTGCCTCTGCGATCTTGCGCAGTTCTTCTTCTGTGATCGCCAGGGGTTTTTCGCAGTAGACATGTTTCCCATTTTGCAGCGCGCTGATCACCTGGCGTGCATGCTGCTGGTGGCGGGTGAGGATAATAACCGTATTGATCTCTGCGTTGTTGAGGATTTCATTCTCATCCGAACAAGCAAAGGCAAAACCGAATTTTTTAGCGACATGGGTGGCGCTCAACCCGCTGGCAGAGGCGATACCGGCCAGGGCAGCGCCGCTGGTCTTTTTGATGGCGGGGAGGAAAACCGCCTGGGCATAATTGCCGGCGCCCAGGACGCCCACGCTGATCTTATCGCTGGCATGGATGCTTTGCTGAAAGATGACTTTTCGCGGCGTGGCTGTGGGCTGCGATTCCGGGTAGGTGAGCAGCACACCCAGAAATGGCTCGCTGGTCTTGCCGGTGATCAATTCGTAGGCTTTCTCTACCTGGCTGATGGGGAAGCGATGCGTGATGAGGGGCTTGACATTCACCTTGCCCTGTGCCAGCAACTCCACAAAGGCCTGGATGTTGCGGCCTTCCGTCCAGCGCACGTACCCTTGTGGGTAATCGTGGCCGCCTTCTTCGTAGGCCGGGTCGTAACGTCCCGGGCCGTAGGAACGTGATACCTTGAAGGTGAGTTCTTTTTCGTAATAGGGCTTGCGCGGCAGATCCATGCCAAAGGCACCGATGGCGATCACTGTGCCGCGGTCACGTGCCAGCGTGCCTGCCAGTTCAACGGGATCGTTGCTGCGCGTATCGGCGCAGATGAGGATGTGGTCAAAACCACGCCCGGCGGTAAATGCACTGGCTGCGGCTTCGCAGCCTTGCCGTTCTGTGGCGCTGTATCCCAGTCTGGCGGCAAGTGCCACGCGTTTGTTGTCCAAATCGATGCCAAATACCTCGCATCCGGCTGCCCCGGCAATCTGCACTGCCAACAGCCCCAGCAACCCCAGGCCGATGACGCACACCGATTCGCCAAGCTGTGGGGAAGCTAAACGGAAG
>CALCNO010000055.1 GCA_937897615.1 uncultured Anaerolineaceae bacterium
TGTCCGTGAGGTCTTTTTAACCTGAGAATGAGTTTTTTTGTTTAGTAGCAATAAAATTGAAAGGGACAACCATCTTACATTTGAAATTCGCCGTATTAGTTAAATACAACGTTGTTGTTAAATTAACAGGATCAATCCATTTATAGAAATTTACAGCGAGGGTATCAAAATGTCATCCGAAATCAAAACATGGCAAATTATTAATGGAAAATTAGAAGAAATAAAAACCTCCTTGCAAGATGTAGGCAAGAAAGAGAAAGACCATTTAGAGCAGTGGATTAAAACTAATCCCAAAATACTGGGGACAGACATTGCCATAATTGGAGAACAGGTACCAACTAGTTCAGGGCCAGTGGATTTCTTGGGAATAGATAGCAGTGGCAACTCCGTAATCATTGAATTAAAACGAAATCGATTGCCAAGGGAAGCATTAGTACAAGCCATTGACTATGCCTCAGATATTGCAGAATGGGATCTGGAAAGGTTTAGTAGCACATGTGAAAAATATACAAAACAATCTTTTGAAGACTACTTTCAACAGAATTTCGTTGATATTTCATTAGAAGATTTATCCATAAATCAAGTTCAAAGAGTTTTGCTTGTCGGTTTTGGTATCGAAGAGTCACTTGGAAGAATGATCGAGTGGTTATCTGATAGATATAGTTTAGGAATTAATGCTGTTTTGCTTAATTATGCGCAGACATTAAAAGGCGATGAAATCTTGTCACGCATGGTAATAATTCCTGAAGAAGTGGAGAAACAAAAAGCGAATAAAAAGAAGTTCATAATTGAAATGTCTAACGAACCTGGGAATTACGATGATGATATATTGGAAGACAAGTTGCGCGAGTATTTTGCAAAAAACCTCTCTTCATCATCTAGAATCCGAGACATCCTTCTGCCGATTCTATTAGAAAAAGGTACAGTAACCAGAGATCAATTAAAAAAGGAGTTCGTTAAAAAGAAAGCGGCGGAAGATGAGAGTCAAGCAGGTTATTTTTTATCTTCAATTTCGAACCAACTTGGTCACAAGTGGAAAGACTATTTACGGCAGGTTATACATTATGAATATCCCAATCACCCCTGGGAAAAGGATAATTTTAAGATCAAAGAACAATATATTGATTTGATCAAAAGAGTTCTCACAAAAACATAGTCACTTGATAGCTTATAGCTTTTGAAATATTCCATGTAAGAAAATTCTATTTTGAGGGCATACAAAAGATATTCTTAGCAAAATTGTTTCTGTTTTTCCTTCCTATTGCTATCAAAATAGAATAGGTAAGTCTTAAAATCATCTTTGCACATACCCCGCCACCTTTTAAGTTACAATTGGTCAACCATCATCACCCGGAGCCCGCATGCCTTTTAAGATTGTCATCCCTGCCAGTGCCATCCTCGACCAAGCAGAGGGTATCCTGCGCCTGGATTACCCGCACGGGTGCTCACGCTGCGATAAAGCCCCTGCGGAACATTTTGAAACGCATCGCCTCAAACTACGCGCCGGCCTCAAGCACAACCCCCTGCCGGGCAGGCGTTATAAAATGGAACGCAACTACCAGGTGAAGATCAGACTTTGCCAGCGCTGTTATCTGCAAAACTACCTGCAGGCGCCGGAGACACTCGCCGGGGATGACACACCGCTTGGCCGGCTCTCGCGCGTCCAGAACTTTTTACGCACTTTGGGCGGCATCACCGCCGGGTTGGGGCTGCTCCTGCTCACGCCCTTCGTACCCGCCAGCGAGGCCCTCGTCCCACTCAAAGTGCACTGGTGGCTGCCCGCCATCGCCGGGGTTGGCCTGATCCTGCTGGGGCTACTGAGCCAGGTGCTGGCCAAAAACAAACTCCTGCGCCAGTTGAGCGATGCCGGCCAATTTGAGCGTGAACTGGTGCGCGCCGAAACGCGCACGCCGCTCTTTGCCGACCCCAGTGATCGCCAACAGATTGCCCTGGAAGTGCAAATGAACAACACCGAATGGGCACGCCAGTGTGCAGCTCATTATCATTTCGGTTTCGAAGAGTACAAACAATAAACCTGTTAGGAGAGAGGTAACGATGAAAGCAATTATCGTCGAGGATGTTGTCAAGGTCACCAGCGAACCCAGCTCTGAGGCCATTTCGATCTTTACCGTCAAAAAAGGCGATGTAGTCGAAACCGGCAAGGTCACCCGTAAAAAGAAAGATTCCTGGGTGGAGGTCACCCTGCCCGGCGGGCAAAAAGGTTTCATCTCCGGGGCCACACGCATTTTTGTCATGCGCCAGATTGAACTTGCCACCGAAACCAACCTGATGGATAAACCCGCCGAAGATGCCGCAGTGCTCAAAGCCTGCCCCAAAGGCACAGTCCTCACCGCTGTTGGGGTAGAAAAGAGCGACAGCGCCACCTGGTACCGCGTGGCCGAAAGCAACGGCGCGGAGGGCTACATCAACAGCCGCGCTAAATACCGCATTTATCAGGAGCCCACCGTTGGCGGGGGCACCCGCCTGATGATCACCGGGGCTATCTTTACTTTTTTGGGCATAGCATTCCTCGTAAGTTCGCTCAGCCAGGGTAATAACACCAGTTCCATGTTCCTCACCGTAGGATTGATTGTCCTGGGGGGCGTCCAACTTGTACAGGGGTACATGCAGTGGCGTAAGGCAAAGAAAAAAGGCCAAAAACAGGCAGAGTAAATGTTCAAAGCCATCAACTTTGGCAGCACACGGTACAAGGTGTTAATGCTGGCGATACTCTTGGTTTCGCTTGCATTGCGCCTGGGACTTGTAGCCTATAACCGCGAAGCCAACGATGCTCACTACATCGTGATCACGCAGATCATGCAAAATGGCAAATTGCCGGAAAAAGACGATTGTTGGGAGTGTTTTCAGCCAAAGTTTTTCCACTATACCACTGCAAAGGTACTGTTGCATTTAGGCCTCTCTGCTGAAAACCCCAACAAAGTTGTTGACCTGGGGTCGGAACTCATCAACTTTGCGGTAGGGGCACTTACCCTGCTGATCATTGCGTTTATCATCACCGTGCGCCGGTGAAGAGTGAATGGCTAAAACTGGCCGCTTTTGGCCTGGTGGCATTCAACCCCGACCTGCTTGGGATCAACTCGCAGGGCACCAACGACACTTTTGCCATTTCCCTCGGTACGCTTGCGCTTGTCTTTGCAGTTGAGTTTCTTGAAAGGCCGCGCCTGCTCAGTTTTCTGGCAACACTGCTCTTTACGGTCATCGGTATATCAACTAAAACCAATTTATGGGTGATGGCTGTTGCCATTACCCTGGCGTTAGTACTTAAAGGGTGGGCAGCAAAGAAAGCAAGAATTCGCCACGCCGCAATTGGCCTGTCGTTCCTTGTCCTCACACTCGTGATCTCGATCATCAACCCTCTCAACCAGTACATCAGCAATACCCAAAAGTACGGCTCGCCTATGGTGCTCAATGTTAAGACAGAACCCTTCCCGCACTTATGGCAGAATACGGAAGTTGTCCGTCCCGGTATTCGTTCAATCATGGACGGGGATTTTACTTTTCGATTCTCCGATTTATTGAAGAACCCTCTGGATGGGAATACTGAGGCTTATCATCTAAACCGCACATCCTTTTGGTCTCAACTTTACGGACGTGCCCATTCAATCCATTTTCCCAACTGGCCCGGTACCTGGCAAACCAAAGACGAAGAGGGGTTTAACCTGACAAGAGCGCTCTTTATCTTTGCTTTGCCTGCTTCACTTCTGCTGGCCTTTGGAGCCATTTTGCAGCTAATCCGTCTGGTCAAGACTGTGGTCCGCAGGGACGTTGCTGCACTCAGCGCAGATGCCAACGGCCTGATGACTATTGCCTTTTACGGGTATCTGTTGTTCTTGGTTCTCTTCACACTGGTTTATCGGGACTTTTCCGTGATCAAGAATATCTACATTTTCCCGGCCGTCCTTAGCTTCCCACTGTTGTTCATGCAGGGTGTAGAGTTTGTAAAGCAACATCTGGCACGCCATCTCAACTGGCTGCGCTGGGTTTCATTGGGGTGGACAGTTGTCCTCTTTGGCCTTTATATTGCAGATGTGGTCAGCATGATCCTGCTGGTTCGCTCTCATACCCTTGCGTAAGTGCGTAGAAATCTCCATTCTTAACAAAATCGAGCAGGTGTTTCCACCTGCTCGATCGTTTATCAGCCCACTAAAAACTAGATGAAGATAATCTGGGCGCCGTCGGTCATATCCATGAAGTCGCCGGCGGTGACGATATCTTTCACGCACGGCAAGAAGTCTTCCTTCTTCAGTTTGAACATATCCACCGACATCTTGCAGGCGTACATGTTGGCACCAGCGTCAGAGAGCATTTCCAGGTACTCGCGCACGGAAGGAACTTCAAGTTTCTTCATCTTGGATTTCATCAGCGCGCTGGCAAATGCGGTCATGCCGGGGATGATGCCCATGATCTGCGGAATGCCAACATAGCCCGGCACACCCATCATGTTCATTTTCATGCTGCTATTGGCAAGGGGGGGAATCTCAAGATGGTCAACGCGGGCTTTGTTGATCATGTCCATTCCCCAGAAGGTGAAGAAGATGGTCACATCAATACCGTTGCCGAGTGCCGCCCATCCCATGATCAGGGCCGGGTACACCATATCCAGGTTACCCTTAGAGCAAATAAATGCAATCTTGCGAGGTTGATCAGCCATTTTTATGTCCTTTTTGAATTTTCTCCAGGCTCACACCCGGGATCGAATGAGTTTTAGACACAACCTTCCGGTTTGCCGAGGCCGGAGATCTTGGCCACTTTCTTGGCGGGGCCTTTGGGGAACAAGGCAAACAAATCCTTGGTGCTAACATTGGCACCGGTAGTGATGGCACGCAGGGTGGGTGCCTTACCGCTTGCCAGGCCGGTGGCGCGGCAGAACTCAATGACTGCCCAATGGGCGGGGGTCAGTTCAGCAATGCCTTCTTCTTTGGCCAGTGCAATTGCAATTTCTTTGGTCCATTCGGCCGGGTTGGTCATAAAGCCTTCATCGTTTACTTGGATTTCTTTTCCTGCAATTTTCTTGACTGCCATATCAAATGCCTCCTGTGCAATTTTTGTGGAGCAATTATTTCTTCACTTTGCCTGCCATGCTGAACTTGCTGGGCAATGGAACAGGAATGCCGTTCAGCATCAGGTCATAATACATAAACCGAAATCCCAATTTTCCCCAATGATTGAACACGGTTTCTTTGAGCAGAGAAAGCGGCCCCACCACCGGGAAGGGATAGGTACCGTAAATTGGCTCCTGCTCGTAAGAGAAGTCAATCATCACAGCCTTATTGTAGCCACTTTCGATGAAGCACAACGAATGCCCGTCGAATTTGTGGGTCATTTCCTTGCCGGCCATGTGCTCCAGAATGTTCCCCACCGCCACTTCCATCTGGAAGTGAATCACGGAACCGGCCTTTGAAGCCGGAATATTGGCCGCATCACCCAGTACCCACACATTCTGCCAGTTATCAGACTGCAGGGTGTATTTGTTGGTGGGCACAAAATTGAGGTTATCGCCCATGCCAGATTTTTTGATCACGGGTGCGCCCATATTGGTAGGAATGGTCACCAGCAGGTCGTACGGCAATTCGCGTTCATCAAAGGAGATGAGCTTGTTACTGGAAGAATCTACGGAACCGGCGTAGAAATCGGTTTCCATGTTGATACCACGTTGTTCCAACAGTGTGCCAAGCGCTTTGGCCGATGTCGGCTTGGTGAATGCCTCAGAAAGTGGAGTGGCATAAACCAGTTCGACCTTTTTGCGGTTGCCGCGCCTGGTAAAATACCAGTCTGCCAACAACAGGAACTCCAGCGGGGCCACCGGGCATTTGATGGGATTCTCTACCACATTCACCACCAGGCGTCCGCCTTCCCACTTTTTCATAAACTCACCTAGGGCTGTGGCACCATCGGCTGTGTAGAAATCAAAGATGTTCTTGCGCCAACCGCCGTTTTTCAACCCCTCGGTTTCCTCGGGATGAATATCAGCACCGGTGGCAATCACCAGATAATCGTATTGGATCACCTTTTTGTCTTTTGCCAGCGTTACGCGGTTGTGCTCCGGTTCGATCAGTTCGATATCGGAGATGACGAACTCTACGTTGCGCGGGATGAATTTGTGCTTGGGTTTGACCACGTCACCGGGCTTGTAAACCCCAAACGGCAAGAAGAGGTAGCCAGGCTGATACCAGTGATTATCATCCTTATCCACAAGCACCACTTTCCACTCATTGGCGTCCAGCTTGTGGGACATCTCGCGTGCCATCAAGGTTCCAGCCGTGCCTGCCCCCAGAATCAAAAACGTCTTCATTGGTTATTTCCTCCGGTGATTTGTGTATTTTCAACCCGTTCCGCCAGGCTGCCCTGGTAGGAAAGGCTATCTGCAAGCACCTGGCGCAACAGATCCAGCGCTTTGATGATGCGGTGATCGGTAAGCGAATAGATCACATTTTGGCCGTCGCGCGTGGCGGTTACCATGTGGCGTTCGCGCAAATTTTGCAAATGTTTTGATACGGTTGGCTGGCTGACCCCCACTGCCTTCACCAGGTCCCCCACCGATTGGGGTTGTTCGGCAATACTGTAGAGCAACAGGATGCGGGTGGGGTCCGCCAGGGCGGCACACACCTGGGCATGCATGCGCATGACTTCATCGCGTAATTGAGGGTTGATCATTTCGCTTCTTTACTTGGATATATGCCAATATTAGAATATATCTATATTGTATGCCATTCGAGAAAAAAAGCAAGAGTATGGTTAAAATGAGCAATCACAAATCCCCCGTGAAACAAATTGCGCTTAAAACAAAAG
>CALCNO010000056.1 GCA_937897615.1 uncultured Anaerolineaceae bacterium
GTGATCAAAATTGTTGCCAGTGGTGGTACTACATACACTTTGACATTGCAGGCACATGAGACAAAGCAGGTGTTCTGGAATGCCGGGACTTACCAGGTGAAATATTACCTGGATGGAAGCGGTTCAGTGGCTGGCTCAGAGTCAATTACGATTGTTGCAGAGGAACATTACCTCTACACACTAAATTTCAGATAGGCTGAATTGCCGGTGAGATTTACTGGAAGTGCAAGCCCCTGGAGTTCCAGGGGCTTGAGTTGTGATTTACTCTTTTGCGATCAGTACGCACCCGATCATGCCGGGACCTGTATGCACAGAGAGGCCGGGACCAAAATCGTAGACCCCGGTGGCCTCGGGCAGTTTTAGGGAACGCTGTAGAAGCGCCTTGAATTCCTCAGCGCCGCTTTCATTCAAAACGTGGAGGATTGCTGCCTGCTCGATCGCACGGTTACCAACCGATTCGACAAGCAACTCAACGAGACGATTCATCGCCACCTTGTTGGTGCGCACTTTTTCCAGCAAGTCTAGCTTGCCATTCTTCATGCACAGGATGGGACGAATGTTAAGCAGATTCCCCAGGTTGGCAGCGGTGCTGCTCAGGCGGCCACCCAGAGCGAGGTATTTTAAGGTGCTCAGTGAGCCAAAAAGATAGCTGCGTGGGATTAGGCTGCGCCCCATTGCCACTGCCTGCTCGTGCGAAGCGCCAGCTTTTACCGCCTCGGCGGCCTTAATGGCAATGAACCCCTGGGCCATGCTAAGGTGCTCTGAGTCCAGGATGGTAATCTTGCGCCCTGGCAATTCGCTGGCGGCCATGAGCGCTGACTCATAAGTGCGGCTGACTGCGCTGCCGACGGTAACGCAAATCACTGAGTCGGCGCCGGACTCAAAAGCCTTTTGAAAAGCGTGTAAAAAATCGGTGGGGGAGGGCGCCGCTGTGGTGGGGAGCTTCCCGCTTTTATCGATGCGGGGGAACATGGTGGAATTATCGATCTCAAAGCTGTCTTTAAAGGATTCATCCCCAAACTGAACTGAGATGGGCACCAGGTCAATTTCGTGTTGCTTTGCCAAACTGAGCGGCAAATTTGAATCTGAATCTGTGATAACGCGAATAATGGCCATTTCTACCTCATCAGGAATAGAGTTTCATACATTATAACCACCGGAAAAAGGAAAAGATATGACTCCAGGTAGATTTACCGGGTGTCTCGCGATAGAAAAAGAGAGGACTTGAAAAGTCCTCTCTTTTGGATTAGCGGCGCCGGATAAGGCGCAGGATCAACAGCACCAGAATGGCGCCGATGATCGCATGGATGATCTGCGCGAGGATACCTGTGCCGATCGAAATTCCCAATGTTGAGAATAGCCAGCCGCCGAGGAATCCACCAATAATCCCCACAACCACTTTGCCAAACAGCCTGAGATTGATTCCTTTGATCAGGAAATCGGCAATGATCCCGGCAATGGCACCAACGATAATCCAAACAAGAATACTGGTAATGTCCATTATTTTCTCCTTTTCTGTTCAATCGCAAATATACCAGATTTTAATGGAAAACATCCCTTAAAAAATATCCAGCCTCTAGAAACCTGAGGCTGGATTGTTCTTTTTTATGGATTGGTTACCGTCAACATTCGCTGTAACCGCAGGAGTAACACTTTCGGCAGCCTTCTTCGTTGACCACGGCTGCCACACCACACTCCGGGCAAAGATCGCCAATGGCAACCGGGTTGGCAGGTGAATCTGGCTGTTCCAATTCTTTGATCAGTTTTATCTCCGGCTGTGAACCGTCATCGAGCAGGGACGGCTGCTTGTTTTCAAGGCCGGCCTGCGCTTTGCCAAGGCGGATAGCGCGTTCATCCAGGTACTCTTGCAATACCTGCGCCACCCCATCGGGCAGGGAGCGCACCCGGTTGGGACCAAAGCCGAGGGAGCGCCCGCCGCCGATGCCGCCAAGCTGGCGTTGTAAGTCAGTAAGCCTTTGTGTTGGCTCAATAGGTGAGGAGAGCCGCAGGATATAAGAAATGAGGCGCCCGATTGCTTCGCTTACGGCCGCAGTATCTGAACCGGCTTTGGCAGTGTTGATAAAGATTTCAAAAGGCTGCTCAGAACCATTTTCATTAATTGTGATAAAGGCTTTGCCGAGCGGGGTTTCGATGGAGTAGGTTTGCCCGAGAAGTGCTCTTGGGCGGGGTTTCTTGGTCTCCTGCCAGATTTTGATCTGTTCGCCAGAGGCTCCATCCTGGTCAGACTTTTTCGAAGCGGTTCCGTGAGTTTCGAGAACGACCTGGTCGCGTGAACCGGTAACATACACCGTGATGCCTTTGCAGTTTAACTCCCAGGCGCTCATATAGGCATTTGCCACATCTTCAACAGTTGCGCTTTCTGAGAAGTTGATCGTTTTCGATAACGAATTATCCACAAAGGTTTGCAGGGCAGCCTGCGTGCGCACATGCTCTTCGGCAGTGATATCTGCGCTGACAACAAACACTTCTTTTACCTTTGCCGGCAAATCTTCAACATTCTGGCATGACCCATCAGCCATTACCTTGTCAATGATGCCCTGGCGGTCCAATTCATTTATGCCTGCTTCGATAAGTGCCTGTTCGAACATCGGGCTGGTATAGGTGAGCTTGAGATCCTTGCCTTTATCGTTGACATGGCGGATGTATGCCAGTGCAAACACGGGTTCGCAGCCATACCCTTCGCAGCCGGCTACTGTTGCAATGGTGCCGGTGGGGGCAACGGTGGTCTGGGCAGCGTTGCGGATGCCATAGCGTTTGATGCCCTCAACAATTGTTTGCCAATCCAGGTTGGGGCGGTTCCAGTACTGCTGGTTCTCAAAAGGAGAGGCCGGGGGCTGCCAGAGCAGGTGTTTGGGATCGTAAATGCTGCCGTTGATTGAGGGGAACGCTCCGCGCTCGTGAGCAAGCTCGATGCTGGTTTGCATTGAGTGGTAGCGCACAAATTCCATCACCTGCGCGCCAAAGTCCTCACCGGCGGGGGAGCCGTAGCGCACTTCCACATGGTACATCAGGTCAGCCATGCCCATAATGCCCAGGCCGATCCTGCGCGCGCGCAGTGCAGCTTCTTTGAGCTGTGGCACAGCGGGCACATACATGTTGGCATCCACCACATCATCCAAAAACCGTGTGGCCAGGCGGGTGTTCTCGCGCAGTTTCTCCCAGTCCACGCTGTGATCCGCCCCCAGGTGTTGCGCCAGGTTGATCGAACCCAGGCAGCAGTTCTCATACGGGCCGAGCCACTGCTCGCCGCAGGGATTGGTGGCCTCCAGTTGGTAGAGGTGCGGCACAGGGTTGGCGCGGTTGGCTGCATCCAAGAAGAGCAGGCCGGGTTCACCGTTGTGGTGTGCCTGCTTGACAATCTTTTCGAAAAGATCACGGGCACGCACAGTTTTGTAGACTTTAAAAGGAATCCCCTGGGCCTCGGCCTGCTCAAAGGTGCCTTTGAAGCCTTTGGCACGCGGGTCCAGCAGGTCCGGGAAGCGCAATGCCCATTCCCGATCTTCTGAGACGGCAGACATGAAGGCATCGGTGATGCCCACCGAGATGTTGAAGTTGGTGATCTGGTTTTCGTTGGTCTTACAGGAGATAAACTCCTCAACATCGGGGTGATCCACACGCAGCACCGCCATATTGGCACCGCGCCGCGTACCGCCCTGGGCAACTTCACCAAAGGCATTATCATACACGCGCAAAAAACCTACCGGGCCGGTAGCTTCACCGGCTGAGGTTTTTACAATGCTGCCTTTGGGGCGCAGGCGTGAGAAAGAAAACCCGTTGCCGCCGCCGGTTTGCTGGATCAGAGCAGCGTCGCGCAGCGTTTGAAAAATACCGGAAGAATCGCGGCCCATGTCGTCATCAATGGGCAGCACAAAACAGGCGGCCAACTGGCCGAGCGGTGTGCCGGCGCCGGTGAAGGTGGGTGAATTCGGGAAGAAAGCCTTGGAAGTCAGGAGGGTGTAGTATTTTCTGGCAAGGTCAACCACATCGGTACCCCATTTTTCTTCCACAAGGGCGATGTGGTAAGCAACGCGCCAGAACATCTCCTCAACGGTCTCGGCAGGTTGGCCATTGGTGCCGCGCCTTACGTAACGCTTGGTTAACACCTGGCGGGCATTTTCTGTCAATTCGACCTCGGGTAGATCTTTGGGCATAGCCGAGAAATCTAATAACGACCGTTGCGAAGTATGGGCATACGTATCCATCGGTTCTTTACTCCTAAGCTTCTAAAAGTCGGTCAATCTCTTTGCGGATGGAAACAAGATCGCTAAGCTGTAAATAAACGATTGCATAACGGATGTAAGCGATGTGATCGAGTTGTTTTAGCCCTTCGATGACCATATCGCCAACGATGCGGGAGGATACTTCTTCCCGTCCCATCTTTTGCAGATTGGTCTCAATTTCGCTTACCAGATGGTTGATCTCCGATGCTGACACAGGGCGTTTGGTACAGGAAAGGCGTATCCCTTGCAACAGTTTTTCGCGGTCAAACTCTTCGCGCGCGCCAGATTTTTTGACGATCAGCGGCGTAGCCAGGATAGGCCGTTCATACGTGGAGAAGCGCTGTCCGCATTTTTCACACTCGCGGCGCCGGCGTACTCCCCCGCGTGCATCATGAGTGGTATCCAGCACCTTTGAGTTTTCATCCTGGCAATACGGACAACGCAAGTAACCCTCCTAAAAACACGCTGCTCTAATGAATACTATGACACTGAAAAACAACCCCCCATATATGGGGGATGCTAAAACGGATAGCCGTATATTTATGCCTTGTATTCTAGCATAAAACCACTTCAGATTCAATTCTCTCAAGAAAAGTTAATCTTAAAGATTAGATGGGAAATTCCCGGCGAGCGAAATCAAAATAGTGGCATCATTCTGTATAGATATGATAAATAGCATATGTATGTAACGAACAGGTAAAAATAGGCTAATTCTTGTGATTGTCTCTATTGCATTGTAAGCACCGGCAAAAGGATTAAAAAACTTAAGAAGCCGGCTTACATTTGCTAGGTATATTTTCTCCGTAAAAACGATGTTTTGGGAGGGTAGGTGTAACCGTTTCAACTCCTTTCTTTATCTTGATGTTTGTTTCTGGCTGAGGCTTAATCGGAATTAAAAAAAACTGGCGGTGACCAGCCGCCAGTTTGCAATTCATAGAGAGCTTGCATGGAGTTGCAAGCCTCAGGCAGTTTTAAGGAGGAAGATACCTGCTATTTTCCACGCAATTGACTACTCGTCACGGCCATCCAGATGCACCCGCAGGAACGCGGGAATGTTTAAGCGGCTGGTATCAATGACGGTGGGCTCAAAAGTGATGCCCGGTTCTTTGCTGCTGCCCACGGTGACGGTTTGCTGCGGCATTGACTGCTGGAAGCCGTTACTTACCTCTCCTTTGGCTGCCGGGGTTGAGATTGTCTTGGTGGCACCGGCCTTATCGAACCCGGTGGCAATGACAGTGATGCGCAGCTCATCTCCCAAATTCTCGTCAATAACTGCACCAAAGATCATATTCACATCCGGATGTGCGGTTTCCTTGATGATTGCAGCGGCCTGGTTGACCTCAAACAGGGTCAGGCTGGGCCCGCCGGTGATGTTGAAGAGGATGCCACGAGCGCCGTTGATGGTAACATCCAGCAACTGGTTGGTGATGGCCTGCTCTGCGGCCTTTGTAGCGCGGTCTTCACCGCTGGCACGGCCAACTGCCATCAGGGCAGCGCCGCCCTCAGACATAACCGCTTTAACGTCGGCAAAGTCGAGGTTGACCAGGCCGGGGATGGTGATGACTTCAGAGATGCCCTGCATGCCCTGGCGCAGCACATCGTCCGCCGCGCGGAATGAATCCTGCAGTGTGGATTTCTTGTCGGCAATTTGCAGCAGGCGATCATTTGGAATAACGATCAGTGTGTCGGTGTGTTCCTTAAGCCGTGCAATACCTTGCTCGGCTGACTGGATGCGCTTTTGCCCTTCAAAGGAGAAGGGCCGCGTCACCACACCGATGGTGAGGGCGCCTACTTCACGCGAAATTTGCGCCACAATCGGTGCAGCGCCCGTGCCGGTGCCACCGCCCATGCCGGCGGTCACGAACACCATGTCGCTGCCCTTCAGCGCTTCATACAATTCCTCTGAGGACTCTTCGGCAGATTTTCGGCCGATCTCAGGATCGCCGCCGGCACCAAGCCCCTTGGTGGTTTGGTCGCCAATGCGAACCTTGATCGGGGCTTTGGAATTTACCAGCGCCTGAGCATCCGTGTTGACGGCAATGAACTCGATGCCCATTACGCCTTCGTCAATCATGCGATTGACAGCATTGCAGCCACCACCGCCTACGCCGATCACTTTAATGCGCGCAAACGACTCTGGCTGTTGCTTGCTTTCGGTGTCCATTGAGCGGTTCCGAAAAGCAGCTTGGTTCTGGGTGTTTCTGTTGGTCTCCATTGTACTTTCCTCCATTATGTGGTCGATATTATCCAGGAGATTGCTCCTGGTTGCCTACGGTAACATCCTTTTGCCAAAATCTTTCAAAAATGCTTTCACGTTATCCCATTTGGGAGCGCGCAGGCCAGGAAGGGGACTGCGGGTTCTCTGCGTGGTGGATGAAGTTTCATTGAGCAGCTCTGCCCACTTGAGCAGGCCCACGCTGGTCGAAAAGGCCGGGCTTTGCAGTTGGTCCACCAGCCCTAACAGGTTTTCCGGTTTGGCGATGCGCACGGGCATGCCAAGCACGCGGGTAGCCAGGGGGCGGATGCCTGCCATCAGGCTGGAACCGCCGGTGAGCACCATTCCGGCCGGCAGCAGGCTGTTCAACCCGGAACGGTGAATCTCCTGCAATACCAGTCGGAAGATTTCATCCACTCTGGCTTCGATGATATGGGCAAGATCCCTGCGGCTTACCTGCACCGGGGAATCTTCGCCAAAGGCGCGCAGGGTAAAGAACTCTTCCGGATTGACTTCGTTCATGATGCAATAGCCGTACTGTTTTTTCACCTGCTCAGCCTGTTCCGGGCTAATGCGCAGGCCGATAGCAATATCCTGGGTAATATGATTGCCTCCCACCGGCAGAACCATCGTATGCCAGACATCGCCGTTGATGTAGATGCCAATGTTGGTGGTGCCGCCGCCGATATCACAAACGCAGACACCCATGTCGCGTTCCGTCTTGTTCAGTACCACTTCACCGGCGGCGAGGGGATTGAGCACAAATTGCGAAACATCCACCTTGGCTGCCTGGACACACTGTCGCAAATTTTCCATGGTGGCGGCGGCAGCGGTGATGATGTGTGCCTCCACTTCCAGGCGGTAGCCGGAAAAGCCGATGGGGGATTGAATACCTTCCTGCCCATCAATGGCAAATCCGCGCTGGATCACATGAACGATCTCACGGTTGTGAGGGATCGCCACTGCCTGAGCGCCGTCCAGAGCGCGCCAGACATCATCCTGGGTGATCACGCCGCCAGAAATGGCCACCACGCCGCGGGAATTGATGCCGGAGACCTGCGAACCAGCCAGGCTAACGATTGCCGAGGTGATCTCAAGGCCTGAGGTGCGCTCAGCTTTTTCAATGGCACGTGCAATGGACTGCGAAGCGGCTGCCAGGTCAACAACTGCTCCAGACTTGATGCCCTGAGCCGGTTCGATACCAACGCCAAGAATGCGCTGGTCGGTTTCACCTTCCAGGCGGGCAACCAGCGTGCACACTTTGCTGCTTCCCACATCAATCCCGACAACAATTGGATCGCTCATAAGATCCTCTTACTCCGTCCGATAATATGGTGCATCAACGTACTCAACACTGATCGTGGTGGGGGTGATCCCCAGCGCAATCAGGCGATCCACAATGGCCTGGTATTCAGTTTGTTTGAAGGCCATGTTTTCCAATGAGGAGCCAAAATATACCAACCAGCCGCGGGCATCTTTCCAACCCAGGCCGGAAACCTTATCGTAAACCAGTGTAGAGCCTTCCGGCATTTGGGTGCCGAAATCCAGCGCAGCCTTGAGCACAGAGGGATCCATGTGTTTGAGGGCTTCTTCAGGGGTGAGTTTTTTCTCTGCGCGATCCAGGGCAATGTTGAGGTAATCCAACGGATCGGTTGGGATGGGGGTGGTGCGCGTTAGCGGCATGGCGTCATCGGAATAAATATACAGGATGGCGCCGGCGTCTCCGCGGGGCGGGAAGACCACACCTTCAGAGTCTACCCAAACCGTGTTATCCCCGGTCGTCCAGGAAAGGATTGGCTGGCGTTCGGTGACGCTGATCTTGATGGCAGAGGGCAGAGCGGTGTGCAGCCGTTTAATGGTAAGTTCGGGGAAGGCAAAGGACAGCGCCTCAACAAGTTCAGCGCGATCAACAGTGAAGATCGAACTGGCGTGCTCCTTGATGACCGGGGCGATGTCCTCAGCGGTAAGCCTCTGCAAACCGTCAACCCCGATGGAATTCACCTGAAAGACGGAGAGGTTGGTTAAAAGGAGGGCTACCACGATCAGCAGAAAGGCCATCACGCCTGAAACCCACTGCCAGTTGAAGTGCAGGGTAGGCAGAGAAAGCATTCTGGTTTCTACCCCATTGGCTGCCACTTTGTATTGCACGCGGCGCGGTGCAACGGCGGTGTGAGCCACCGTGCGTGTAGTGACGGCGGAGCGTGAAACCAGGGTGGCCTGGTGATGAACAGGTTGTGTCGCCGTGCGCGTTGAAGGCTGCCAGACATTGGTCTTCAACGGTTTCACCGCAGCAGCGGCCTCGGGCTGTTTTGCCTGATGGCTGGATTGCGCGGCGCGGCGCTGCCTCACAACTTCAGAGCGGGAGGTAGGTTTGCGTGTGCTCATTCGCCCCTCTTGAAAGTGTGGGTAGTGTGGTCGCGCTCGCTTTTGCGCTGCAAAGCCAGATTGATAAGGCGTTCCACCAATTCATCGTAGGGAATGCCGCTGGCACCCATCAGTTTGGGATACATGCTGATCTTGGTGAAACCTGGAATCGTGTTGATCTCGCTGAGGTATACCTCGCGTGTTTCGCGGTCCATGAGGAAATCCACGCGGGACATTCCGGCGCCGTCAATCGCCTTAAAGGCACGGATTGCCAGGTCTTTGAGGGTTTCAATTTCCGTATCACTCAATTGTGCCGGGATGACCAGTTCAGAATTGTCGTCCAGGTACTTGGCGGCGTAGGTGTAAAAGTCATCCGAAGGACGTACTTCGCCGGGGATTGAGGCAATCACCTCTTCGTTTCCCAGCACGGCGACTTCAATTTCACGAGCATTAATGCCTTTCTCCACCAGCGTGCGGCGGTCATACTGTGAGGCGTAGAGTAACCCCTCGTACAGGTCAGATCGCGTGCGGCACTTGGTGATGCCCACCGAAGAACCAAGATTGGCGGGTTTTACAAACACCGGGTAGGGGAGACTGCTTTCAATACGAGCAATTACCTCTGCAATTGCGGAAGAAATCTCCTGGCGATTGAAGAGCAGTGAATCCACAACGGGGACGTTGTTGGCGCGCATCACATCTTTGAAGAGGCTCTTATCCATGCCTACTGAGGAGGCCAGTACGCCGCAGCCAACATAAGCAACGTCCGACAACTCGAACAACCCTTGCAGTGTGCCATCCTCGCCAAAGGTTCCGTGCATTACCGGGAAGTAAACATCAACAGGGGGCAGCGCTTGCAGGGTTTCGCCATTATGGGCGAAGAGTGTGCGCACATGCGGTTCTGGCAGCAGCACGATGGAGGTCAACCCGTCATACTGATTCTTTTCAAAGGCTTCCAGCACATTGGCGCCGGTGTACCACAGGCCATCACGGGTGATGCCAATTTGAGTGATCTCGTATTTTTCCTTACTGAGCACGGATAGCACTGAGCGGGCACTCATGAGAGAGACCTCATGTTCGCCCGAGCGTCCGCCAAAAACAAGTGCAAGGGATGTCTTCGATGTCATTGTGATACCTGCCAGTTTCCCAGTAATTCGATCTCTAACTCTAAAGTCACTCCAAACTTCTCAGCGACGGTTTTGCGCACCAGTTGAATTAGCTGGTAGTAGTCTTCAGGCTTGCCGCTGCCATCGTTGATGAGAAAGTTGGCATGTACCGGGCTTACCTGCACACCGCCGATGCGTGTGCCCTTTAGCCCCGCGGCTTCGATTAAACGGCCGGCGTGGTCACCAACCGGGTTCTTAAAAGTAGATCCCATGCTGGCGCCACCAGGTTGTGAAGCTTTGCGCTTGCTAATGTTTGCTTCCATTTGTGCGTTAATCTCAGCGGCTTGCCCTTCTTGAACCTTGAGGTCCGCGGCAAGGATGACTGCCTTTCCCGGCTCGCGTTTAAGCGTGCTCGAGCGATAGGAATAACCCATCTCTTCAGCCGAGAGGGTCTTGTTGCCAATTTCTCGGTGCACAATGTATGCCATTTCCAGGGTTTTGCTAATATTGCTGCCAAATGCTCCGGCATTGCCATACACTGCGCCGCCAAGGGTGCCCGGCACTGCACAGGCCCACTCCAGTCCGCTCAGGCTGTTCTGTGCAGCAAAGCGCGAGACGGAGGCAAAGATGGCGCCGGTTTCGGCATGGAGGCTGTGCTGCTGGCCGGATTGGCGGATTTCCATCCGGTTGCAGCGGTTGCGCAGCACCAACTTATCCAGCCCGTTGCTGCTGACGAGGATGTTGGTGCCGCCGCCAAGAATGGAGAAGGGCACGTTGTTTTCCCAACACCACTGAATGTCGGCTGCAAAAACTGCCAGGTCGTTCTCATCAACCAGGTACGCCGCATTACCACCAACTCTGGAGGAGGTGTAGCTAGCCATGCTGGTATTTTCCAGCAGTCTGCCAGTGAAGTGGTCAAGTACAAGTTGATGATTCACAAAAGTTCCTTTTTACAGATCCTTAACGTGATCGATCAGGCGGGTGAGCAATTCCTGCCGTTCTGTGGCGGGCAAGGAGCGAAAATCTGCTTCGTGGTAGTGCCGCGGTGGTTTTGCCTGAATGCGTGGAAAATCACTGAAGAAGCGTGCGCTATCGGTCTCGATACCAGTAGCGGGATACAAGGACTTGCGCGGGTCAACCATTAGTTACTCCTTTCTTTCAGACCGTTCAACACATCACTACAAATCTGGTTTGCATCGCCTGCCGAAAGCACCAGCAGGACATCCTGCGGCCTTAGTTCAGAGAGCAAAAAGCTGCTGATCTCCTTGAGAGAGGAGATGAATTTGCAGCGGGTATAGGTGATGGCCTGGGCGACCTCACGGGCAGAATAACTTTCTGCTTTCTCACGCGAGGCGTAAATCTCGGAGACCACCACCAGGTCGGCGTTGTGAAAGGACTCAATGAACTCCGCTGCCAGAGCTTTGGTGCGTGAGTAGGTGTGCGGCTGCCAGACGGCAATGATACGGTGCCCACCAAAGCGGCTTTTGGCTGCAGCCAGGGTCGCCTGGATCTTGGCTGGGTGATGCGCGTAGTCATCAATGACAGTGATTCCGCTGATCTCACCCACCACCTCAAAGCGCCGCCCGGTCCCCAGGAAGGTATGCAGCGCTTCGGCAATCGCGGCGGGCTCGTAGCCTAGTTCTGCCAGAGTGGCAAGCACTCCCAGTGAGTTGAGCACGTTGTGCTCACCGGGGACAGCAAGGGCAACGGTTGCCAGCGGGTGGCCACTTTTTGCGGCGGTGTAAGTAAATGCGCCCTGTGCATTCAGCTTTAGTTCCCGTGCCTGATAATCCGCTGTGGCTTCAAACCCGTAGGTTTTCCCGCTATTGTGGGGCAGGGTGCCAGCGAACAGCTTTAGCCGCGCGGCATCGGCAGTGTTGCCGATAATTAACCCGCCGGGTTTAAGTCGCCGGGTGAATTGGCGGAAGGCCTCTTCATAGTCCGCAACGGTGGGGAAGCAATCCGGGTGGTCATAACCAATGCTGGTGAACAGGATCACTTCCGGCTCTAGGCCAAGGAACATTCGGTCATATTCATCTGCTTCCACCACAAAGAACTTGCCTTTACCTGCATGGGCGTTGTTTTTTAGGTTCAGGCTGACGCCGCCCAGAATATAGGATGGGTCTTGCGCCAGTGAGGTTAATACCCACGCCAGCATCGCCGAGGTGGTGGTCTTACCGTGCGTGCCGGCCACGGCAATGGACGTATTTTGCTGCATCAGGCTGCCAAGAAAATCAGCGCGTTTGAGCACGGGGATTCCTTTTGCCAGGGCTGCCTGCACTTCCACGTTGTCATCGGGGATGGCGGAGGAACGTACGACCACATCAGCACCGTCGATTTGGCTGGCTGCATGGCCTTCAAATACCTGCACGCCGGCAGCCTGCAACTCCTGCGCCAGTGTCGAAAGCAAGCGATCTGATCCGCTGACCGTGTAACCTCTTTCGAGGAGTACGCGGGCAATGGAGGAGATGCCGGTTCCGCCAATTCCAATCAAGTGTACGTGTGTCATTAGATAAACACCACCAGTACGATCACAAAACAAACGGCAACTGCCACGTAGATTGCGGGAGTGGTCATCAACCACGCCGGTGGCAGAAACTGCACAAAGTTGAGCGACGCCAGGCCGTTGGCTGTGGTTGGGTCTGGCGCAGTGACAAAGGCAAAGGGGTAATCGGCTGTATGCAGGAAGTACCAGATGCTCCCCATCACCAGAAAACCGTTGATCATGCCAATGGTTCCGCCCAGAAGGACATCCTGGAGCAGATTGCGGATGAACTTGCCCGAATCCGCCAGGCGCGGAATTTTGGGGGTTTCATAGCCAAAGAAGACCAGCCCTGCAATAACAGCGGAACGAATCCAGAAGATCGTGGCTGGTGTGGCGGTTTCCATCACCTCTTTGAAGAACGGCACGAAGCTCTCCAGCACGGTGAGGGTGAACATGGCCAGGATGATGCTGAATGTGACCAGCACTTCCTTTGCCCAGCCGCGCATTGAACCGATAACACCAAAGAACAGCACAAAGATGATCAGAATGACATGCAGGCTAATCATGCTTGCCTCCTTGTGCACTTTTGGCCAACTGGTACACCAGGTCTGCCAGCTTTGCAGCTGCCTGCGGCGTGGCCAGTGCACTCATGGCGCGGCTCATTGCGTCAAGTTTTGTGGGATTGCTGAACAACTCTTTGATTGTGGGAAGCAATTGTTCCTGCAGGTCTGAGTTGTTGACCACAACGGCTGCGCCGCGCTGGACGAGATAGTCGGCATTCACCTTTTGATAGCGCCAGGCGAAGGGGTAGGGTACCAGCACCGCGGGCAGGCCCATCAGCGGCAGTTCACCCAGAATGGAGGCGCCAGCCCTTGAAATTGCCAGGTCGGCTGCAGAAAAGGCCAGGCTCACCTCGTCGTACAGGTAGGGATAGAGGTGGTAGTTCGCTTTTAGCTGCGGCGCCATACTTGCCTGGAATTGCTGACATTCCTCGAAATTACTTGTGCCGCTCACATGCACCACCTGAAACTCTGGCAGCAGGGCGGTGAGGTTGGGCAGGACGGCTGTGTTGATCAGATGCGCGCCTTTTGAGCCGCCAACGATGAGCAGTACAGGTTGACCCTGTTTGAGACCGAGTTTCTTCCGCGCTTCTGCTTTATCCATTTTTACAAAATCTGCCCGGGTAGGGTAGCCGGTAACGGCAGTTTTCTTACTCGCGCCAAAATACTCTTTGGAGGGTTCTGCGGTCAATGCGATCAGGTCGGAAAAACGTGCCAGAGTGCGCAGGGCCAACCCGGGTTCAATATCCGGAACGTACAACAGGCTGTTCCTGGAAATACCGGCCAAAGCCATGGGAACTGCCACAAAGCCGCCGGTGAATAGGAGCACATCCGGCGCGAATTCACGCAGGATCTTGCGCGAGGCAGCAACACCTTTCAGCAATTTCCACAGGTTGCCGGGGAGCTTGCTCAAACCAACGCCGTGCACGCCAGCAGCCGGAACAGCCTTGAAAGGAATTGAGCGCGAGGCGATCAATTCAGCTTCCATGCCGCCCTCGCCGCCAACCCAGAGCACCTCGCTGGCACGATTACCGATAGCTTGCAGGATCGACAGGGCGGGGTACACTCCGCCGCCTGTCCCCCCTGCGCAGATTAACAACCGCATGAGAGGTACTCCTTTCTGAAGCTGCGGCTTCCAGCTTCGAGCTTCTTGCAATGCCCATCAAAACGCCAATGGCAGCAAAGGTGGTGATCAGGCTTGAACCACCCGAACTGATGAGCGGTAGCGCGTTGCCCGCAAAGGGCAGCAGGTTGACCAAGACACCAGTGTTGATAACAGCTTCAATGGTGATCCACAGGGTGATGCCGCTAGCAAGCCACTTGCCCATTTCATCTTTGGCACGGCTGGCAATGGTCAGCCCACGCCAGAGGAAGGCTACATACAACGCTAGAATGGCAAAGGCACCCAGCAGGCCGGTTTCTTCAGCAATGACGGCAAAGATTGAATCGGTGGGGGCCACCGGCAGGCCGATGAATTTGGTGGTGGAACGGCCAATGCCCACTCCGAATAATCCACCGTTAATGATGGCCTCAAGCGACCATTTGACGTGGTCGGAAGCATTCTCCGGGTTTTGCAGCCCACTCCAATAGTCTTTCAAGCGTGTGGAGGCGTTGGGGTTGGCCACCACCACCAGAATGCCCAGAATGGCAGTAACCACCACCACTAGCAGGATCTGGCGCAATTTGCCGCCGGCAATGAAGAAGAGGATGCCGCCCAGCAGAATGACGGTGGCTGCTGCGGAAACATCCGGCTGCGCCAGGATTAGCCCGGCAGTGAAACCGACAATGGCGATCAACGGGATAAGCCCGAAGGACCACTGGTTCATAATCTCTTTCTTGCTATACAACCATACGCTGAGATAAACAATGATCATCAACTTGGCCAGTTCAGAAGGCTGGATGGAGCCGGCGAACAGGCCGCGCTTGGCACCGTACTGGGTTTCCTGCCCGAAGAGGAGCACGCCCACCAGTAAAACGATCGTGACCAGCATTGCGGGCACTACCCAGCGCGAAAACTTGTGATAGTCATAGAAGGTGAGGAAGACGGCAACGCCGATGCCCAGCAGGCCGTAGCCAAACTGTTTTAGTACAGTGATGTACTCAGAGTTGCCCTGCTGGCGCGCAAACTGCCAGCTGGCGGAATAGACCATCAACAATCCGATGATGAACAGCGTGAGCACAACTAACAGCAGGGGCATATCGAAATTCTCTCGCAGAGAGAGTTTGCGTGCCCTGGGTCGTTGGATAGGGGTTCTGACAGTGGTGTTCATTTTAGTTCTTTCACCCAATTTTTAAAGTAATTGCCGCGTTCCTCAAAATCTTTGAAAGCATCGTAACTGGTGCAGCCGGGGGAGAGCAACACAACATCTCCGGCTTTGGCGGCGCTGGCGGCAATCTCTAATGCGTTGGCAAAACTGGTTGCCTTGTGGATTTTCTCAAGCGTTTCACCGGGAAGGGGGTTCCCCAGCGCCGCGGCAATCTTTTCCGTGGCCTCACCGAACAAAACTACCTGTGAAACGCGCCGATGTGCTTTGGCAGCCAGTTCCTGCCAGGGCAGGTCTTTGTCGCGCCCACCCAGCAACAGAATAATTGGTTCGCTGAAGGAATCCAGCGCTGCGGACGCGCGTTCTGGTGCGGTGGCAATTGAATCGTTGACCCAGGTAATGCCCTGCCACTGGCGTACGATCTCCAGACGGTGCTCAACGCCACCAAAGCCGCGGATGCCTTCGCGCATTGCCTCAGATGCCATACCTGCGGCTGCGCAAATGGTGATTGCTGCCAGTACATTGAGTAGGTTATGCGCCCCGCGTAAGGCTACTTCTTTTACGTCCATCACCTTTGAATGCACGTTGCCCCACTTGAGGCAAACAAAGCCATTTTCGATGTAAGCGCCGTTCTCGAACTGTGAAGAGTGCTCCCAACCAAAGGTGGCAAGGCGGCCTTTCACCATTGTCGTCAATGCCGTGGAACCTTTATCCTCACGACTGAGGATTGCCCAGTCATCATCGTGCTGGAATTCAAGGATGCGTGCTTTGGCGGCGGCATAGGCTTCCATTGTGCCGTGCCTGTCGAGGTGGTTGGGGGTGATGTTGAGCACGGAGGCAATATGCGGACTGAGCGTCATCTGTTCCAACTGGAAGCTGGAAAGCTCAAGGATGACAGTATCTTCCTTTTTGATCTCGTCCAAGTATTCCACCAGCGGCAAGCCGATGTTGCCACCAACCCAGGCTTTGCGTGGTGACTGCACCGATTTTTGGGCAATGCGCCCCACCAGCGTAGTGGTGGTGGTTTTGCCGGCTGAGCCGGTAATACCAATTACAGGAGCTTTCACTTCTTCCATAAAGACCTGTGAATCATTGGTCAGCGGTAGTCCGCGCTCAATGGCACCCTGAACAATGGGCAGGGTGAGGGGAATACCGCCGGAAAGGCAGACAACGTTTGCATCATCGAGCAGTGAAAGCGGGTGGCTGCCCAGGGCAAATTTGATGCCTAGCTTCTCAAGAGATTGCATTGTGTCGCCGATTTCTGTGGCGGAGCGCTTGTCACTCACAGTCACGTGAGCACCGGCACCGGCAAGGTAGCGTGCCAGAGCCTGCCCCTGGCGGGCAGCACCGAGAATGAGGACGTTTTTTCTCTGCCAGTTTTTCTTTGCCATTTATGCCATCGCAATCGCAATGCTAAAGATGCCAAAAAGCAGGCTGATGAGCCAAAAACGCTGCACCACCTGGGTTTCACTCCAGCCGATCAGTTCAAAGTGGTGATGCAGCGGAGCCATCTTGAAGAGGCGTTTGCCTTTGGTGTATTTGAAATAGAGTACTTGTAGCACGTCGCTGATAACATTGCTCACGGGGATAATGGCTACCAGCGGCAGGAGCAGCCATTGACCGGTCATTAGCGCAACCACGGCCAGCACGGCGCCAAGCGAAAGCGCACCAAGGTCGCCCATGATGAGCATGGCAGGGTGAACGTTGAACCACAGGAAGCCGAACAATGCGCCTACCAGGGTAAAGCAGAAACGGGCAACAAAGATGTTCCCCTGCATGAGCGCAATTGCGCCGTAGGCTGCAAAAGCGGTCACGCAAATCAAACCGGCCAGGCCATCCAATCCATCCGTGAGGTTCACTGCATTCGACATCAACACGATGATGAAAGCTGCAACGGGGATGTACCAGCCCCCCAGGTCAACCGGGGCATGGGTACCGGGGATGTAGAGTTGAGGAACCTGCAGGTAATTCTTAAGCACAAATGCGGCTACCACTGCCAGAACAACCTGGAAGAAGAATTTGGTACGGGCACGCATTCCCAAGCCTTTGCGCGAACCACGAATGCCTTCCCAATCGTCGATTGCTCCCAGAGTGCCATAAGCGAACATTACTGCCAGCGGGAGGAGGATGGAAGGGCCAATCAAGCGCTCTCCCAGCAGGTCGACGGCGTTAAGCAGGAGGGTTACTGCTGCAACAGGGAGTAGGATCATCAGGCCGCCCATGGTGGGAGTGCCCATTTTGGTAATGTGGCTTTCAGGGCCTTCGACACGGATAATTTTGCCGAGGCGGAAGTGTTTGAGGATGCGAATGAGCGGGCTTCCCCAGATAACCGCAAGGATAAAGCCTAAACCGCTCAGCGCGATTGCCAATGAGGTTTCTTTCACTCTTCTACCTCCAGCGCCTGGACGATATGATCCATGCGCAAACCATGTGAACCTTTGATGAGCACAACATCGCCCTGGCGTAATTTCGTTTGGAGCAGATCTACCACCTGTCCTGGCTCATCCACTGACGTGATGCGGGCCTTCTCCATACCGCTCTCCATGGCGGATAAAGCAATGCTTTTTGCTAGATCGCCCAGGGTAATCAGTTCATCAACGATCTCTGCGGCGCGGATGCCGACTTTCTCGTGGCCTTCGCTTTCGTATCCACCGAGTTCGAACATACCGCCCAGCACAGCAATCTTGCGCCCGGGTAGTTCCGCCAGCAGGTTGAGCGCTGCCAGTGTGGATTCCGGTGAGGCATTGTAAGAGTCATCCAGCAACAGGGCACCCTGCTTGGTGTGGGCTGCGATCAGGCGTAACTGGCCGCTGGCATGCTGCAAGGCAGCGATGATCTCTTCGATTGACATTCCTTCTGTTAACCCGGCTGCTGTGGCGCGCAGGATGGTATGCACGCTGTGTTGGCCGATCAACGGGGCATGGGTTGTGTAGGTCTGCCCCTGATAATGCAGCTGGAAGTTCAAGCCTTTTAGCCCATCGCTGGAAATCTGGTCTGCCCATAGCTCTGCCTGTGGATTCAGCCCGTAGAAGAACACGCGGGCCCTGGTCATTTTTGCCATGCCGGCAACCCACGGGTCATCCAAGTTGAGGATGGCGGTGCCTTCAGGGGCGGCGGGCAGGGCTTGCACCAGTTCGCTCTTGCCGCGCGCAATCACTTCCTGTGAACCGGCACGCTCGGCATGGACTGTGCCAATGTTGGTAAGGATGCCCACCTGGGGCAGGGCGATCTGGCAAAGCTGAGAGATTTCTCCCTCATAATAAAATCCCATTTCAGCTACCACCACTTCGTACCCGGCGCTCAGCCGCAGCATAGTCAGCGGCAGGCCGATCTCGTTGTTCAGGTTTCCCTGGTTCTTGAGGGTACGGAAGCGGGATGAAAGGACCTCTGCCGCCAGTTCCTTGGTCGTCGATTTGCCCACACTTCCGGTGATGCCGATAACGCGCACGTTAAATTTGCGGCGCCAGAATGTTGCCAGTTTTTCAAGTGTTTCCTGGCTTTTGCGAACACGGACGGCGAAGGGCAGTTCCGGAATAACTGTATCACTGCTGAATGGCTGAGTGAGATCGAGCACACGAACTGAAGAGTCGATCTGCGAATCGATCAGGGCGATATGGGCTCCGTGTTTGAAGGCGTCCAACACGTAGGCATGGCCATCCACTCTTTCGCCCTTGTAGGCCACAAAGAGTGAACCCGGGATAGCCTGGCGCGAATCTACCACCGCCTCGGTGATTCCGGGTGTGGTTTGCTGCGGGCGGAGGCCCTGTTCAGCTTCGATCAGATCAGCCAGTGTAAGCATCTCTTCCTTATTGAGCCTGTAAAGTTAACCGCTGGTCATCAGGCGGTATGTTCATCAAAACAACGAGCTGCTTTACAACATCGCGGAAAACGGGTGCAGCCACAACGGAACCCCAAATGGAACTCTTGGGTTTTTCCAACCAGACATAAACAATGAACTTTGGGTCGGTCACCGGGCCCCAGCCTACAAAAGAAGCGTTGGTAGCATAGCTGGAATACTGGCCATTGACGGCGATCTCTGCCGTACCGGTCTTGCCAGCCACGCGGTAGCCGTCCACCAGAGCGTCCGAGGCTTCTTCTTCGAGTGAGACGGCCAGCATCTCGGTGAGTGTGTATGCAGTGGCGGCAGAGATAGGCGCGCCGGCAATTTTCGTAGTAGTGTTGAATTGCTGCCCGTCCTGGATGTAGGCTTTGAGCACATGCGGGACGACCATCTTGCCATCGTTGGCAAGCGCTGAAGCGGCCATGACCATTTGAATGGGGGTAACGGCAACACCCTGGCCGAAAGAGTTTGTCGCCAGGCTCACGGTTGACCAGGTTGGGTCATCCGGCTCGCTCAGAGGGTAAACTTCTTCACCGGCGAGGTCAACATTGGTGCGGTGGCCGATGCCGAAGCGATCCATGTACTGATAGAAGGTGGTGGGGCCCAGTTGGGTAGCAATCCAGCTCAGGCAGACGTTGAGAGAGTGCTGCATACAGCCCACCATCGTCTGGCGGCCCCAGGCGCTGCGATCCCAGTTGTAGATGTCCCAGCCGCCCACTTCGATCACGCCGGTATCGTTGAATTCTGTGGTTGGCGTAACGGTGTTGGTATCCAGGGCGGCTGCCATCGTGAGCACCTTGAACACAGAACCGGGTTCGTACACCTGGCTGACAGCCTTGTTGTAAGGAACCCCGGCGGTGAAGACATCACCGTACGTCCAGTAATTATTGGGGTTAAAGCGCGGCGTGGCAGCCATCGCCAGAATTTCACCGGTCTCCGGATCCATCACGATGATCGTGCCGTTAACCGCTTTGTTCTTGGTGACCGCTTTATTCAGGATGTCTTCTACTGTGCGTTGGATCTCGCGATCGATGGTCAGCACCAGGCTGGAAGCTGCCGGCGCGGAGGGGATCTCCTGCATTTCGTAGGGATCCAGTTTGATGACCACTTTTTGTTTGGTTCCAGCAAGCAGGTCGTTGTATTCTTCCTCAACGCCAAAATAACCCTTGCCATTTTCGCGATCCAGGTAGGTATAGAAGCCCAGCACATTGGCGGCAAGCTCATTTTCAGGGTAGGTGCGCTGCAGGTGCGCCGTCCACGTGAGGCCGCGCAGCGAGGGCAGGTTGGGGTCAGCGCCATAAGGATTGGCCGCCTCGTACTGCTTTTTGAGGTTGATAAGCTGTTCGAGTTCGTCGGAGGTGACAAAATCGGCCAGGGTCACGTACACGGTTTTCCCGGATTCGTAGGGCAAGCTGGCAGCTGCCAGGGATGAATCGTAATTGACGCCGAAGAGGGTCGAAACGGCAGAAGCAATGGCGGCCGGATTTTTGACATATTGCAATTCTGCGCCAATCTCGTAGACCTCTTTGTTACCGGCCAAAAGATGGCCCCAGCGGTCGTAGATGTATCCGCGTTCCGATTGGATTGTGCGCACTTCCACACCATAGTCCTGCGCCCATTCGTTGAGATAGGCGGCATGGGTGCTGGTTTGCACACGGATCATTTGAACGGCAATCACCGCGATGAATGCGGTGAGGAGCAGGCCGAGCGCTTTTGAACGTGTGAGTTGGCGCAGGTTCATTGTGTATTTCCTCCCACGCTGTCACTCAGACGATTGATGCCGCTGAACAACCAGTCCCAAAGGGATTGGCGGTAGATGGATTTAACAAGCGAAATCCCCGAATCGCTCAATCCGGGGGGCGCAGCAAGAACCACTGGTTGGCGGCCGGCGTAACCCGGCACAAGTACATAGATTGCTTGTGATGGGTCAATTCTTTGGAAGCCCGCCTCCTTGGCACGCTTTTCCATCACCTCCGCGGAGGTCAAAATAGCAATTTGGGCCTTGTGGTCAGCAATGGCCCTCTCCAGGTTTTCGCGTTCCAGGCTGTAAGAATAAGCCCGTAAGCCGGCGGCTGCCGCGCGGCCACTGATGCTGAGATACACGCTGGCAACGAGTACGACCACTACCAATCCAAGCAGAAACAGCCCCACGAACTGGACCTGATTTCTCCAGGGGGCCTGTTTGAATGCCTGAGCGAGTTTTCCTCTCGCTTTTGAGCGGCGTGTTTTTCTTGGTGTTCTCTCGTTACTCTCTGCCATAATTATCGTTTTTCTACTATCCGTAACTTTGCGCTTCTGGAGCGCGGGTTTGCTTCCTTTTCTATTTCATCTGCCTCGATCGGATGCCGGGTGATCTCGATGATGGAGGCTTTGTGATTGCACTGGCAAACCGGGGTACCCGGCGGGCAAATGCAATCCCGGCTTTCTTGCCTAAAAAACTGCTTTGTGATGCGGTCCTCCAGCGAATGGAAGGAGATCACCGCCAACCGTCCACCGGGAGCAAGTACCTGGATCGCCTGGGGGAGGAAACTCTCAAGGGCTTCCAACTCTTGATTGACGCAAATCCGCAACGCCTGGAAGGTTTTCGTTGCCGGATTGATCTTGCCGCCGTGCTGGCCGCTGGCGCGTGCTACCACTTTTGCCAGTGCCAGTGTGGACTCAAAGGGGCGGTTTTGCACGATTGCGCGTGCGATGCGGTAGGAGTTACGCTCCTCGCCATATTTCCAGAGGATATCGGCCAGTTCATTCTCTGGGGTGTTGTTGACGATGGTCGCGGCGCTGACGGGTTGGGATGGGTTAAAACGCATATCCAACGGTCCATCTTTTTGGAATGAGAAGCCACGTTCGGGAGAGTCTATTTGCATCGATGAAGTACCCAGGTCGATGACGATACCGTCTGCATGATCCCAGCCAAGCGTCAGCAACTGTGATGAAAGAGAGGCGTAGGAGGAGCGAACCAGATAATAACGGCCGTTAAAAGAATGAAGGCGCTGGTCTGCAAGTTCCAGCGCCCGGGGGTCAACATCCAATCCGAGAAGTTTTCCATGCGGTGCACTTTGCTCAAGGATTCCCCAGGCATGTCCTCCGGCGCCAACGGTAGCATCAACGTACAGCCCCAGACTGTGTGGACGCAAAGCAGTTATAATAGGTTGGTAAAGAACTGAGACATGTGGTGAAACAAAGCCACTGTCCATTTTTTTACTAAATGCTCAAGTCAAATTTCTCGGCCAGATCTGCGGCCAGGTCGGGTGAGTCAAACTGTTCATCCTGTTTTTTGAGCAACGCGGGCGACCAAACTTCAATATCCTCGCCAGCGCCTATGACAGTTGCCGCACCGTCGAGATGGGCATATTCTCGTAACACCTGCGGGATGATGAAGCGGCCGCTCTTGTCAAATTCGATCTCAGCGGCATTTTTGAAAAGAAATCTGCGCAGGTTGCGGGTATTGGCGTCGGCCATATTGAGGCTGTTGACCTTGTCAAAGAGGAGCTTAAAGCGGGCGGCATTCATGATCACCAGGTTTCCGTCAAATCCACGCAGCATAAAGGCACCTTCGCCCAATTGTTCACGGAACCGGGCCGGGAAGGTGATACGGTTTTTTTCGTCGATGTTATGCTCGTATGTACCGAAAAAACCTGCGAACATTAGTTCTACCTTTCCTATATATGCCGAACGCCGGAAGACTCCGGCGTTTTACCACTTTCACCCACTTTTTACCACTTATGTGCATATTATAGCGAATTTTGCAGGTTTTTCAAGTATCAGTTTTCTTTTTGCGTAGGGAACCCAAATTGATGCCCTGGCGTCTTATGGCGGAACGCTATCTTCCGGAGGTTTTAATGAGTAAGAAACTTTTTTCTGCAATGGTTCTTTTGCTGCTGGCGCTGGCAGCCTGCTCACCGGCGACGCAGCCAGCAGCCACGCCAACAACTGAGGTTGTGCCCTTGCCAGCCAATACTGAAATCCCGGTGACACAGCCTGTCCAAGTGGGGATTGAAACCGTAAGTAACCTGGTGATCCACGCACCGCAACTGGCAAAAGATGTTCAATTGACGGAGGGTAAATGGACTGAAAACCAATCCGACGGCTCCATCCAAACGGCGACGCTGGATAGTCACTTCGCAGTTGGCGATCTCAATTCAGATGGGGCAGCGGATATTGCTGTGCTGCTGGCAGAATCTATGGGTGGGAGCGGGGTGTTTTATTCTGTTATTGCCTATATAAATGAAAACGGCAATTTCGTTCAAGC
>CALCNO010000057.1 GCA_937897615.1 uncultured Anaerolineaceae bacterium
CTATTCGCGAAGGTGGTCTGACGGTTGGTTCCGGCGTGATCACAAAAATCATTGCCTAAAAGAAGGAGCGCCGGTCAGAACGCTTGGCCGCATGAAAGACTATGGCTTCAAAAAAGAAAGATGTTCGCCCAGTGATCACGTTTGCTTGCGGAGAATGCAAGGAGCGCAACTACACCTCCGAGAAGAACCGCCGCAACGATCCGGGCCGTATGGAAATTAATAAATATTGCCCGCGCTGCAAAAAGCACACCCTGCATCGCGAGACCAAGTAGTCTGTTTCGCCGATAAGGCGGGAGTTTATCCCGCCTTACGGTATACAGGCCAGTAGCTCAATTTGGCAGAGTGCCTGTCTCCAAAACAGGAGGTTGCGGGTTCGATTCCTGCCTGGCCTGCCAGGAAGGCGACGCCGTCGCAATGGCGGCGTTTTAGCGCTAAGAAGAAGGAGTTTGACGTGGCTGATAGAACCGGAACTGCAAAAAAGGAAGGCCGCATCAAGCGCTGGTGGCGTGAGACCATTGGCGAGCTGCGTAAAGTAAGCTGGCCTACCCCCAAGGAAGCCTGGCGATTGACCAAGATCGTCATCATGGTCATCGTTGTAATGGGCCTTCTCCTTGGTGGTCTTGACTTTGGCTTTACCAAGCTGATGGGATTGATTTTGGGATAATCCTGCTCCTTGGGGCAAGGATGGTGGACTGATGGACACGTTTGACGAGCAATACCAGGATGATATGGAAAATGCTGCACCGGCGGAAAATGATGCTGCTGGTGAGTTAAACGTTCCCGCTGAAGATATCCTGGATTCTGAGGTAGCCAGCAAGGGCACTGTTGAAGCTCCTGCCGATCTTCAGACCGGTACCGAGCGTTCGTGGTACGTGGTTCATTGTTATTCCGGTTATGAAAATAAAGTGCGCTACAACCTTGAGCAGCGCATTGAGACCATGGGCATGAAAGACCGCATTTTTGATGTGGTGATCCCTACCCAGGAAGAAATTGAAGTTAAGGAAGGCAAACGCCGCACGGTGGAGCGCCATGTCTTCCCCGGTTACGTGCTGGTAAATATGATCCTCACCGAGGAATCCTGGTATGTTGTGCGCAACACTCCGGGAGTCACGGGTTTTGTTGGCATGGGTAACGATCCCACGCCATTGCGCCCGGAGGAAGTGCAGCAGATCTTGCGCCGCATGGAAGCGGAAGCCCCGCATGTCAAGGTGAGCTTTAAGGTGGGCGAGCGTGTGCGCATTGTGGACGGCCCCTTTAACGATTTCAGGGGCATTGTCTCTGAGATTGACATGGAAAAAACCAAGGTGCGGGTGATGGTCAATTTCTTTGGCCGCGAAACACCCGTTGAACTTGACTTTTTGCAAGTAGAAAAATCGTAAGCTGGCCGCAAGGCCAATTCGGTGGGAGGGTGCTCTGAAAAGCCCCGCTATCACCACAAAGGAGAGATAAAGTGGCAAAGAAATTTAAAGCAATCGTACGTTTGCAGATCTCGGCCGGAAAGGCCAACCCTGCGCCCCCAATCGGCCCCGCCCTGGCAGGGCATGGGATCAACATCATGGCATTCTGCAAGGAATACAATGCCCGCACGCAGAATCGCCCCGGCGAGATTATCCCCGCAGAAATCACCGTCTACACGGATGGTTCTTTCACCTTCGTGCTCAAGTCTCCCCCGGCATCCGTGCTGCTTAAAAAAGCTGCTGGCGTTGAGAGTGGCTCGAAGATCCCCAACCGTGAAAAGGTTGGCAAGGTCACACGTGCTCAGGTTCGCGAGATCGCGGAACTGAAGATGAAAGACATGAACGCCATCGATATTGAAGGTGCCATGCGCCAGATCGAAGGCACCGCCCGCAACATGGGCATTACCGTAGAAAAATAGTTTGTGGGAGGGCGAACAAACGCCCGCTTGCACCACGAAGGAGATAAAATGGCGAAACACGGAAAGAAATACCTGGAGGCTCTCTCCAAGGTGAATGTTGAACAAGCATACGACCCTAAAGCAGCGGTAACCTTAGCTAAGGAGACCTCGTATGCCAAGTTCAATGCCACCATTGAAGTACACATGCGCATGGGTTTGGACCCGCGCCAGGCAGATCAGCAGGTACGCGATGTTGTAGTGCTCCCTCACGGGCTTGGCAAGACAGTGCGCGTACTGGTATTTGCCCAGGGCGAAGCTGCTACCAAAGCCCAGGAAGCCGGTGCTGACTATGTGGCAGATTCCGACGAAATGATTAACAAGATTGCAGCCGGCTGGACCGACTTTGACGTGGCTATTGCCACCCCGGATATGATGGGTAAGGCTGGTAAATTAGGCCGCGTGCTGGGCCCCCGCTCCCTCATGCCAAACCCCAAGGCTGGAACGGTTTGCTCTGCCGAAGACCTGCCGCGCGTGATCAATGAATCCAAGGCTGGCCGCGTGGAATTCCGCCTGGATAAAACCGCCAACATCCATGTCCCCATCGGCAAGTCCTCATTCACTGCCCAGCAGCTGTTTGAGAACTTTGCTGCTCTCATGGAAGCTATCAAAAAGGCCCGCCCGACCGGAGCCAAAGGTATTTACATTAAAAAGATCTCGATTGCTGCCACAATGGGCCCCGGTGTTAAGGTTGACCCATTACAGGCGACAACGATCTCTTTGTCTGAATAGTGATATAATTGCGCTCGCTGAGCGATTAAACCTCAGCGGTCACCGAAGAAAGCTGGTGCCTTTACAGGCTTAATTTCCCGCCGAGGTGAAGACTTGAACGAAGTTACAGCCCTTTGTGGCTCTGAAAAGTCTTTGCCTGGCGGTCCCAGACAAAGACTTTTTATATTGTAGGAAAGGAGGTAATTTTCATTGGCCTTTACTAAGAAACAAAAGGGTGAAATGACCACCCATTACGAAGAATGGTTACAGAAGAGCCAGGCAGTTTATGTGCTCGAGTATGTTGCCATGAATATGAAGGCGATCGATGACTTCCGTGCCAAAGCGCGTGAAAATGGTGGCGAGGTTCACCTCGTGAAGAACACCCTTTTCAACCGCGCCCTCAAAACACAGGGCTACCCGGATGCCGGGTTCCTTGAAGGCACTTCGCTGGTCGGTTTCGCTTTCAATGATGCCGCTGGCCTTGCCAAGACATTCAATGAAGTTCTTAAGACTTCAGAGACTATCAAGGTAAAAGGCGGTTTCCTGGGCAAAGAGTTGATCTCGGCAAAACAGGTTAAAGCTCTGGCTGACCTGCCCACTCTGCCGGTAATGCGCGCCACTTTGCTGGGCGTGCTCAACGCTCCTGCATCCAAACTTGTGCGCACCCTGGCGGAACCTGCTCGCTCACTTGCGGCAGTCGTCAAAGCACATTCGGAAAAGGCAGCCACCGCTGCCTGAGTTGCTCCAGCACCGTGCTGGGAATTAATGAATAAAATAATCTAAGGAGATTTTGAAATGTCTGATGTCGCAAAGTTAGTTGAAGAGTTGAGCAAACTCTCTGTTCTCGAAGCTGCCGAACTGGTGAAAGCTCTCGAGGAAAAATGGGGCGTTTCCGCCGCCGCGCCTGTTGCAGTTGCCGCTGGCCCTGTTGCCGCTGCCTCCGCCGAACCCGTTGAAGAAAAGACTGAGTTTGATGTCGTCCTCAAGGATGCCGGCCCCAAGAAGATCGAAGTCATCAAGGTCATCCGCACCCTCACTAACCTCGGCCTCGTGGAAGCCAAAGCCATGTCCGAGACTGCTGGCGCCAAAGTCCTCTCTGCAGTCGGCAAAGAAGCAGCTGCCGATGCCAAGAGCAAACTCGAAGCCGCCGGTGGCGTTGTCGAACTCGCTTAGTTCAAACAACTGCTAAAAACCAAACAAGGTTCAGGGAATACAATCCTGGACCTTGTTTTCTTTCCTCATCACTGCTCAACTTACGAAACAGCAGGAAGGGAAGGATCCGGTCTCTGTGACATGAGGAGTTTGTCGTGGAGCCAGGAGGCAGCGATGTAGCCTGTGGTGAGGGAATAAGTACGGTAAATGTAAGTTTCTCTGTTTACCAGGGCACGGTAGAGATCGGCGATGCTATTGCCTTTGAAGCAAGTGGCTGCTTTGCCGATCATGCCGGTAACGTGTGCGTCACTGTTGGCGCACAGCGCAATATCATGATTGAGGGCAAAATGCATGGCTTTGCCGTTGGAGCGGCTGCGGAAAATGCCCGCATTAAACGCCTCAACGCCTGCAAGCACCCGTTGCCCAACGGGCGATTCCAGAGCTTTTTCAATTGAAGCAAAACTCAGACTGCTGGTGAACCTGGCAGCAGGGTGGGGGGCAATGCAGAGACCACCCAAAGATTCCACATGGTGAAGCGTATCAATCAGCGACATCCCGGCCGGCACCCGTTCGCGGATGAATAATGCCAAAAGATGTCCTTCGGCTGTGCTGACCTCGCTGCCGGTGACCACCGATAAACCATAGGCAGGGGCCAGTTTTTCCGCCAGTAATGCACCCTCGATCTCATCGTGATCGGTGATGGCAATGATTGAGAGGTCGGTATTTTTGCGCGTTTTATCAAGGATAGTTTCAATTCCGGCAGTGCCGTCGGGGCTGTAATTCGAATGGATGTGAAGGTCTGCGTATGCCATTTTTCTCCTTTGCATTACTATAACGACCCTGAGTTAACTGTTTTTGAAAGGGTTGTTAACGTTTTGTTATCGCTTTTTTTGATGGATTGAACCAACTTACAATTGAAAGGAAAAGATGTTCTTTATGGAGTGTGGCGATGTCGGTTTTTAATCATCTGCGTCTGGATTCTGAAGTATTCAAGCTTGATGTAGAGCGTTTGCAAAAAGGCTGGTACTCTGATAAATACTTCGTCAATATCACCAACATGCTGGTGGCCCTGCGGCAGGAGCGCTATTCCTTCTCTCCGCACACGCCGCGGTTGAGCACAGACCAAAGTAATCTGGAATACAACCCTGGGGACCTTGAAGTTGAAATGCAGTGGTTCACCCGCCACCCCGGCAATACAGTCATTGTGGGTGTGGATAAGGCGCTGGCGATCCTCAGGGAGTGTACCGGTTACTGGGAGGCTGGTAAGTTTGTCAATACCTGGGATCGACTGGAGGTTTGGGCCGTTGAGGATGGTTCCACGGCCGTGTATCAGGGCAATCCGGAGAATGTGCAACCCGTCCTGCGAGTGCGCGGCCGGTATGCAGATTTTGCCAACCTGGAGACCCCCACACTGGGCATTCTGACCCGCGCAAGCCGTGTTGCCACCAACGTGTACGATACACTCGTGGCTGCCAGAGGAAAGCCTGTACTGTTCTTTCCGGCACGCTTTGATCTGCATGAAGTTCAGGCTGCGGACGGCTACGCATACCAGATCGCAGTCCAGCGCTTCAACGAGGATTATGGCAAGGGACTGGGTTCCTTCGTCTCAACCGATGCGCAGGGTGATTGGTGGGGCGGCGCGGGCGGCGGAACAGTCGCTCACGCACTGATTGCCTGCTTCATGGGCGACACTGCGGAAGCAATGCTGGCCTTTTCAAGTACCGTTGACCCAACTGTTCTGCGGATTGCCCTTGTGGACTTCAACAACGACTCGGTGAGAGATTCACTTGCAACCTGTGAGTCCATGTTCCGCAGGTATATGGCAGAAAAAGACGCCGGCAATCCTGAAAGAGCAAAGCGATTTGTTTTGAACGGCGTGCGCCTGGACACCAGTGCCAGTATGCGGGATGCCTCGCTGGAAGCGCTGGGCGACCCTCTGCTTGACCAGGGGGTGAACCCCCGCCTGGTACACAATGTGCGTGCTGCGTTGGATGACACCTGGCAGAACTGGAATTTACCGCCTGAGTGGATCACGGAAGCCCGCAATTACTGCCGGAATGTAAAAATTGTCGTTTCCGGCGGGTTCAACATTGCTAAAATTACCCGCTTTGAAAATCAATCGGTGCCGGTGGATATCTATGCGGTAGGTTCGGCGTTCTTTGATAATTACGAGGCTACCAAAATG
>CALCNO010000058.1 GCA_937897615.1 uncultured Anaerolineaceae bacterium
CCAGGGGACTTTTCTGGATTACAAAGCAGATATTATTGACCTTTTCGATCAATCAGCGGAAGGCTTCATCGGCAAACGCTATCAGGATATTATGCCACCGGAATTCGTGAACATGGTCAAGGGCAAAATCGAGAAAACCCTTCAATCCGGCGAGATCCAAACTTTTGAATACCAGTTGCAGATTCCCGGCAAAGGTATGCAGGAGTACGAAGCCCGTATGACTCCCAGCAGCCCTGACGAGGTGATTGCTGTCGTACGCAACATCACGCAAAGGAAACAGGCCGAGCATTTGCTGACCGTGCAGCGAGACATCTCGCAGGCGATCAGCCAGATCACCTCCAGTGAGAGCGGTTGGAATCTCAGCCTGGAGATTGCCCTGCGCATTTCCGGCCTGGACTCAGGATGCATCTATCTATTTGATGCAAAAGATACAAAACTTCAACTGGTGACGCAGACGGGTTTCAGCAAAGACTTCGCACTGGAAGCACAGCATTTCCCGTTCGATGAACAAAACACACACCGGATTATGGAGGGGGAATCAATTCAACTTGGCACTGATCAGCTGGCGCGCATGGTTCCCTTTGATCATGAAAAAATTCATTCCATGACCATTGTCCCCATCAAGTACCAGGGGCGTGTCATCGGATGCATGAACATGGCATCGCACACACCAAAGGAAATCTCACCAGATGCGCTTAAAACGCTTGAAGCCACCGGAGTGGAGATTGGCAACTTTGTTGCCTATCTCAAAACTGAAGAGAATCTGCGTGAAACAAATGAGCGCTTCACCCAGCTGGCAAACAATGTTTCTGAGATCTTCTGGATGGCTGACCCGGCAAAGGGCAAAAACACTTATGTCAGCCCGGCTTATCAATCCGTTACTGGCATGACCCCTGAGGAAGTTGAAAAACTGCCGGGGGGGTTTGTCAGCCTGCTATTGCCCGAAGACCGGCACATCCTGGAAGCAGCCCACGAAAAGGAAGACCGCGGCATTGCAACCGACGTGCTCTACCGTATCCGGCGACCGGATGGAAGCATCCGCTGGCTGGAAGATAAAAGCTCTCCGGTCCTTGATGCGAATGGCAAGCTGATCAGCGTGGTTGGAATCGCGCGAGATATGACCGCGCAAGTAGAGTCGGCACACAAGCTGCGCGAATCGGAAACTCGCTTTCGCCAGATGGCAGAGACCATCGATGAAGTCTTCTGGATGGCGCCGCCGCATCTTAAACATATGATCTACGTGAGCCCGGCGTACGAGATGGTATGGGGCCGCACCCGCCAAAGCCTGATGGAAAATCCCTCGACCTTCATAGAGGCAGTGATCCCTGAGGATCGCAAACGTGTTATCGCATCCGTCAGTAAACAGGCGGATGGTGTAGCTTTTAGTGAAGAATACAGGATCACCCGCCCGGACGGTTCTCTGCGCTGGATCTGGGACCGCGGTTATCCGGTTGTTGATGAAAAGGGAAAAGTGTACATGTGCCTGGGGGTCGCTCAGGATATTACCGAGCGCAAGATCGCCGAGGAACTGGTTCGCCAACGCGCGGATGACCTGGAAATGATCAACATCATTAACCAGGCAGCCAACCAGGGTAAAGACCTTCAACAAATCATCGGCATTCTATCTTCAGGGATTCGTAAGAGTTTTAATTGTGTTTCAGTTCTCACCAGCTTACCGGATAGAAGCGGAGAGAAATTGATCTTGCAGGACATCAATTTCCCATTCAATCTGGCGAAAAGGATTAAGAAGTTAATCGGCAAATCTGTGTCTGACCTCAACCTGGAAATCTCACTCGCGGGGGATGGCCCGCAAGCCCGGGCTGCGCGTTCCGGGCAGGCACTGATCGCCAACGACTCAAAAACCATTCAGGCCGCTATGGCTGAGTTTGCCGAAAAACTGAAGCTGGAAAGATTCGTGGCCCCCACATTCAACCTGCTTGGTGTTCACTCATTATTGATCGTTCCGCTAGTTGCCGGGAAGGAAACCATTGGCCTGATTAACCTGGGCCGCAATTTTGCCTTCTCGCAGACAGATCTGCAAAGGATGCAGGTCATTGCCCAGCAACTGGTAACTGCCATTGGGCGCAAGCGCGTAGAGGCCGCCCTGCGCCTGAGCGAGGAAACCTACCGCAGTCTGGTTGAGAGTTCTGAAGCCAGCATCGGTATCATCGATAAAGAGGGTAATTACCATTTCCTGAATGCCTTCGCCCAGGAAATGCTTGGCGCTAAAGGCAAAAAATCAATCGGCCGGCGAATTGAGGAGTTTTTGCCGGTTGAAGAAGCAAAAACCTTTTTACAGCATGTGCAACAGGTCATTGCCACAGGTAAAGGATTGGTTGTAGAGGCGCCACTCACCATCAAGAACCAATCCCA
>CALCNO010000059.1 GCA_937897615.1 uncultured Anaerolineaceae bacterium
GCCCCCCCTGGCAAAAAAGCGGGAGTCGGCATGGCGATGGCCCTGCAAACCATGGGCCTGGGCTGGGGCGTACCGGATGACAGCACCAACCGCCTGGAATGGCAGCCGGACGGTCAGGTGCTGCTGCGCATCGGCGCGCCCGACCTGGGGCAGGGGTTAAACATCGCCGCCGCCCAGATCACCGCCGAAGCGCTGGGTCTGGATCTGTCGCAGGTGGAGGTGGCCCCCATCAACACCCTCATCTCTCCCGACGGCGGCGTCACCTGCGCCTCGCGTATGACCTACATGGTCGGCAACTCCTCCATGCTGGCCGCCGTTCGCCTGATTGACATGCTGAAAGAGGAAGGCGCGCGCCTGCTGGGCGTGCAGCCCGACCAGTTGGAATACCGCGGCGGCCAGCTGCTGCGGCTGGATCAGCCCCATCTGCCCCCCATCCCCGCCGCCGAAATCACCAGCCGCCTGGCCGAAGAAGGCCGCCCCCTGCACAGCACGGCCACCTTCTCCTTCCCCTACGGCCCCGAAATCCCCACCGACCTGGGCATCGGCATGCCGCATGTGCTCTTCTGCCTGGGTGCGCAGGTCATGCGCGTGGAAGTGGACAGCGAGCTGGGCAGCGTGGAAGTCACCCACGCCACCGCCGTCCACGACGTGGGCCGCGTGAGCAACCGCGCCGCGCTGGAAGGCCAGGTGGAAGGCGGGCTGGCGATGGGCATGGGCTTTGCCCTGTCAGAGGATATGATCCTGAAGGCCAACGGGCAGTGGGTGGACGGGCTGGCTGAATACGTGCTGCCCACGGCGATGGATGTCCCCGGCGAGGTCAAGATCATCCTGCTGGAACAGCCGGAAAGCAGCGGCCCCTACGGCGCCAAGGGCATCGGCGAAGCCGTCACCGCCCCCACCGCCGCCGCTGTGGCCAACGCCGTGTTTGCCGCCACGGGCGTGCGCGTCCATGCCGCCCCCATCCGCCCGGAGATGCTGCTCAGCCAGGAGTAACGCCCCCAAGGAACGCCAGGGGCTGTCTGGAAAGAAGATCCAGGCAGCCCCTATATGGTTAAAAATGGGGGCAAAAAAGTCATTTTGGCTTGAGAAACAAAAAAACCGCCCTTTCAGGCGGCCAATTTTCTCAAATTATGGGCAATACTCACCAAGCCCCACTCGGTTTTTGCCTTTTCCAACCCGCGGAGATGGAATCGTCGGAAGTTCATATTGTGTTTGATATGGCCAAAGACCGTCTCGACCTCGGTGGAGCGCGCTGCTCGTAAACGCTGTCCTTCTGGACTGGTCAGGTTGGATCGAGCTTGCCTGCGGTATTCCAACAAGCGGAAGGAGATCCGGATCTTGCGGTTACCCTTCGACTTGGTGCACTGGGGCTTCAGCAGGCAACCCGCGCAGTCAAAGCATTCATACGTCTGCCGGGTGCTTTCGTAGCCGTTTTCGGTGATGTAGCGCGAGGTGTATTGGAAATGCAAGCGCTTGTCCGCTGGACAAACAAAGGTGTCGGTTTGCCGGTCGTAGGCAAAGTGCTCAGCGCGGAACTGGTGAGCGCGCAGCACTTCGGCCTTGCGGTAGTGGTGTGTATCTTGGTAGAAGGTGTTGTACTTGAGGAAGTTTTCGGCGCCATGCTGCTCCAGATAGGCATAGTTCTCTTCGCTGCCGTAGGCAGCATCCGCCACAATCCTTTTGGGCAAACGCCCACCCGTGTTTTGACGAACCTGTTCTAAGTGCGGCACCAGGCAAGGGGGATCGCCCACCCGATTATGTACGCTGAAACCCGTGATGAATTGTCCCTCGGTGCCGATCTGCACATTGTAGGCCGGTTTCGGCCAGGGCTTCTCGGCTCCCCGGTCTTCCTTCATCCGCATGCTGCTGGCATCTGGGTCGCTCTGGGCATAGCTCGACCGCCCTGCCAGGGTTTCAGTTTGCTGTTCGTACTTCTCCAGTCGCGGCAGGCAGTCTCCCTCCAATTTCTTCAATGCCTTGCGTTTGGCCTGCGTGTCTCTCTTCGGCTGCTGCCGCTCGCGCAGCCGCTGGTTCAGCCGTTCAATCCGTTCACGCAGTTTCTCTGAGTCTATCTCGCTCCCCCCTTCGCCCCCACCCCGCTCTTCCAGGTCTTTCTCTCCATACTCGGCCTGTTCCGCTTCATTCTCCGCTTCAATTTGGTTCAACAATTCTTCGATCTGCGTTCGTACCCGCTGCTGATATCGGTTTTTTCGCTTCGCCCATACCACTTTGTGCTTGTTGGCATCCGCTTCAATCTTGGTCCCATCTACAAAGTACGTTTCTAGCTTGACCTTGCCCGCCTCTAGCAAGTACTCCAACACCTCCGCAAACACTTCATCAATCACCCCCTTCATCCGACTCCCTCGAAAATCATTGATCGTGCGGAAATCTGGCCGCTGCTCTCCGCTCAGCCACATGAAGTGGATGTTCTCCCGCAGCGCTTTGGCTATCTTCCGCGATGAGTAGATCTTCTGGCTGTAGGCATACACCAACACCTTCAGCAGCATCTGCGGATGGTAGCTGGAGGTGCCTCCGCCTTTGTACTGCGCCAACAGGGGTCGAAGATCCAGCTTGTCGATCGCCGCACTCACCACTCTCACCAGGTGTTCTGGCTCGATGACTTCATCGTAGCTGCGCGGTAATAATGAGGCTTG
>CALCNO010000060.1 GCA_937897615.1 uncultured Anaerolineaceae bacterium
CGGTGGGGGAACGGAACCCATCAACGATGCGAGCGGGGTCTGGCTGATCGGAGCCCAGCCGGGCATGCCTGCGGTCCAAAGCATGGTGGCCGGGGTGATCACACCGCTTGCGACCAGTTTCTTGATCTCTTTCTCATCCACTGGCCCAACTTGCTGATTATTGAGCGTGTAATACCACATTTTATTCTCCTTTACCCTTTCTCTATAGTTAATAGCTTAATGTAATTATATGATATTTTGCCCCGGTTACAGCAACTTGGCGGGCATCTCTTTTACTTCGTTAATGGGTTTCTTTAACTCAAGCTCTTCTTTACAGGATTGAATTCAGCAAAGAGCGAGAGGTAATCAGGGAGCCGTGAAACTGCGGGGGCGCGAAACTCAAAAGTGTACCCATTGCATTTTTCGATGAAGCTGCCATCAATGGTATAGGCTTTTCGAAAGCGGCACTTGCCGTCCTTTTCGTTATGGCAGTGCTCACAGCGCCCAAACTCATCCGTGAAGGCGTCCTTCACATGCCGGGGAGCCTGCTCGATGAACGGCCGGTGGCGGTCAATATCGTTGAGGAACAGGCGCAAGGCAACACCTTGCTCGCGCAGGTACACCCGGGCGTACACATTCTGGCTTTTGGCACCGGTTTTACGATAGATGAGCATATACCTGCCCCAGCAGTAGCCATCGCCAATCTTGCCGCCAAAATCGTAGCCCAGGCGCGCCAACTCGTCATCCAGGCCGACCATGAACTCTTTATCTGCGCCGGAGACAAAATCAAACCGCGTTTCTTTAAGCAGTTCCTTCAAAGTGGTTTCCATAGTCTGCTCCGCAATGCTCACTTTACATCCACTTCGTACAACCAGTACAGGGGCAAATCCACCGTGTACATTTGCTCGGTCCAGACGCCGCCGGGATACTCTTTTTCCACCGCTTCGCGGTCAGCGTCGTGGTCGGGCAAGAAAGCAAAATAAACGTGCCCCGCAGAAGCCGGCGGTGGCTCGGATTGCGTCCAGGGTTCATTCACGTTGACATAGTTGATCTGAGGCGCCAGGTAGGGCAAGCTGGCGATCGAATCGTACCCCATCGCCGGATAGCCAAAGAAGTACAACTCGGTGCCGGCAGGTTCATCCTTGAGGGTATTAGCAAGGCGTTGCGCCACCTGCCCGTTGAACCCCGAAAAATCACTGTTGGGGGTATAGACAAAATAGTAAAAACGCAGGTCGTCCGCCGCCAGGAAAACACTTATCAGAAGTACAAATACATTAAAAAGAATTGTTCTTTTGGGCAGCCATTTGATGAGCAATTGCGCCAGTTGGAAAAGGCCAAAACCAATCATCAAGGCCAGCGCCGGGGTTGCTGCCACATAACGCTGCGCAGCAGGTGCGCTTTCACTAAAAGCTACCGCCGCGGTGATCGCCGCCAGCCAGAGCCACAGCAATTGGCCGCGCTCATCCTTTGGCCGCAAAAAAGTAAAGGCCAGCCCAATGAGGAAAAAGACGCCGGGGATCATGCGCAGGATGGGCACTCCCGGTTCGTACCAGGCGCGCGTAGGTTCTTCGATGTATCCCAGCACGCCAAGCCTGACCTGGTTCAGCAAGACCAGTAACTTGGATCCGCCGAACTGTGTGGCTGTGGTCGTCATCCACGCACCAAAAATACCAACCCGGTTCATCGGCGCCAGAAATTCCGGCACTTCATGGGCATAGAACCACGCCAGCGGCAGGAGCACGATCAAACACGTCCACAGCATCGCCACCAGATTTGGCAGAGCCTGTTTCAGGCGCTGGCGGTCAAAAATGCCAGCCAGGATCACCCACAACGGAAAAACGATAAACAGCATGCGACCCGTGGCGTAGAAATACTGGGCAAGCCCCAGCCCAGCCCCGGCAATCAGCCACATCAGCCTCAAATTGCGCTTCCACCCCAGCCAGATGCAGCCAAGCACCAGCATGAAGAAAAACGCATCCCAAATGTTGTTAAGGCCAATGCGGCTGAAATGATTATGAAAATGCAACCCCGTAAGGAAAATGGCAGCGCACCAGCCAGCCAGATTGCCATACATCTCACGGCCGAACAAGTACACGAGCATCACCGTCAGGGCGCCGCCAAAGGCAGCCATCAGCCGCAGTGCCTCGGTGGTCTGCCCAAATATCCTGATGGAAATTGATTCCAGAAAGTTGAACAGGATCGGGAAGGAGAACCACCCGGTGATGAAGAGGTTGTCGGTCTCGCCAGTGAGAAACTTGAGTGAGAACAGGCCGGAGGCCGCTTCATCCCCCGAGAGCACGATGGGAATGTTGGCCGTGTTGATCGAACGGATGGCAAAAGACGCCCCAAAGATCACCACCGCGCTGATCCACAGGTTAGCATTGAATTTATGCCCCCCCTGGGGTTTGATCCAGGCGCCAAAGAAGGCTAGGCCAATGCTCAAAAGCCAGCAGAGAACGGCTGCCACCGGCATGCGCATCTGATAGAGGAAGCCTGCCGCCACACAGGTGAGGATACTGAAAAGCAGCGCAAAGAACAGGCTAAGAAATTGCTGCGGCCGCACCCCCAGCCAGGAAGCGCAGGCCGAGAGAGTTTTTTCCAGCCAGCCGGGCAGGCGCTCCTTATCCATGGCGCGGATGCCAATGAAGAAAAACACCAGCCCCACTGGCAGCATCAGCAGCGGAGCCAAGCGCAGCTCGGTGGCAACCCCCGCGCGGATCACCTGGCTAAGCACCATCAGCACCAGGCTGCACAGGACAAGCGTAATGGCCACGGCATTTATGGTGTTGTTTTTCCTCTTCTCATTGGGTTGAGAGGTTGGCTCAGGCTGTAACATCTGTTTCATAATATCACCACCCGCGATTGTTTGTTTCCGCCGAACTTATAACGTAATTATAAAGGGCTTATGGTTCCCATTCCACAGGGGACTTGCGCAGCTTTTTGGTCTCGCCGCGGCGGCGCTTAGATTCACGCCGTCCAGCCTTTTCTCCGTGTGGAACCGTAGTGGCCACGCGCAGCGCTGGCGGGGTTTCCGCCCGTTCCACCAGGCGCAGCAGGCGGGCAATGGCATCCGCGCGGTTCTTTTCCTGAGAACGGTAGCGTTTGGCCTCGATCACCAGCACACCCTCTGCGGTCATGCGGCTGCCGGCAAGTATCCGCAAGCGCCGCTTCACCTCGTCCGCCAGGCTGGCAGAATGGGCCACATCAAAGCGCAGCTGTACCGCCGTCGCCACCTTGTTCA
>CALCNO010000061.1 GCA_937897615.1 uncultured Anaerolineaceae bacterium
GAGTATTCCACTTCCAGGTCAGAGACGGCCGTGCGCAGCGCCGGGCTCCAGTTGATGAGGCGCGGCCCGCGGTAGATGAGGCCTTTTTCGTAGAGGCGCACAAAGGCTTCGCGCACCGCTTTTGAAAGCCCCTCATCCAGCGTAAAGCGCTCGCGCGTCCAATCGCAGGAGGCGCCCAGGCGGCGGATCTGCTGGGTGATGCGGCTGCCGTACTTTTCTTTCCACTGCCAGGTGCGGCGCAGGAATTCCTCGCGCCCCAGTTCGTCGCGCTTGAGGCCCTCTTTGGCGAGCGCCTTTTCCACCAGCATCTGCGTGGCAATGCCGGCGTGGTCGGTGCCGGGAACCCACAGCGCGGGGATGCCCTTCATGCGGTGGTAGCGGATCATCAGGTCTTCCATCGAGACGAACATGGCATGGCCGGTATGCAGCTCGCCGGTCACGTTGGGCGGGGGGATGGCGATGACGAAGGGCTTTTTGGTGGGGTCGAAGCCGGGTTTGTTGGGGTCGTTGGCAGGCTGAAAATAGCCGCTCTTTTCCCACCAGGCGTACAGCCGCTGCTCGGTGGCGTTAAAATCGTATGCTTTGGATAATGAATTCTCTTCCATGCTGGTCTCCTGTTAATAAAAAAATCCTTTCATCCACTGAGGACGAAAGGAAACCTTCCGCGGTACCACCTCGTTTCGCCATTGCTGGCGCGCTCTCCGGACCGTCATCCGGTTTTGCTGTAACGGGCAAACCCGTGCCGTTCTACTTGCCCTGAGGGGTTCTTCGGCAGTCTGCCAAACGACTTCGACTTCGTTGTGCTGCGGAGGCTTTCAGCCTGGGGCCTCCTTCTCTGCCAGCACGCCAGCAGTCTACTACTTTTGGCGTTCATCATTTACAATGATAGCGATATTATACACCGTGGATGGCATTCGTCAATCATTCCCGGGCGCTTGAGGAGACACAGCATGGATTCACCCAAATGGCTTGCGTGGGCGCAGCAGATCCAGGCGCTGGCGCAAAGCGGATTGCAGTATACGCAGAACCCCTTTGACGCGGAACGCTTCAAGGAGTTGAGCCACATTGCCGCCGAGATCATGGCTGCCAAAACCGAGAGCGACCTGGGCGCGGTGCTGCC
>CALCNO010000062.1 GCA_937897615.1 uncultured Anaerolineaceae bacterium
ACACAAACGCTTTACTCGATCTGAGTGATTTGCGGTCAGGAGAATTGAAACATGATTGGGGTGATTCTTAAGAATATCCCAACCGCAGCGGCCTAAAAATATTGCTGAGCTTTTTGAGGCTATTTTTTGAATGGTTTCGCATTCTGTCTTAAATAATTCAGAATCAGATGGAGCGAGTTGGGGAAATTCAGCAATAATTATAGGGCTCAATCCAATCATCGAGCGATTAAAATTATCCCAAAAAGTGGTTAATCGCTCCTCCCTCCTTTCCACTTCACTTTCCAAAATATTCAGTTGTTGAGCTACACTTTGAATTATCTCTCGATCTAAAAACGGGATTCCTAATCTGTCGGCTAATTTTTCTCCGACATATGCCCCGCCACTACCGATTAGATGACTAATAGTAATCGCCAAATCTTCATTTTCCATATGAACCTCACATTACATAATCTGACCTCATCCTGCACACAATGAACGGATAGTAAGTCAATATTCAATACTTTCGTCAATTAACTATCATAATTTCATATAACATAAAACGCAAATTAATCGCCGTATTTATTTCGAGATTTGAGAGGTGATTTTAATTTTTCATTTATTGTTTATTCGCAGATATTATTTCAAGTTTTTATGGTCGGTTTGATGACACGACTCGTTGATCAACCTCTCATTATCGATTTTCCTCAATGATCTGGCACTGCTAATAGAAAAAATGAGGAACATTGAATACAAAATAAGCGCAACAACCACAACGGCAATGTCTAAGAAAGTTAGAGGAGTTATATTCCCAATATAAAATTTAGCTTTAGGATCTTTCATGAAATAGATCACAATATTTAGAATTATTGCCAAAGCGCGAATTTCAGTTGGCCCTAATTCACCAAAGGATATTTGAAAAACATTATTGGTATATGTGGATAGATAAGTATAAATTGAAAGTAGCAGATATCCAATCAATGCAATCAAAGCCAATTCCATACTTAAATAGGGTGAGAACCCTAATCCCAAAAAAATCAATAAAATACTGATGGCGTCAATTATATGGTCGATAAAGAACCCATATAAAGGTCGCTCAATCTTACGTTTGCGTGCCAGGGTTCCATCCAGGCTATCTCCAAACCAGTTCAGCAAAAACCCGAAACTCGCGAGCCAAAGAAAATTTATATTTATATTCGTTGCACAATAGGATATAAAAATTAGAAAGGATGCAAACAATCCCAGACCAGTCAAATGGTCAGGGGTGACCCAGGCAGGTAAATGTTCCGCAAGCCAATTTAGTGCGGGGCGTTCCAAAGGTCCAAGGATTGTGTTGTTAATGCGGATGTGATTCTTCTTTTCCATTTTTTCTCCGATTTAGTAAGGATCAAGAATCTTAAAGCGTAAAAGAAATTTAGAAGGCAGATTCCTTTTGTTTATGTAGAAGTGCACGAAATGCGGCCATTCCCAAAAAAAATGGAACCCAAAAAGTGATCGCTCGAAATGCAAGAGTGAGAATGGCGGCAGATTCGAGTTCAACTCCCAAAGAATTTAGCGCCAGGGTCATCATGCCTTCCATGACCCCAATCCCAGAGGGGGTAGGTGAGATAATCGTAAATAGGTAACCCAAAGTAAAGCCACTTACTACAACTCCCAGATCAAATTTGAGTCCAAATGCAAGAAAAAGTAAGGAAAGTATAGAGATCAGAATTACTTTATTCACAAACGCAAGACCGAGTGGCAGAAACAACAGCCGAATATTATTATGGATCGTTTGGGCTCCAATATGAATTTCTTCTGAGAAATGGATGATCTGTTCATCGCTTATACTGATCTTTTTGAAAAAAATACGAATAATCCGGTTAAGCATCTGAAAGATTACGCCCAGGATTTTTTTCAATAAATCAATGTGTTTACTACTTAAGAATATTATCAAAATTAATCCACTGATGATCCCTCCCAACAGGCATGTGGCAGCTATTTCAAACCAGGTTAGCGGTTGGTGCGCCCGCAAAATAAGAAGACCAACAAGAGAAGTAATAAACAACGCAAGGTCATCAAACAAGAGATAAAGCATGCTAGCAAATGTTACCCGTGCGCTTGAAATGCCCTTTTCTTTTGCATCCGATATGAACAGCAATAGCGTAGAAATTCCTGCTGAAGGGGTAATGATCCTCACAAAGTTTACTGCAGCAGAACTTAATGTAACCATATGCAAATAGGATTCCTTGATACCAACAAGTCCGTAGATCACACAATATGAAAATCCCATTGTAGCCATCCACAAAAGTACAAGGATGAAAGCAATGAAAATGTATAAAGATTCCGCCTGACCTAAAATCTTTTTCATCTCCGAAACTTCAGAAATTTGAGTCAGGACAAATAACACGGCAATAAAAAGAATTAGCGTGATAAGAAATCTCTTTATAGTATCTTTCCCTTCGTAAGGATCGTAATCTTTAAACCATTTTCATTAGAAATCCGATGTAAAAATCATCAGTACACCCAGGCAAGCAAATACACCGCTGACTATTTTTTCGAGCGTTTTCTCACTCACCTTATTCGCCAATTTGGATGTAAGCAAACCACCTATAATCGATCCGACCGCGACGATTAATCCTGATAGGAAATTTACATTCCCATGAAGAGCATACCCAACCGTTCCTGATGCAGCGGTTAAGGCCATAATCAGTGATGAAGTACCAATGGCCTTGTGTATGGGGTACTTAAGAACAAGGATGAGAACAAGCAGAAATGCCATCCCGCCCCCGGCCCCTACCATACCACTCATCCCGCCAAGTAGTAGCCCAATCCCAATCGAAGCCAATATTTTTTTGGGATTAAGCGGCTGTATATTCTCAACATCTAGCCTGGCTTTAGAGGGAAGCATTGATTTTCTCCACATGGCGATGGCCATGATGAAAATCATCACGATAAACCCGACTCCCATTTGGCCGCCAGATAGAGATTGATTTGCGAGTAAGGAACCTATTTGAGCCCCTATAATGGCACCAAGAGCGAGCCATAAGCCCGATTTTATATTCACATTCCCGTTTTTATAATAGGACCAGGCGACAAATAGAGGTGTGATGACATCGACAAACAAGCTGGTCCCGATTGCTGTGTGCATGGAGAAGCCCGATAAAACAGTCAAGAGCGGAACAACCACCACCACGCCGCTTGCGCCGGTTAAGCCAACAACACTTCCCGTCAGCAATCCAATGCCAATCAAACCAATCAATTGTGTAATTAAGGACATACCTAATTGACCTTTTCAATTTTATTCTGCTGTATAAAAAACCAATCCCAATGTACCAGGTCCTGCATGGACGCCGATGACTGGTCCCATATCGGAGGTAATCATTTCGATACAATTGAATTGATCTCTGATTGAATGCTCAAATTGTTGTGCTTCATCGGGAATGTTACCATGCAGGATTGCTACATGGACGGGTTGATCACCAACTTTTTCCTTCATCAACTCTATTAACCGGGAAAGCGAGCGATTACGCGTACGCTGTTTCTCTAAGGGCTCTATCCTTCCGTTACTAAGGTACAAAATGGGTTTGATATCGAGGGCTGATCCTAAAAATGCCGTACCTCCCCCAATTCTTCCGCCTTTATGTAAGTATTCCAGCGTTTTTACCGTGAAAATTACATTTAGACGCTTTTTAATGTCGTCAACCAACTTTAAAATGCTTTGGGCATCCTGACCCTGTCCCGCCGCTCTGGCAGCAGCAAGCGATATCATTCCCAGCCCCAGGGAGACCGATTCAGAATTAACAAGATGAACGGGAATTTTATTAAATTGTTCGTTGGCCATTTCAGCGGATTGAATGGTCGCACTCATATGATGAGAAATCACGATGGTAATAATTTCATCAACCTCATCAGCGAGCTTATTATAAATATTGACGAAATCAGAGGCAGTCGGTTGGGCAGTAGTGGGTAATTTTTTGCTGGCAGCAAGAAGTTTATAAAATTCAGTATCCTCCAAATCAATTCCGGCGCGGTAGGTTTTGTCACCAAATGTGACATAAACAGGTGCAATATGAATTCCTAATTCCTCTCCGCGTGCCGGCGATAAAGAACATGCCCCATCTGTGACAATTGCAACTTTCTGGTTTTTCATGATTTAATCCTTTCTCAAATAGAGTTACTTGATCTTTCTTGACCGCCAGCTTACGCCGCGTTCGTTACCATTCTTTAATCGGGCTAAGTTCGGAAGTAAGGCCAGAACCAATAAACCCGTGCTCAAAACCCCATACACAATATACTGCCAGGAGGATAAACCCAGCAGATATTGAATAACCGATAAAAGTAAAGTACTCACTCCAATACTGAGGGTAGCGAGCGATGCATACCCGACAGCAAAAAACATGATAAGGGCAATAGCGCTGATAATTGGGAAGGCAGATGGCATGAGAGCGAACACGCCCCCAAGAGCTGTTGCTCCACCAGCTCCCCCTTTGAAAACCAATTTGCCAGTAGTGTCTTTTTCCACAAGAAAAACCGAATAATTATGCCCAACGATAGCAAAAATTGGTGCCATAATTTCCAATCCAACCATTCCTGGCGCGATGTACCTGGCGAACCAAACACTAGCCACCCCTTTAAAACCGTCCAAAAACAGAGTGAGTAATGCAATCGGATACCCACTTGCGCGCATTGTGTTGGTCGTTCCTGTTCTTCCACTGCCCATTTTCCGGATATCCACTCCTTTTACCAGTTTCGAGAAGATCCAGCCAAAAGGGATGGCGCCCAGGAAATATGAAAAAAACAAACTAAAGACAAATTTCAATTTTCCAATAACTCCTTTTTTTCAAACGTGTACCAGTTTTCTCCATACAAGATAACTGAATCGATTCGAGGGATTAATTCATTCGGATTCGCTTCAGTCCCATCAAGATCGTAATGAATTGGGAGGATATAAGGTGCTGCCATTTTCTTAGCCATATCAATAACTACGGATTTATATTTATTGGGTCCTATCGGCGAAGTACGCCAGGGCAGGCATAAAATATCCGGATGAATTTCTGGCGGAAATTGATGGGCGTCGCCAATATGCAATAAGTCGGCATCATCATGGATCAAGAATGAGAGTGGTGTTCCTCCAGGATCAGGGATCTTAAAACGAAAAAGTAAGCTGACGATGAAATAGACCGGGTCTTTAACCACACTAAAGCCTGGCAAAATTTCAATGTTTTCGATACGTTCTCCAGTGGTCAACGGTTGAAGACGAGAAGAAGGCACTCCCATTTTTAATGCAATATCGCACACGTCTCGAGAAGCCACTACAATACCAGTTGGAATCTGAGCCACCTTACCGATATGGTCCTTGTGGGCATGCGAAACACAAATATACTCAACATTCGGCAAAGGATCCCGTGTAAAATCCGGATCGATCAAGATATGATGCTTTCCAACAATTTCTACACACGAGTGTCCAAGAAAACGAATTTTCATTAAATCTCCTATTTATAAAGGTTATTT
>CALCNO010000063.1 GCA_937897615.1 uncultured Anaerolineaceae bacterium
TTGACCTCAAGAACCTGCGCTACGGACGCGTGATCATCATGACCGATGCCGACGTAGACGGCAGCCACATCCGCACCCTGCTGCTCACTTTCTTCTTCCGTTACATGCCCAAGCTGATCTCCGAGGGACACATCTACATTGCCCAGCCGCCGCTGTATCGCATCTCTCACAAGAACCAGACGCGCTATGTGTACAGCGATGCCGAAAAGGATGCCTACCTGAAGGAACTGGGCGCCGCAGCCGAGAAAGCCGATTTGCAGCGTTACAAGGGCCTGGGCGAGATGAACCCCACCCAGCTCTGGGATACGACAATGAACCCGGAATCCCGCACCCTGCTGCAGGTATCCGTGGAGGATGAGCCGGCAGCCGACCATACCTTTGACATGCTGATGGGGTCGGCGGTGCCGCCGCGCACGCGCTTCATCACCACCCACGCGCATGCGGTGCGCAACCTGGATATTTAGTGCCTTACTCCCCGGTGAATAGCCGGGGATTTTTTTAGCGGTAAAGGAGATGAAAATGGAAAACGGACCAACAATTCGTAAAGTTGAAACAGCAATCACCCCCGTTCAGGTGATGGAGGGTGCCGGGGTGCGGCTGCGCCGTAGCATTGCCACGCGCCAGTTGGATTACCTTGACCCCTTCCTTCTTTTTGACCATTTTGGCTCGGAAGACCCGCAGGATTACCTGGCCGGTTTTCCCCTGCACCCGCACCGCGGCATTGAAACCGTTACTTATCTCCTCAGCGGTGAAGTCCGCCACGCCGATAGTATCGGCAATTCCGGGTCGATCAAGGCCGGTGACGTCCAGTGGATGACTGCCGGCGGGGGCATCATGCACGAGGAGATGCCGCAACTGGCTCAGGAACCGCTGAACGGCTTTCAGTTGTGGGTGAATCTGCCTGCCCGGCTGAAAATGTGCTGGCCAAGATACCAGGATGTGCCCTCGCAAAAGATTCCTACCGCAGAACCACAGCCGGGGGTTGCCATCCGCGTGATTGCCGGGGAGGTGGCCGGGGTGAAAGGCCCGGTAACGGAAATTGCCGCCGATCCGCAATACTTTGATGTCTCCCTGGCGCCTGGTGCAGCTTATCAGTTTACGGTGGGCAGCGGCCATACCGCCTTTGCCTACCTCTATTCGGGTGGTGCCGCTTTTGGCGGAACCACCGTGGCCGCCACCCGCCTGGCCATCTTTGGCCCCGGCGATACCATCGCAGTGGAGGCTGGCGCGAGTGGCGCAAAGTTTCTGCTGGTTTCCGGCAAGCCCTTGGGTGAACCGATTGCGCGCTATGGCCCGTTTGTGATGAACACCGAGGAAGAGATCCGCCAGGCGCTGCATGACTTGCGCAACGGTACATTTGTGTTGAAACCCTGATTCCAGATTGCCTGTTGACATCTGTTCAAAATCTGACTAATATTATCTTAATTATGGAGGTTGACCATGCCCCTTTTTAAGAATGTCAACGTAGTGCAATATCATGTAAAAGATTGGGAACGCGCCAAGAAGTTCTACTCGGAGATCATTGAGTGGCCGGTGTGCTGGAGTGATGACGAGATCGGCTGGTGCGAGTATGGCCGCGACAACGAAGCTCACATTGCCATCTCACGCTGGAGCAAAGGCCAGCCGGAACCCGGTATGCAGGGTGGGGCGATTGCCGTCCTGGCGGTGGAGGATGCCGTCAAGATCACCGAGTATCTGCGCGCACGCGGGGTCAAATGCGATGATGCCGTCAACATCCCCGGCGTGGTGTGTTTCGGTACGTTCTACGACCCTGAAGGCAATTGCCTGCAATTCGCCTCCAGCCCATCCTAGCACTTTTTCATAATAGATGGTTTAGTGGCATCCAAAAGGCGATCCAAGACTGCCTTTTGGATGTCGCTTTTAACAACCTGTCTTTTATAATGGGGGTTTGGGCAACGACACTACTATTCTGTAAAGACGAAAACCGGAAAATCTTTTTATAATCTTGTATATCTGTAGTTCAAAGAACGCAGTTAAGGGATAGGTAGCAAGCACTATGATCACCTGGAATGAAACTCTCGCAACCGGCAACGCACGTGTGGATGCACAGCATAAAGCCTTGCTGGAAAAATTCAACGATCTATCCGCTGTCTTTTCCGGCACCAGCAACGCCAAAATCCGCCTGGCAGCCGGCGAAGTGCTCGATTACCTGCTTTTCTATGCCAGATGGCATTTCGAGCAGGAAGAACTCATCATGGCCGAGGTACATTGTCCGCTTGCGGAATTGAACAAGAGCGAACACCGGGATTTTCTAAAACGAATTGGCGATTTTTACCTTCAGTGGCAAACCGGCAACATGGACCTGGAATTGGCCCGGAACGCATACGCGGCAATGGAACAGTGGGTAGTTCACCACATCACCCATGTGGATAGCGCCCTGCGCGAGAACCTGCAGGAAAAAGACCAGCCTGCCTGACCCCGCGCAGCTTTGAGAAAAGAAAACAGCCCCCAGGGGCTGTTTTTTGATGCTCTATCAAAGAGGGGTCACTCGCCTAATTCGTTATGCAAAAACGCCAGCATCTGCAAGGTCACCAGGTTGCGCACCGGCCAGCCCATTTGCATGTTCTCCGGCGCGTCGAAGAAGGGTTGGGCATAGGTGAGGTGAATCCCGTCTTCCATGAGGCCGTTTTGCGGGAGGTCGTGCATGGCGCGCCACAGGTTCAGCACGGGCAGGTCGTACTCGTAAGCCACGCGCGCGATGATGGCATTGATGCTGTCGTCGCCTTCCAGGTTATCGGCTTTGGTCACCAGCACCGGCACCACATTGTTGGCCAGGGCTATATCCAGCAGGCGTTTGAGGTTGGCCTCAAACCCGACGCGCGAGCTGGTCTTGACGTCGTTGGTGCCGAACATCACCAGCATGACCGCAGGTTTGTGGATGCGAATCTCGCATACCAGCGGGGATTCGTTGGTGCGGCAGGTTTGCGCGTCTGCCCAGAGCGGAGAGAGCACCGATGCCACCGAAAACCCGGGGTTGGCGGCCAGGCTCACGCGCTCGAATGACCCTTCAAAATAGCTGACGGTGTCCGCAAGCGATGCATATTGTTCGCCCAGGCGGTAACCCGTTTGGCTCATGTCGAAGGGCGCCAGAAAGTACGGCGAGTAGGTTTCGCAATCGCCCACCTTTGAGAAGGCGCGCTGATTGAGGCCGGAGGTCTGGCCTTTGGCGTACAGATCGCGCACCGCCTGGCTCAAGGAAGCGGGGATGATCGGCAGTTCCTTCCATGACTCCGGGCGGGTTGGATCATAACCGGGGGTGGAGGTGGCGGCTGGCGTGATTGCCTGGCTGGTGGATGTGACCGCCGGCACCGTGAGGGTGGGCGCTGGCAGGGTGACAGCAGCGCTGGGCTGATATGTTGGGCTGGGACTCGGCACAGCCGCGCTGCATGCAGACATCAGCAGCATTAAAGCCATCAGCGCTGCCGCGAGGGCAGGCTGATGGCAAAAAGAGTTACGGGGTGAAATATCGGGCATTAAGGTGTGTAGTTGGTCACTTTCCAAACACCGGCGGGGTCTTCCACTATTCTGGAACTGACACCGGTAAAGTGCATCCAGGTGTTGCCCGGCTTGAGCGGCAGAGCATTGCCGTTCTGGTCATAGAAGGTGATGGGAGTATCGGCAACACCTTTCCAGGTGGCGTCATACATCTGGCCGTCACGGTAGATCAGCGCACGCCCCTGGAAGCCGGAGATGTGAATCTCGTGCAGGGTATCGGTGGTGCCATTGAGGGTTTCGATCTCGGCAAAGATGATGACGACGTTGGAGAAAGTCAACTGGTTGCCGTTGATGCGGTCCACCAGCGGGATCATCGTCATCTGGTTGTTGGCATCCACCGAATCAATGTAGCGCAGGTACTTACCGCTGGCTTCGTCATAGACCCACATGGCCTCGTTGTTCTTGCCGTAGCGCATGGTCACCTGGTGGCCGTCAACGCCGCCGCTGGGAGCCTGCGAATCAAAGGTCATGCCATCCAGATTCTGCTTGGTGTTGGTGGCAGATTGCTTGGAGGCGTAGTACTTGCTCATCTCGGCGGTGTTGGCAAAGCGGCTGGTCTCGGTTTGTGGGCCGTCGCTGCAGATGGCGGGGCAGTGATCGCCGCTGATGAGGCGCCCGCCGAGCATGTTAACAATGGAGTTGTACACCGGGCCGTAGGCGTATTCCATGCCGAGGATACCCTTGTACATGTTCACCAGAAAGCGGTCGATCAGGCGCCCGGAGCGTACCGGGCCGGCTTGGGCGGCATCCTGGCCGTAGAACAGGGCCACGAAGCGGTTGGCGCCTTCGCCGGTGTAATAATCGAAAACAATATCGGCGTAGGAAAGGCCCGCATGCGGGCGCCCCTCGCGCGGGAAGTTGGAAACTTTCACCATCACCGGGCGGCGGTCTAGGATGCTGGCATCGCTCACCTTGAGGCCGGTGAGCGGGTCCACGTCCTCAGGGA
>CALCNO010000064.1 GCA_937897615.1 uncultured Anaerolineaceae bacterium
GGCGATATGCCAATTGCGCCTTTTGAAAATACTTTACTGGTGCAGGTATTTAATGAGTACAACACAGTAAGTTTTGCCAACAGTGCAATGGTTACTGCTGTTGATGTGGGGCAACCGGCGACATTTACTGTAAATGTAGCGCTCGATAAGTTTGCGTCAGGTGACTTTGTGGTTATACAGCTTGTCGAAGTCAGCATGGCCGATGGTTCTAATATGGCACTGGATTCGGTAATTGTGAAAGTGAAATAGAGAAATCTTTAGTCCGGGAGGGGTGATGCCAAAATCGATCAGAACAATATTCAAATACCTGAACCGCTTTTTTATGGTTCCTATGTTTCGTCTGGGGCTGGGGTCAATGATCGTAAGTCCGCTTGCCGGCTATATCATGGTGATGAAGACCATCGGGCGCAAGTCTGGCAACGTGCGTTATGCCCCGGTGAATTATGCCATCTGGAATGGGAAGATCTACTGCCTATCCGGCGGGCGCGCGAGTTCTGACTGGTACAAGAACCTGCTGGCACATCCCGAGATTGAACTAATCCTCCCGGGCGGGGCCATGTTTGCCCGTGTTGCTGCCCCCTACGTTGGTGAAGACCGCCTGCTGATCTTCCGCCAGGTGCTCAAGAACGCCGGGTTTGCCGGCTTCTTCGAGGGTTACAACCCCTGGACGCTCGGCGACGCAGATCTGCAAGAACGCTCCGCTGACATTCCCGTGATCGAATTTACCCCATTGGGGCTGGGGAGTGGTGCCAGTGATCCGCAGGGCTGGGCCTGGGTTAGCTGGCTGGTGCTGTTGGTTGTGATCATTTTGCTTTTGGTGATCTTACTGTAGCGTGGACTACATGCCGCTGATGCGTGGGCGGTACTGCAATGCCTCAGCCAGATGTACCTGCATGATCTCACCGGAGCCGGCCAGGTCGGCGATGGTGCGCGCCAGTTTTAGGATACGGTGATACGCTCTGGCGGATAGATCCATCTGGTTCATGGCTGCGCGCATCAGGCTGCGGCAAGGTTCATCAAGCGCACAGAATTGGCGTACTTCTGCCGGGTGCATATCGGCGTTGCAGGTCAGTTTGCTGCCGGCAAAACGCTGCCGCTGCACCTCGCGTGCTTTTTCCACGCGCACCGCAATCATACTTGAAGGTTCACCCAACTTCATATCGCTCAATTTCTCATAGTCTACCCGCGGCACATCCAGGTGAATATCAATGCGGTCGAGCAGTGGGCCGGAAATGCGATGCTGGTATTTGGTGACCGTGCCCGGGGCGCAGGTACAGGGTTTGCTGGCGTCGCCAAAATAGCCGCAGGGGCAGGGATTCATTGCTGCCACCAACTGAAAGTTGGCTGGGAAGGTGAGCGTTCCCTGCGCGCGGCTGATGGTGACCACTTTATCTTCCAATGGCTGGCGCAGCACTTCCAGCACACGTGACCCAAATTCCGGGAACTCGTCCAGAAACAGCACACCGCGATGCGCCAGCGAGATTTCGCCGGGGTGCGGCACGTTGCCGCCACCCACCAGCCCGGCATGGCTGATGGTATGGTGCGGCGCTCTGAAGGGACGGGCCTTGATCAACGGCACGCCCGTCGGCAACGCATCTGCCACCGAATAAATGCGTGTTACATCCAGCGATTCTTCCACGCTCATGCGCGGCAGGATGGAAGGCAGCGCCCGAGCCATCAGCGTTTTCCCCGCGCCTGGCGAGCCGATCATCAGCACGTTATGGCCGCCAGCCGCGGCAACCTCAAGGGCGCGTTTGATGTGTTCTTGGCCTTTGATCTCCTGGAAATCAGTTTGCACCTGCGGCTGCACCTGTTCGATCTCGATCACCGGCTGGGGCGGGATGACGACCTGCCCGATGAGGTGGTTGTACAGATCAAGCAGGGAATGGACGGGGATCACTTCCAGATCGTCGAAAATGGCGGCTTCAGGGGCATCTTCAGCGGGCACAAAGACGCGCTTGAAACCTTGCTGCCGCGCTACGGCAGACATGGGCAACACCCCGCGCATGTGGCGCACGCTGCCGTCCAGCGAAAGCTCTCCCATCACCAGTGCACCCTCCAGGCAGTTGGGCGGCAACTGGCGGTTGGCCAGCAGGATGCCCAACGCAATGGGCAGGTCGTAAGCAGAACCGGCTTTACGCACGGTGGCCGGAGCCAGGTTGACCCGTACGCGTTTGCGCGGATATTCTAATCCGGTATTGCGAATGGCTGAATTGACGCGCTCTTTGCTTTCCTGCACACTGGCATCCGGCAGGCCAACGATTACAATCGGCGGGGTAAAACCGGGAGTGAGGTCAACCTCCACATCCACGATGACCCCCTCGAGGCCGATCAACGCACAGGCGTTTACTTTGGCAAGCATGAGAGTAGTGTAGAAGAAGTGATAGGAATTGTCAAACCCTAAATGTGCAGAATGCGCTGGCAGTCGGCTTCACTGACCTTGAACAACCCGGCCCTAGGCAGGCGCGCCAGCAGCACACGCCAGTTCTCGTCATCTTCAAAAACTCTCTTGAAGATAGGCAGGGACTCTTCCACCTTTCCGCTTTCCGCCAGGGTCACCGCCTGCCAGAAGGGCAGTTCGATGATCTCCGGGGCAAGCCGGGCTGCGCGATTGTAGGCTTCAAAAGCCTGCTCCACTTTGCCATCAGCAAGGAAGGCATCCCCGGCGTTCATTGACTGGTAAGCATTGTTTACTTTTAGCAGGCGGCGCAACTCCACCAACGGTTCGGGGTGGTCATCCACCCGGATGTCCACCAGGATCCCCTGCCAGGGATTGGGATACTTCTGCCCTTCCACTACCAGCATGGCGGCGGATTGCTTGCCGCGGATGTCTCCACCCTCTGACTGGGCTGCCTCCAGCGCTTGCATCAGCCTTTCGGAGAGGTCCCCCTTAGCCGTCTTGAATGCCTCTGCCATTGCATGCCAGACAGTGTTTTTGAGCATCATATTGGCCTGCGTGGAGAATTGCTCGCCGGTTTCATGGTCAGCCTCCGCAATGCACCTGGCTCCGGTGTGCGTGGCTACGTTTCCATTGGCATCCAGCAGAGCCACCTGGCGCAAGTCGCGGCCCTCATCTTTTTGCAGCAATCCTGTCAAAACCTGCTGCGGGGTGTGCCCCTGGCGCATTCCAGCCAATCCCAGCGGGCCGTAGCTTACCTCGACCATTGATTGTGTGGCTGCCACGCCCACGCCGGCTTCACCCCAGGTAACCATAGAGCCGGTTACAAACCAGTGAGATTGCACTGCTACGCCCATTTGTCCGCTGCGTGGATCGCGCGCAACAATGGAAAAGGTGTGCGCAAACGGGAAGCGCCTGTTTGAAGCATCTTTTGATAAAACGCGCATGGCAATCCTCCTATGGTTTGAAATACACAGCGGTGTCAGATACACCATTGCTCGTCCAGAAGAAACGCCAGCCACCGATCAAGTCGAGTACCTGCTGCCATTCTGCGTCAATGGGGCCTTGTTGCCTGCCGCGTGAGTTGGGGGCAATGGAGTCACTGGGCAGGTAGCGGTTGACATTATCGATTACCAGTATCCCGCCTGCTTTAAGCAATGGCAGGGAGTGCAGCACGCACTGTGCCCGGTAAGTGCCATCCACCAGCACGACATCCAGGCTGTCCGGGGAGATTTCCTGGGCTGCCTGCACATATTGGGTATCTTTTGCCGGCACTGCTTCATCCTGTTTAGGGCGCAGCAGGTAAGTGACATTGGTAATGCCAAGTTCCTTAATCTTTTGCCCAATGCGTGCGTGCCACTCTGGGTTGTGTTCCACGCTGGTGATGTGCCCCACACGGCGGGCAAACCACAATGTGCTGCCGCCGGAGCCGAATTCCAACATACAATCGCCGGGCTTGAGATACCCGGCGAGGAACTCAACCGCTGCTGGTGCCAGCCAGGGTACTTGTGGATGGCGGCGGCGATAGGATTTTTCGATCATTCGATCGAAAAGGTAGCGCACATTCCAGTGGGCAAAAGAACGAGCCATGATTACTCCTTGATCTTTTTGGCATCCAGTTCGCGGCGCAGGGCGGCAAATTTTTCACGTGTGATGGGGAACTTCCAGGCCAGCAGCATCGAGATGGACAGTAACACGGTAGGGATCAATCCCATCATCATGCGGATGGCGGTGGTGGTCTGCACGTTCTGGGCCTGGTTGGGCACATATCCGGTGCGTGAAAGCACCCAGGGGATGATCGCCAGCATCACTGCCGTACCAGCCTTTTGGATGAAGACCATGTAACCGTAATAGGTGCCCTCGCGGCGATGGCCTGTGCGCAACTCATCGTCATCCACCACATCCGGGATGATCGACCAGGGGATCACATGCGCGGCGGCGATGCCCATGCCCGCCAGGGCTGCAATCACGTACACGATGCGTCCGGCGCTGGAAGGCAGGAATGCCAGCGAGAGCATTACCAGCGTCCACCAAACCATCCCCAGAATGTAGGCTTTGGTCTTGCCGGTTTTGTCTGCCAGCTTGACGATGATGGGAATGCACAGGAAGGCCGCCAACTGCACCACTGCCAGCAAATAATCCAATTCACCTGCCATATTCATCCAGTAGGTGACATAGTAAATGAAGAGAGACTGCACCATTGCCACCGTCATCCAGGAGGTCATGTAAATACCGGCGGCAAAGCGGAATGCCCGGTTCTTAAGGGTGTAGGTCAGGCTCTGGAAGATGGAAAGTTCGGAAGGGGTGGCTTCCTGGTATTTTTCCTTCATGGTGAAGAAGAGCAGGAAGTATGGCAGCATGGCCAAAACGCCGAAGATCAGCGCCATCACCATGTATCCAGTTTTCGCTTCCGGGAACATGCCCGCAATGACCGGCACAAAGAAAGCGGCGATCAGGCCGCCGGCCATGCTGGTGCCCATGCGAAAACCATTTAACTGAGTGCGCTCGTCATAATCTTGCGTCAATTCCGGGGTTAAAGTGCCATACGGAACGCAGACAAATGTGAAGAACGAATCGAAGACAATGTAGGCCACCAGGTAATAGAGCATCAACAGGAAATTGCTGGTAAACGGCGGCACCCACCACAACATCATGAATCCCAGGCCAAAAGGAATGGCCCCGATGATGAAGAACGGACGTCTTCTGCCCCAGCGCGTATGCACCTTATCGGCCAGCACGCCAACCAGGGGATCGTTGATGGCGTCCCAGACGGTGCCGATGAGCATTACCGGGCTGGCGTAAATGGGCGGGAGATGCGCCACATCGGTAAGGAAAAAGAGGAAAAAGAACCCCACGATGGTAGAGGTGGTGGTGTTGCCCCAGTCGCCAATGCCGTAGATGAATTTGGTGAGCAGGGGTAGTTTTTCTGTGCGGGTGGTGGCAACGCTCATAATTACTCCTTTATCAAGTCTTTCTCAAACAGGCGGTAACGCAGATAAGTGCTGAAACCAAGGCTGGATTGAAAGCGGTTGCTCTTGAAGTTCTCGTCTCCTGCCAGAGACATATCTACTTCTTTATACCCTTTTCTCCAGATCCTTCTGGCAACATTGCGGATCAAGAGAGCCTCGATCCCTCTTCCTTGAAACTCTGGCAGGATCATTAGCATTTTAAAGGAAACTCTTTCAAGGTGCTGCAACTGTGTTAACACCCGCAAGAGGCTGAAAGGATCGCTTTTGCCGTCTGCTTTTTGCAGAGCCTGGTTCACATCGGGGAGCGCCAGCGCAAATCCCACCGGCCGCCCGCCGACCTCGGCAATCAAAGCCATGCGCGGATCAATGATTTGTTTCATTCCCTGAGCAATTTGTTGAAAATCTTCTTGCGGCACGGGCGTAAAATCCCTTAGGGCAGCCAGAGATTGGTTGTACAGGTCGCAGGCAAGCGCAATCTCGTTATGCCAGTTTTTTTTGTCCAGGTGGCGGATGTGTACATCCTTGCGTTTTTCAACCCGGGCTGCAATGTGTAGGAGTTTCTCCGGGCATTCTTTGCTAAAGGAGCGCTGGCGGTTAAGGACGTACCTTCGGGCAACCAGGTCGTTGTAATAACGATAACCACAAGCGGCGACCAGATCCAGGTAGTAATGCGGGGTATGCCCGGTCATCAGCACCGGGCGGATATCGAAACCCTCTACCAGAAACCCCGGTTCTTCATTGATGGTCGGGTTGAAAGGGCCGCGCACGGTATTGGCCCCTTTGGCTGCCAACCAACTCTCGGCTGCGGCAAACAGCAGCGAAGCTGCTTCCCGGTCATTTTCACATTCAAAGAAGCCGAAGACTCCGATGGTTTGTGTAGCCTGAGGGTTGTCGTCCAGGATGGCACAAATCCTGCCTACGGCCCTGCCTTCGCGGAAGGCTAACCAGCACTGGTGTTGAGCATTCTTCCAGTATGGGTTCTTTTCCGCATCGAGCTTTTGGCGCATATCTTCCAGTAGCGGCGGAACCCAACAGGGATCGTTGTGGTAGATGTGCCACGGAAGCCGGATAAACAGCTCTCTGTCTTCAGGGGTATGAACGGGCTTGATGTAGGCGGCCATGGCAGGGAGGATTTATTGGGGCTGGCTACACCAGCGTGCAAATATCGCCATTGAGAGGAAACGCCCTGCCGATTTTTCCAGCAGGCCCATCTCCCCGGCGCTCACCTGGCCGCCATAACTGCCCATCATTTCGGCCAAAGCCTGCTGCAGAGTTACCGCCGAAGCTTTGACTGCGTAGGCGGTCAATTGCACAAACAGCGGCTTGGGGCTAAGAACCTCTTTACACGCAGCAAGGAGTGAGGGCAAAAGTTTATAAAACTCCCATACTTCGCCTTTGGGGCCGCGCCCAAATTTGGGTGGGTCAAGGATGATGCCATCGTAGCTGACACCCCGGCGCGCCTCGCGCTGCACAAACTTGACGGCATCGTCCACGATCCAGCGGATGGCCGTAGGTGCAACTCCAGAGAGCGCCTGGTTCTCTTTGGCCCACGTGACCACTTTCTTCGAGGCGTCCACATGCGTAATGGCCGCCCCGGCGCGTGCCGCCGAGAGACTGGCCAGGCCGGTATAACCAAAAAGGTTAAGCACTTTGGGAGTGCCGGCAGCCCTGCGGATCACACTTTTTGCCCAGTCCCACTGGCAGGCTTGCTCTGGAAAGACACCAACATGCCGTGAGCCGGAGAACTGTGCCGTGAACTTGAGATCGCCGTAGCTCATTGGCCATTGCTCGATCTTGTTGCCGCGGAACTCCCAGTGCCCGCCATTTTCTTCCTGTGCAGGTTTGTAGCTGGCATTGGCCTTCTTCCATTCACTTTCTGCCAGGGCGGGAGACCACACAGCCTCAGCCTCTGGGCGCAGAAGCGTGTACGGGCCATATTTTTCCAGCTTGAAACCGTTGCCGCTATCCAGCAGCGTATAATCGCCCCAGTGGGCGGGAAATTCCAGTTGAAGCATGGGCAGGGAAAGTTTTGCGGGGTTCATGGTTAACGCATTGAGTATATCAGCAGTGGCCAAAACAACCAATCACCTTGTTTCACATTTTTGATTCATCACCTTATAATGAGACAGCATTGATAGGAGCACAATGACCCCAAAACTTTTCACATTCCCCAGTCGTATTGGTACCGATTCAATTAAATGGCGCGCATATCCGCAGGGCGTATTGCCTTTGTGGGTGGCGGATATGGATTTTACCTCGCCGCCTGAGGTGATTGCTGCATTGCAGCAACGCATGGCGCATGGTATTTTTGGTTACGCCGATGAAACTGAGCAGCTTACAGCCCTGGTGGTAGAGCGCATGCAGCATCTTTATGGCTGGGAGATCGAGCCTGACGATGTGCTGCTGGTGCCGGGGGTCATCGCTGGCTTCAACCTGACCTGCCAGGCTGTGACGACAGCGGGATTGGCTATGACCATCCAGCCGCCGATCTACCCACCCTTTTTCGGTGTGGCTGCCAATGCAGGCATCACGGAAATTCAAAGCCCGCTTGAAAATGATGGCAGCGGGAACTATCAGGTCAACTTTGCGTCTTTGGAAAAGGCGCTTCGCAAGAGTAAATTCTTCCTCTTTTGCAATCCGCACAACCCGGTAGGCAAGGTGTACACGCTGGACGAACTCCAGCGCATAGCCGATTTATGTGTTCAAAATGATGTGATCCTCTGTTCGGATGAGATCCACTCCGACCTGGTATTCTCCGGCAGCCACCACATCCCTATTGCTTCTTTGAACTCTGAGATCGCACAGCGAGCAGTAACCTTGATTGCCCCCAGCAAGACTTACAACGTTGCCGGCCTGGACTGCGCCGTGCTCATTTGCCAGAACAAGGCGTTGATGAAAACGATCAAGAAGCAGCGCCGTGGCATAATGGGCGGGGTGAATTTACTGGGGGCAGGTGCAGCCATTGCTGCCTACCAACACGGGCAGGTCTGGCTGGCTGAGGTGCTGGAGTACCTGCAATCAAACCGCGATTTCTTGGTGGAGTATATCCGTACAAATTTGCCCGCGATTAAAATCCATACCCCGCAAGCCACTTATCTGGCATGGCTGGATTGCCGGGCGCTTGGGCTTGAGACAGACCCTTATACGTTTTTTCTTGAAAAAGCAAAGGTGGCGCTCAATAAGGGGGCGGATTTTGGCGGAGATGGAGAAAGTTTCGTGCGCCTGAACTTTGCCTGCGAGCGCGCGACCCTTGTTGAAGCCCTGGAACGGATGCGAAAAGCGCTATAAAAAAACAGAGCCGTAAGGCTCTGTTTTTTTGCTGACAGTATTGGCTAGGCGATTGGCTTGACTTCTGCGGCCTGAAGTCCCTTGGGGCCTTTTTCGACCGAGAACTCAACCTGCTGACCTTCCTTCAGAACCCGGTAACCTTCCATTTCGATAGCAGAAAAATGAACAAAGACATCCTCTGCCCCATCACGGCCAATAAAGCCGTACCCCTTGGCGGGATTGAACCATTTTACTGTACCTACAAACCGTTCTGACATGCCTTTTTCTCCGTCTGATTTGGATTGTGCGGGCAGGACACCCCTTGCCTCACACTATGATTAAGACTGTACCATGCAGATATTTGAATGTCAAGCAAGGTTAATCCTCGCGTTGTTATAATACCTTTGTGAAAAGAGTAGATTTCTTTCTGGCAGGCCTGCTGATTATCCTTCCGGTGATACTGGTGGGGCTTCTGCAATCTTCTCCTGTGCCAGATGCTGTTACCCTGGCAAATGCCCGCGTTCAATCTGCTGCCAGAGGCGGCACGCCCGCTGCCGATGACCTGCAACTGTTGTTGGATTACCAACCCTGGCGCAACGATCTGTGGGAACGTTTGGGTAGAGCTTATTTAGATGATGAACAATATGCCGATGCCCTCATGGCTTTTCAGCAGGGCGAGGCCACAGGCGGCCTGTCCTCTCAGGGGAAGATCGCTCTGGCCGATACCTTGATCTCATCCAAGCAGGAGGAAACAGCCAAACAACTGCTGCGCGAGGAAGGGGCACGGCAAAGCGACCTGTTCACTTTTCTTCAGATCACTGCTTTGCAAAGGCGCATCGGTGATGTATACGGCGCAGAGGCTACCCTGCTGCGGGCGCACCAGTTCTTTGCTGAGAATACGGATGTCAATTTTCAACTGGGATTGCTGCTTGCCACCACTCAGCCAGAGAGCGCTCTTCAGTTCTTGCAAGCTACTCAGAGCCTGGAGCCAAACGACCTGCTGCTGAAGAATGCCCTCGTCACCACCATTGAAAGCACACGCGACCCAACCTCGTCTTCAGAGCGCTTTTTGTTGATTGGACAGGTATTTGCAAATTTCGGCGCCTGGGATGTTGCCGCTGGGGCTTTTCACTCCGCACTGGCAGGGGACGCCGAATCTGCCCTGAGTTGGGCTTACCTGGCTGAGGCGCAGCAGCAGATGGGGCAGGATGCCGGCGAAGCCATCAACCATGCGTTGGAATTGGCGCCTGAAAGCGAGATCGTCAATGGCCTTTGTGGCCTGTACTATCGCCGCCAGGGAAAATATGACCTTTCGCTTGTGTATCTGGATAATGCCGCGGCGCTTAACCCGGCCACCAGCATCTGGCTGATCGAAAAAGCCCGCACCTACGAAGCCAAGGGAGACCTGGAAAATGCCTACCACTGGCTGGTTGCTGCAGCAAACCTCACGCCGCAGAATTCGACTGCCTGGCAAGCATTGGCAGTTTTCTCCTTCACCTACAATTACGATGTGACAGAAGCCGGCTTGCCTGCGGCACGCAATGCACTTGCCCTGGAACCAAACTCACCGGTGTTAGCCGATCTGCTTGGGACAGGCTTGATGCTTGCCGGTGATTACGACAGTGCCGAACGGTTCTTTTTACAGGCTGACTCGCTGGACCCGCGACAATCTGCAATCCTCATTCACCTGGGGCAATTGAAGCTGCTGCAAAGGGATTACGCGCAGGCCAGAATTTATTTGCAGCAGGCAGTTGATTATGCCCCCAGTAACCGCCTGCGCGATCTGGCGCTGCAACTACTGGAGAAGACAGGCGTGCAATGAAGGATTGGTATAATCAACCTGATAGTCTTCACTGGAGATAAATGAAAACACAACGCCTTGCCGGAATTTTTCTGTCCTTTTGTTTGTTAATCGCAGTTGCTGGCTGCTCGGTGTTTTCCGCTACCGAGCAGGCAAAGCCAACCGCATACCCTGGTCAGGTGCTCTTTGCGGATGATTTTTCCACTTCTCCTAACGGCTGGGCAACGCTCAAACAGGAAAATGGCGAAGCGCTTTTTGATTATGGCGGCATGGTTATCCGCGTTACGGCTCCCAATTCGCTTTTTTGGACTTTAAACGACACAACCTACTCGGACACAGTAATCGATGTAGATGCCGTCCTGCTGGATGGCCCCACCAACGATGACTTCGGCGTGATTTGCCGCTATACCGATAGCCAGAATTTCTACGGTTTTCTCATCAGCCACGATGGCTACTATGGGATTTTTAAGATGCTCAACGGACAGATGCTCCTGTCTGGTGGAAAGACGAACCTGGACTTCAGCGAGGCGATCCGCCGGGGCGGGGTTGTCAACCACATTTCAGCTACCTGTCAGGGCGACATCTTGAAATTGACCGTAAATGACGCCTTGCTGGCGGAAATACGGGACAGTTCCTTTTCTTCCGGCCAGATTGGATTAGTTGCTGGCGCATACGATACGGCGGGCATTGAAGTTCTTTTTGACAACTTTTCTGTTACCCAACCTTAATTCCAATGAAAGTCTTTTTTGATACGGTCGGCTGCCGCTTGAACCAGGCCGAAATTGAACAAATGGCAGGGGTGCTGCGCCAGGCCGGGCACCAGGTGGTGGCGCGGGTGGAGGAAGCGGATACCGTGATCGTTAACAGCTGTGCTGTTACTGCCGCGGCTTCATCGGATTCACGCCAGAAGGTTCGCCAGGCCTACCACCACGGCGTCAGCCAGATCATCCTTACCGGTTGCTGGGCCACTCTTTATCCACAGGAAGCCGCCGCCATGGAGGGGGTCTCTGAGGTGGTTGCCAACCTTGAGAAGATGTCCATACCCGCACAACTGCTGGGTGTTTCAACGGATACTGCCGCGTTGGAGCCGTTTGCGCGCCAGCCATTGCCCGGGGTGCATCACCGCACGCGGGCTTTCATCAAAGTGCAAGATGGTTGCGATAATCACTGTACCTATTGCATCACCCGCATTGCCAGGGGGCAGGCCCGGAGCATTGGCCGCCAGGAAGTATTGCGCGAGGTAAACGAAGCCGTTGAGGGTGGTGCAAAAGAGGTGGTGCTCACTGGCGTCAATCTGGGCTCGTGGGGCCAGGACCTGCCGCAGCAATTGGAGTTGGCCGACCTCTTACGCTTTTTGCTTGAAGAGACGAGCATCGAGCGTTTGCGTCTTTCCTCGTTGGAACCCTGGGATATTTCGCCTGGCTTTTTTGCTCTCTGGCAAGAGACGCGCTTGTGCCCGCATTTACACCTGCCTTTGCAGTCCGGTTCAGGTGCGGTGCTGCGCCGCATGGCACGCAAAACCACCCCGCAGGAATTTCGGGCTTTGGTAGCTACAGCACGCGCCGGCATTCCAAACCTGGCCATCACCACGGACATCATTGTCGGCTTCCCGGGTGAAACGGATGCGGAATTTATCGAAAGCCTGGCCTTTGCGCAGGAAATGGAATTTAGCGGCGGCCATGTGTTTCGTTATTCCAAGCGCCCGGGCACTCCGGCGGCTGGGATGGCGGGGCAGGTGCATGGAAAAACCTCAAGCGAGCGTGCCCGGCAACTTCACCGCGTATTGGCTGCCCAGGAAGAACGTTTTTTGTCGCGCATGGTGGGGGCGGAACACAAAGTCCTTTGGGAGAACACCCAAAGGATACAGGACGGGATATGGGTTCTGGAAGGGTACGGCGAAAATTATGCGCGTGTGCGCAGCCGTTCTGTGACGGACAGATGGAATCAGATTGATACGGTGAGAATCAACCAGTTAGATGGCAAGATTCTCATCGGAGAAATACAGCACAATGGAGATGGCAATGGCTGAGCGTAAACCCCAATGGTGGCAATCTGCAGTGTTTTACCAGATCTATCCGCGCAGTTTTGCTGATGGCAACGGCGACGGCATTGGCGATTTTAAGGGCATGATCCAAAAATTGGATTACCTGCAGGATTTGGGAATTGATGCCATTTGGTTATCGCCGCATTTTCCCTCGCCGTATATTGACTGCGGCTATGACGTGGCGGATTATCGCGGGGTAGCGCCGGAATACGGAACCATGGAGGATTTTAAGTCATTCCTGCATGGCGCTCATGCGCGCCATATCCGGGTGGTGCTCGACCTTGTCCTCAACCATACCTCCGACCAGCATCCGTGGTTCATTGAGTCACGCAGCAGCACCACCAACCCTAAACGGGACTGGTACATCTGGAAATCTCCCAAAAACGGACAGCCGCCAACCAACTGGTACTCGACCTTTGGCGGCAGCGCCTGGGAATTGGACCCGCTCACAAATGAGTATTACTACCATTATTTCTTCAAAGAGCAGCCTGACCTCAACTGGAATAATCCGCAGGTTCAAGAGGCGATGTTCAACGAAGCGCGTTTCTGGCTCGATATGGGGGTGGACGGTTTTCGCCTGGACGCGGTGGGCACCATTTTTGAGGATGAACGTTACGAGGATCGTCCCCCGGAACTCACCCAGGAGTTATTGTTTAAACTCTCGCATGAAGCGAACAATGATGAGATGCAAGCCGATGTGCTCAAGTGCTGGCTGGAGGTTTTTCACCGCCAGGTGGACCAGCCGCAGGTGCATCAGGTAACGCGTGCCTTACGCAAAGTAATCGATGAATACGATGACCGCGTGCTCATCGGCGAAACGGATGACATCTCTTTTTACGGTGACGCCGATAACGAATTGCAGCTCAACTTTAATTTCCCCCTGATGCGCACGCCGCGTATCACCGCTGCCCATGTGAGCAGCAACCAGGCGCAAAGATTGGCATCTCTGCCGGCATGGGCCTGGCCCTGCAATACCTTTGGTAATCACGACTCTCCACGGGCTTTTACCAACTACGGCGATGGTAAGAGCAATGAGACTCAGGCGCGGTTGTATCTCATGATTTTGCTGACCCTCAAAGGCACGCCTTTCCTTTACAACGGAGAGGAGATTGGCATGAGTGACCATGTCATACTTGACCCGGCGAGCTTCCGTGACCCATTGAGCACGTTGTTCTACGGCTGGGCCAAATCCATTCTGGGGCTGTCGGAGGCAGAGGCGGTGATGGTGGGAGCCACGCGCGGGCGCGATAAATGCCGTACCCCCATGCAGTGGAGTTCTGAAGCCAACGGCGGGTTTTCTCCTGCAGGTGTAGCTCCCTGGTTGCCGGTGAACCCGGATTTCTCAAAGGGAGTTAACGTAGCCGATCAGACAGGTAAGCCAACCTCATTGCTTTCTTTCTATAAAGAAATGCTGCGCCTTAGAAGACAGTTCCCGTCTTTGGTGCTGGGTGAGTATCTCCCACTGAAATCAGGTAACCCCGATGTTTTGTACTACCAGCGCAGCCTGAAGGGCGAAGTGGTGCAGGTCTTGTTGAACATGAGCACCTTGCCGCAGGAGATTGTTTTACCGCAAACCAGGAAAATCCTGCTTACAAATTGTGAACCAAAAATTCCTTTGGCTTCACCTGTTAATCTACTGCCGTATCAAGGCATCATTTTTGTGTAAAGGGTTGTTGAACACCGTATAATGCTTGATGTAATGGCTATCACAGGTGCGGCAAACGGTGTATAATCACTCGCTTTGTAGGCATGATGATAAGTGAGTAGAAATGAATTTTGAAGAGCATAACGGTTCAACGGTTTTCAAACGCCAGTCTGAGTATGTCCCGGGTAAAAACTGGCGTAATTTTCTGATTGGCCGGCCTCTTTCCACGGCGGATGCGCCGCATCAGACAATTGGCAAGGCTCTGGGACTGGCAGTGTTCTCTTCTGATGCGATGTCTTCTGTGGCCTATGCGCCGCAGGAAATGCTCATCATTCTGGCTGCTGCGGGTGTGAGCAGTTTTGGCATCTCGATCCCGCTGGCGCTGGCAATCTGCGGCTTACTGGTTATCCTCACGCTCTCCTACGAGCAGACGATCCATGCTTACCCGGATGGCGGTGGTGCTTACATCGTGGCACGCGACAATCTGGGGGAGTTGCCCGCACAAACAGCCGCGGCTGCGCTGCTGACAGACTATATCCTGACCGTTGCCGTATCCATCTCCTCGAGTGTCGCCCAGTTGGTTTCTGCCTACCCGGGGCTTTACCAAAACCGTGTCATTATTTCGATTGTCCTGGTACTTTTGGTGATGCTGATCAACCTGCGCGGGGTCAAGGAATCCGGCATCACTTTTGCCATCCCCACCTACTTTTTTATCGTGATGATGTACGTCACCATTGGTGCCGGGTTGGTCAAATTGATCCTGGGCAACCTAGGTTTGGTTTCTCTGCCTCCAACGGATGTGATCGAGTTGCACCAGACCCTGCAACCGATAACGCTGTTCTTGATCCTGAAAGCATTTTCCAGCGGCACCACTGCGCTGACCGGTGTAGAGGCGATCTCGAACGGGATTACGGCATTCAAAGAACCTCGCAGCCAAAACGCCGGGCGCACTTTGATCATCATGGCTTTTATCCTGGGCTCCATGATGTTCGGCATCACTTTTTTGGCACATCAAATTGGCGCACTCCCATCCGAGGAAGAGACGCTGATTTCACAGTTAGCGCGCACTGTTTTCGATAATCGTGGAGTGTTTTATCTGGGAGCCATTGCAGCCACCACGATCATTTTGGTGATGGCCGCCAACACTGCCTTTGCTGATTTTCCACGTTTGAGCGCCCTGGCTGCAAAGGATGGTTTTCTCCCGCGCCAGTTAACTTATCGCGGCAGCCGCCTGGTTCACTCCCGCGGTATTGCGTTGCTGGCAATAGCTGCCTGCGCATTGATCGTTGTAACGCAGGCAAGCGTTACCCGCTTGATTCCTCTGTATGCAATTGGCGTATTCCTTTCCTTTACGCTTTCGCAGTTTGGCATGTCCCGGCGCTGGTGGAAGGTTGGAAAGCTGAAAGAAGGGGAGCAAATCGTCGAGCGGGGTTCAACGCTCGTCCCGGATTCCGGCTGGCTTTTCAAGATGATCGTCAATAGCCTGGGGGCAACAGTGACCTTCATCGTTATGTGTGTGTTTGCCGTGACTAAGTTTAAAGACGGCGCATGGTTTGTGGTAATTTTGACGCCGCTCCTGGTCTTGGTATTCAGTTCAATCCATCGCCATTATCGCAAAGTCGCCGATAAACTGACTCTGGAACATTATTCGCCTCCAAATCGCATCAGCCATAAAAAAGTGGTTATTCCTATTAGCTCTGTACACCAGGGCACACTGGCGGCTTTGCGCTTTGCCAAGACCCTTTCCGAGGATATTACTGCGGTGAATGTGGCCACAGACCCGCTGGAGGCCAAAAAGCTGCAGGAGAAGTGGGAACTCTGGGGAGATGGCTACCGCCTGGTGGTGCTTGACTCTCCTTATCGTCTGTTTATTGAGCCGCTGCTTTCTTACCTTGAGGAATTGGATGAGAACAAGCTGCCCAATGAAGTCATTCTGGTGGTTGTGCCGCAGTTTGTCCCCAAGCACTTTTGGAACAATTGGCTGCACACTAGAACTGCGGACACTTTACGCAGGGTGTTGTTATTCAGAAAAGATATCGTGATTATGGAAGTTCCCATCCTGGTGGATTAGGGAGTGTGAGGATTTTATGAAAGCAATTGTGGTTGGTTGTGGAAGGATTGGTTCACAGTTGTCGGCGATGTTGTTTAGCAGAGGCCATGAAGTTTCTGTGATCGATGAGGATGGAAGCGCCTTTGATAATTTGCCGGCCAATTTCCAGGGCAGGTTGCACGAGGGCGATGCAATGAATCAGGACGTTTTGGAACGTGCCGGGGTGCGCAGTTGTGATGCCCTGGCTGCAGTGACCGATAATGACGCATTGAATATTGTCATTGGCCAGATCGCTCTGACGGAATTCAATGTGCCGCATGTAATTGCACGCAATTATGATCCGCAGATTCGCCCGATGTATGAAACCTTCGGTATCCAGGTGGTCAGCTCCACTTCCTGGGGAGCACAGCGCATTGAAGAATTGATGGTCGATTCCGACATGCGCACGGTGTTCTCGGCAGGAAATGGCGAGGTGGAGATTTATGAGCTTGCGATTCACCCCAGGCTGAAAGGGTATCCTATCTCAGAGTTGCTTGGCTGTTCAAACTGCAAACCGCTGGCGATTACCCGTGCCGGGAAAGCATTTCTGCCGGAACTGGATACAAAAGTTGAAGCAGGCGATATCCTCACCGTAGCGGCAACGATGGATGGCATTCAAACCACGCGCGCCAATCTGGCCAAATATGAAAGGGAGGGCTGATATGTTTGTGGTGATCGCAGGTGGCGGCCGCACTGGCGCGCAGCTGGCGCGCTCTCTCCTTTCGGGTGAGCATACAGTTCACGTGATCGACTATCGCAAGGATGTGCTGGCCCGCATCCATAAAGAACTTCCAACCGAGGTAATCTTCCCTGGCAACCCAATGGACTGCCAGGTGCTGGAACAAGCTGGTATTAAGCATGCCAATGTTTTTGCGGCAACCACCACCTCCGATGAGGAGAATCTGGCACTCTGTTTCATCGCCCGCGAAAAGTACGGTATCCCGCGCACCATTGCCCGTGTCAACAACCCACGCAATGCCTGGCTCTTTGATGCCAAATTCCATGTGGATGTGGCTGTGAACCATGCTGACATTCTTTCACGATTGATTGAGGAAGAAATGTCGATGGGGGACATGATGACTTTGCTGAAACTAAAGAGAGGCAAGTACTCTCTGGTGGAGGAGAAGATTCCGCCCAAAGCAAAAGCGGTGGGGCAGGCGATCAAGGATATCAATCTCCCTGCCAACTGCACTATTGCTGCCATCATTCGCAAGGGCGAGGTAATCGTCCCCAGGGGTATCACCATGATGGAAGTTGGGGACGAGGTGTTGGCAATCACCGATGTTGAAGGTGCAAAGGCACTGGCAGATTTATTTGCCCCCGAGCGGTAATTTTCCTTTGACCGGATAAGATCCCTGGGGTATAATTCAATTTCGTGGTGTTATTAAAACGTTTTGAGAGGAAGTAGAATGACCAAGAGAACCTACCAACCCAGAATCCGCCGCCGTGTTCGTGTGCATGGCTTTAGGTCCCGCATGGCTACGGCCGATGGGCGCGAAGTATTGAAGCGTCGCCGTGCAAAAGGCCGCTACAAATTGACCGTAAAAAGCAATAACCACGTAAAAAAGATTAGCTGGTAGCTCGGTTCAATGTCGGGGCAGAACCGGCATGATGATTGTGAGCAAGGTTAATGGGTGAAACGAAGGTATCGAATTACCCGGGCAAATGATTTCAAGCGGGTGCGTCAAAATGGCAAGACATATACGCACCCGCTTGTACTCATTCAGATACTGGCGGAACCAGGTGAACAAAAACGTATCGGTATCATTGTTGGAAAAACGGTTGGTAATGCGGTAACCCGTAATCTGGTCAAGCGAAGAATCAGAGCCATCACCGAAGAGCACATTCAAAAGATAAATTCAAATGTTGATATTCTGGTAGTTGCCCGCCCGCCCAGCGCAAAAGCCGAATTTCAGGAGCTTCACCAGGCAATACTTGGCGTTTTTAAAAGAGCAGAATTGATAACGGATTAAAGTGATACAAGAAGACCAATTGCACCAAAGCGAAGAACCCCGTTTGCGGGATATGCCATTTAGCATTTGGAAGTTGCCCAGGATCATTCTCTTGGCGTTGATCCGGGGATACCAGGCGGTTGTTTCACCAGCGTTGCCCAAAGATACCTGCCGGTTTTACCCCACGTGCTCACATTATGGCTATCAGGCAATTTACAAGTATGGTGCAATCAAAGGCACTGCAATGGCCATCTGGAGGGTTTTGCGCTGCAATCCGTATAACCCCGGTGGTTTTGACCCGGTACCGTAAAGGATCGAACAATTACAAAGGAAAATTCTTTAGATGAAAAAACAACCCCAAATTCTCGTATTGCTGTTCCTGATTTTGGCAATTTTCCTCAGCGCGTGTACTTCCTCATCTGCGGCTTCGGTAAGCACATGGGGAAGCGCTACTATCGCTGATGGCATGGTGTATTATGCCGGTGGCAACCAGGTGTTGGCTCTGGCCGATTCTGGTTCCAACTACACACTGCGCTGGACGTATCCCGCCAAAGCAGCTGCCAGCCGCCTTTTTATGGCAGAGCCTCTGCTGGTGGGTGAGCAACTGATCCTGGGCGATTATGCTCATCTCTTGACCAGCATCAGCATCCGCGATGGCGCAGAAAACTGGCAATTTGCTGATGCAAAAGAGCGTTACATCGATAGTCCACTGCTGGCGGGCGAGGTTCTGTATGCCCCCAATGCAGATGGAAATGTGTATGCAATTGACCTCACCGGGAAACTGATCTGGAAGTTCACAGCCGACGGTGCTTTTTGGGCACGCCCTGCCACGGACGGAACTTCGCTCTTCGTCCCCTCATTGAACCACAAGTTGTATGCAGTAGACATGAAAACCGGCGCTCAGGCATGGGAAGTGGACTTGAAATCGCCGGTGGTGATGCGTCCGTTGTATGCAGACGGAGTGATCTACCTGGGGAACCTCACTGGCAGCTTTTTTGCTGTAAATGCCTCAGATGGTTCGATCAAATGGGTACAGAATCTGGGTGGTGGTTTGTGGGGGCAGCCATTGCTTGTGGATGGCAAACTCTACTTTGGCGATGAAGCCGGCATGGTCAACATCCTTTCAGTCGATGACGGTAAAGTGCTTGACCAGAGCGATCTTGGCTCCGCTGTGATTGGCAGCGGCGCTGTGACGCCTGATGGCCTTGTCTTTGGCACCGAAAGCGGCAAGATCGTGCTGGTGGACGCCGAAGGAAAGACCCGCCCGCTTTTGACCCTTGACGGCGGCTCTATTTATTCAAATATCATTGTCAGCGGCGAACGCATGGTGGTCCTGGCATACAAGGGAACCTCACCCCTGTATGCGTTAGACCTGAATGGCAATGAGGCCTGGAACTATTCGACCAAAAAATAAGGACTGAGCCATGTGGAATACGATAATTATTCAACCATTTATTAACCTGATCCTTGGTATCTACCATGTGGTCGGCAATTTCGGTGTTGCGATCATTCTCTTCACCATCCTGACCCGTGTCCTTCTCTATCCATTGACTGCCAAACAGATCAAAGGTTCGCAGGCAATGCAGGAACTGCAGAAGAACAAACGCTACTTGGAGATCCAGGAGAAATACAAGAACGACAAGGAGAAGCTGGCCCAGGAACAGATGAAACTTTATCAGGAATTGGGAATCAGTCCTTTTTCCTCTTGCTTGCCGACTCTGATCCAGTTCCCGATTATCATTGGCCTATACCAGGCATTGATCCAGACCATCGCCTCGGCACCGCTTGACCTGCTCAAATTGTCCCGGCAGATCTATCCCAAACTGCTGGATTTCTCCGCCTTATTCCCGCTGAATACCAAATTCCTGTGGATGAACGTTGGCCAGCCAGAACGCTTGTATATCTTTGGCATCGGTATCCCGGTGCTGACCATTGTTGTGGTGATCACCACCTACATTTCCACCAAGATTATCACGCCTCCCACCCAACCCGGGGCAAAAGACCAGAGCGCTGCCATGACCGGCATGATGAATATTTACATGCCCATTCTGATGGGTTGGCTGGCTTATTCACTCTCGGCTGGGCTGGCACTTTATTTCGTTACCTCCAACCTGATTCAGATTGCACAATATGCCTTTACCGGAAAAGCATACTGGGGGAACCTGTTACCCAAAAAGAAGGACGATAGCAAAGGTAAGGATCAAGCCATCATCAAGAAATAATGGAGTGAGAAATGGTTGAAGAAAAAACCACGCTTGAAATGATTGCCCCGACCCCCGAAGAAGCCATCGAAGATGCACTGGCGCAGCTTGGCTTAACGGAAGACGATGTAGATGTGGAAATCCTTGATTCTGGCTCCCGTGGGCTTTTGGGTCTTGGTGGCCGCCAGGCGCGCGTGCGCTTAACCGTTAAAGGTGCTTCAAAAAAGGCTTCTCACACGCCGGTGAGCGAACCTAAACCAGACGATGAGGTGGACATCTCCTCCGTAAAGAGTGTTGAAGCGGACTCCCTGAGCGATGAGGAAACCGAGAATCTCAAACTGACTAAAACGGTGGTTGAGGAATTGCTTGAGCGGATGCGGGTGAAGGCCAAGATCGAGCCGCGTTACGTTGAACCTGAAGACGAAAAAGACCGCCGGGTGATCCTTGTGGATATTCAGGGAAACGACCTGAGCATCCTCATTGGCCGGCGCTCCGAGACTTTGAACGCCCTCCAGTATATCGCCAGCCTGATCGTCAGCAAAGAAGCCGGCAAGTGGGTGCCGATGTTAATTGATGTGCAGGGCTACCGTGAACGCCGCAATCGCCAGTTGAGGCAGCTGGGCCGCCGCATGGCGGAACAGGCCATCCAAACCGGTCGGCGGCAGGTGCTGGAACCCATGCCAGCCAACGAGCGCCGCATCATTCACCTGGAGTTGCGGGATCATCCCCAGGTTTACACCGAGAGTACCGGGGAAGAACCCTACCGCAAGGTAACCATTTCCCTCAAGGAGAATTAACTCCGTTACCAGGTTCGCAAGGACCTGGTAATCTTTTCTAATGGTAAAATGTGGGGGAGTTATCACCGGATCAATGGAGTAATTATGAACGCCGTCGATATTATTATCAAAAAGCGCGACCACCAGGAATTAACTTCTGAAGAGATCACCTTTTTTATCAGGGGCTTGACTTCAGGTGCCATTCCTGATTACCAGGTGGCTGCCTGGGCAATGGCCGTGCTGCTCAATGGCATGACCGACCGCGAAACCACTGACCTGACCCTGGCGATGGCTCATTCCGGTGAAATCCTTGATCTCTCTCACGTGGTTCCGATTGAAGTGGACAAGCACTCCACGGGCGGGGTGGGGGATAAAACCACTCTGGTGGTGGAACCGCTGGTGGCTGCCTGCGGCCTGCCGGTGGGCAAGATGTCTGGCCGCGGCCTGGGCTTTAGCGGTGGCACACTGGACAAGATGGAATCCATCCCGGGGTTTCGTACGGCGCTTTCACAGGATGAGTTCGTCGAACTTTTAAAAACAAAAGGGCTGGTGTTAGCAGGACAAAGCGGCGACCTGGCCCCTGCGGATGGCAAGTTGTATTCCCTGCGTGATGTGACCGGCACGGTGCAGTCGATCCCTCTGATTGCTTCCAGCGTGATGAGCAAGAAGATCGCTGGCGGTGCCCAGGCGATCGTGCTGGATGTGAAAGTGGGCTACGGCGCTTTTATGAAGAACCTGGAAGAAGCGCGCCAGCTTTCTCGCCTGATGGTGGCGATTGGCAAGTTGAGTGGACGAAAAGTGGTAGCACTCCTTTCGGATATGAACCAGCCTCTTGGAAAGGCTGTTGGCAATGCGCTTGAGGTGAAAGAAGCTATTGATACATTGAGTGGAAAAGGTCCCGCTGACTTTCAGGAGCACTGTCTCACAGTCGGCGCGCACATGCTGGTGGTCGGCCAGAAAGCCGGCTCTATCGAAGAAGGCCGTAAGTTAGTCATCAATGCACTGGAAACCGGGCAGGGCCTGGCCAAACTGGCGCAGTTGACCGAAAACCAGGGGGGGGATGCATCTTACATCCACCATCCTGAAAAGTTCAAACTGGCGCCGGTGATCATGGACGTTCCCTCTCCACGTGCTGGCTATCTGTCCGAGATCAATGCCCAGGAGATCGGCGAGGCTTCAGTGGAAATGGGGGCCGGCCGGGTCAAAAAGGAAGACGCTATTGATCATTCTGTGGGGATGATTGTGCATCACAAGGTCGGCGATCATGTGGCGCAGGGAGTGCCACTCTTCACCTTGCACGCAAAGGACGAGGCTTCAATGGAGCGGGCACGGCAGCGTGCTCTGGCGGCCTGCAAATTCTCCGACCAGTCCTGCGCCCCCTTGCCGCTTTTCTACGAGGTGATTGAGTAAAATTGATTTTCCCGCCGGTTTGTGGGATAATGGACTTGTAAAAGCGTTGATGGAAACGAGTACGCTGGTTTGATTCTTTCAGCGAACCCGGGCAAGTGAGAGCCGGGCAGAGGATGCCAGCCGAAAATCCTTCCGGAGCTGCGACCTGAACGCAGGAAACTGCCAGTAAGGAAGCCGACCCTTCGATCGTTACCTTGAAGCAGGTCTATCCTTTTGGATGCACCTGGCCAAGTGCTCACTCATATGAGAAGCAGGGTGGTACCGCGGATTTATTCCGCCCCTGGTAAAGGGGCGGTTTTATTTTTTATGGAGGTTGAATGTTTAAACCTGTCTCGCCAAAACTGAACGTGATTGAAATGGAAGAGAAGATCCTGCGCCATTGGCAGTGGCATGATATTTTCCATAAAAGTATGGAGCAAAGGGAAGATGGTAAGGAATACATTTTCTTTGAAGGCCCCCCCACCGCCAACGGCAGACCGGGCGTGCATCATGTACTGGCCCGGGCGTTCAAGGATATCTTCCCACGCTATAAGACGATGCAGGGTTACCATGTTGCGCGCCGTGGCGGCTGGGATACGCACGGCCTGCCCGTGGAAATCGAGGTGGAAAAGAAACTGGGCTTTACCGGTAAGAAGCAGATCGAGAGCTATGGCATCGGCAAGTTCAATGAACTGTGCCGTGAATCGGCTTTTACCTACATTCAGGATTGGGAGAAGCTCACTGATCGTATTGGCTACTGGGTGGACCTCAAGGAAGCTTACGTTACGTTCAAGAACGAGTATATCGAGAGCGTGTGGTGGGTGCTCAAGAATTTCTGGGAGCGCAATCTGCTTTATCAGGGCTACAAAGTGGTTCCTTACTGCCCGCGCTGTGGCACGCCCCTTTCCGATCACGAGGTGGCCCAGGGTTACCGCGAAACCAGCGACCCCTCAGTTTTTGTGCGCATGCCGCTGGTGGATGAACCCGGCACTTCGCTACTGGTGTGGACGACTACCCCCTGGACGCTGCCGGCCAATGTGGCGGTGGCTGTGGGCGCAGAGATCGAATACGTCAAGATCACGCATAGTTTACCCGAGGGCGGCAGCGAGAAGTTGATCCTTGCCGAAAACCTGCTGCCGAAGCTTTTTGCCGAGGGAAGTTACACTGTTTTGGAGCACTTCAAGGGGAAACACCTCAAGGGCAAAAAATACAGCCCGCTATTCACTTTTTTGCCGACCACTAAACCGGCGCATTTTGTGGTGTTGGGTACGTTTGTGACCACCGAAGATGGTTCTGGGTTGGTGCACATTGCACCTGCCTTTGGTGCAGATGACATGCAGGTGGCAATCGATTTTGACCTGCCGATCCTCTCCACTGTTGCGGAGGACGGCACTTTTATTTCGGATGTGCAGCCCTGGGCGGGAAAGTTTGTCAAAGACGCTGACCCGTACATCATCCGCGATCTGGCGGACCGTGGTTTGCTTTTCAAGAAGGAAGAGTACCTCCATACCTATCCGTTCTGTTGGCGCTGCGATACGCCGTTGTTGTACTATGCACGCCCGACCTGGTACATCCGCACCAGCCAGTTCAAAGATCGCATGGTGGAATTAAACAACCAGATCAACTGGTATCCGGGGCACATCCGCTCTGGCAGGTTTGGCAATTGGCTTTCCAATAATATTGACTGGGCACTGGGGCGTGAGCGCTACTGGGGAACCCCGTTGCCGGTCTGGGAGTGCGAGTCTTGCCATAACCAACTTTGCGTTGGCTCGGTGCAGGAATTGTCCGAGCGCGCGGGTTATGACGTCTCCAACTCTGACCTGCACCGCCCGCATGTGGATGAGATCAGGCTCAAATGCCCGGAATGCGGTGGGCGCATGAAGCGCGTGCCTGAATTGATCGATGTCTGGTTCGATTCCGGCTCAATGCCTTTTGGCCAGTGGCATTATCCCTTTGAGCACCAGGAGGAATTCAAGCAACACTTTCCGGCGGATTACATTTGCGAGGCAGTGGATCAGACCCGCGGCTGGTTCTATTCGCTGCATGCCATTAGCACACTTTTGTTTGATACCAATAGTTTCAAGAACGTGATTTGCCTTGGCCTAATCCTGGACGCTGATGGCCAGAAAATGTCCAAGACGCGCGGCAACGTGGTGCTGCCCTGGGATGTGATCAACAAACATGGGGCCGACGCTCTGCGCTGGTATCTCTACACGGCCAGCCCTCCGGGGCAGGAGCGCCGTTTCTCCACTGATCTGGTGGGGGAGGTGGTGCGCAACTTTACCCTCACATTGTGGAATACTTATTCCTTCTTTGTCACTTATGCCAATCTGGATGGCTGGCAGTTCAAACCCGATATGCAGGTGGAGTACAGCCCCCTGGACAAGTGGCTGCGTTCTTCATTGCACGCGCTGGTGCGTGATGTGACTTATGCTATGGAAACCTATGATGTTTTGGGCGCAACCCGGCCAATTGAGCAGTTTGTGGATAACCTCTCCAATTGGTACCTGCGCCGTTCACGGCGCCGCTTCTGGAAGAGCGGATCGGATAGTGACAAACAGGCAGCTTA
>CALCNO010000065.1 GCA_937897615.1 uncultured Anaerolineaceae bacterium
ACTTGCGCCCCTCCTCAACCTTCGGAGGCGGCCTTTTGCGCGCGTTTCACTTCCAACTCAGCCAGCAGCTTGAGGTGGCTCTTGCGCGTAATGGGGTACCAGATCAGCAGCGGCAGCGCAATAAAGATCACCAGCGCCGAAACCGGGCCAAAGAACAGGCGGATGCCAAAGAGGGCGCGCGTGGTCTGTTCCATGTTGGCCACATAGCCGAACAAGGCCAGCGACCAGCCGGCCACGGCAATGCCAAAGGCATTGGTGAACTTGGTGATGAAGTTCCACATGCCGTAGTACAGGCCTTCCTGGCGTTGGCCGGTCTTCAGCTCGTCGTACTCCACCACGTCTGGCAGCATGCTCCACGGGCACACCCACTGCGCCGAAAAGCCCATGCCGGCAACGACGCCGATCACATAGATCAACGGCGTGGGGGCATGCGGCAGCAGGAAGGTAGCCGCGCAGGCCAGCGCCGCCAGCCCCAGGCCGGCAGCGTAGGCCGGGCCTTTGCCGATGCGGTCGGTGAGCAGTTTCATCGGGTACAGGAACAGCCCGATCGAGCCGAGCATGGCGATCATCACGATCGGCATCTGGTCGGCCATGTTCAGGTGATAGGTAAGGTAATACGGCAGCAGGGTGGTCAGCAGGGTAAAGCTAAAGTTGGTCAGCAGGAAACACCCCATCAGCCACATAAAGGGTTTGTTCTTGAAGGTGGAAGCCACGGCCTTGAAAGGCGGGATCTTGGCGGGTATCACGGCTTCCGGCTTTTCCTTCACGCCAAAAGCGGTCACCAGCACCGCGCCCATGGCGATCAGGCCAAAGAACAGGCCCATGCCGCTGTACGCCGCGTGCTCGCTCATCTTGAAGGCGCTCATGAACAGCCCGGCCACGATGGTGGTAGTGGCGGCGCCCAGGATGTAGCCCACCACGGTGAAGATCTCGCGGATGGTGGTGATGGAGGTGCGCTCATCGTAGTCCTGGCTCATCTCAGGCGTCAGCGCCGAGTAGTTCACCGAGACGATGGTGTGGATGGTATCGAACAGCAGGAAGGAGACCAGCACCACCACAAAGGCTGCGCCGCCGCTGAGGCCCTTGGGGATGGAGAACAGCAGCCATGTGCCCAGCGCCAGCGGCACGGCGCCAAAGAGCAGGTAAGGGCGGCGCCTGCCCCAGCGTGTGCGCGTGCGGTCTGAGATGTAGCCGAACAGCGGATCGTTGACGGCGTCCCAGGTCATCTTGCCCACCATCAGCGCCGAGCCAACAATGGCCGGGTCGATCAGGGCAACATCGGTGTAATAGATCATCAAAAAGAATTGCGTGATGGCGGTGAGCATGGCAACGCCCATATCGCCAATGCCGTACCTTACTTTGATCTTGCCGGGCACTCTTTCGCTCATTTTGTCTCTCCGTTCATTGTAGGATGGCCTTGCATGGCCTGTGCGGCCGCGTACAAAAATTCATCGGCGCGGACAACCTTTACTTTGCTCTTGTCCAGCGTTTGCACAAACTGGTACACATCGGCGATGGTGGTGCAGTAGGCGAACAAATGGCAGGCGATGAAGCGCGGCCCCGTGCCGGGCTGCTCGATCAGGGCGCGGATGCCATCCAGCACCTGCTCGCTCTCCCAGGGGATCTGCTCCGGGCGCGGCCAAACGTTGGCCACAAACGCGCGCCCCTGCGCCAAATACATCGGCGTGCGCCCCAGGTGAAAGTACCCGGAAAGATAGCCCAAAAAGTTCCCCGGCGCGCGGCCGTGATCGCGCACCACCCGCAGCGGCGGGTCGGCGATGTACGAGGTGGTCACGCGCACATCCGCCAGGTCGCAGTAACGCGCGCTCTCGGCCATGTAGGCCGGCAAGTTGGCCGCCAGCGGTGGGATGATGTAGCCCGCGCCGGATGGCCCCGCCACCAGCAGGTCGGCCTGGCTCAGGCTGCTGTAATAGTAGCCCAGCAGGGCAGGGGCGATCTCGGCCAGCAGCGGCTGCATCTCCCAGTTGAAGGGCACTTTGCCGCGTTCCGGCCTGCGCCAGTTGCCCAGTTCGCCGGTGTTCATCAGGGTGAACTGGTCGCCATCGGAAAGGGTGAAGGTGAGGTACACCTTGTCTTCCAGCTTCATTTGCTGCGGGTCAATGTACTGCTGTTTGAAGGCAGCGGGCGCGGGCAGCCGGCTGTGAAAGCTGTAATTGCCGGCCATGAAGGTGGGCGCCAGGCGCATACCGTTCATCGAGATTTGCAGCATAAAGGTCAGTTCGTCGTCGCGCTCGCTGTGCCAGCCGAAGATGGTGGGGAAGGGCAG
>CALCNO010000066.1 GCA_937897615.1 uncultured Anaerolineaceae bacterium
TGGCCGGTTGCTTTGGCAGCATCCAGCACCACCATTTCCGAAAAGCGCTTGGTGGCTCCCATGATATTGGCCGGGCGAATGGCTTTATCGGTTGAGATCATCACCAGAGTGTTGACATCGTGCTTCACGCAGGCATTGACCACATTGCGCGTGCCCATCACGTTATTGTTCACCGCTTCGTCAACATTCATTTCCATCAGAGGCACGTGCTTGTGCGCGGCAGCATGAAAGACGATCTCCGGCCTGTGTTTCTTGAACACATCCTCCAAACGGCGGCTGTCGCGCACATCCACGATCACCGGAGTGAGGGGCAAAGTTGGGTAGCTCTCCTGAATATCCAGCACCGATTCAAAAATGCTGTTTTCACCGTGCCCCAGCAAGATTAAGCCAGAGGGATTCCAGCGTGCAATCTGGCGGCACAACTCACGCCCAATCGAGCCGCCGGCTCCCGTAACCATCACCTTTTTGCCGGTGAGGATGTAGCCCACCAACTCTTCCTTCATGTGCGAAGGCTGGCGCCGCAACAGGTCAGTAATATCCACTTCACGCAGGCGATTAATGGAGACTTTACCGCCAATCAACTCATATATGCCCGGCATGGTGCGGAAAGGGATTCCCTTGAGGCGGCAGATATCCGCAATTGTGCGGATCACCTTACCGGCTGCACTGGGGATGGCAATGATCACTTCATCGATCTTGCGCCCTTCCACAATTCTGCCCACATCTTTGATCAGGCCAAGCACCTGCACGCCGTGAATTTGCTGCCCCAGTTTATTCGGGTTATCGTCTAGGAATCCCACAGCCGTCAGGTTCAGGTCGGGGTTCTTTTGCAGTTCGCGCACCACCAGCGCACCGGCATCCCCGGCACCAATGATCAGCACGCGCTTGTTCACCGGGTTGGGGGTTGAGAGATTATTCGATTTGAAACTTTCGGCAATAAGGCGCAGCAGGAAGCGAATACCACCGATGAAGATCAGAGAGAGCAGCCAGTCAATGATCAAAACAGAACGTACGAAGCCGGGGAAAATCTTAAGCGAGTACAGGATCATCAGAATGATGGTCACCAGTACCGAGGCAGCACTTACAGCAAAGGCCACCAGTCGTAGCTCGCGGATGCTGGCATAGACCCACATACGCCGATACAAGCTGAAGAAATAGAACACCAGCGGTTTGACCACCAACGACACGCCGATCATCCAGTAAGCAAAGGGCAAATAATAGAAGAACAGTGGGCCCAGTTCAAAGCGCAAGGCCATCGCACCAAATACTGATGCAACAATGAGTACCAGGTCGATCAACAGCAAGTAACGGTTGCGGATGTTCGGCTTTGATTTCATTTACATTCCTCGTAATCCCAGCACTGCACCAATGGTGCGCAGGATGATGTTAAAGTCCAGCAACAGGTCACGATGCTTGAGGTAATAAAGGTCAAATTCCAACTTGACCACTGTATCTTCCACTGTGGAGGCATAGCGCTGATTCATCTGTGCCCAACCGGTCAAACCGGGGCGTACCAGCAGCCTGGCCCGGTAAAACGGGATCTGCTTCTGGAATTGCTCCACCAGTTCAGGCTGCTCGGCACGCGGCCCTACTAGGCTATTCTCTCCCTTGAGGATATTCCACATTTGCGGGAGTTCATCCAGATGGCTGCGGCGCAGCAGCTTGCCAATGCGAGTGATGCGCTGGTCACCCTCACTGGTCATGCGGCCCTTGCCATTATTTTCATCAGAGCGCATCGTGCGGAACTTGTAAATCTTGTAAAGGTTGCCGTTTTTGCCAACGCGCATCTGGCTGTAAAAAATGGGGCGGCCATTATCCAGCAAGATCATCAGCGCAATCAGAGGGAAGAGCACTGCCAGTACCAGCATGCCGATCAGGCCGCTGAGAATGTCGATCAGGCGTTTGATGCCCTCATATAGCCCGTTGGCATGCACCTGGTCTAAAAAGCTGCGCAGAATCCAATCGGATTGCAGCAACTGAACCGGCACCCGGCCAAACAAGACCTCGTACGTGGTGGGCAAAGAGGTTACCTCTACCCCACCCTCCTCAGCCGCCAGAATGGCGCGGAAAAGGTCAGCGTTCAACTCGCCGGAGATGGCAAAAATGAGGTCGGTGATCTCATTTTCTCTGATCCGCTCCAACAGTTGTGCGCCGGTTCCAATCACCTTGCAACCGAAGAAATCCTTGCC
>CALCNO010000067.1 GCA_937897615.1 uncultured Anaerolineaceae bacterium
AAAAAGCGCGGCGCGCTGCGTGGTTCACAATTAACTGCCGCGCTGCCGAATCTGGACTGGCGCACTGCTGCTGATAAATTAGCCAAACAGGGCGTTCTGACCCTCACACCCTTCCTTCCCACGCCATCGGTACGCCCAAAGGTCATCCGCACTGCGCTCTTTTTGAACAACGTGGATGCAAATGAACAGGGGCTGGCGTCCCTTGGCCGCGGCAGTGAGGGCTTGCGTATGCGGCGCAAGCACGTGTTGGATTACCTGCAAACAGAAGCCATGCCCGTGGCCGTTCATTGGGTATACGCCGAGACCGGCGCCAACGCCACCGACCTGGAGCGCCTGGCCGAACTCGGCCTGCTGCAACTGGGCGAAACCGAGGTGTGGCGCGACCCGCTTGCCAACCTCAAACCAGTGCTCACTGCCGCGCCAGTGCTGACGGCAGAGCAGCAGGCCGTTATGGCAGTGGTGCATGCGCAAATCAGTGGAGAAAGCAAGCAGGAGCCGATTCTGCTGCACGGTGTTACCGGCTCAGGAAAAACCGAGATTTACATGAAGGCCGTGGAAGAGGTACTGGCACAGGGCAAGGGGGCTTTCATCCTTGTTCCCGAAATTTCCCTCACGCCGCAAACCGCGCGGCGCTTCTACGCACGCTTTCCGGGAAAGGTGGGGCTGATCCACTCAAAACTCTCTGCCGGCGAGCGTTATGATACCTGGCGGCGCATCCGCGACGGTAGTTTGCCCATCGTAATCGGCCCGCGCAGCGCCCTGTTTGCACCGCTGCCGCAGCCCGGCCTGATCGTGATTGATGAATGCCACGACCATTCTTACTCGCAAGAAGATATGCCCCCTCACTACCACACGGTCGCCGCGGCCATCAGCTACGCCCGTCAGGCCGGGGCGGTGTTACTGCTGGGTTCTGCCACCCCCGGTATCGAGATGCTCTTCCAATTCCAGCAGCAGCATTGGCCGGTGCTGTCTCTGCCCAACCGCGTCGGTACCAACTTACCGGGAGAACCCGTACCATCGCTGCCGGAAATTGAGGTGGTGGATATGCGCGCCGAATTACATAATGGCAACCGTACTGCCATCAGCAGCGCATTGAAGCAGGAATTAACCCGGGTGTTGGAACGCGGCGAGCAGGCCATCCTTTTCCTCAACCGGCGCGGCAGTGCCTCCTCAGTTTTTTGCCGCGACTGCGGTACTGCGTTACGCTGCAGCCGCTGCCAAACCCTGTATACCTGGCATGCCAGCAGTGCAATTCTGCTTTGCCACAATTGCAATCACCAGCGGCAAATGCCCAAAACCTGCCCCACCTGCGGCAGCAGCAACATCCGCCAGTTCGGCATGGGCACCGAGAGCCTGGAAAAACTGGTGCTAGAGCAATTTCCGTCGGCACGCACCCTGCGCTGGGACGCCGATACGGCACGTTACAAAGGCGCGCACGATCTGATCCTCGATCATTTCAGCCAGCACCGCGCGGATATCCTCATCGGCACCCAGATGCTGGCCAAAGGGCTTGACCTGCCTCTGGTCACGCTGGTGGGCATCATCCTGGCTGACCTCAGCCTGCACCTGCCGGATTTTCGCGCGCCGGAGCGCACCTTTCAACTCATCACCCAGGTGGCCGGGCGTTCCGGGCGCAGTGCGTTGGGCGGCAAGACCATATTACAAACCTTTGAGCCAGAGAACTACGCCATCCAACATGCGGCGTGGTACGATTTTGCGGGCTTCATGCAAAAGGAACTGGAATACCGCAAGCGATTGGGGTACCCCCCGTATGCCCGGCTGGTAAAACTGGAGTTTCGCCACAGCAACGCCGATGTACTGAAAAAGCAGGCCCTGCTGGCCGGAGAAAAACTGGCGGCATGCATCGCAGAGGCCGATCTGCGCCAGACGGAACTCATCGGTCCGGCCCCCTGTTACTATCAGAAGCGCGGCGGTATGTACCGCTGGCAGGCACTGTTGCGCGGCCCCAACCCAACCCGCCTGCTGGAATTGTGTCCGCCTTCCAACCTCGAGCTGGGCGGCGCAACAGTATCCGTCATGATCGATCCCCAAAACGTCCTGTAAACAAGAAATCCCCTGATAGTTATCAGGGGATTTCATACATCCTTAAATTTGAGATTTACCGGTTATTGCCCCAACACATACCACGGGTTGACAAACCCGCCGTTGAGGCGCACCTCAAAGTGCACATGCGCTCCGGTGGATTTGCCGGTAGAGCCGGCCGCACCGATATACTGCCCCTGGTACACGTTACTCCCGCAAGCTACAGACAAAGAAGACATGTGCCCATAAATGGTCTGGTAGCCATTGTTATGGTCGATTTCGATCATGTAGCCGTAACCGGAATCGTTCCAGCCAGAGTAGATCACCGTACCCGCATCTGAAGCGTAGATGGGGGTGCCGGTAGCGGCGGCAATGTCAATTCCCAGGTGATAGCTGGTAAAGTCATAGCCTGACAAGAAGTGGTTGGCAACCGGCCAGATAAACCCACCAGACCCCACCGGGCCAGTGGCCGGGGCCGGGCAGCCACCGGGGCCGCTCACCACGCGTGTTACGCCGGAGCGCGGGGCAAATTCCAGCGGTTTGATCCAGGCAACCGTTTCACGCCAGCCGTCAGGGATCATCACGTAGTCCAGATTAGACGTATCAGGGTTGTTAATGTCCATCTGGTTAGAGGGCCAACTGACAATTTCATCCACATTGGCGTAATACTTCTCTGCCACCTTTTCCAGCGTGTCGTCCTTTTGCCACTTGTAATAAACGCCGTCTGTCGGGGGGATGGTCAGGCGCCAGCCCGGAGCGATCAAAGTGGGATCGTCATTGAGCAGATCATAATTTGCCCACAGGACGGTTTCAGGATCAAGGTTAAATTGTTTGGCAATGGAAAAGATGGAGTCGCCCTCCTGCACTGTGTACTTGATCGTGTACAGGCGGTTGCCATCGGGGATGTGCGTATCATAGGCAGCCAGGCGTGCAACCGAGTAACTGGCCTGGGAGTTATTCAGAGCCGGCAGCGCCACTTCAGTGGCCTGTGCTACCGGTTCTTCAAATTGAGCCGTGGCATCGGTTTTGAACAGATCAACCTTTAGAGCAACCAAGACCAGCACAGCTACCAGTAAAGCAGTCACACCCCAGGCAATGATCGGTGCCCACTTGATCTTCCGCTCAGGGGCCTTGGGGGCCTCCTCAACCGGAAGCACCGGGGTTTTCTTTTTTGGGCTCACTAATCCTCCGTCAAATTCTCCAGGAACTCAAGATTGTTCTTGGTTTTAATCATCCGCTGCAATATAGCTTCGGTAGCCACCGATGGGTCCATACCGGCGCCTTGCGGCGGGGTGGCGATCATTTGCAGGTACATGCGGCGCATCAACCAGACGCGCGGCAGAATATCCGGCCCCAGCAGCAAATCTTCGCGGCGGGTGGACGAACGTTCAATGTCAATGGCCGGGAAGATACGGCGCTCCTGCAGGCGGCGCGAGAGATGCAATTCCATGTTGCCGGTACCCTTGAACTCTTCATACACCACATCATCCAAACGGGAACCGGTATCCACCAGTGCGGTGGCAATGATGGTAAGCGAACCGCCTTCTTCGATGTTACGCGCGGCGCCAAAGAATTTCTTGGGCGGGTACAACGCCGAGGGATCCATACCGCCGGAAAGGGTGCGCCCGGAGGGATTGACCACCAGGTTATAGGCACGCGCCAGGCGGGTGAGGGAGTCCATCAGGATGACCACATCGCGGCCAATTTCCACCAGGCGCTTGGCGCGCTCCAGGGTAATCTCGGCCATGCGCACATGCGCGCTGACGGGTTCATCAAACGTGGAGGCCAGCACCTCCGCATCCACCGAGCGATCCATGTCGGTTACTTCCTCGGGGCGTTCGCCGATGAGGGCAATAATGAGATGAATCTCAGGGTTGTTGGCAGTAATGGAGTTGGCCAGCTGCTTGAGGATGGTGGTCTTGCCGGCTTTTGGCGGCGAGACGATCATACCGCGCTGCCCGCGCCCAATGGGCGCAATGAGGTTGATCAGGCGGGAAGAAAGAATGGAACGATCGGTTTCCAGGTCAAAACGTTTATCGGGGAAAATTGGGGTAAGGGATTCAAAGGTCTTGCGCGTGCGCATTTCCTCAGGGGTCAAGCCATTGACGCTTTCCACCTTGAGCAGGCCATAATGCCGCTCGGCATCGCGCGGGGGGCGCACCACACCGATGACGAAATCGCCCATGCGCAGGTCATAGCGCCGCAACTGTGCCTGAGAGACGTAAACGTCCTCAGGGCCGATGGAATAATTGGTGCGCAAGAAGCCCACTCCTTCCGGGGTGATCTCCAGCACGCCGCCCTTCACCTCAACTCCCTGCGCGGCAGCTTCTGCTTTGCAGATGTTGATGATGAGGTTTTCCTTTTTCAGGCGGCTGGCGTTGGGGATGTTCAGATCTTCGGCAATCTTGCGCAGGGATGCCAGTGGAGCATTTTCCATCTCGATTATGTTCATATTGAATTTATCCGACTTTCGTTGTTTTCAAGGATTTATGGGATTCCTCTGCCAGGCAGAAGGGAGAGTGATTCAGTTTAGGAGAGTAGGGATTTTGTTTCCCCATACACACGGTACGGGAAGTTATGTCGTGCCAATAATCAACGTTTCCTCAGGTAGTGAAAGTATAACATGAATAAAAATGGGACGCAAGCAGTGTTTATACCCATAAATTTGCTTCTGTCAACCCTTTTATCAACCCAGGTATTCGCGCAAATGGCGGCTGCGGGTGGGGTGGCGCAGTTTGCGCAGCGCCTTGGCCTCGATCTGGCGGATGCGCTCGCGGGTCACATTAAAATACCGGCTGACTTCTTCCAGCGTGTGATCCTTGCCATCGATCAGCCCAAAACGCAATTCCAGCACCTGGCGCTCGCGTTCCGAAAGGGCGGCCAGCGCATTCTGCACCTGCTCGCGCAGCATCTCGCGGGCAGCAGCATCCATTGGCTCCAGCGCATCGTCGTCCTCGATGAAGTCGCCCAACTGGCTGCTCTCCTCATCGCCCACCGGGCGCTCGAGAGAGATGGGTTCCTCGGCCGATTGCAAGATGCGTTGCACCTTAATTGTGGCCCAGGACCAGCGCTTTTGTAACTCAGAGTCAATCGGCTGGTTGGTCGCGCGGGCATGCTTGATGGCAGCGGCATCCTCAGGAGAAAGCAGGTCACTTTCCAGGGCCAATTCCTCCTGGGTCGGTTCGCGCCCCAGCACCTGCACCAACTGGCGCTGAATGCGTAGCAGGCGGGTGATGGCCTCGAACAGGTGCACTGGGATGCGGATGGTGCGCGCGTGCTCGGCAATATAGCGGCTGATCGACTGGCGAATCCACCAGGTGGCATACGTGCTGAACTTGAAGCCGCGAGTGGAATCAAATTTGGAGACGGCGCGCAGTAAGCCCAGATTCCCCTCCTGAATGAGATCGAGGAACGAGATGCCGCGCCCCAGGTAGCGTTTGGCAATGCTCACCACCAGGCGCAAGTTGGCGCGGATGAGCGTCTGGTTGGCTTCTTCAGCGCGGCGGTTAATCCCCTCAATTTCAGTTTTGAGGGCCGCATCTTCCGGCACGCGCCGCTTGAACCAGGCAGCATCTGGCATAGTTGCGGTTTCATTTAATTTCTTCAACAGCGGGGCTGAAATTGATTCTGGCAACAGGTAAAGCCCTAAAAAGAGCGCATACGCATGGCGCACCAGTTCTTCCCAGATGGCATCTTTGCCCCAGCGACCATTATCAAGGTAGGAGCGCAAATAGGAAGGGTCTTCTGCCTGCCAGCTGCGACGCAGCAGTTGCGCCTCTGCCAGGGTAAGCGCCAGGTCGGGGCATTCCGTATTGCCAATGCGCTGAGCATCTTCCTGAAGGCGCACCCATGAGGTCAACAAGTCGTTAATGATGCCGGCAAACAACTGGCGGTGATGTCCGTCCATCGTCCGCGCAGATTTGATGTGGACTGCGAGGGTATCCACCCTCACCTTGGCTTCAATCCGGGCGGCCAGGCGGAACTCCGAATCGGCGTCCAGCAAATGAATCTGCCCGATTTCCTTCAGGTACAAACGTACCGGGTCTTCCGAAAGCTCAAGCGCAATGGTGGGGTCTTCCAGAATTTCCAGGGGGTCTTCCGGAACCACTTCGCCCCAGTCTTCACGCGCCTGAGAAAGCTGTGCTTCATCAGGGTCCTGATGGGTGAGCAGGCCTTCGTCAAAACTCTCTGACAGCAGTTTGCCCTTGCGTGCCGCAGTGCGGCCGCTTGAACTTGCCTTGCGTGGAGAGGCTTTTTTTGCCTTTTCGCTGGTTTTTGGGGTAGTTTTCTTGGTTTGGCTGGTCACTGGTCTGGGTTTGCCCGCTTCTTTTGTTGAAACCATGGTTAACTATACCATAATGTCAAGAGGAGAATTAATAAGTAGGTTTGGCTGTCACGCGGTCAAGCTTTCCGCGCTCAATGGTCAATTTGAGGATTTGTTTGCCCAGCTCTCCTTTTTCCTCTTCCGCAAGTTCCGTGTCTTCCTGCAAGAATTTTAGCTGACTAAGAGTGCTGTTTATATTTAACAACCGTAATGCCACAAGGGTGCGCATTAAATCCTGCTGTACCCGCACCGGATTAGCGCGCTCCAGTATTTCGCCCTGCAAAAGGTTTTGATAGCGCTCCTCAATCTCTGCGGGCAGATGCATCTTCACAAAAGGATGTACATCGTGCTCGTCCTGATCCAGCCCTTGCAGCAGCAGGCGGCAAATGGTTTGTGTCTCAACGGCGATAAAGTCATTGGGAGAAAGTTTTTCCAGGTTGAACGTCTTGAGCTCGCGGTCAAGCTCGTAAACCCCGTCCGGACGGTTGAGCAGCAGCGTGATGCAGTGGTTCTCCAGGCTCTGCACGCGCTGGTCGACCCCTTTATCCAGCCTGGGAGTTGCACCCTGCCGCGCCGGGTCTTCCAGGCGCTCTGCGCGGCGCCGACCGCGCTCTACAACCTTCTGGTTGCCCAACAAAGTTTGTTCGTCTACTTTGAGCAGGCGCGCCAACTGCTGGCGGTAAGTGTCGCGTTCAATCGCAGAAGGGACATCTTCGATCAGTGGGGTCACCTGTGCAGCAATGGCGGTTTTCACTTTGGCGTCATTGAGGTCCTGTCCTTTTGCCAGTGTTTCCATCACATGCACCACAATTGGGCGCGCCGAGGCCACAATCTGCTTCCATTCCTCCGGGTCCCGCAGCACCACTTCATCAGGGTCCATGCCGGGTGGCAGAACCGTCACGCGCAAGTCTGCCTGCAGGCGGGCCTCGTGACGCAACAGCCCGTGCGCATCAAAAGCCATCTCGGTTTCCCGTTCCAACGCATTGCGCGCCAGATCCAATCCACGCAGGGTGGCCTTTTCACCGGCGGCATCGGCATCCAGCGCCAGCAGGATGCGATGCGAAAGTTTATTTAGAAGCCTGAACTGGTCTTCGTTCAACGCTGTGCCCATCGGCGAAACCGCATTGCTAAAGCCTGCCTGGTGCAGCAGGATGACATCCAGGTAGCCCTCTACGATGACCGATTGGTTCTGCTCGCGGATATGTTTGCGAGCCAGGTTTAAACCGTAGAGCAGGTGGCTTTTATCAAACAGGGCCGTCTGCGGCGAGTTGAGAAACTTGGGAATGTCGTTGGGGTCAAGAATGCGCGCACCAAAACCGGTCATCCTGCCAGAAGCATCCCGGATGGGAAACATCACACGGTTGCGGAATTTGTCGTAGTAGCCACCCTCATCGCGTTTGTTCACCAGCCCAACATCAAAGAGGTCTTGTGACCCCCAGCCATGCGCGCTAAAGTGCGCCAGCACGGTCTCGTAGCCCGGCGGGGCATAGCCCAGCTCAAAGGTACGGATGGTCTCAGGCGTAACCCCGCGCCGGGTGAGAAAGTCCAGTGCCGGCTGGCCGGCGGGGGTTTCCAGCAGGTGATACTGGAATAGCTTGACGGCGCTTTCCAGCAACTCACGCAGCCGGTCGTATTGATCCTCTTCGGCCTTCTTTTCAGGGGTCAGCGGCTCCAGCACCACGCCAGCGCGGTCGGCCAGGTAACGCAGCGCCTCTACAAACTCCCAGCCTTCCTTCTTCATCACGAACTTGAAGATATCGCCGCCCTCGTTGCACTCGCCAAAACAGCGCCACGTGCCAGAATCTGGGAAGACAGCAAACGCCGGGGTTTTAGTATTGGTATGGAAAGGGCAAAAGCCGGTATAGCTCTTGCCGGAACGGCGCAGCTTTACCGTCTCGGAAACGAGGTCAACAATATCCAGCCGTGCTTTGATCTCATCAATCGCAGTCATGGGTTGGCTTAATTTTATCCCCAATTACAAACGCTGCTAGAAGCCTTCGAGGCAGGAGAGATCCGCTACGCCCTTTGCCAAGGCGGCGATGCGCTGCAGCAGACCCAGGCGATTACTGCGTAGGCGGGCATCCTCTGCCATCACCAGCACCTCGTCAAAGAAGCGGTTCACCTGCGGGATGATCGCCACAAAAGCATTCATCAGGTCATCCACCGAGCCTTGCGCGCGTGCCGATTTTTCAATGGCTTGTACCGCCGCAAACAGCTCCTTTTCGGAAGGTTCCGCAAAAGCGGAGGAATCCACGCTGAAGGTTTGCTTCTGGTCGCGGGTGATGCGCACGCAACGGGCAAAAGCCGGCAGCACGGTGGCCCAGTCCGGGCGGTTGACCCAGGCAGCCAGAGCTTTGACGCCGCGGTAGACACCCGCAGGGTTGTACCCCTGCTCTGCCAGAATCGCATCCACCACATCGTAGCGGTAGCCCTGATCTGTGAGACTGCTCTTGAGGCGCCCGGTGATGAATTCCAGGGTGGCGTCCAGGCTCTTCTGGTCAATGGCAAAGGAATACTGTGCGGCAGCCTGCTTCAACACCTCGCGCAGGTCAATGTTCAGGTCGAAGGCGGCCAGGCTCTGCACCAGCCCCAGGGCAGCGCGGCGCTGGGCAAAGGGGTCTTTGGTGCCGGTAGGCGCCAACCCCGCGGCAAACAATCCGGTGAGAGAATCCAGCCGGTCGGCGATACCCACCGCCAGACCGATCTTGTTGGAGGGCATAAGGTCACCGGCAAAACGCGGCAGGTACTGGTCAAACAAAGCCTGGGCAACCGGCTCAGCTTCGCCGAAGTAGCGCGCATAGTAACGCCCCATCACGCCCTGCAGCGAGGTCATCTCCACCACCATGTGGGTGACCAGGTCAGCTTTGCACAGCGTGGCAGCACGTTTGGCAGTTTTCAACTCCTCGTCGCTCAGCCCAAATGCGGGGGCCAGCGCCTCCACCAGCGCCGTGATACGCTGGCTTTTCTCCAGCATCGAACCCAGTTTCTGCTGGAAGGTGAGCGTTCCCAGGCGTGTAAGCATGGATTCCAACGGGTGCTTCAGGTCTTCGCGGATAAAGAAATTGGCATCAGCAAAGCGCGCACGCACCACCTGCTCGTTGCCATCGGTGACCAGGTCGATGCCTTTTTCACCACCATTGCGCACGGCAATGAAATGCGGCAGTAATTTGCCATCAGCGCCTTGCACCGGGAAGTAGCGCTGGTGCTTCTTCATCACCGAGATAAGCACTTCCGGCGGAAGCTGCAGGTAGGAATCTTCAAAAGTTCCCAGAAAAGCAAAGGGTGCTTCCACCAGGAAGGTCACTTCGTCGAGCAAGCCTTCATCCAGGCTGTCAGTGCCACCGGCCTTTTTACTGATGGCCAGCACCTGGCTGCGAATCGTCTCTTTGCGTTTGGCCGGGTCAAGCAGAATCCCCTGCTTCGCAAGCACACTTTCGTGGTCGGCAGCATTCTTTACTACCAACTCTTCCGGCTCAATAAAGCGCAGGCCATGTGTTGTGCTACCAGCGCGCAAACCGGCATATTCAAAGGGAATCACTGCGTCGCCCAGCATGGCTACCAACCAGCGTACCGGGCGCGAGAATGCTACATTGGTAAAATTCCAACGCATGGATTTTTCAAATTTGATGCCAGCCGCCAGCGCCGGCAAGGCTTCCAGCAACACGTCGTAGGCAGAGCGCGTGGTCTCCGTCACCAGCGCCACCATATACACACCGCCATCAATCTCGCGCGCTTGCAGGTCGGCCACACTGACGCCTTTACTCTGGGCAAAGCCTTCCAGGGCACGGGTAGGCTGGCCGGTTTCATCGAAGGCACGGCTCTGTGGGGGACCCTTGACGACCGTGGTGCGCGCCTGCTGCTGGTCGGCCAGATCCTGCACACGCACAACCAGGCGGCGCGGGGTGCCCAGCACTTCCACCGCACCATGAGAAAGCCGCAATTCGTCCAACAGCGCCGGAACGCGTGACCGCAATTGCTCCACCGCGGCGGTAAAATCTGTGCCGGGGAGTTCCTCCGTGCCGATCTCCAGCAGGAAGGGCGCCGGCCCCTTGGGCAGGTGGGCGGATTTGTCCGCGGCGGCAGAATCCTTTTGGGCTTTGCTATCACCCATCCAGGGATATTCAATTGCCTTGCGCTGCTC
>CALCNO010000068.1 GCA_937897615.1 uncultured Anaerolineaceae bacterium
AGCCGTAATAGCCGTTGTTGAGTGTATTGGCAGCCCACACAAGCTGAAGGTAAAGGCCTTGATGAAATTGATCCCGGTAACCCAGCGGGTAGGCCGCTTTGTCCTCGTCGAGAGTGGGCTGGCTGAGAGCGCCGGCCTGGTACTCTACCAGCGCCAGCAGCACGCGCGGGCTGATGGAGGCGTTTTGCGCCACGTAATCGATCAGGTCACCGCCGCGGCGGGTTTCACCACCGGCCAGCGCCGAATAGCTCTTCAGCCATCCGGGCTGCGCATCAACAAAGTCGGAGGTGTCGAAACCGATCTGGGCGGGGCCGTTGACGAACAGACTATCCGGGATGATCTGGAACTGGCTGCCCCACAGGGCTTTGTAGTAAATGGGAACCTTGATCTCCAGCCCGGGGGAGAGGGTGCTGGCCTTGGGGTCGATGAGTGGGTTGGCTTCGTAGATTTCGGCAGTGGTGGTGTTAAAATGCGCCGCCAGCACGGCGACGGAATCGCCGGCTTGCACGGTGTAATCCACCAGTGTGGCCGGAGCGTACACCGGGCGGGTGGGGATCGGTGTGCGCGTAGCCACAGGCTCCTCCGTGGCAATGGTTTCCGGGGTGTTTTCAATCACCGTTTGCGTAGCCTGCGGAGAGGTGCAGGCAGTGAGCAGGCTGGCCAGGATAAAGAATGCGGTTACGAGTTTTAGCTGATAGAGACGCGAAGAGGCTTTCCCCTTGAATTGCCTCATTTTACTGCCGCATGATCTGACTATCATAAGAGCCAATACCGTTGGAGCTGATGATCTCGCTGCCTTTTACTAAATAACCTCGATAGGCTTCATCTCCTGCCTCGGCCACGTAGCCGCTCATGGTAAAGGGCAGCGGCCCGCCGGCGAGGATCCATTCGCCATTGAATTTTCGTACCACGTGCGTATGGGTTCCGGTGGCAACGCCGCCTTCACAGGAGGGATGACCAATTTTATCACCAGTCTCCACGCGGGTGCCAACAGCAATCCGCCCGCGCGTTTCAATATGGAAGTACATGATATTCCAGCCGGTCTGCTCAATGCCGTCGCCATCCAGGTCTTCCATCACCAACCCGTCTTCGGAGCGCACGATTACGCCAGGAGCCATTGCAGTTACCCACTCGTCAGATTGCACGCAGCCGGGCTCCTCGGAGGGAGGGGCAAAATCCAGAGCAGCCAGGGCGCCATCCGGGCCCCAGGCAGAGTGCGGCCCGCCAGTGAAACCCCAGGCTTTGCCGCGTTGGAAAGGCAATTCCAGTGTGGGTTGGGTCAGGTCGGCCGGGTAAAGAGGCTCTACCGTTTGTGCGCGGATGAGGAAGTCACCGAACATGCCGGCCATCTTGCTGGGGAAGCTGGACTCGCTGTGCACGTCCAGGGCGCCGGCCCATTCCAGTGGGTCGTACCACTGGGCAAACAGGTACTGGATGGCCGCGCTGCCGGCATTCAATTCCGGGTCAATGCGCTTGATCGAGCCGTCCTTGAATTTCAGTTCGTAGAGCGTGCCGGCGCGCCAGCCGTAATAGCCGATGTTCAATTGCTGCACTGCCCACGAGAGTTGGTGGTAGAGGTAACGCTCTTCCAGGCGCACCATGCCCATGGGGTATTCCTTTTCAGCCAGGTTGGTGGGCTGGCCCAGCACCCAGTGGCTTTTGTATTCCAGCAGCGCCAGCAGCAGGTAGGGGTTGATGGAGTTTTCCAGCGCCACGCGGCGGATGATCTGCACGCCGGTGTAATTGCCGGTGTTCATCTTTTCCACATAAGTGCTCAGGTAACCGCCTGCATCCATGATGTATTTTTCGTAATCGAAATCTGCCGCAGAAGGGGAATAGACCACTTCACTGTCCGGCATAAAGGATTCGGAAGTGAATACGTCACTGAGCACGTCCGGGATCACCAGCAGGATATTGGGGCTGATAAGGCCGGTCTGCGGTACGCTGACGCTGTAAGAGATCTGGCTGGCAGTGACGCCAAAACGCCCGGTAATGGAGGCCAGCGTGTCACCGGCCTGAGTGTAATAGAGGATGGGCGGTTTTGGAGTTGCGCGCGGGTCAACAGTAACGGTCGGGCGCGGGGTGGCAGTCTCCTCGGGCACATCGGTAAAGGTGGGCAGCGACGTGGGGCCGGTAGTCTCAGTGGGTGTAGGGGGGGCTGCGGTAGGCGAGGGCGTGCCGGCCGTACTGGTGGCGGTGAACCACTGCGCGGTAGCCGTCAATTCTGCCGGGCTCACATAGCTCTGCGAGCACGCCAGCGATGCGCTCAGCAGCATCACCAGCGCGGCAACCAGTTGCAGTTTCCTAGCGCGCGATCTGGTTGTCATCGGTCCTTCCATCCCAGGAGTAAACGGTGTCATAACTGGAGGTGAGCGTGCCTTCGTATTCGCTGCCGGTGAGGGCTGCCTGCCAGCCGCTCAACACGAAGGGCAGTGAACCATACGCCGGGATCCACTCGCCGTTGTAACGGCGCGCAATGTGCACGTGTGTGCCGTTGGAAACGCCTCCCTCACAGGAGGCATGCCCAATGCGGTCACCCGCTTTGACATACGTGCCGGCGCTGACCCGGTCGCGTGATTCAATGTGCATGTAGAGCAGCGTCCAGCCGGTGGCTTCCAGGCCGTCGCCGTTGAGGTCCTGCACCACCTCGCCATCTTTTGAACGGATGATCAAGCCGTCGGCGGCGGCAGTGACCCACTCGTTGGAGGTAAAACAGCCATAAGCGGTGCCGGGGGGCGCAAAATCAATCGCGGCCCAGGCGGAACCATCCCCCCAGCCGGCGTGCGGCCCACCAGTGAACGACCAGCTAACGCCCGCTTCAAAGGGCAGTTGTAATTGCGGTTGCTGCAAATTGGTGGGTACCAGCGGTTCGATCGCCAGGTCGAAGGGATTGATAAAAAGAGAGGAGTACACCGAAAAGACACCGTTGTCCGAGACCGCCTGCTGCCAGTCTGCCAGGTTGAGCAGGGTAGATAGCAGGTACTGCACGCCAACTGTACCGGCATTGACGGTGGGCGCGAGCATCACCAGGCTGCCATCGGTGCACAGAATGTAACTGATGGCGTAATTTTTCCAGGCGTAGTAGCCGCGGTTCAATTGATTGGCCGTCCAACTCAACTGGCGGTAAAGGCTCTTGTGGCTGGCTTCGATGTAGCCCATCGGGTAGTCGCGGTAAGTTTGCGCAGGATTATCTTGCGTCACCCAGCCGGCACGCCATTCCAGCAGCGCCAGCAGCAGGCGTGGGTTCACCGAATATTCCGCCGCAACGAGTTGAACGATCTCGGCACCGCTGAGGGTGTGGCCGTTGGCCTCGCCGCTGTACCTGGAAAGATAACCACCTTTTTTGTTGATAAAAGAATCCAGGTCGATGGTGGTGCTCATCGGGCCGTAGACCAGCTCGGAATCGGGGATGATCTTGAAGCTGGAAGGGCTGGCCGAAGGCGCGGGCGCAGGGATGGTGAGTACCTGCCCGATCTCCAGCCAGTTGGCGTTGATGTTGGGGTTGGCCAGCAGCAATGTGTTCACGTCCAGGTTGTAGCGCTGGGCGATGAGGGTAAGGTAATCCCCGGCCTGCACCACATACTGCTCGCTGTTGCTGCGCAGTTGTGGCAGGTCACGCGGGGCATCGGGGGTGGGGGTGGGGTACACATAACCGGCCGGGTGTTCTGTGGGCAGCACAACCGGCGTGACTACCGGGCCGTTTTCCGTGAGGGCCGCGGGCATGGCGCTGGGGGTGCTCTCCAGCAGCCAGGGGCGCGTGTTGGGCGCCGGTTGAACACAGCCACTGAGAGCAGCCAGCGCCAGAATTACCGCACACATCCGCACAAGCGCTTTCATTGCAACCCTTTGGCGATCAGGGAATGGTCGAGTTTTGCCCCGCCAAGCACGTGAATGTGCAGGTGGAAGACCGTTTGCCCGCCTTTGGCACCCGTATTGATGACGGTGCGGAAGCCATCGGCGATGCCGGCGATCTCGGCGGCTTTGCGTGCTGCCAGCAGCAGCCGCCCTGCCAGGGGGGCATCTGCCAGTTCAATTTCGTTGAGAGAGGAGAAATGCCGGCGCGGGATCACCAACAGATGCACCGGCGCCAGTTCCTGCAGGGGTTTGATGATGAAATACTCCTCGCTTTCGTAAACGAACCTGGCGGGAGCCTTTTTGGCGGCAATGAGGCAGAAAATGCAGTCTTCCATGACCATAATGGGTTGCAATATTTGTACCCGGTAATTTTCCAATTAAACCATAGTTGGCTCAAAATGCAACCTCTTGCTTTTTTGTAAGGAAATGGCAGCAGGCCTGCGTGCTAT
>CALCNO010000069.1 GCA_937897615.1 uncultured Anaerolineaceae bacterium
GGAACTCTATTAATTACCAGCCATCCAGATAGTTACGCCATTCATTGTTTTCATCTAAATACTTGGAAAACAGGTAAGTAGCCGAGCAAGGAGGTTCCTTCGGCAGGTGTTGAAGGGTCATGCCTGACTCTCTCAACGTGCGCCCTCCCTTGCGATGGTTGCATGCCGGGCAGGCTGTGACCAGGTTGCTCCAAGTGTGCTGCCCGCCAAGATGCTTGGGCAACACGTGGTCAATGGTCATAGCGCGGGAGATTGTCCCGCAGTACTGGCAGCGCCATTCATCGCGCCTGAAGATTTCAAGTCGCGAGAGTGCCACTCGCGGGCGTGGCCGTACAACGGTGTGACCCAGGCGAATGATGGAAGGGATGGGATAGGTTGTCGAGGGCGTCTTGATGATTCCGCGACCATCCAGCACAAGGTGCGCTTTACCGGTGACCATCAAACCGATCGCGCGCTCAAAGCCACACACGTTCAAGGGTTCGTAATTGGCATTAAGGACTAAAACCGGCCTGTCCATAATAGGAGTAATTATAGCATTGCTGGCGAGAGCAAACATTTCGCGTAGCCGTTATAGTATTTGCCCTGCGAAACCAGTACCGGGCACTCCGGTTCTCTGCTGGTATAATCACCTATCACAAAATTCTAAAAAGGAGGCCGCAATGAACATCAAAGAACAAGTCGAATACTTGATGCAGGGCACCGAATATGGCGACAGCAATCTCAGACAAAATATGGCGGATGAGCTTGAAGCGCGTTTGCTCACCTGCCAAAAGGAAGGAAGACCCCTGCGCGTCTATTGCGGCTTCGATCCTCGTAAAGCTGACCTTCACCTGGGCCATACCGTTCCCATGCGCAAATTGCGCCAGTTCCAGGAATTGGGACATGACGTCACGTTTGTCATCGGCAATTACACTTCTTTGATCGGTGACCCCTCAGACAAGGATGTGCTTCGTCCGCAGTTGACCCACGATGAGGTGGAGGCAAACGCACGCACTTACGCGGAGCAGGCTTTCAGAATCCTGGATCAATCTAAGACCCACATTCGCTACAACGCAGAGTGGCTCTCTGAAATTTCTTTTGAAGAGTTGATCAAGCTGGCTTCTAATTTCACCATTCAACAATTTCTCACGCGCGAGAACTTTAAACTGCGCTGGGAAAAAGGCGATGCCATTTACCTGCATGAGACCTTTTACTCGATCATGCAGGGGTACGATGCTTACATGCTTAAAGCCGATGTGCAGGTTGGCGGCACCGACCAGCTGTTCAACATTATGACGGCGGCACGTAAGATTATGACCTCGCTGGGGGCATTGCCTAACATTGCCATTATCCTGGGCATTTTGCCGGGCACCGATGGGGTGGTTAAGATGAGCAAGTCGTTGGGAAACCACATTCCCATCAATACCGATGCCTCAGACATGTACGGCAAGGTCATGAGCATCCCCGATAGTGCAATGGGGCAGTTCTTCCGCCTGGTTACGCGCCTGACGCCGCCGGAGATTCAGAAGGTGGAAACGGGCGTAAAAGCCGGCACTGTTCACCCCCGCGATGCCAAAATGCTGCTGGCGCGTGAGATCGTTGGTTCGTTCTACGGCGATGAAAACGCGCAGTCTGCTGAAAAGAATTTTGTGGATACATTCCAGAAGGGAGCCGTGCCTGAGGATATTCCGGCTTTCCGTTTGGAAAAGGAAGCCACCATCGTTGACCTGTTGCTGATAGCCCAGCTTTGCAAAAGCAAATCGGATGCGCGGCGTCTGATCGAGCAGAAGGGGGTCAAATTCGCTGGCGCTGTGGTGGAGGATCCGGCTTTTCTGGTAAGAGACCCCGGAATTCTGCAGGTAGGCAAACGCCATTTCCTCAAAATTGAAAAGTAGAAAAGGAAATCCCCGTAGCCCTACGGGGATTTCTTATTGGTTTGTGGCTGCCGTATAAACGGAAACCCCGATTTCCTTGGCCCTTTCGGGCGTCGACTCCTCCAGCGCAATCACCACAACAATGGGGATACCTTTCCAGTTGGACGGCGTTCCTTGAATGTACCAATTCAGGTACCCGGTTGCTATCGGCACTGTCGCGGAGATATACCAACCGTTACTGCTGGAATTGGAAGCGGTACTGATAAGGGAGGCGATTGGCACACTCTCGTCACGAACATTCTCAGCAGAGTTGTTCAAGAGCTGCCATGCGCCTTGTGGTGGCCGGTACGCCGTGACCAGTGTTGCTTCCACGGAATGCCCGCCGTTGGAAAACGGGGCATACGCCAACGCTACTTGGAGCGGGGTTACCAGAAGATTCGATTGCCCGCGAAAGAGGGCGTTCAGATCAGTATAATTTCCGAGGTTGGTGGTTTGCGCACTTTCGATTTGGATTTCCGGCTGCTCCAGAAGCCCGGATTGCAGATAAAGGTTGTACAGGTCAACCGGTTTGAGGCCCGAACCAAGCTGTTCAAGCGCAAACGGGCACCCGGCAGAAACCAGATCCAGCCAGATAAAGGAAGCGGGGAGGCTGTCTGCGCAATAGAAGGAATCCGCATAGTTTTCTGAACGGTAGAAATCCGGCAGATCAGGTAGGTTTTGGCCGGAGCTAATCACATCATTTAGCAGCAGACCTCCTGCGACAGCGCCAGGAGGATACAAGCCTTGGGTTGCCCGGTTGAGCAGAGGGGAGGTCTCGTCAGCTTTCCATGTCTCCATATTCTCTGCCAGTGAGTTGGCGTCAAAAGTTGGCGAGGTAGCAATGGCGAGTATTTCCCCGCTGGCGGCATTCATCGCTAGAATGGACCCTTTTTCGTTTTCCAGCAGCGGGTCAATAACTTGCTGTAACTTCAGGTCAATGCTGGTCCTAAGGTCAAACCCCTGCGGGTACTGGCCAAAGAGCAGGCGTGTGCGGAAAACTTGCCAGAAGTTTTCTTCCGTATCTCCGCGCAGCAGGTAATCTTGGCTGGCCTCCAAACCCGTCTGGCCGTATTGCGGGTCGGAGTATCCGATCACGCTGCTTAACGGCGGGTAAGACAGTGTATGAGTATAGTTGCCTTTTTCACCGGTCGTTTCTGTGAGCAGCTCCTCGTTTTGATCATAAATTGCCCCCCGCTCAACGTAGGCATCGGAAATGAAACGCCTGGGATTGTCATTGCGCGAAAGAAGGTCTGTGCTGCGGATGACGCTCCACCAAGTGCAAATGACCAGCACTGCGGCAAAAGCTGCCAGGAAAACCCCGCCGACCAGGCGGTATGGCACAGCGCGTTCCAATGCTGCCGGTTTTTGTTCAACCTGGTCACTGATCGCCAGGAGCAACCCCCCGGCAATAAAGCTGATGACCAGAGAAGAACCCCCGTAAGAAACAAAGGGTAGTGTGACCCCGGTTAACGGCAGCATGCGGATTGCTCCGCCGATGATCAGAAGCGCCTGCACAGTGATGGCCGCGGTAATCCCTGCTGCCAGCAAACGTTGGAACTGGTTTGGTGCATTCAGTGCGGTGGTAAAACCTCTGGCCATCAACAATGTAAAGAGGAGAATGAGGCCGGTTGCTCCCAATAACCCTGTTTCCTCAAAAATGGCAGTGAAAATAAAGTCAGATTGTGAGACAGGCACCACGCCTGGAGACCCCAGCCCAATGCCGCGGCCAAAAATTCCCCCGTTGGCAACGGCGATGATTGACTGAACAATCTGGTAAGAACGGCCGTTTGGGTCCAGCCAGGGATTCAGCCATGCCTCAATGCGAAGCTGGATGACATCGTAGATTTGGTAGCCAATGACCAGGGCCAGAAGTACCACGAGAAAACTGATGAGCAAGAGGCGGCGTTTCCCAGACGCCAGGTAAATAATAATGGCGTAAATGGCGATGAAGAGCGAAGCGGTTCCCAGGTCGTGCTGCGCCACCAGAATCAAAAATGCGATGCCAACCAACAGCAGTGTGGGCATTAACAAACGTACTAGATTGAAACGAATCTGCAGGTTTTCAGCGAAATATGCTGCCAGAAAGATGATCAGCAGGATCTTAAGCAGTTCAGAAGGTTGGAAGTAGATTCCAAAAAAACGAAACCAGAGCGCCGGGCCGGAGCCACTGGGGTAAACCCCGACCAAAAAGGTGAGGAGGGTGAGGAGCAGGCCGGAAGATAGCCAGAAATACTTGTAGCGCCGCAAGAAATTAAGGATACCTTTTTCGCGGATGATGACGAAGAACAAGAACATTCCAATTGCCAGCCAGAGAGTTTGTCGGAAGCCGAGGGCAGGGTCAAGGCGGTAGATAGTCAGCAGCCCCCACGCCGTTACGAAACTGATGACCGGCAAAAGATACGGGTCGCGGTCCGGTTTGTACCTGGCTGAAATCCGGTTGAGAAAAACAAAGCCGGCAGCCCAGACCAGGAACCCGACCCACTGTTGCCAACGCAACTCAACTGTCCAGCTATGGTAGCGGATAACGGGTGCCAGCGTCAAAATTGCGCACCCAATGGCGTGAAAGAGGATTGCCAATCTGAACAGGCGGAACTGGATCAGATCCTGCCTGGAGTTGGTTTTACTGGACAGCAGGCTCACTTCGTATACTTATCCAACAGAAGGCCGAGCTTTTGAACAGATTTTTTATTGAGATACTTTCGATTGGTAATGATGGCATTTTCCAACGCATGGTTGCAGGAGCAATCCTGATGTTTTTCGAGAGATGCAACGAGTTTGATGATCGTTTGCTGGGCGACCTCGGTGTTCTTTTGCAGCGTTTTCACCACCAGGTCTACGTTGACGGATTCTTCGCTCACGTGCCAAACATCATAATCCGTTACATGGGCCATCACCGCGTAGCATATTTCGGCCTCGCGTGCCAGGAAAGCCTCAGGGGAGGTGGTCATGCCGATGAGGGATAGTCCCCAGGAACGGTAGGTATTCGATTCAATTTTGGTAGAAAAACGCGGTCCCTCAATTGTGATCATTGCACCGCCCTGGTGCACGTTGGCGCCGGCTGCGCTCAGGGTTTGAACCAGCAAAGTGGAAAGGGTAGGGCAGAAGGGTTCTGCAGCGCTTACATGCACCACCAAGCCTTCGCCAAAGAAGGAGCGCTTGCGCAGGTGGGTATAGTCGAACAATTGATTGGGTACCACAATGCTGCCAGGTGCGTAGTCTTCCCTCAGCGAACCGCACGCGCTGATGCTCACGATTTGTTCAACGCCAATGGATTTTAGCGCGTAGATGTTGGCCTGGTAGTTGACCTCGCTTGGGCTATAAACATGACCGATCCCGTGGCGCGCCAGAAAAGCTACTTTCTTGCCGTTGATGCTGCCAATCTGAATGGGGGCACTGGGTTTCCCGAACGGGGTATCTACTTCCACTCGTTCAACCTTTTCCAATGCCGGGAAATCATACAGCCCGGACCCGCCGATAACTGCCAATACAGGTTTGTTTTCCATTTTTTCCTTATTCTCTCGATTCTGAGATTCTGATCTCGTAGAAATGATTGCCAATATGAAGATCATCTCCGGAGATCAAAATGGTCGGGGTGGACACCTTTTCGTCATTCAAATACGTTCCGTTGGTTGAGCCAAGGTCTTCTAACCACCAGTGTCCATTGCGGTAGGCAAGTGAGGCGTGGCGGTTTGATACCACATTCTCCTCAAGGCTGATCGAGTTCGCTGGATCGCGCCCGATGGAAACCTCGGCAATTGAGAACGAAGTTTCATTATTTTCCACAGCTCCACTACGATCAATTAACGTAACTGCCGGCACTTTGCGGTTTTGGATGTCCTGGCTGCGAAATTGAAGGTCTTTCCAAAGGATGAAGATCGTCCCACCCAAAAAAGCAAACAGGATCAGTACCAGCAAAATGCGCAAAACCAGAACAAGAATCGCTGCCAGCATTGTCATTCACCTTTAGGGGAAGCAGCCATGTCCCCGTTGTTCTCAGCTTCTGCCAAAAAGATCACTTTCACACTTCCCAGGGTGATCACATCCCCCGTTTGTAAATGCTTTTGTGAGACCCTGTTGCCGTTAACAAAAGTACCGGCGCTTGACCCCGTATCAAATAGGATGTAGCCGCCGCTCACATGGCGGATTTGCGCGTGCATGCGCGAGACGCTGCCGTCGCTGACCACAACATCGTTTGAACTGTGCCTTCCCAACGTAACCACCGATTTTGACAGGCGGATTTCGGTGTCTTCGCCAAAGAGCAATATCGGATTTGAGTTGGGAGGCAGCGTTTTGCCTGGATTTTTTTGCGTTGAAAGATCGCTTGTTTCATCTCTCTCATCTGCTTCCTGGAGCTTTTCGATCAGGATTTCATCGTCAGCCAGAGAGTTCCGGGTTGCCAGTGTGAAAGCAGGATGAAACGGTTTGCTTAACCCATATTCGGTTAGGATTGCCTCGTACGCGTGGGCAAGGTCATCTTCCCAACCGGCGTGTTTTTGCCATTGCTGCAGGTTACTGGCATTCATTTTTATCAGAAAGCGATGCGTAGGCAAAGCGGAAGATGCCGGGTCTTCGAGCAGGGAATTTTGAATACTTTCCAGCAACCGCGACATTAAATCCGTACTTTTGTCTGTCCACGGGAAGAAGGCAGCGCTTTTTTGAATCAACGACTTGATTCTGTTTTCGATCAAATCTAGGCTGTTCATGATGGAGAATTATAACGAATTATTTCTAGGCAGTGTACGCTTTATGCGGAGGATGCGGTACAGAAGATTGGGTTGCTGTAGATCCAGCCGCGTTTCTTGCCAAGAAAATCGATTGTGCATTGAACGCGGTAGTATCCTCTTTCCGTGACGGTGACAACAAGGGCGCTAGAATCTTTAGCCGATTTAAACACTTTCCCATCATGGACGATTTCAATATCCGCTTTGGCAGGTGTATGCACCCGCAGGGTGCCGCCTCTTTTTAATTGCACGGTATCTCCCAGTTGCCCAACCTGGTCGTCCGTTTCCAATGTGAAGGAGAAGCCTTTGGTGGAGCAGGGCAGGTCATAGCCAACAAAGGAATGGCCATGTTTGAGAGCGTAATAAACCTGTTTTGCGTCTGCCTCCACATCCCCTACAAGGTCATTGTCCACCAGCAAATGATTGTTGATCGCCGAAAAGTGAAAATCGTAGGGGAAAACAGTCTTACGGAAAAATCCCTTGTGAAAGTCCAGTGCATGGGCATCTGACCCACCGACGGCAAAAACTTTCTTACCCATGCTTAACAACTCATCCCATTTTTTGAGCGTAGCCGGGTGCGGGCCGTGTGCGATGAATTCAGGAAAAAAGGCATAGAACAACAAACGCGGTATTGTCCTGGCATAGGTCTTAAATTCACTAAAGCCATTCCAGAGTTCCATCCCCGTAAAACCATCCACGTCCCAGCTCACCCAGGAAATGTCTGGCTCATGGAACATTGGCAGGTCGTACTCGTTGGGATGTGCCAGAAAGGCCGACCCACCATTGGCATTAACCTGGTCGAACAACTCCTGTGGGTTGCTGGCGAACCGTGCCATTTCTTTGCGCGCGCCGATTACCAGTGTGTGATTCTTCTGCGGGCGGCGATCCTGGTCATGCACTTCTTCCCCTGTAAGAACCAGGGTGCGTTTTCCCGCGGATTCAAAATAGCTTTCCACGCCTTTTACCAGAATATTGTGGTCGGTGACGATGACCACATTCACGCCCTGCCTGATGGCGGCCTGGGCAACACTGGCAAATGTACCGGTGCCGTCAGAATAAATTGTATGGTTGTGGAGGTTGCAAATGACTTCTTTCATCAGGTTGACTTTTTCATGGATAAAACGGTATAATTTTCGATGTTTGAAATCTTAGGAGGTTCACGTGAAACTTTATGTAGACATTGCCCTAATTATAACTTCTTTGGCCCTCATTGTTAGCGTCATCCTGCAGAACAAAGGAGTTGGCTTAGGTGGGCTGACCGGTGACAACAGCGGTGGCGTTTTCTCTGCTCGCCGCGGTATTGAAAAAACACTTTTTTGGATCACGATTATCTTGAGTGTTCTGTTCTTCGTTTTTACCTTTGCTGCTGTCTTGCTTGAAAGCTAACCCTCGCTCCACAAACAATTTGCTATTGACCCAAATCATTCGAGGGCGACTATCCTTGATAAAGGGTGGTCGCCTTTTGGATAAAAAAAAATGAAAAAATTCCGTTGGCAATTACTGATTCTCTTTCTGGCAGGGTTAATTGTTGGTACCTTGCTGATCCTGGAAAAACGTGGTGGCCTGGGGGGATTGTCTGGCACACCGCAGCCTGTTGAAGGCGGTGTCTATACCGAAGCGATTGTTGGCCAATTGGTGCGTTTGAATCCGCTGCTTGACGCCAATAACCAGGCTGACCGCGATATTGACCGCTTAATCTTCTCCGGGCTAATCAAGTTCGATTCCGATGGTATGCCACAGCCGGACCTTGCCGAAACCTTGGGAATCTCACAGGATGGCTTGCTGTACAACGTAAAGTTGAAGGAAGGCCTGACCTGGCACGATGGGAAGCCCCTTACCGCAGCGGATGTTCTGTTTACCGTTGACTTGATGAAAAATGGCGACGGCTTTGTCTCTGAAGACCTTATCAATCTGTGGAAATCGGTCGAAGTCATCAAGCTGGATGACCTCAATATCCAATTCAAACTGACCGAGGCTTATGCGCCTTTTCAGGATTACCTTGCCTTTGGATTGCTCCCGGAGCACCTCCTGTCCGGGATGACGCTGGCGCAAATTGCAGATTCCCAGTTCAACCTTCAACCGGTTGGCAGCGGGCCGTTTAAGTTCGAATCTTTGTCCGTTGAAGACGCGAAGATCACGGGCATAAAACTTTCTGCCAACAAGGATTACCTGCCGCATGCGCCCTATATCCAGGAGATCAATTTCCGCTATTATGCCGATGCTGAAGCAGCCTTGCAGGCGCTTAAGGATGGCTATGTACAGGGGATCAGCCAGATTCCCAACCACTTGATTACCCAGGCGCTTTCTCAATCTGGACTTTCAATCTACACCGGGCGGATGCCGCAGATCGGCTTGATCCTGATCAACCTCAAGGACCCAGAATCAACTTTCCTGCAGGAAAAGGAAATCCGCCAGGCGTTGCTTCTGGGCATCAACCGACAGAAGATCATCACCGACTATTTCAACGGGCAGGGGATCGTGGCTAATAGTGTGATCCTCCCCGGTACCTGGGCGTACCTGGAGAGCGTGCCGAGTTACGCCTACGATCCTGAGCAGGCTGCTTTGCTGTTGAAAACTGCCGGGTATGTGGTCACCGGTGATGAGAACCCGGTGCGCAAAAAAGATGATGTCTCCCTCAAGTTAGTTTTGTCATACCCTGATGATGATCTGCACAAACACATTGCTGAGAGCATCCAGGCAGACTGGCAGGCGCTTTCGATTGACGTCACGCTGGAAGCAGTACCGCCGGACACTTTCCTGTCTGCCAAGCTCGAACCCAGAGCCTATCAGGTGGCGCTGGTTGACCTCAACTTGAGTAAGACACCCGATCCTGATCCCTATCCATTCTGGGATTTGGGGCAGGCCGCAGCCGGGCAAAACTACACTCAGTGGGATAGCCAGATCGCCAGCGACACCATCGAGCAGGCGCGCATCACGGTTGATTTCGCTGAAAGAGAACGGCTGTATCACAATTTTCAGTCCATCTTTGCCAGCGAGTTGCCGGCCCTGCCGCTTTATTATCCTGTTTACAATTACGGTGTTACCGACCAGATCCTTGGCATTTCTATGGGGCCTTTGATCGATACGAGCAGCCGTTTTGCAACGGTAGAAGAGTGGTACATGTCTGCAAAGACAGTACAAACCACCCCCGGTTCCTCAGGGAACTGACGTTTATGAAATGGCAAGAGGAAGATAAAGCATTCCTTCTCTCGGCTGCCAGTGAAATCAGCGCTTACTTAAGTTCGCCTGTCCTTGAATGGAATATGAGCCCTTCCAGGTTTGTGTTAACCCCTGGAAGGGTCTTGCTATCCCAAAGGCGGCTTTCATCAAAAGTCGATGACGTGCAGATTGCAGGCTTGCTGCGAGAATTGGATGCAATCCTGCAAAACCATACCTCTTCGTGGCAGAGAAAAATTGCCCAGGAAATTCCCGTGCGGTTGCGCCTCTGGGCAAATGTGCTCGAGGGTTATCGGGAAGAAGGGCTGGATGCATCTTACTCGGCTCAGGTGGCCCACAGGGTAATGCTTAAATTGCTTGTTGATGAGAGTTCAGCAGTGGACACTCGGCTGCTTGGCCAATTGGACAGCCTAGATGCAGCGCTTCATACCCTGCTGCGGAAAAACGGTTTCATCTGGGGAAGAGAATTGGAAAAGTGTTTCCCCGAAGTAGATTTTTGGTTCCTGTATTGCCAATTATAGAGAGGCGAAAGATGACGAAGTATTTCACCGGCACTGGAGACGATGGAACCACCGGGTTGCTAGGAGAAGGACGCGTAAAGAAGAGCGATCCTCGCATGGAGGCATTAGGTACGTTGGATGAGCTATCGGCTTTTCTGGGATTCGCCAGGAGCCAGTGCCAGGCACCTCTGAGCGAAATGATTAAAAAGATACAAACTTCCCTTTATGAGATGATGGCTGAAGTTGCGGCCACCACAGAGAATCAGGAGCGTTATCGCAAGATCAGCGCAGATTCTATTGCACAGCTCGAAAAATTGATTGAACAGCATTCTGGCGATCTTTCTTCCCTAAAGAATTTCATCTTGCCCGGGGACACCCGATTATCGGCTTCCTTTTCTATGGCGCGGGTTGTATGCCGCCGGGCCGAACGGCGGGTGGTTGAATTGCTTGATGGTCACGTCATTACCAATCGCTGGGTAGCTACCTACTTGAACCGCTTGTCCTCATTGCTTTATGTGCTTGAAGTAAAAGAAGCTTCTCGCGGAGAAGGCTCCCCCAGCATAGTATCAGGGAGTGAATAATGTTGGGAACGCTGATCAACTTCTTCGCCATCATTGTGGGTGGCTTTATCGGGATATTGCTGGGCACCCGCATCTCCGAAAAGATCAAGAGCACGATCATTTCCGGGCTGGGGATTTTCACCCTTCTGTATGCCATTTCTCTGTTCATCCGAACGAATAATTCCCTGATTGTTTTAGGAAGCATCCTTATGGGTGTCCTGGTCGGAGAGTGGCTTCATATACAGGAAGGCGTAGAGCGGCTGGGCATCTGGCTGGAAGCACGTTTTTCTCGCAGTGAAGGCTCTGAAGATCGCAATCGTTTTATTCGCGGCTTCCTTACCACAACCCTTGTTTTTTGCATCGGGCCAATGGCCATCCTTGGCGCATTGGAAGATGGCATTTCCGGTAACATCCAAACGCTGGTGATCAAATCGGTGCTGGATGGGTTTGCGGCGATGGCCTTTGCCTCAACCCTGGGGGTGGGGGTGCTCTTTTCTTCTGTGATGGTGCTGGTATATCAGGGAGCTATCTCGCTGCTTGCCGGCCAAATTCAGGGAGTAATGACCGATGCCATGATCCTTGAATTGACCGCCACGGGGGGCGTGATCCTGGCCGGGATTGCGATCTCAAACTTGCTGGAGTTAAAGAAGATACGCACAGCCAGTTTCATCCCGGCGCTTATTTTTGCCCCTTTAATTGTGTATATTATTTCGCTGTTTAAATAAAAAACACCCGCACAAGAGTGCGGGTGTTTTTTATGGTTACTTGCTCAGCGCTGCATCAATTGATTCAATCAATGTATCTGGTCCTACAATTTGCCCATCCACAAGGAAGGAGGGGGTAAACGTTGCGCCCAGATCGCTGGCTGCCTTGGTATCTGCTGTGACCTCTGCATTATGAGCATCGCTGCTCAAACACTGCTTAAAGGTTTTCATGTCCAGGCCAACAATTTCAGCAAACGCGATCAATTTTGCCTGGCTGAAGGCACCCTTGTTTTCGCCGTTTTGATTGGCAAACAACATGGCGCGGTATTCCCAGAACTTACCCTGGTCGTTTGCGCAATAGGCGGCTTCTGATGACTTGACCGATTCATCCCAGGTGCTGCTGGTGCCCAGGAAAGAGAACGGATGATAAACGTACAGAATCTTGCCGGTATCTACGTAATCCTGGATAATGGTGGGTTCCAGTTGCTTCCAGTAGCTTCCACAATAAGGGCATTGGAAATCGGCAAATTCAATAACGGTAACCTTCGCATTCGGGTCACCCATAGTTAATCCATCAGTTTGCTTTGCAAGGACAAACTCGGGTGTAATGATATTGGCTTTTGCTGTGGAATTATTGGTGATCTGAGTGATAATCACAATTGCCAGAACGATGATCACCAATCCGCCAATGATCAGGAAAGGAACCAGATCCTGCTGCTTTTGTTTCTTTTTTTGTTTTGCTTTGATATCTTTGCGGCTCGCCATAATTATCTTCCTCCAAGGCTTAAATTTTCTCATAAAGGATACTTATTGTCCAGTATTTGCCACAAGCGAATTCCGGTAGATGGGGAATTTATCACCGGTTAATACAAACCCCAGGCTTCGATAAAGCTGTAGCGATGCATGATTGGTGCTCTGGGTGTTAACCGTGATCTCAGCAATTCCCTGGCGCTGGAAAAAGGCAATCATTTCGGAAATGAGTTGATGGCCTATCTTTTGTTGTTGAAACGCAGGGAGCACTGCCACCCGGGCCAGGTGTGCCGAATAGTGGCTCGAGGTCGACAATTCGTAGCCGATGATCTTTTTACCATACTCAGCAACCGAGGCATGGGTAGCCTGGAAAAAGGCTGCCTGCAATTCTCTGGCAGAAAGCGACCATTGCGTTTCAAATGAGGACTCATCCACCCTGGCGACCTCTTCAAGGTCGGTTAACTCCATTGGGCGGGTGGATGCTTCACCCATTTTACCGGGCCGAAATTTGCTTTGCGCCAGGATCAAAACCACGACCTCCTGGAATCTGGCAAAGGAATTCTGCGCAAGACATTTCCTGAACCAATCGTGAAACCCAAGCGCGAAAATATCCCGCGCTTTTCCATTTAATCGCGCTTTCGCTTCATTGATCAGGAGATTGAAAGCGTTTTCTGGGTCTTCGCGTTTGCTGCAAGCAAAACACTTGATCCAGGCTGTCTGACCAGGATCGGGTGGGCACACCAGAATGCCTGCAATTCGGTTATTGCGTAACAAGAGGAGAAATGGCTCGGTCTCGATCCAATCGAACAGGGGAGCCCAATCCAAATGGCGATGGACATACGCTGCATGCTCAAGGAATTGAGCGATCTCGCTTGTATCGATGCTTGTGGCCTGTTGGATGGTGTACAAGGGGAGCCGGAGGATTGCTTAGCGGATAAGCCGCTGCAGGTATTGGCCAAGGGCTGAGTTTAGAATCTTGTCCTTGAGGGATTTCTTTTCCTTTTGTTCGTAACTTGCCTGCATCGAAGCCAGTGCCTGCAGCGGTTTGCCGGTGGTCAATTGCAGGTCAGAAATCTTTTTGAGCACGCTGGCTCTCATCAGTTTTTCACCGCTGAGTTTAAAGAGGTCAGAAGATTTCTCAAATGCAGCCAGTGCTTCCTCTTTTTTGCCTAACCCCTGTAGAGCGGTACCGGTATTGGCCAGCGCCATCGCCTGGCTTTTCTGATCTCCCAGGTTCTCAAAGATCACATCGGTTCCGGACACGGTGTCATAGGCCTGCTGCCACTCGTGCAGATCACACAGCGTAACGCTGAGGTTGTTGCGCATCTCCGCCAGGTCTTTTTCGGACCCTTCCTGGGTGAGCAACTCAATACACTTTTGAAAACCATCGCGCGCAGCCAGAAAGTTTTTCTTGCGGTAATCCTTGAAAGCCTGCGCGGAGATTTTGGTGATGTTCTCGTCCATTGCTATAGCGTGATCTCCAAAAGGCTTTCGGCAACATCGCGCAGTTTCTTCGCGTCCATTTGGCTGAGTTTCATCGCCAACTCCAGGAATGGGAGGTTGATGGGCTTGCTGATGAACTCTTTTAATTCATCGGAAAAACCGGGCAATTCGATTAATGTTTGAGGTGCAGATGGTTCACCTTTTTGCGAGGAGACGATCTCTTCATCGATTGCTGCGGCAGGGGCAACTGGTTCCTGTACCTCTGCGGCCTGTTCAGCTTCTGCCATGGGAGCAGGCACCGACTCCTCTTCACTTTTTTGCTGGAGAACATACGGCAGTTGCAGCA
>CALCNO010000070.1 GCA_937897615.1 uncultured Anaerolineaceae bacterium
CCGTTGTCATAGTTACCGCTGTTGGCGAACGGCTGGGTCTGGCGCACCATCATGCGGCTAACGCGGGCCTGTGTGCCCAGGCGCAGCATGTGTTCATCATTGGTGGTGTGAAGCCCGCAGGAGTGCCCGTAGCCGCTGTAACGGGTGATATCGCGCACCAGTTTGATGGCGTCATCGAAGTCGTTATACTTCCACAGCGTGAGCACCGGGGAGAGTTTTTCACCGGAGAACATATCTTCCTTGCCCACTGCCTCGCCCACCACCATGAGGAAGGTGACCTTTTCCCAACCGGGGATGCCGGCCAGTTTGGCGATCTTTGAAGCGTGCTGTCCGACCACATCCTTGCTCAGATGAGCGCCGTCCGGCCACATCACGGCCTTGAGGCGCGCTTTTTCTTCTGCATTGCACAGGTAGCCGCCGTGGCCTTTGAATAGCTCAACCATGCGGGCAAACACACTCGTATGCATCACGCAGGAGTTCTCAGATGAGCAGGAGGTGGCGTTGTCGAACGTTTTGCCTAAAAAGATCTTCTTGGCTGCGTCCACCAGATCGGCGGTCTCATCCACCACAGTCACCGAGTTGCCGGCGCCCACGCCGTAAGCCGGTGTGCCGCTGGAATAAGCCACCTTGACCATGGCGGAGCCGCCAGTGGCCACAATGAGATCCACGTGCTTCATCAATTCCTGAGTCAGTTCAACGGTGGGCTCTTCCAGGCACTGCACCAGGTCTTCTGGGGCACCCACTTTGCGCAGCCCGGCGCGCATGTACGATACGGTGAGCGCAGCGGTCTTTTTGGCGCGCGGGTGCGGTGCAAAGATCACTGCATTGCGGGTCTTGAGCATGGGCAGGCCGTTGCAGCTAAGCGTGGAAGAGGCGTTGGTCATGGGTGTCAATGCGCCGATCACACCTACCGGCTTGGCAATCTTGAGGAGGCCTTTTTCTTTGTTTTCTTCGATGATCCCCACGGTTTTTAGCCCGTGCAGGTCACGTAAAGTTCCCAAAGTTTTCTTTTGGTGCTTGCCTAGTTTATCTTCGTAAACGCCCATCTGGGTTTCGTCAACTGCCAGGCGCGCGCAGGCTTCGGCGTGGGAACGCTCGTACAATTCCCAGCCGACGGCCGCTACCATTTCATCCACTTGCTCCTGCGACCAGAATTCTATTTGCTCCTGGGCGGCACGAGCCTTTGCCACCAGTTGCAGAACTTCATCTGACATTTCTTGCTCCTTCTGTTACTTTGGTTTACTCGATCTCAGAACACTTGACCGGGCGGTTTTCTTTAAGAGACTTGCTGGCTGCCATGGCAATGACCACAGGCTTGCGCCCATCGATTACCGTCACAGGGGTGGGTTTGTCATCGCGTACTGCTTCGATGAAGCCGCGCATCTCGGCGATGAAGGAATCCATGTAGCGCTCGAGGAAGAAGTATAACGGTTTTTCCGACATAACACCATCTGCATTGCTGTACACGCTGGCATTGGGAGTGTTGTTGGGGGTGTTGGCCATGCCGCCGGAGCCAAAGACTTCCACGCGCTGGTCGTAACCATAAACGGCCTTGCGGCTGTTATCAATGGTGCCAATGGCACCATTGGCGAACTTGAGGGTGATGATGGCGGTATCAATATCGCCAGCCTGGCCGATGGCCGGGTCTACCAGCACGCCACCGGCGGCGTACACTTCCACCACCTCGCTGCCGGAAAGGTAACGCGCCATGTCAAAGTCGTGGATGGTCATATCCAGGAACATGCCGCCGGAACCCTTGACATACTCAGCCGGAGGGGGCGCCGGGTCGCGGCTGGTGATGCGCAGAAGGTGCAGGTCGCCGATCTTGCCGGTGGCAACCAGCTCGCGGATCTTCTTGAAGTTGGGATCAAAGCGGCGGTTGAAGCCGATCTGGCATTTGACACCGGCTTTGGTAACGGCGGCAATGGCCGCATCGATCTTTGCCAGCGTGTGGTCAACCGGCTTCTCGCAGAAAACATGCTTGCCAGCCTGGGCAGCCTCGATCATGAACTGCGCGTGCGTGGCCGTGGAAGAGCAGATGGCTACGGCATCGATGGTGGGGTCTTCCATGATCTTGCGGTGATCGTCGTACACCTTAGCCACATGAAGTTTTTCCGCCAGTTCCTTGGCAAAGGCAAAATTGGGGTCGGCAATGGCTTCTACCACTGCACCGGGGATGCGCGTGGCAATATTTTCGGCGTGGATTTTGCCGATACGCCCTGCGCCGATGACGCCTACTCGAACAACCTTGGGAGTGCTCATAGACATTCCTTTCGCAATATGGGCTTACAGCCCGATGGATTTAAGATACTCGCGGTTGCGCAGTGCAGAATCGAACGGACGCCCCATTCCGGGCAGCACATCCTGTTCCACCACGATCCAGCCGCCAAAGCCCTGTTTTTCCAATTCGGCTTTAATGGCCGGGAAGTTTACCGCACCCTTGCCGAGTTCGCAGAAGACGCCTTTTTCAACCGATTTGAAGTAATCCCAGCCTTCTTTGCGGGATTGCTCGGCCACCTGCGGCTGGCAGTCCTTGAAGTGCATATGCCAGACGCGCTTGCCCTGTGCTTTGAGGAATGCAAGTGGGTCGCCTCCGGCGAACTGATAATGGCCGGTATCCAGGCACAGGCCCACCAGATCGGGGTCCGTCAGGGAAAGCAGCTTATCGATCTCGGCGGGAGTTTCCACGTAGCCGGCGCAATGGTGATGGAACACCAGGCGCATGCCGGTTTCTTTCTTCAAAGCACGGGCAATGCGCTCCGTACCTTTGGCAAAGGTCTTCCACTCGGATTCCGAGAGGCCCATCGCTGCCGTAACGCGCCCGGCATTCTTGGTGCGTTCCGGCACGGAACCGTTGTTGTCGGCCAGGACGATGAATGGGCTTGACCCTTCCACCCCCGCCAGCAGGCGTGCCACCTTGAGGGCGGCTTCTTCGCCGGCTTTGTGAGTGCTTTCATCCTTGAGGGCAACGGGTACGAACGCGCCGAGCAACTTGAGGGAGCGCTTGGCCAGTTCCTGCTTCAATACTGCCGGGTCGGTGGGCATAAAGCCCCAATCGCCCAGCTCGGTACCGGCATAGCCGGTCTTTTGCATTTCATCCAGCACCACATCGAAAGTGGCCGGTTTTCCTTGCAAGTCAAACTCGAGTGCTCCCCAGGAGCAAGGTGCATTGGCGATCTTGATCATCTTTTCCTCTTTTATTTGTCAATTTCGCTGATCATCACTGGCCGTTGCTCATCCAGTGACAACGTAGCGGCAATTCCGATGGCAGTGGCGGCACGGGCATCCTGGCCGGTAACGGTGGGAGCAGTGTTTTCCAGGATATGGCGCACAAAAACGCGGACCTCTTCGGCGTAGGCAATGCCAAAGCGCTCCATGAAGTACGGCACGGTATCGTGAGTGACGCCGCCCTTATTGAGCACAAGCAGTGCGGTTTGCTGCAGGTAGCCGATCCACAGGCTGCCCTGGGTACCCATGACCTCAGTGCGGATATCGTAGCCGTAAACGGCATTGCGGCTCATATCGATGTTGCCCACGGCATCATTGGCAAAACGCAGGTTGATCACGGTATTGTCAATGTCGCCGACCTCTTTCAATTCAGGGAAAGCCAGGCAGGCGCCCTCGCTGTAAACGCGCTTAACCTCGCTGCCCATCAGCCAGCGTGCCAGGTCAAAATCGTGCACGCCCATATCCACGATCAACCCGCCGCTGTTCTCGCGTTTGGCAAATTCCAGGCTGGTGCGGTAAGGATCGCGGCTGGTGCTTTTGAACATCACCGGGGTGCCAATGGCACCCTCCAGGATCATTTTCTTGGCAGC
>CALCNO010000071.1 GCA_937897615.1 uncultured Anaerolineaceae bacterium
ACGGCGAAGAAAAGGCCCCCCCAGAGACAAAATAAGCTGCTGATTTATGGAGATATCCTCCTTTTCCTCTTTTTTGCTGTCCAGTCAACTTGCATAAGAAAAATTTTCAAGTTATACTTTTATGACAGGCAGGAAATCATCCTGCCGAATATTCCATTAGGAGGAGAAGTAATGACCAAGAAACTGTTTGCTGTTGTATCAGTGCTCATGGTCGCTGTGTTCATCTTGAGCGCATGCGTCAAACCGACTGCTGCGCCAACTGAAGCACCAGTAACCACCGAAGCACCGACCGAGGTTGCGTTCCCTGAGCAACCCTTTGGAGAGAACCTCCCCACAGCACCCACTATCACCACGCCCTTAGTGGTTGCCTACCAGGAATTCTCACAAAAATTCAGCCCGTTCTTTGCTGATACCGGCTACGATCAGGACGTTGCAGGAATGACCCAGATCTCCCTGCTCACCACTGACCGCACGGGCGGCATCATCTTCAATGCAATCGAGGGTGAGACCGTTGCCTACAATGGCACCGACTATCTGTACAAGGGCGCAGCTGACACCAGCGTGAAGTATGACGCTGCCACCGACACCACCAAATATACCGCTCGCCTGCGCGTCGGTATGAAATTCTCTGATGGTGTCCCTGTGACCGCAGATGATGTCATCTTCACCTATTACACCTTCCTCGATCCGTCATACGTGGGTTCCACCACCTTGGGCTCCTATGACATCATCGGCCTGAAGGATTATCAGACCCAGACCACCAGCGATGTGTTCGATAAGTACGCTGCTATGGCAGATGCAATCCTTGCTGCCGGCCCAACCCACGAGTGGGCTGCCACCGACACCTGGACCAAGGAACAGCAGGATGATTTCTGGGCTCGCCTCAAAGAAGAGTGGATGCGCGATGTTCAGAGCATTGTGGACACCGTGAACAGCAAGTACCTCGATGCCTACGGCAAAGACACCATGGGCATGGAACCTGCTGAAATCTCCGCCAACCCGGGCTTGCAGGTAGCCTTTGGCATGGCCCTGTGGGGCTACGGCGAAGTCAAGGATGGCAAATTCATTGCCTCCCCGTCCGGCACCGAATATGATCTGGTAACCACCTTCCCCACCGTTGAAGATTACTACAATGAAACCGTTACCGCCTACAGCGGCGACCCTGTGGCTTATGCCTCCGTTGAGTCACCCAACGGCGTCGATGTTTACGGCAATGTGAAATCCGCCTTCATCGGCTTCTGGGGCCCCAAAGACGAAGCAATGGGCGGCAAGGGTGTGCCCAACATCGCTGGTATCAAGAAGATCGATGACTACACCGTGGAAGTGACCGTAAAGGGTTACTCCGCTCCTGCCGTCTACTCGATCCTGGGTATCAATGTTACCCCGTTGCACTACTACGGCGACGTTGCCAAGTACGATTATGAGAACAACAAGTTTGGTTTCGACTTTGGCGATCTTTCCAAACAGGAAAGCCTGACCGCCACCCCTATGGGTGCTGGCCCCTACAAGTTCGTCAAGTATGACAACCGTGTTGTTTACTTTGCAGCAAACGAGTTCTTCTATCGTGGCTGCCCCAAGATCGCTGAAATTCAGTTCAAGGAAACCGCTGCCACTGAGGTTGCCTCTGCTGTGCAGACCGGCACCGCTGACGCCGGCGAAATGACTGGTTCCCGCGCCCGCTTTGAGGAAGTTGCTTCTTACAACTCCAATGGCGAAATCACCGGCGACGTGATCACCACCAGTAAAGTCGACAATCTGGGCTACGGTTACATCGGTATGAATGCCGACACCGTCAATGTTGCTGGCGAGCCCGGCTCTGATGCATCTAAAGACCTGCGCAAAGCCCTCGCAACCATCCTGGCTGTTTACCGCGACGTGGCTATCGACAGCTACTACGGTGAAGCTGCCTCCGTCATCAACTACCCCATCTCCAACACCTCCTGGGCTGCCCCGCAGCCGACGGATGAGGATTACAAGGTTGCGTTCTCCACGGACGTGGCTGGCAATCCCATCTACACCTCTGATATGACCCAGGAACAGAAGTACGCCGCTGCCGAACAGGCTGCCCTTGGCTTCTTTGAAGCTGCCGGCTTCACCGTTGCTGATGGCAAGGTTACCGCTGCCCCTGAAGGCGCCAAACTGAGCTACGAAGTGATCGTTCCTGGTGGCGGTACTGGTGACCACCCCGCTTTCGCAATTCTCACCGGTGCCAAAGCTGCCCTGGCCAATATTGGCGTAGAGCTCAAGATCAACGATCCTGCTGACTCCAACATCCTCTGGGATTCACTGGATGCCGGTACGCAGGAACTGTGGGCCGCTGCCTGGGGTGCTACTATTGACCCCGACATGTACCAGGTCTACCACAGCTCCGGTGTCGTTGGCGAAGGTGGTTCTGACTCCAATCACTACCACATCCGCGACGCTCAGTTGGATCAGCTCATTGTGGATGCCCGCAAGAGCGATGACCAGAGCTACCGCAAGGCCATCTACAAACAGGCTCTCGATATCATCATCGACTGGGCTGTTGAGGTTCCCACCTATCAACGACAGAACTGCATCATCTTCAGCACCACACGTATCAACATCGATACGATCACCCCTGATATCACCACCTTCTGGGGTTGGCTGAATGATGTCGAACTGCTTGAGATGCGCTAAGCACTAAACCAGTTCGCAAAACAAAAAACTATGAGCCCACCTATGGGTGGGCTCATAGTTTAGATGATTTATAATAGGCTTCCTGAAATAAAATCTCCTCAGGTAGTATTTAGGGATAGACATGCGAAATTTCATTCTTCGGAGACTTCTGCTGGGTTTGTTCATCACGTTCTTTGGGGCGATGGTGATCTATACCGTCATCCGCTGCCTGCCCACCTCATACGTTGAAACGATTGCCAGGCAGAGAGCAAGCAACCCCCTCAGCCACAAGACTTATCAGGAGTGGCTGGATCAACTCAATATGGTCTATAAGCTCGATGTTGGCATTGTTCCGGGTTTCTTTGGCTGGCTGGGCAATGCGGTCAAAGGTGACTTTGGCGAATCCTGGCATTACGCCATCCCGGTTACCGAAAAATTCAACCAGGTCATCTGGTACTCCGTGATCATCAATACAATTACCCTTTTCGTTGAAGTATTCATTGCGTTACCATTGGGTATTCTGGCGGCAAGAAAACAATATAGCAAAACAGACTATGCAATTACTGTTTTTGCTCTGGCCGGGATCTCGCTGCCAACATTCTTTCTGGCCACAATCTTAAAGTACGTTTTCTCCATCAAACTTGGTTGGTTTGACCTTTATGGCCTGACCGGCCGTTTTTACAACTCCATGACTTCTTTCCAACAGGTGATGGATATTGCGTATCACATGATCTTGCCGATCATTACGCTTACCATGCTTTCTATCGGCGGCCTGATGCGCTACTCCAGAACAAATATGCTGGAAGTACTTAACTCCGACTACATCCGCACCGCCCGCGCCAAGGGGCTTTCAGAGAAAGTGGTAATCAACAAACATGCTTTCCGCAACACGTTGATCCCGCTCGTTTCTTACATGAGCTATCTGCTCCCCTCTATGTTTGGCGGTTCGCTAATCACCGAAACGCTCTTCCAGATTCCGGGCATTGGGTATATCTCCTATCAGGCCATCATCCGCGGAGATATCCCATTCGCTATGTTTTATACAACCTTTCTCATCGTTCTGACTCAGGTCAGCCTGATCCTTGCAGACATTATGTACGCTGTGGTCGATCCCCGCGTTCGAGCAAACTAATGGTGGTTTCCCATGTCTGATACCGAAAAAACAACCCCCAACAAAGAGCTGGAAGTTCCGCAGAATGGTGAAGCAGCGGAAGAGATGCACCTCGACGATGCCCGGCGTGTTAAAGTGCTCTCGCCAGGAATGCTTGTTTTCAAACGTTTCATCCGCAATAAGCTTGCCGTCGTCGGATTTGGCATCTTGTTATTTATGTTCACCTTTTCATTCCTCGGCCCGCTGCTCTCGCCATACACGCAAACCGA
>CALCNO010000072.1 GCA_937897615.1 uncultured Anaerolineaceae bacterium
CTTTTCAAATCATCAAGTTCGATTTGCCACCTAGTTACATTCTGGACATTCAAAGCAATTTGAGTTTCTAAATCTGGTATTTCAAGATTGCTTTTAAATTCTTCTATTATTGTATACAGTAGTCTACCTATCCTTATTTCAAAATCCATTGAAAGATCCTCATCTGCCACAGAAAAATCGACAGTAACTTTCCGCTTGTGACCAAATGAGTTTCGAACAGAGTTTTCAACCCTCTTAAATATTGTCAGATACACCTCTGCTTCTGCCTGGCTACCAAGATATGTTGCATCATAATAGCCCCATGCTGAATACCGCTTGGCATAAATTGTCTTTAATTTTTCTTTAAAGTATGTGACTTCTTTTACGAGTGTAGTTTCTGCCTTCTTTAATCTTTTATCAAGTTCCTTTAATATTGTAACATAATGCAATACCGTTGCTAAGCAACAACCCTCAATCGATAAGAATACATTTGTTGGATAGTAAAACTTGTTTAACCAGTTAATCTCCTGCTTATCAAGCCCTAGTTTATCTTTATATTTATTTCCAAGCTTGTAAAAATCGGGATTATAATCTGTGTAGCCATATTCAAATTGAGAACTTGGATCTTCAAGGTCTTTTAATCTCTCTATTGAATATGAATCACTTCGCTTTCTTAATTCATCCTGCAATAATCGAAAAGTGTAGTTTTTCGTTTTTGGGCAAATTTGTCCTATAAGTTTGAACTGGTCTTCGAGCAATTTAATGTCTCTATGATTTTGATACTCATTTAGGAAATCAAAGTACAGGATAAATGCGTAGTTTGTATTGCCCTGAATGTCTGTAGTTTCACCTTTTAATACTTTGTTTTTTAGGTAATAGTAATACTCTTTTTGGGCTTGGGTTGCATTTCTTAATTCATCAAAAGAATAAACATAAGTATGTACCCAGTATGGTGGTACACGTTCGGTATCTTTCGAGTAATAGTTCTTTTCAACTGTTAAATTAAGCTTTTCATCACTTATATCAATTATTGACTGATCATCTACATTTCTTATTTGCTGATTCTGGAACGTTTGATTTGTCGTAACGGTTTTCTGAAAATTGTTCTTATTGATAAGGGGTTTGGTTGATATTGACTTTTTCTTTTCTCTAGGCTTTTTGCCCAAATTATATCTGTAATTAAATTTGACATCATTCATTGATGCAAATTTGATAAAATCAATGAGTCCGATAAGTAATGGAACAAAAGTCCAGCAAAATAGTATCGAGACGATACCTTTTAGTGATTCACCTAGATAGAATTTTTGAAATCCTACAGCTCCTAGAAATAATGATAAAAAAGTTGCGATATCCTTACTACGGTATTTTTCTCCATACTGTTTGAGAAAAATTGCAGCAATAATTACAACCGAGAGTAACAATAAATATTTAAATATAGGCGGTAGCTTTTCATTACTTGGTTCATCTACAATTGTTATATTTTCAATAGGAAGTAAATAAGACATTGCGACATATCCAATTTTGTCATCATATTGGATCTTTACCCAATGATCATTTACATTTTCAAGTAATTTAACGGTATCGCCTTTTTCAATAATAATTAGTGATCCATAAGTTGTGCCTGCTCCACTTCTAAGATTTAAATTAGCTGTTGTCGTATAGTAATCTGATGCGTGAATGATTAAAGAGAATGTCAAAAAAATCAGTATGAAGGATATTCTCAATACACGAGTGAGCGAGGGCAAAAAATGCACTCTTTGGCAAGCTTTGGATATAGCGTTGGTATGAGGAGCTTGCCAATGTGTGCAATGTGCGTGGGCCTCCCTAATTGTCCTAAAGATCATAATGTGGCTGGTAAAAACGAATTTTCCGATAAAGTACGATTCAATCAAGGTCAGTGTTTTGTCAGGCTTATTAAAATTTAAAAATCCTCTCTTCAAAGTACAGCTTTTTTGCGCCTTGCCCCTAACGTTCGGCGGTATGTGCAGTTGGCGCAGAGTCGCGGTGGCGCGTGTTTTTGCACTCGTGATGCGATGCAGGATTATGATGTTATTTGTTTATTCTCGTGTTGGCAAAAACCGTGACACCAGAGGGAGTCCCCGGCGGGAGCCGGGGCGGCCTGCACCGCCATTGAAGTTCTTTCATTTTGACCTGAAGATTCTCGCGGTGCGGAAGCCAATTGCATATACCGACCTGTTAGGTGCAGTATTAATTCTCCAACATGATTCTAATTTCATTTTCAAAATCCATGTTTTGATTAATCCAGGTTTCGAATTCAATCTTTCCAATCTCGATTATGTATGGTTGTCCACCTCCATGATATTCACTGAATGGGAAAAACAATATCAAGTTTGTATCACCAAACGAATAATAGGTCCTCCAGTTTTTAGAGTCTGTGAAGATCTTTTTATAATTTGAATCGCTGGTAAATTCATAGAAAGTGAATTGTTTGTAAGTATTCTTTTTCATTGAAGTATTATAGTTTCTACCCAATATTGCACCTAACGTTCGGCGGTATGTGTTGTTGGCGCAGAGTCGCGGTGGCGCGTGTTTTTGCACTCGTGGTGCGATGCAGGGTTATGATGTTATTTGTTTATTCTCGCGTTGGCAAAAACCGTGACACCAGGAGGGAGTGCCCCGCGGGAGCGGGGCCGGAGGGCTGGTTTTTGCCCGGCGGCGTTGCCGCTAAGCCGGGCCGATAAAGCACCAACTGGTTTTTGTGGTGCTGATCTGTCGGATTAGCGCGCAAAAACCAGCCGCGCCAATGACATATACCGACCTGTTA
>CALCNO010000073.1 GCA_937897615.1 uncultured Anaerolineaceae bacterium
CCGGATGGAGCTCTTGCGCGAGGCACCGCCCCAGATCCAGATATCCCTAAGGATGTAGTTGGTGCGCAATGGTACGAAGTGCCAGGGATTTGGTGGAATACAGTTGAAAGATTATCCTGGACGATGGTGGGTAAACAGGCAGCCTATGGATGTAAGTTTAGGCAGGTACAATATGCAAAAAACTAGTTTTCGGATTATGCCTAATCCTGACAAAATGAGTTCCTATCCCAGTCTTGTAATTGTATGCGATTCGGGTATAATATTGTCAACAGTACCCACCACGCCTCTGCTTTGCATGCGCACCGAGGTGGGTCGTTTATTTTTATAGGTGATTAATTTTTATCCGTTAAGGTTCACCAAACCCTCCCGCAGAGCAATGACCACAGCCTGAGTGCGATCAGACACATTTAATTTCGAAAAAATACCACTCATATAATTTCGAATGGTACCCTCTGATAAATAAAGCCGTCTGGAAATATCAGCGTTGGAAAGCCCCATCGCCAACAGACGAAGCACTTCCAACTCGCGATCACTGAGCGAAATATCTACACTGGGTGTTCGTTGAGGAATGCTCTGCACAATAATATTCAATAATTTTCCAGCCACAGCCGGGTCTACATAAGATCCACCTCTGACCGTTCCCTTGATCGCGCTGATCAATTCACCTCGAGGCCTGTCTTTTAGTAAATAGCCTGATGCACCGCTACGGATAGCATCAAACAACCATTCGTCATCGTCAAAAGTGGTCAAGATCAAGATGCTGATGTCGGGATGCTTTTCACGGATCTTGCGCGTGGCAATGACGCCGTTCATGTCTGGCATTTTTAGGTCCATCAGCACCAGGTCAGGCTTGGCTTTCTCTATTTGCTCAAGGGCTTCAATGCCATTATGGGCAGACCCAAGAACGCTGATCTCGTCATCCGATTCAAGGATGCGCCGTAATCCCTCGCAGACAATTTCCTGATCGTCACAGATCAACACTTTAATCACTGAACCGCTCCCAAACAAAACGGACGGTGGTGCCGTTCCCGGGTCGGCTTTCTACTACCAGCTTGCCGCCAACGGAAGCAGCACGTTCTTGCAGCCCTCGCAGGCCAAAATTTTCTTCTTTGGGCGGCTGCCCTTGATCAAACCCAATGCCATCATCGTGAATGGTGAGTTCTATTTCTTCTGTTTTTACCTCAACATTTACTTCTGCCTGGCTGGCATTGGCGTGCCGCACAATATTCTCAAGCCCTTCCTGTGTGATCCGGTAGATACTTTGCTCTACTTCCAACGGGAGAACTGGCAATTGATCAGGGCAATTAAGCGAGACTGGAATAGAACACCGTGCCGAAGCAGTCTGAATGAGGTTATACAAAGCCAGTTTCAACCCCAAATCTTCTAAAGGGCCGGCGCGCAGAGCCTTCAGTGCCCGGCGGGTTTCATCCAATCCCAACCGCGTAGTATTTAAGGAGTAATCCAACATTTTTTGAGCTTCAACCTGCGTGGGCTGCACCACCGTCTTGATCGCCTCAAGGTTGATCGCCAAGCCACTGAGCGTGTGAGCGAGGGTGTCGTGCAGTTCAGCAGCCAGACGGTTGCGCTCACGGTTGGTGGCAAGTTGCTCCAACGTGCTCATATATTGGTTTAACCTCAAGTTGGTCTGAATTAATTTTTGGTTTTGCATCCGCTGCGTTTCGACCAAAATGTTGACAATATACCCCACCGTACCAAACGCAAAAGCGCGGAGCAACGGCACGCTTACCAATGGCAGCGTCTCGTAGGTGAATTTATCCAACACGGTGAATAATACGATCAACTCCAGCCCGTTGGTGAAAACAATGTAAGCCAGCACCGCTTTAAAGTTATACTGCCAGGCGATTAACACAAGGGGAACAAAGAGGACAGGCAGCCACAGCCAACTGCGGTTAATTATCGTGAAAATATTGGCCTGCAACGGATGGAGCAGATAAACAAAATTGCCGATTACTGGAAAAATAGCTGCCACCAACAACCCCAAAGGTAAAAAAAGTTTTCTCAGCCTTTGTTCCAAAATAGACAGGTTCAAATAGCCATACAGGCAGAAGTAGACCACGAAATTTCCTAAAAACTGGAATTGCACGGATTTTTCCCAGCCGGCGGAGAATAAAGTATAGCCCCACAAGAGGGCAAAATAGACCACTGCCACTCCAACGAAGTAGCGGAATACTCTCAATAACCCCAGTTCGACCGGTCTCTTCATCTTTTTTATCATAACATAATCACAATCAGTGGGTGCAAGAATGATGATGCCAGTCATGCAGAGTCATGTCATCAGTAACCCAAGTGAATGTCGCTCGACATCTGTTGAATCTTCCAGCAGATGAGTATAGTGAAGTTCGAAACTGCAATTATCAAATAGATGGATCCATTGGGAGAGCCTATATGGTTTTTGTGATTACAACAGATCATTTATCAAAACAGTTCAGTAAACGCAACCCACAGCCTGCGATCGATGACCTCTCCATGAACATTCCGCGCGGCATTTTATTTGGGCTTGTCGGCCCTGATGGAGCCGGTAAAACGACTACTTTGCGCATTCTCTCGTCAGTCATGCTCCCCTCAAGCGGGACTGCGAACGTGATGGGGTTCGACACCCGTAGGAATCCCGATTCCCTGCGACAGCAGATCGGGTATATGCCGCAAAACTTTAGCTTGTATCCCGATTTGAGCGTGCTTGAGAATCTGAACTTCTTTGCTGATATCCAGCAAGTAAAAAAGGAGCGTAAACTAGCCCGCATTACCGAGATGTTGCGCTTCACCCGTCTCGAAGAATTCAAGCATCGCAAGGCAGGCACCCTCTCCGGGGGGATGAAGAAGAAGCTTGCCCTGGCCTGCGCACTCGTTCACGAACCACAGCTTTTGATCCTGGACGAACCCTCGACCGGCGTGGACCCGGTCTCGAGGCGCGAACTGTGGGTGATCCTGGCGGAAGTGGTGCAGCGCGGCGTTACCGTGGTGGTCAGTACCCCCTACATGGATGAAGCCGAACGCTGCCACCAGGTGAGTTTTCTGTCTCACGGAAAGGTGCTGGCCACCGGCACGCCCAATGAGTTGATCAAAACACTGCCCTTTGAGATCCTAGAGTTGAAAGCCAGCCCGCGCAAGAAAATGCGCCAGATCGTCAACGAGACCCAAGGTGTATTGGATTGGCGCCCGGTCGGCGATTCTCTCCGGTTGAATGTGCCCAATAACGGCGTATCGCATAAGATCCTGCTCTCTCTTCGAGAACGACTGGACCAGGAACAATTAAAAGTGACCCTGCTGAGGCCGACGCGTCCAAGCATGGAAGATGTGTTCGTCCATCTGGTGAACACGCAGCGAGGTCAGGCATGAATTCTGTTGAGGTAAATCACCTGACGCGGAATTTCAATAATTTCTTCGCGGTCAACGACATCAGTTTTTACATCCCGCAAGGAGAGATCTTTGGCTTGCTCGGCCCGAACGGAGCGGGAAAAACCACCACCATCCGGGTTTTGTGCGGCATCATGCTGCCTTCCTCAGGTTCAGTCAACGTGTTGGGCTATAACGTCACCCGCAATCCCAACGAGGTAAAAAGCCGCATCGGATACATGTCTCAAAAGTTTTCTCTCTACAACGACCTGACACCCGTGGAAAATATTAATTTTTACGCTTCCATTTACGGCGTACCCAAGAAAGAACGGGCTGATCGGGTGAAAGAGTTGATCAAAATGGCTGATCTGAGCGGACATGAACGGCAGCTCACCCGCAACCTATCCGGGGCCTGGCGGCAGCGCCTCGCGCTGGCTTGCGCCATCGTCCACCGCCCATCCATGATCTTCCTGGATGAAGCCACGGCGGGGGTGGATCCCGTTTCACGCCGTGAGTTCTGGGACCTGATCTACACCCTCGCCAGCGAGGGTGTCAGCGTGCTCGCCACCACTCACTATATGGATGAGGCCGAGTATTGCAACACCATTGGCATGATGTACCAGGGCAAACTGGTGGCACTGGCCAGCCCTGAAACCCTTAAGAACAACCTGCCCGGCGTTTTGGTGCAGTTAGACTGCGACCGCCCTGGGGATGTGTTAAAGCTCGTTTCCGGTCAGGATGGCGTTATCAACACCACCATCCACGGCGCATTGGTGCACCTGACTTTGAAAGACGCCAGCATTGAGACGCTGGTGAAAGAAGCCCTTGCCCATGCCAAAATCACAATCAAGGCGTGGGAGGTCATCCAACCTTCGCTGGAGGATGTGTTCCTGACCATGGTTTCTGAGCAACTCTCAACCGCTGAAATACCAGTAAAAGAGGAAAAAAGGAGAAAAGCATGAACCGATTGTGGACAATCATGCGAAAGGAGATTTTTCATATCTGGCGTGATCCGCGCACCCTGGCGATGATCGTTGTACTTCCGGCGCTGCTGTTGATCCTACTCGGATTCGGGATTTCTTTCGAACAGCAGTCCGTCAAGATGGCGGTCGCTGATTTTTCAAAGACCGATTCCAGCCGCAATTTTATCGAACAATTCACTGCCAGCAAAGATTTTGTGTATGCCTACGATGTTTTAAATGAAGATGCCTTGATTGATCTGATCAACCGCGACCTGGTGGATGTGGGCATTCTCATCCCCGAAAATTATGACCGGGACCTTTTAAGCGGCACCCAGGCCAAAATTCCGATCTACATCGACGGCTCGATGCAGCCAACAGATTCATTGACGCTCCAACTCAAACTCAATTCGATCACCTCCATGGTCGCCCAAGACATGCTCGTCGAAAAAGTAGTGAAATCGGGGCTTGCAAGCAATTTGAACCTGCCGGTATCAGGAATCCTTAAAACATTGTACAACCCGAACGGCGACTCCAAGCTCTATATGATCCCCGGGTTGATCGCCATTTTATTACAAATCCAAGCCTTGATCCTTTCTGCGTTGGCAATCGTCCGTGAACGCGAACAGGGCACTATGGAGCAATTGATCGTCACCCCAGTCCGTTCTTGGGAATTAATGTTAGGTAAGATCGTTCCATACCTGGTGGTGTGCATCTTCAACCTGTTTGCCCTGCTATGGTTGAGCCAACTTTTCTTCGGAGTCACCGTAGCAGGCAGTCTGGGTGTGCTGATTGGATTAAGCCTCATTTTCATCCTCGGTTCGCTGGGAATGGGTGTATTGATCTCAACCATATCCCAATCTCAGATGCAGGCCATGTACATTTTATTATTCGTGGTGCTTGTGCCGGCGATCATTCTCTCTGGGCTGATGTTCTCACGAGAAAACATGCCAGCCTTCACCTATTGGTTCAGCGAATTGCTGCCTGTCACCCAGTATCTTGAGATCACACGCGGCATCATGGTGCGCGGTGTAGAAGCGAGTTCGCTGTTCTTTTCTTCTACGTTACCGTTGATCATATTGAGTGTCGTCTATTTCGTCGCCAGCATCCTGGTGTTCCGAAAACGCATCTAACTTACCTATCAAGGAGAACCCTATGAAACATAATTCACTTAAGGTAGTCAGTCTGGTAGTCGTGCTCACCTTTTTATTGAGTGCCTGCGCTACCGCCGAAACAGGAAAATTTACCGCCTCAGGCTCGTTTTCTGCCATCGACACTTCCATTGCGCCCGAATTCAGCGGTAAGGTCACCGAAGTCAGCGTGCTTGAAGGTGAGAGCGTTACTGCCGGGCAAACCCTTTTCAAGATAGACGCGGAAGTCAGCCAGGCGCAATATGATCAGGCTGCCGCAGCGGTGAGCGCCGCCGAAGCTGCCGTGCAAGCCAGCCGCGGACAAGCCGCCAGCGCAGAGGCGCAGTACCAACTGGCTTTGCAGGGCGCGCTCATTCAGGATATGCCCAGCCGCCAAACTGCCTGGACCAATACCCCCCCCGAAGACTACCGGGAGGCGTGGTATTTCAACAAGACCGAATTGATCGAGGCTGCCCAGTCCCAGGTGGAAAGCGCCGAAAAGGCGTTGGCATCCACGTGCGCCGAACTTGAGAATGAGCAAAAGAAGGCCAGCAGCAGGGATTTCATCGCGGCTGAGAAAAGATTAGCTCTCGCTCAAGTGACCTTGACAGTCGCCGGTGCAACCTTAACCCAGGCACAAACTGCGGGTAATACGAACCTTGAAGATGCCGCCATCGAATCTAGGGATGCAGCACAAGCTGAGTTTGACTCTGCCCTTTCAGATTACCAGCGTATGCTGACCACTTCCGTTGCGGATTCCATCATCATGGCGCGTTCACGCGTGGCAATTGCCCAGGCAACGTTGGATAACGCCCGAAACGCGTTGCTTGCCTTGCAAACCGGCGACCAATCCCTGCAGGTGGTGGCCGCCCAGAAAGCCGCTGAAGCAGCTGCCAGCACAGTGAAACAAGCCGAAGCGGGGTTGGAACAAGCGAAAAAAGCGCTGAATATGGCACAATTACTATTGGACCGTACAACGGTCACCTCCCCGGTGGACGGTGTAGTGCTAACCCGCAACGTAGAAGTCGGCGACCTGGTTGTGGCAGGCGGCCCAGTGATGCGCGTCGCAAACCTTGATACCCTCGACCTGATAGTCTACCTGCCTGAAGATCAATATGGACGAGTCAATATCGGCGATAAAGTGGCTATCACCGTGGACTCGTTTGCCGGTGAAACTTTCAAAGGTACAATAGTCCATATCTCTGATGAAGCTGAATTTACACCCAAGAACGTGCAGACGGAATCGGGCAGAAAATCCACGGTTTATGCAGTCAAGATCCAGGTGCAAAACCTCGACCATAGACTCAAACCGGGGATGCCTGCAGATGTGGAGTTTTCTAGTAAATAGAAATCAAAAAAATTGTAGAAGCACAAGCAATATGCTTCGTTTCTTGAATAAAAGTTTAGTAGCAACGAGGGACTGAGCCTTATCCTGAACTGGACTCAGTCCTCCTTGTTTTTAACCTTAATTCAGTATAACCAATAATAATCTAAACGTTCAGATAGTTCACGTTTGGATTGATCGATTAAAAAACTTTATTAATGAATTCACTCGCAACTTGCTATGGGGTGATTCACTACTTTTAGATACAAAAGGAGAAAAAAGGCTTTCGCCGTATATGTTGATGAAAAAATTTTTTTGTATGAATGAAGATCGATGATTGAAATTGGATAAGTTTGAAACCTATCAAGATGCAATGGCAGCAACAAAGAAACTGGTAGACAAATTCTTACTTGAGCACTACGCACCTGGAATGATCAGCCATGGGACCCTTCGAAGGTAATAGAGATCGGGTGTTGATCCTCCCCTTACAGGTGAGAGGACAGGGAAAGTTACCGAGAGATTGCCTGTCTGAACAATAAATACTAGGCGCATAATATTGTTTCTTATCATCTCGCAGCTCTCAAAACGTAAACTATGATAAGATTTCGTTCAACCGATTTAAGATAATGAGAAAAGGCGCTATGACTTGACATGGAAGATTGTAGGTTCCTGATTGATTGGCGTTCCTATTTGGCCTAAATTTCCATTCAGCACACTCTTCCCCCTTAAGACTCTAGAGGAACGATGTTGTAAGAACGAAGTGCACACCGTTCTATTTTTCATTTGCTCTTCTTTGAGAAAACCAGATGCTACCATCTTTTCCAGCACGCTTCCCATTTCGTAATCCGTGGAGATTTGTCAGGAAAGAGTTGTAATTTAACCCACTTAAAGCAAGATTGATTTCTCCCTGAATGGCTCTCTGGCAATTCAGGTTGTCGCAAAATACATACAGGTTTCCATTTGAAGCTTCATAAAACTTCATCCATTTTATTTTTCGGGATATTTGTTCCTTACTCACATCCCGCTCTACTTCGACGAATATTACTTCACCTGTTTTTGGATCCACAGCAATAATATCTGGGATATAAGTTTCACCATTGGATA
>CALCNO010000074.1 GCA_937897615.1 uncultured Anaerolineaceae bacterium
TATTGTTGCGCGCCACGATCGTCTTCAACACCAGCGCCGCCAGATCGTCCGGGCGGACTTTGGACAGTACCCCGCCCAGCGCCCCGATGGGCGTGCGCAATGCATCTACAATGACCACGTCTGTCATGGAAACCCTCCTGCCATTTGTTAAGCTATTCTACCATTGGGCAGGGAGCAAAGTATTTCGAAATCGGGCCCTGAAACCCCGATCACACATATCGATTTATTCAGCGCACGTTGCTCCCCAGCAAATCCCTTGATATATTCGTCAATTTATTGTACAGTATTCCTGTACATATTGGAGGAAACATGACTATTCACACCACATACACACAGGCACGCGCAAAATTCGCCAATCTACTTGACCAGGTTGCCAACCAGCGCGAAATAGTTATTGTTCAGCGTCGCGGCGAAGAAGATGTCGCCATGATCGCTGCAGCTGAACTGGAAAGCCTGACCGAAACTGCTTACCTGTTGCGATCGCCAAAAAATGCTGAAAGACTGCTCTCGGCGCTTGGCAAAGCTCTCAAAGAAGAAGGAGCCACATTAGAAATACCAGAACTCAGGCGCGAGGTTGGCGTTGAGTAAATCTTATACCGCCGTTTTTCAGATTGAATTCCTGGAAGACCTGCGTTATTGGGTACAAACAGATCGCAAATTGGCGCTAAGAGTTTTTGACCTCATTGAAGCTATCCTGCGCGACCCTTTTGTTGGTATTGGCAAACCCGAACCACTCAAATACCTCGCTCCGGGCGCCTGGTCGCGGCGCATCACGCAAGAGCATCGCATTGTTTACCTTGTCCGTGAAGGTCGCATTGATTTTTTGCAAACCCGGTATCACTATCAATAACAGCGATTGTTATCACGCAACACTAATCACTTTACCTGCTATTTACCCTTGTGAGATAATTAACCAGTAAAGCCATTATGCGTACCCACCGTCTGTTTCCCTTGCTCCTCGCCATACTGCTGGCGCTCAGCGCCTGCGGCGGTAACGCCTCGCACGGCACCACCTACCGCGTGGATGCCTCGCTGCGCGCATTTTATACCACTCTGGGCGGGCAGGAACTCCTCGGGCCAGCCATCTCCAAAATTTTCACCTATGGCAATGCACAATGCCAGTACGCCATCAGCGCTCTGCTCTGCCGCGATGAGCAGGGTAACACATTCCTCGCACCTCTCGGCGCCAACCTGGCTGCCGGGCAGGCCACGGCACAACAGGCCACCTCTTCCACCAGCCTGGTGGTCAACGGCATTCCCGTTTATGAAGAGTTCATTCCGCTCTATAAACAATTCAGCGGCGCCAGTGTGGTAGGCTACCCCCTGGGCCAGGCACAGATGAACTACTCGCAACAGCGCATCGAGCAGTACTTTCAGAATATCGGCTTCTACCGCAACTTCAGCGACAAAGCCGGCGACGTCAAGCTGTTGGCCTACGGGGCTGCCGCCTGCACTGATCGCTGCAATTACACCCCGGCGGTGGATGCCGCCATCAGTTCCACCATCGTGCCGGAAACTGACCGCATCTTTCTGGCAGGGTTGGAAAAATTTGGTGACGCCACTATCTTCGGCGCACCGCTCACACGCGCCTTTCTCGCGGCTGATGGTATGCAAGAACAGGTATTCCAGAACGCCGCGCTCTACACTGCACCGGGCAGTAATGTGATTCACCTGCGCTCCGTGCCAGTGATCATCGGCATGCCCACCGCGGAACCCGGCCCCAAACTCTACGGCAACCAGCAGGGCATGGTCTTTTATGCCATTTCCGGCAGCCTGGGCTATCATGTACCGCAGATCTTTGACGATTTCATCGCCGCCCACGGCGGCACAGGTATCTCCGGTATGCCTATCGCCGAAGTCACTGAAATTTCTACCGACGTTTACCGCCAGTGTTTTCAAAATTATTGCCTGGTTTATACTCCCGCGGCAGATTCCACTCAGCAATTCACACTTGAAGCCACCGGCAGCGCGTATCTAGCAAAGATCAGCCCCGCTGACCTCAACGGCGAGACCGTGATACTCTCCCCCAGCACTGTCGCCCTCAGGCTAGCAGAGCAGTTCCCGTTGCTGCAACCCGGGCAATCGCAGCAGATCACGATCACCCTGCGCAGCCAGGTGAACGATCAACCTTTAGCAGGCATTGGCGCCAGTTTGCAAATTGCCCTCCCAAAAGATAAAAGCTATTCTGCCGAGCTGCCGGCCACACTGGCCAACGGCAGTTCCACTATTACTGTGCCTTATCTCAAGGAATTCCCCAACGGCTCTATTGTGCATTATCAAATCTGCCTCACCGGTATCATCGCTGAGCCGGTGTGTGCCAAAGGCAGTTACATTCAGATGAAACTTCCCTGATCAGGGGATGGCGTCTAAATACAATTCCACATGGTCGATCTTGCCTGCCAGCGGGTAAACCGTCAAATTGAACGAATTATTCTCCCCGTCATTAAGCGTGCCCGGCAACTCCACGCGGCGCACGCCAATCACCTGCCCATTGGCATCAAAGGCAGCCGCCGTCACCCAGACCGTTTGCGCATTCACACTTCCCTCAGACAGTGCCACTTGTCCACTCACCGCGGCGCTTAGCCCATCCGCGGCAAGCTGCACTTCAGAGGCTGCCAGGCTCACCACCGGCAGCGTGGAGGATTCTCCCGCCTGGATGGCAGTGAGCACCTGCAACACCGCGCTGGCATTGGCATACACCGGCGGGGCAAAATAGGCAAACAACACCACCGCACTGCCGGGTACAACACGGGTTACCGGCAGGGTCGCCGGCTGGGTGAGCACGCTGCCGCTGGCGGGGTCGGTCAGGCGGAACTCGGCGGAAATGCTGCCAAGATCAAAGTCCTGGCTGTTGGCAAGCGTGGCAAAACAGTAACTGCCGCCTGTGGATGAAGACAGGCAGCGCGCCACCCCAATCTGCAGCGGTACCGCCGTTGGCGTGGGCGCCTGCGCCGTGGGGGTGATATTGGAAGGTGCCGGGATGTACAACGTCATCCCTACCGAGAGCAGGTACGGATCAACGCTGGGGTTGGCGGTCTTGAGTTCGTCCAGCGTCAGGCCATTGCGGAAAGCAATGCCGATCATTGTGTCATTGTCCTTCACGCTGTATGCCCGCGGTGTGGGGGTTTGCGTGGGAGCCAGCGTAGCTGTGGGAGCATTCACCGGCGTGGAGGTAACCGTAGGCGTGAGTGTCTGTGTGGCATAGCGCGTCAATTGCAGCGCTGTCATTGCGCTGCCAGTTTCTACAGTGGGGGCATTGGAACAGGCCGCCAGCAACACTGCGCAGATAAGCAAGCAAAACCAGGGAATCTTTCTCATTTCTGGCATTATACCTGTAAAAACAATCTTGCCCGCAATTCGCGGCTATGCTACACTCAATAACATGACCCCTGAGGAACAGCTTTTTCAGGACGCCCAACAGGCACTGGCTAAAAAAGAATATGTCCGGGCACGCGACTTATTCACCCGCCTGCTCAAGCTTAACCGCCAAAACCCTGAATACTGGGTAGGCATGAGTATGGCCGTGGATACGCTCAAGGAACGCGCCGTCTGCCTGCGCGAAGCCCTCAAACTTGACCCCAACCACGAACTCGCTAAACGCGGCCTCATCCTCATGGGCGAAAAAGTGGAAAATCCCCCTCAGGAGTGGAAATTCGCCCAGTTCAAGACCAACTGGAAATCCAGCCTGGTGCTCAAGCAGGAAAAAAAGGTCAAAAGAAAAATACCGACCAAGCGTATCCTGGGTTGGGGTGTTATGACCGTCATCCTGGCGGGTGTGGTTGTTGGCGGGGTATTGCTCTCGCGCTACAACCGTTACCGCCCGGATACCTCTCCCATCCTGCGTGTCACTCTTCCGCCCACCGCTACCGCCACCGTCACGCCGGAGATCAGCGATACTCCCGGAGGCCCGGAGCTACTCAACGTCCACCCGGACACCGCTTTCACCCCAACCGCCATGTATGTAGCAACGCCGCATAATCGTTCCGAAGCCTATTCACAGGCTCTCAAAGCCTTTCAGCAGGAGGATTACGGCAGAGCACTTCAACTGTTCCAGCAGGTGCTTGCCGAAGAGCCGGGTTCCGCCGACCTGCAATACCTGATCGGCGAGACCTACCGCGCACAGGACAACTATTGGGATGCTATCGCCGCCTTCGATGCGGGCATCAAGGCAAATTCGTCCTATGCACCCCCCTACCTGGGCAAGGCGCGCCTGATCATGCAGTACACACCCTCAAAATACAAAGACGCCGTCACTTTGCTCAATAAGGCGCTTGAACTTGATCCTAATTTCAATGAAGCGCGCCTCGAAATGGTGAACCTGTATCTGGAGCGCGGGGATGAGGATTCCGCCCTTGCCTGGTTGGAAAAATATCAGGAGAATAACGCTCCCAATGCGCTGGTGGAATATACCCGCGCGCGCATCCTGCTGCAACAAGGCGATGCAGTGGCCGCGCTGGCCGCTGCGGAGCAAGCCCGCGAATTGGATATTTCTTACCTGCCCACCTATTTATTGTGGGGGCAGGCCATGCAGGCCAATGACCTTTACGAAGAATCGCTTGTCCCGCTGCTTACCTATATGAGAGAGCGCCCCGGCAACGCGGAGGCCCAGGTGTTATTGGCCAATGCTTACTTCCACATTGGGGATAGCGCCAGAGCACTCTCCACCATTCAGGCTGTTCTGAGTAGTAATAATAAGATGGAAGAGGCGTATCTGGTGCGCGGCGACATCTACATGAGCGAAAACGAACTCATCAAGGCCGATAACGATTACCTGCGCGCCCAGCAATTGAACTATCGTTCATTCGGGGCGTTCATTGGCCGGGCACGCGTGCAACTGGCCTACACCTATGCAGGTGCGGCTTACAATTACCTTGACCAGGCGGTGGATGTAGCCGCCACCCCACGAGAGGAAGCCATTGCCCTCTACTGGCGCGCCGTGGCCCTGGTTGGGCTCAAAGAGACCAGCGCTGCCATCCGCGATTACGAAGCCTTGCTGGCCCTGCCGGAGGGTGTGGCACCTCCCTCGCTGGTAGAGCAGGCCAAAACCGAGTATTTGGCCATCGTCACCCCAACACCGTCTTCCACCGCAACCAGGACCTTCACACCTTCGGCGACTGGTACTGCCACCGCTACCAGCAGCAGCACCCCCACTGCCACAGCCACCCGCAAAGTGACCCCCAGCAAAACGCCCACCCGCACCCCTACTGCCAGGTCGGTCACACCAACCCCCTCGCCAACAAAATAATCTGCCGTGCGTAAAGCTGACCTGTTCCTGCTGCTAAAAAGCCGCCATCACAAGCAGAATGCCCGTTCGCAACGGACGATGCGCCTGCTTACCCCCACAGCCAAAACGCTTTTGGCAGTGGCTGCGCTCTTGCTGCTGGGAGGATTATTTTACGGCGGCTGGAGTTATGCACGCATCGCAATTGATCTGCCCTCCATTGACATCTTACCGATATTGCTAGACCCGCAGCACGGTGAGTTACTGCAACCCACGCGCCTGGTAGACCGCAGCGGCCAGGTCACCCTGGTAACGCTGGAGAATCCCGGTATTGGGCGGGCATTTCTCTCTGTAGACCCAAATGAGGAGCAACATTTTAGCCCGCAACTGCTACGCGCAGTGATAGCCAAACTAGATCCCACCTTCTGGCAGAATCCGGGGTACTCTTTGAAGCTGCTGGGCAATCCCCAGCCGCAAACTATTGCAGAACGACTGGCCAGTGAGTTGTTGTTGTGGGATGAACCAGAGTCTTCCATCCGCCCTTACCGCATGCGCCTGCTGGCCGCGCAACTGGTGAACACCTATGGCCGCACGCGCGTGCTGGAATGGTATCTCAACAGCGCGTATTTTGGTCACCTGGCCTACGGCGCCGAAAGCGCCACACAACTCTATTTTCGAAAATCCGCCCAGGAACTCTCACTCAGCGAAGCCGCTTTTCTAGCCGTGCTGCTGGATGCGCCTGCCCTGAACCCCATTGATGCCCCCGGGGCGCTTACCGATGAGCACCGCAATTTTCTGCAGGAGATGGTGTACGCCGAGGCGATCACCACCGATGACTTTGGCAACGCGCTGCGCCAGGCCCTGCAATTTCGCACGGAAAATAGCGACCCCGTCTCTACCATGCCGGCATTCACCCGCCTGGTGGAACAGCAATTGGAAGACAGTATGGGCCAGCACCGCCTGGAACGTGGCGGTTTGGTAGTTTACACCACCATTGATGCCAATCTGCAGGAGCAATATACCTGCGCCGCCATGGAGCAACTACTGGTCTTTGAAACCCCTGCCTCATCTGGCGTGGCTTTTGAGAATACCGATTGCGCGGCTGCCCTGCTTTTGCCCACGCAAATCTTTACCGGCCTGGATGGACAAGGGTTAATGGCTGCCGGGATGGTGGTGAACCCCACCAATGGGCAGGTACTGGCATACCTAAATCCCACGGATTACAGCGGCGCCACGCTGCCGGAAGTCATTTATCAACCGGGAACGCTCGTCAGCCCTTTTGTTGCGTTGGCAGGATTCACCGGCGGCTTCTCCCCATCTTCATATAAATGGGATGCACCGGCAACAGACGCTTTACAGGTCTCCGTTGGGAACCCGGATGAACGCTACCACGGCCCGGTGAGCCTGCGTTCCGCCATTGTCAACGATTACCTGACCCCGCTGGCCCAGCTTGCCAGCCAGATGGATGTCGCCCGCGTGTCCACCATCGCCACCGCTTCCGGACTTTCGCTCTCAGACTCGGTTGCACCTGCCAATCTTTTCTCTGCACAGGTCACAACCCGTCTGTTGGAAGTTGGCGCTGCCTACAGCACCCTGGCCAATTCCGGCGTGCGCGCCGGTGTGAGCGGCAATGAGGGCATTGAACTGAACCTGGCATTGCGCGTGGTTTCCACCGGTAACCGCCTGGTGCTGGACCGTTCCACGGCGGAGACAAGCACCGTGCTCAGCGAGCAGTTGGCCTACCTCATCAACGACGTGCTCAGCGATGGCAACACACGACGCGAAGGCTACGGCTACCCCAACCCGTTTGAGACCGGCCAGGTGACCGCAGTAAAAGTTGGCCAGACTGCCGATAAAAGCCAGGTGTGGACGGTGGGATATACGCCGGAACGCGTGGTGGTCACATGGATGGGCGTCCGCAGCCCGGGCTCAGTTCAATTACCTCCGCAGACTTCCGCCGGGTTGTGGAATGCCATGATGAAAACCGCAACAGCCAATCTGGAGAACAAAGGCTGGAGCAGGCCTTCCGGCATTACCCAGGTGGAGGTTTGTGTGCCCTCCGGCATGCTGCCCACCGCCGATTGCCCCGCCACGCGCCAGGAAGTCTTCCTCAGTGGCAATGAACCGGTGGCAGGCGACACCCTGTATGAGAAAATACCGGTCAACCGCGAGACCGGCCAGCGCGCCACCGTTTTCACCTCACCGGAATTGATCGAAGAAAAAGTGTTTATGAACGTTCCCGCCGCCCTGCGCCAGTGGTCTATTGACAACGGCTACAGTGTGGCCCCCTCCGGCTACGATTCCATCCCCTATCTGGCCCAGGACCCCAACACGCGCCTGTCTTCACCGCAGCTTTTCAGCCGCGCAGGCGGCAAGGTCACCATCAGCGGCAGTGCCAATGGAGCCGGTTTCAGTTACTACACAGTGCAAATCGGCCAGGGCATCAATCCCGGAACCTGGCAGCAACTTGGTGACAAGGTGACCACCCCCATTGATAACGGCACCCTGGCAGAGTGGGACACCACCGGCCTCAACGGCCTGTACGCCATCCGCCTGCTGGTGGTCAACAGCAGCAATGAAATCACTCAGGCAGTCTCACAGGTGACGGTGGATAACTTGCCCCCGTTGATCACCATCAGCGTGCCGGCTGCTGACCAGGAAGTGCAAACGGTCAACGGTACAGTCATCCTCAGCGCCAGTGTGGAAGACGACGCAGGGGTGGATAAGGTGGAATGGTGGATTGATGGAAAACTGGCCGGCACACAGGCAAACGCACCCTTCGCCTATCAGTTGGCCTACTCCAAAGGCAAACACACCGTGCAAATCAAAGCCTGGGATAGCGCCGACAACCTCTCGCTAAGCCCTACCATTGAATTCTCAATGCTTCCGTAGTTTTTAATTCCCTGTAAAGAGTTTGTGCAATTCCACCAAATCAGGCAGGATCACATCTGCACCGGCCCGGCGCAATTCGCCCTCGGTGCCAAAACCGCACAGCAGCCCTACCGTTTGCGCGCCCGCCCGTTGCCCGGCCAGGATATCCACGGTGGTGTCGCCGATCATCACACAGTTTGCCGCGGGCAGTCCCATTCGTTCTGCCGCGTAGATCACCGGATGCGGGTACGGCTTGGTGAACTCGCAGGTCTGTGAGGTCACCACGGCACAAAAGAAACGCTCGAGGCCAAATTGCCGCAGAAAACGCCCGGTGGTGATCTCATCACGCGCGCTCACCACTGTGAGGGGAAAACGCGATGCCAATTCTTCCAGCAATTCTGCCGCGCCGCGCATGAGGAGAAAATTCCTCACCCGCTCTTTTCGTCGCTGAGAGAGTTTGCTGAAAAGCCTGGCAACATTATCATCCAGGCTGTATTTGTCCAGCCAGTGATACAGGCTGTTCATCGGCGACTCGCTGGCCATCACCAGCCAGCGCGAAAAACGTGTAGGGTCTCCCCTGCTGAAGAGAAATCGCACGGCCCCAAAGAAACGGTTGAGCCTGGCAACGTAGGCATCGTCAGTATCACTGAGTGTGCCGTCAACGTCAAAACAAATGCCCTTGATGCGCGTCCTATCCAGCGACATATTTACTTCTCCGCAGCCGCTCCCAGCGTGGAAAGTTTGGTGTAGGCGTCAACATCGTTGCTGATCACCCACAGGACGTAAGAACCGTTGCGCGTCACTCCTGCTTCGCCCTCGGTGGAATCAGCCCAGTAGGCCTTGCTGCCAGACTGGCTGTCCGGGTCGCTCCAGCGTGCCCGGCCATATTCCTTGCTGGCATCAAAGAACTCCGCGGCATCCTTCTGGCTGTCCCAGGTGCTCAGCCACACAAAAGCGGTTTTTTCCGTGGTCTCGTTGATCAAAAAGATGTATTCATCCCCGCCCCAGCCAGCCGAAGCTGTCTTGGCATCGGCATCATCAAGGCGGAAGCTCGCATCGTACCCCTGCGAGAGGATCAGGTAGGTGTACCACTCGCCCATGCTGGTGCGGTCGTATTCCGTCCAACCGTCACCCAGGCTGGCAAGGGCATCGCCCATATCCACCTTGACCGGCTTATCGTCTGGATATTTCTCAGGGTGCAAAATCTGTTCAGTCGAAAGGGGCGGATTGGCAAAAGCATCATCCACCGCCTGCCACTTACCCTGCTGATACAGGCTGTACACAAAATCAAATCCCTGGCTGTACGGGAACAGAAAATCCTGTTTCATATACTCGGGGGCAGAATCGTACACCGGGCTTTGGAAAGAGTTGTAAAAATCGGTGATCTCCTGGCGATCCTGCTCGGTGCCATTGGCCAGGAACCAGATCTGTTCCGAGAGCGAGGCGTCGCCTTCGACCAGTGCGGTTACCGCCGCGCAGTATTCGCTGTCGGCGTCGCACTTGTCGTCGCTCATCATCGTTTCCAGATCATAGTTCTGATCCTGCAGCGCGTGAGTAAATTCGTGCGCATACGTCATGCGCTCCGGACCTTTGAACTCTCCGCCGATCACATACATCTCTTTGGTTTCACTGTCATAGTATCCGGCGATCTGTTCGGAATACAGGTCAAGGTAGAACTGGTGCAGGTCAAAACCGGCCGGCAATAACCCCAGCATGTTCAGTTCCAGCGCATCATCCTGGGCATCCTCGTCGGTGTAATCCTTAAAGAAATCATTGACCACCACATTCTTGAGTTCTTCTTCAGTCATCATGTCGCGGTTGAGCGGATTCTTCAGGGTGAGTCCCCTGTAACCGGTCACCTGCTCCTGAATGATATCCATCTGCCCGGCAATGCTTGGCGGCACCCCGGTACTTTGCGCGGAAGGCGTCTCGCCAGGAAGAACAGTTGCCGGCGGCTCAACGATGGTGGGCAGGGTGGCAGTAGGCGCCACAGTCACCACAGGCGGTGTGTACTCCTTGGTAGCCTTGAGAATGAAATAGCCAGCCACCCCAATCCCGGCAGCCAGCAACAAACACCCGCTGATCACCAGGATCAAAACGGTCAAACCAACGCGATCTTTCTTCGGAGTAGCTTCCACTGGAGTATCCACCTTTCCTAACAATATTGACTTGATTTTACCAAATTCGCGCGGTGATGAAGCATAGTGCGCGCATATCCCGGCTGCTGTTATAATCGCGGTCATGAAATATCACGTGTGGACCGAAGGCTGCCAGATGAACGTGGCCGATTCTGAGCGTGTTTCTTCTGCGCTGGAGCACCTGGGCTACGAGTACTCGCCGGTGATCGAAGAAGCCGATGTGATCGTGCTCAACACCTGTGTGGTGCGCCAGTCTGCCGAGGACAAGGCCTATGGCCGCCTCACCTCGCTGCTGCCGGTCAAGCGCTCGCGTCCGGAAGTGGTCATCAACCTGATGGGCTGCCTGGTAGGGATGAAGACCAGTGACCCGCTGCAAAAACGCTTCCCGTATGTGGATGTCTTTTCGCCACCCTCTGATCCCACCCCGCTGGTGGAGTATCTCATTGAGCGCAACGCCCACGATGTCGAGCAGGCCGAGACCGCGCGCCGGTACGCCGTGATGGATGGCGACCTGCTGCTGCCGCACCCCGCGGAAGGCAGCCAGGTCATCGGCTGGATCCCGGTGGTCTACGGCTGCTCGCACGCCTGCACCTACTGCATCATCCCCTACCGCCGCGGGGTTGAAAAAAGCCGCCCGCCGGAAGAGATCCTCAAAGAGGCGCGCTCACTGGCGGCACAGGGCGTCAAAGAGATCACCCTGCTGGGGCAGATCGTGGACCGTTACGGCCTGGATCAGCCCGGTTACCCCACACTTGCTAAACTATTGGAACAAATGAGCACCATCGAAGGCATCGAGCGCCTGCGTTTCCTCACTTCTCACCCCAACTGGATGACCGATGAACTGCTGGATGCGGTAGTCAGCCTGCCCAAGGTGATGCCGCACATCGAGATCCCCAACCAGGCCGGCGACGATAGCGTGCTGGAGAACATGCGCCGCGGCTACACTGCCGCGCAGTACCGCCAACTGGTGCATAAAATCCGCAGCCGCATCCCGGGCGTTTCCATCGCCACCGACATCATCGTGGGTTTCCCCGGCGAAACGGCGGAACAGTTCCAGCACACCTATGATCTGCTGGCTGAACTGAAGCTGGATGTGGCACACCTGGCGCGCTACTCACCACGTGCCGGCACCGTGAGTGAACGCACGCTCACGGATGATGTGCCTACCGCTGAAAAGTGGCGGCGCTTCCGCGCGCTGGAAAAATTGCAGGAAAACGTTG
>CALCNO010000075.1 GCA_937897615.1 uncultured Anaerolineaceae bacterium
TCGCCGGTGAACTTGCGCTGCGCATCGGCCAGTGCCTCTTCCACGGTGGCGCGCGTCTTGAGGCCCATGCCGCGGGCGATGCCGGGGTTCTGCGCCCCCACCAGATAGATGGCGGCGGTGTTGGCCTCGGCGATCTGCGCGCAACTGATCATCGAGAAGCCGTGGAAGGGGTGGTAGGCGTTGGCCTCGCGGTAGCGCCGGATGTACTCGGCGTTGGTGGCAAACTGCTGGCCGTACTGCTCCAGATCGGGCAGTTGGTTGGCGCGCTGCGTCTGGAACAACTGGTACAACTCCGGCAGGTACGGCCAGATGTCCTCGTTGAAGAAACCGTTGCAGGTGGAGGCGGCGATGATGACGCAGCGCTCGCTGAGGATGCGCTTGTGGCGGATCACCTGCGCCGAGATGGCCTGCATCAGCATGATCGGGTTGGTGCCCATGCCGTCGCCGTAGTGAAACGACTGCGGCATGCCAAAGACCAGCACATCGTACTTCTTCTGCGCCCAGTGCACGTAAGTGCGCTTGTCGGCCACCTGCCAGGAGGCGCGCTGCACCTCCGGCCCGTAGCCGCTGAAGACGGCGATCTGGCGGTTTTTGGTATCCAGCACGGCGTCGCACACAAAGAACTTTTTGCCCATGCGCTCTTCCATGTGCATGCCGATCTCATCGAACTTGGTGCGCATCAGCGAGGAGTGACTCACGGGCACAAAATCGGGGCGGTGCATCACGCCGGGGCTGTGGTGCGAGGCAATGCTGCGCCAGTGGGTGATGCCGGTGGAGCAGTGCTTGTAACCGCCGGAGTAGCCGCCGTAGGGGTTGCCCAGCGCGTGCCCCACCAGGATGGCGATATCGGCATCGTAGACGTATTTGTTCATCAGCACCGGGTCGCCGCGGGCGGTGGTGCCCAGGTCTACCAGGTGTTCGTAATCTTCGCTGTCGTGGTTGATGATCTGCCCGCCGGGCCAGAACTCGTTGAAGACCGCTTCGCCGAGGATGTTGAAGATCTCTTCGCGGGTGTTCTTGCGGTGCAGCCCGTTAGAGCAGATGAAGAGGATGTCGCTCTTCTTCACGCCGGCGCGGTAGAGTTCCTCCAGCAGCAGCGGGATGGCTACCTTGCGGTGCGCGGTGGCGTGCTCGCCGCCCTTCACGCGGTCCGGGAAGATGATCACCGCCTTGCTGCCGGCTTTCACCTGCGCGGAGATGGGTGCCATGCCCAGGGGATGTAGGATGGATTGACGGGTGATCTCCACCACGTCTTCCGCAAAGGCGGGGTCTGCGGTGGTCTCGCCGGGGATGAAGAGGTCGCTCTGCGGCGGCAGTTCGGCTTCAATGGTGCCCTGGCCGTATTCAAGTGTTACCTTCATTTGCTGCTCCTGTTGTTCGTTTTGCCTGTGTTGCGCGTGCCTGAAAAATTGGTTTATCTAATTTGAGGGAAAGGGAAGTCTTTCTTTCAGGTCTAGTGCTGTGGCAAACTCATTCTTGCGGCTGCCAAAGGGCGGAGGAGTTTCGCCCTCTGGCAGCGGGGTGTTCACTTCAGTACTAGTAACCTGCAGTCGCGTTTTTGGCGAAGGTGTCGATGAAGACGGTGGAAAGATCTTTGACGTCAGCTTCGGTGATTTTGCCGCCGGCGATCTGGCTGGCACGCAGATTTTCCAGCATGGCCACGAAACCGCCATTGTTGTAGTAATCCTTGAGTTCAGCACCGGTAGGCCAAATGGCATCGGGGATCTGGGTGTAGAGGTCGTTGGCTGCCTGGCCGGATTTCTCGGAGGCCCATTCGCAGGCTTCCTGCATGTTGCCGGCGCGGTAGTCTTCAGCGCGGGTGAGGGCGTTGACGAACTTCTGCACAGCTTCGGGATGGTTGGCAACGAAGTCTTTGTTGGCTACCCACACGCTGGGGAAAGCGTTATCGGGGAAGTCGGAGTTGGTGGCCAGCACGATGCCGTCATCGCCGAGGGTGGTCAAAATGGCGGTGGTGCCGGGTTTCCAACCGGCAATGGCATCTACGGCGTCGCCGGAGGTGCTAACGATGGCGGCGGCCAGGTTGTTGTTATCCATGTTGATGATGGTGACGTCTGCCTGGGTGAGGCCGGCTTTGGCCAGGGCCAGGTTGAGGATGTTCTCACCGGCGGTGCCAAGCTGGGTGGCGATCTTCTTGCCGCGCAGGTCTTCCAGGGTGTTGATGCCGCTGCTCTTCTTGGCGATCACCTGATCGGTGAGGGCCAGGTTGTCGAGGGCGAGGATGTTAACGTCACCGCGGAAGGCCAGCCATGCGGCGCCGGAACCGATAAAACCGATATCAGCGCGGCCGGCAACCATTGCAGCAATTTCCGGGGGGCCAGAGGTGAAGCGCTGGTAGTGAATTTCGAGTCCTTCATCTGCAAAGTAACCCTTGGCTTCCGCAATGGCAATCGCGGTGGAACCGCCAATGGTCGGGTGGTAGATCACATTGATGACGATCGGCTCGGCAACGGTGGGCTCTGCAGTGGCCTGCATAGTCTCATCACCGGTGGGGGCCGTGGTCGGGGTCTGGGCGCAGCCGGCAATCATGGTGAGCGCCAGAACGGTAACGATCAGGGCAACTACAAACTTCTTATTCATCTGCTTGTCCTTTTCTGAGTTTAGATTCACAAGACCTTTCCCTCAAATTACATACACCAATTTTTCTTCAGGTAATCGCGCTGCAATTGCAGCCCTTGCTTCACTTTTTCTGGTTTTAGCTCAAATTCATAGTCCTCCATTTCAAAACTAAAGCTGCCGGTATAGTGGATTTTTTCCAACTCCTGGTGAAAATGCTGCCAGTCGATCTCACCGCCGCCGATGATGGTATGACGCCACCACTGGTGCGGGTAGATGCCGCGTTCCTTGCCCACGTTGTGCAAAATGCCCACCTGGCGGATCACCTGCCAGTCTATGGCGGTGTCCTTGAGGTGGATGTGGCGGATCCTGCCGCCAAACTCAGCGATCGGCTCGTAGACGTCGATCATCTGCCAGACGCAGTGGCTGGGGTCATAGCACAACCCCAGCCGGGGGTTATCGACCCTGGAAAAAAGCTCGCGCCACATCACCGGGGAAGTAGCGATGTTGCGGTACATGGGGCAGTTCTCCATCAACAGATGGAGATCCAGCGTTTCGGCCAGTTCCAGAGCCTCCGAAAGGAAATCCAGCACCGGCGCCAGGCTTTGCAGGGGGTCCATGCCGCCACTTTCTGGCAGCGAGAGCCTGCGGCTGATGCCGGTGGAAAAGACAAAATTCTTGACGCCCAGCGCGGCGGCGAAGCGCATGCGTTTATACAGCTCGCTGCGTTCGGCCTGGGCTTTGGCGGCGTCGTCATCAATGAAATTGCGCGCGTAGATGAAGTTGCTGAAGCCAATGCGCTCCTGCACCTTGCGGAACACCGCTTCTTCCAGCGGGATGCCGGGGCCGATCTCCAGCGCGTTGTAGCCGGCCTGCAGGGCAAACCCGGCGATGGCGGGCAGGTCGTTCACGCCGGCCCACACGAAGGCGTTGGTATGAAAGGCGATCTGCGGCTGCTGGCTCATCAGTCCTCCACCTGCAGCTGCGCGCCCAGGCTGGCCTTTTCGGCGGCGTCGATGACCGACTCCACGTAGTGCCCCTGGGCAATATCGGGCACGGCTTCGCCCTTTCCAAGAAGGCCGTCAATGAAGGCTTTCATCTCGCTGAGGAAGAGGCCCTCAAAGGGCTTCTGCGCGGGTACATCGATCTCAACGCGCTGGCCGCTGTACTTGCCGGCGGGCGCGGGCATAAAAGTGATCTTATCGGGCTGGGCCATGCTGGCGCGCACCAGGCCGCCCTCGCCGCTGACCACCAGGCTGATCTCGTCCATGCCGATGCGGCTGACGGTGAACGACCCCAGCGCGCCATTTTGCGCACGCGCGGCAAAGACTGCCTGGTCGTCGTTCTCCACCGCGGTCTGGCCCTGCGGGTTGGCGGGGCGCGCTGCGATGTTGGTGGCGGTGAGGCCGGTGACGCTCTCAAAGCGCAGGCCGGCCACAAAGCTGGCGTTATCAATGAGGTGGCTGCCAAAATCGCCCAGCGCGCCGTTGCCGGAAAGGCGGCGCAGCATGCGCCACTCCACCGGGATGGCCGGGTCTGCCAGGCGGTAACCGCCAAAGGAAGCGCCGTAGGTGTACACGCGGCCAAGCTCGCGCTGCACCACCTGGCGCACCGCGTTCATCACGTTGGAATAGCGGTAGACAAAGCCCACCATGTTGAAGAGCTTTTTGCCGGCCAGCGCATCCACGGCCTTGCGGCTTTCCGCCGCCGAGAGCGCCAGGGGTTTTTCAACGAACACGGCGCGGTTGGCCTGCAGCGCGCCCATCACGTAGTCCATGTGGGTGAAGTTGGGGGTGCAGATATCCACCGCGTCCACGCGCTCCAGCAATTCCTCGTAGCTCTGGCACAGGGCGGCATCCTGCAGGCCGTGCTCGTTCATAAAGATGCGCGCGCGTTCCTGGTCGGTATCGTAGACGGCGGCGATGCGGGCGCGCCCATCCGCCTGGATGCCCAGCACGTGATAGTGCGCAATGCCCACAGTCTGCCCGGTTCCGATCAATCCAATTTTGGGTTCCACAGCCATTCTCCTGTCCTCACTTGCCCAAAAGCCGGTACATGCTGCGCTTGTAAGCCTCGACGCCGTTCTGGCCAAAGGGGTTGGCGCCAATGAGCGCGGCTGAGAGGCAGCAACTGAGCATGAAAAAGTAGAATAATTCGCCGAAGAGTTCCGGGGTGATCTGCCCGCAGCGGAATTGCAGGCACGGCACGCCGCCGGCGCTGTGCGCGCTGAAAGCGGCGCGGTAGACCGCGTCGTTCAATTCATCAAATGGCTTGCCGTTGAGATAATCGAAGCCGTCGGCCAGCTGGCTGGCGGCCACGCGGGTCTCCGCGTTGGCAAAGCGCGCGTCCAAAAAGCTTTCCAGTACCATGCGCTTGCCGTCCTGAATGTACTGCCCCACGGCGTGCAGGTCTTCGGAATAGCTGCTGAAGACCGGGAAGATGCAGCTCTGGTTCTTGCCTTCGCTCTCGGCAAAGAGCTGGCTCCACCAGCGCGCAAAATAGGCCAGGCCGGGTTCCAGCGTGGCCAGGTTTTCGATGACAAAGCCTTTCTCGAAGAGCAGGTTGCGGCACACGGCGTAGCGCACGGCGGGGTTGTCCTGCGGCGCGGCGGCCAGCAGTTCGGCTTTGGCGGCAGCGGCCCCGGCGATGAGGCGGCGGATATCCACGCCCGCCACGGCCATCGGCAAAAAGCCCACCGCCGAGAGTACCGAGAAGCGCCCGGCCATATCGGCGGGGAAGGGCAAAAAGCGGTAGCCCGCCTGCTGTGCCAGTTGCTGCAGTTGCCCCGTGCCGGCAGAGCCGGTGACGATGATGCGCGCGGCAGCGCCGGCGCCGTAGGCGGCTTCCATGTACTGGCGCAAAAAGCGGAAGTGAATGCCCGGCTCCAGCGTGTTAAAGTCTTTGGCGATGTTGTTGATGTAAACGCGCTTGCCCTGCAGGCACGCCAGGATCTTCTTTAGCTCGTGCGAAGAGAGGTTGGTGCCGGCGTAGACGATCTCCACCTTGCCGTCGCCTAAGGTCTCGATGACGGACTGCGCGCCGCGGTTGGAGCCGCCCACGCCGATGAGCACAAACACATCGGCATTGCTGCGGATCTCTGCGGCCAACTGCATGATGTATTCCACCTCGGCGTGGCCCTGCCAGCGCGCGGGGTCCATCCAGCCCAGTTGATTGGCTTCAGCAAACTGCCCGGCCAGCACCGGGGCCAGCTTGCTATGGGCGGCCTGCACGGCCTGCGCCAGCTGCTGCTCGCTCACGTATTGCGCCACGCCCGAAAGATCGATTTGCGTGATCATTTCTTTACCGAAAGGTACTCCTCGTAGACGTTGGCCCAGATCTGGTTCTTAAGCTCGTTAAAGCGCGGCATGATCTTGGTCTCCTGGTTGCGCGGGTAGGGCAGGTCGATGTTGATGATCTGCTTGACGCGGCCGGGGCGGGCGCTCATCAGCACCACGCGCTGTGCCAGCAGCACGGCTTCTTCCACATCGTGGGTGATGAAGAAGCACGTCTTGCGCTCGATCTCCCAGGTGCGCAGCAGGTCTTCCTGCAGCTGGGCGCGCGTCTGCGCATCCAGCGCGCCAAAGGGTTCGTCCATCAGCAGCACGCGCGGCGAGGTGGCATAGCCGCGGGCAATGGCCACGCGCTGCTTCATGCCGCCGGAAAGTTCCTTGGGGTAGGCGCGGGCAAACTCGGTGAGGCCCACAATTTCCATGTAATGCGCTACGATCTTCTTCTTTTCCTCTTTGCTCAGCTTGAGGTACTTGAGGCCGAACTCCATGTTCTTTTCCACGGTGAGCCAGGGGAAGAGCGCATACTGCTGAAAGATCACGCCGCGCTCAATGCCCGGGCCGATGATGGGTTCGTCGTTCATCGTCACCGAGCCGGAATCGTAGGTCTCCAGCCCGGCCAAAATGTTGAGCAGGGTGGTCTTGCCGCAGCCGGAAGGCCCCACCACGCACACAAACTCGTTCTCGGCAATATCCAGGGTCACATTCTGCAGCGCTTCCACGTTGCCGCTGACGCCCTTAAAGGTTTTGTTCACTTTCTCGATACGGATCAAAGGTTTGGTCATCTTGGCTCCCTTTTATTGCCAGCGGGTGAGTTTCTTCTCGGCCAGCAGCAGCAGGCGATCGAGCGTGAAGCCGATGACGCCGATGCAGATGATGCCCAGCATTACTTTATCCATGCGGAAGTAGAGCTGCGCTTCCTGGATCATGTTGCCCAGGCCGTAGGTGGTGCCCGTCAGCTCGGCGGCGATGAGGGTGGTGAGGCCGGTGGAAATGCCCAGCCGCGCTGCCACCAGAATGTAGGGGAAGGAGGCCGGCACAATCACGCGGAAGAGGATATCCAGGTCGGAGGCGCCAAAGGTGTAGGCGGCCTTCACCAGCGTGAGGTCCACGTTGCGGATGCCCTGATAAATGGTCACCACCATCACCAAAAACGAGGTGATGAAGATGACGATGATCTTGGCCTGCTCGCCCACGCCCATAAAGAGGATCACCAGCGGGATGAGCGCAATGGGCGGAATGGTGCGCAGGAATTGCAGCCAGGGATCGACGATGTTCTTGAATTTGTTGTACCAGCCCATGAGGAAGGCCACCGGGATGGCGGTGACAAAGGCCAGGCTCCAGCCGCCCAGCACGCGCCACAAAGAGATGAGGATGTTCTTTTGCAGGCGCCCGGCGCCCCATTCTTCCACCAGGCCGCGCTTGAGGATGTCATCCGGGCCGGCCAGGATCACGCCGATCACCGGCCGCGTGGAAAGGAAGTACCACACCAGAAAGCCGGCGACGATCGAGCCGATCATCATGATCAGGCGTACCCTGGGGGAGCCATCGGTAAATTGCTTGAGCTTCTTGTGCTTGGGGGTGGTTTCAGCAGCTTGTTGGTTCACATGCACCTCTTCTCTCTAGGCCAGCTCAGCGGGGATGACGATCTCAATGTCCGCGTGCTGCTGCAAAAGCGACACCGGGAAGTGCACGTCCGGCTCGCCGAAGGCAGCCTTGCGCACCACCGCTTTTTGCCAGCTTCTAAAGCAGTACAGGCGGATCTTTTTGGCCTGCAGAATTTCCTTAAAGCCAATGGTCACACAGTAATCCGGGATGTTCTCGTAGGCGCCGCCCAGGTCGCTGATGGAGTTGACCACTTTGGTCTCGCGCGAGACCTTTTGCAGGCGCACCGAAAGGCGCATGAACTCCGCGGCGCTGATGGGGTCGCCGGCTTCGGGCGGCTCGTTAAAGGCCACATGCCCGTTGATGCCAATGCCGCCAAAGCACACGTCTACGCCGCCGTGGGCGGCAATGAGGGCGTCGATGGCGGCGGCGTTCCCCGGCATGGGGAAGACGCGCTGCGCTTCGGGCATCAGCAGGGTGGGGTCGATCTGCCCGTAAACGCTGCGCTGCATGAAACCGCGGAAGCTGAGCGGGTGCTGCGGCGGCAGGGGAGTGGTCTCGTCCTGCATGTATTCGTCCATGTTAATGAAGGTGACGTGCGCCAGCGAGAGGCGGCGGCGGTTCACCAGCTCCACAAAGTGCGGGTACTGCATCACCGGCCCCACCGGCACGATCAGCAGGGTGGGGCGCCCGGCGGCGTTGTTGCGCTCGATCTCCGCGACCATCGCCGCGGCCATGTCCTGCATGCAGGCGTCAATGCCCGGCAGGATGCGCAGCGGGATGCGTCCGTGGAGCAGGGCGTCACCGTGGAGGTTGAGGAGGGATTCGTCTGTGCGCATCAGTTAATCGCCTCGTTCCTTGTAAAAGTCGGCCATTTGCTCCAGCGTCTTTTGCTCAATGTTGAAGGCATCGCCGACGGCGCCAAATTCTACCACCAGTTGGCCCACGGCTTCCAGCACCGCCTGGCGGATGGCCGCCAGCAGGCGCGCCTCGTGGGCATCGGCGGCGGGGGCGTCTTGGATGAGCAGCGGCATGATGGAAGCCAGGTAGACGCGCGGGTCCACTTCGGCGGGGTTGGCCTGCAGCGCCTGCCACACCTGCGGGAAGCGCGCGGCAAAAGCGGCATCGCGCAGGCAGGCCATGCGCAGGTTGCGCGTAACCGTCAGGCGGATGTCGCTATCAATGTTGATCTTGGAAATACCGGCGGCGATGGCCTTGTTCAACTCGGCAACGGAAATGCCGCCGGCCTTTTGGATGTGTCCGCCCAGGTGGTTGATCTCGGTCACCAGCGCGGCGGGGATGGTGGAGGAGCCGTGCGAGACCAGCGCGCCATCGATGTGCTCGTGGCGCATATTCTCCATGGCGGCAATGACGATCTCGTTGCGCAGCTTGACATTGACGCCCTTGGCGATGCCGTGCATGGTGCCGTAAGAGATGGCCAGAAAATCGCAGCCGGTCTTTTTGAAGAAATCGCAGACCAGGTTGGGGTTGGTGTAGGTGGATTCTTCGGC
>CALCNO010000076.1 GCA_937897615.1 uncultured Anaerolineaceae bacterium
GGTATTCTTCCGCCAGGTCGCGCGCCAACGTGGAAGCGGTGATCATAGCGCGCAACTGTGCACCGGGCTTACCCTGCTTGTCCTTGTCAGACAGAGTTTCATAGGTTTTCTTCAGGTCGGCATGGATAGCTTTCCATCCGTGTTCGACCACCCGCGCGTAACCGGGCACCAGGTGCCCGCTGGTGGCGCCGCAGTTGCCGTACCCGTGATTATGGAACCACAACATCGCCTCGCGCGCGCCGCCCTTGCCCACTACCAGACGGTCATACTCCTTGGTTTCCTGCTCCGTCAGACAGTGGCTGATCATCACATTAAAACGTCCGCCGGCCAGCAAGTCGCCGGGGAGGATCTCTTTGGGCAGGTACTTGACCATCACTTCCTTGAGAAACCAGGCGCGTCGTTCCGGCAGAGACCACTTCCAGAAATCCGGCGCAAGTGCCACCGGTTTGGCGGTCTGCTTGAACGAGGAACGAAAAGTGGGAATGTAGAAATAAGTCTCCGGGACGATGTAGAACGACAACTCGTTGTATTGAAAATCCCAGGGCGTGCCCGTGGTCCACGAGGTGTACTCGGCATTCCATTTGCGCTTGACGCCAGCAAAGTAATAATCGCGCAGCCACTGGACGCGGGTACTTAAGCCCCTGGGCTCCTTGATGGCAAAACGAGGTTTCTCAGCGGTCATGATAGTCATTGATTATTCCTCCCGGTTACAGGTTTTCCAACAATTGGCGTTCGCCGCGGACGAGCATCTCTTCCATGATGGCAGCGGCTTCGTCGGCCTTGCGGCCAACAATCGCCTCGAGCAGTTTTTCATGGTAAGCGATCACCTCGCGCACCACGGTAGTGCCGGCTTTCTTTTGAAAGAATGCCGAGGTGAAGTGTAGATAGATGTTTCGAAAAGAGTTGAGGATCAGCGGGTAAACCAGGTTGCCCGATGCCAGCGCGACCTTCAGGTGGAAAGCGTAATCCATTTCGGTCAGTCGCGCTGCCTCGGGCTGGTCTGCAGCTTTCTCCTCTGCCAAAATGCTCCTCAGCTCCTCGATCTGAGCCGGGGAGGCATTGGCAGCCGCAAGCCGCGCGGTCTCGCGTTCGATCAAAATGCGCACCGCCAGCAAACTGCTTTGCATCTCCGGCGCCAGCGCACCATTATGGTACGCCAGCAGCGAAGACAGGATGGCAAACGAGCCACTCTCGCGGTAATCGTTCACCACCACACCGCGGCGCGGCTGGATGGACACCAGGCCTTTCGAGGCCAGGTCCACCAGCGCCTCGTGCAGCACCGGACGGCTCACCCCCAGGCGCATGGCCAGGTCGCGTTCCGCCGGCAGGTGCTCGCCAATGCGCAGCTCGCCGGAGAGGATCAACTCTTCCAGGCGCGCCACACAGGCATCTTTCAGGCTCTTGACGTGCAAGGGTTCAATTTGATTTTTCATGGCAGAAACTGGTAAAACCACCAGCCAGATATATTGTACAAAATTTGGGGGCGAAAGGCAAGAGGGGATAAGCTTTGCGCTGCATCACCAAGATTTTTCGATACCGTTACTCTTTTCCATAGTAGGGGGTAATTTTTTATCAGTCATTCTTCAAAAAAGTCGCGGTCAACTCGTTTCACCAAGTAACTTTTTTCAAGGGAAACACCGATGTTGAAATCTATCATTAATTGCGCTAATTGTTGACCATCAATAAGTATTACTCTTTTCTGAATCTGTCTTACAAAGGCTTCAGCATCCTGTGTAAACACGGAAGTCGTTATAAAAACTCCTTTGTTTGCTCTTTGACCTTCCAAAGCCCCAACAAAATTTCGAATTTCTCGTGAGCCGACAGAACCCTCCCATCTCTTGGCTTGAATATAGACAACATCAAGGCCGAGCTTATCTTCCTTGATAATACCGTCAATTCCCCCATCACCAGTTTTTCCAACAGTCTGCCCTGCATCTGCTATTGATCCACCATACCCCATGCCGACTAATAGCTCAACCACCAGGTTTTCGAAAAATCTGGGCGAGCAGTTTGCTATTGCTGAAAGCAACTCATCAGCAAGATCGCTTCTCAGGGTTGAATAACCGTCTTCAAGCATTTCCAACGGCGTCTTTGTCTGCTCATCGGAAGCTGCATTAGATTCTCTTTTTTCTTTATGTCGGTTCTGAAATTCTTGGAATTCAGGGAATTTCATCAGGAATTTATCAGTTATGGCTTCCGGTTTTTCGTCCAACACAGCAAGACCTTTTTCGGTAATGGCAAATCTAGCCCTTTGTTGCGAAATCAATAGACCTGCTTTTTTCAAGTAAGTTCTTGCCCATCCCACGCGGTTTGCAACCACTGATTGTTTACCGCTCGGAAGAAGAATCGAAGCTTCTTCTTCAGTGATATTGAATACCTTTTTGATCTGCTCAAGAAATTCATCGCTTGTATGCTCTTTTTTATCGCCGGCAAAAGACAGTACGGGAAGCATCATTTCTTCGTAACTGGGAATGCTCATATCCACCTCGTTATGTCAAGTATATACCTTTAGCAAGACAAGCCTTTTAGAAATTCAGTCGCTCGTTAACAAAACACCGGGCAGCGAACGCTGCCCGGTGTTTACAACTTACAACAAACCAGCTTAATACGTTAATTCCTGCGGGTCGGCCTTCACGCGCCGGCGGAACACAATGTACGTCCAGGCCT
>CALCNO010000077.1 GCA_937897615.1 uncultured Anaerolineaceae bacterium
GAGAGGATCACATGCTGGCCGGCTTTGAGGGCATCGATGATGTGCTTGAGAGAGTTGGGGGCAGTCTGTTCACTGCCGCCCCGCGCAACGATGTAGGGGAGGTTGAAGACGCGGTTCAGTTTGTTCCTTAGCCCCTCGGCGGCCATTGGGTTGGCACCAGCCTCGTTGGCCCAGTAGGCCACGCTGTCTAGTGCGGGCACTTTTTTGCCCTCGGCGTTTTCGATGACTGTGCCAATTTTCATGTCCTTGAAGGCTTTAAACCAGCCCTCATGCCCAAAAGAATGCACCAGGGCATCCAGGGTGGCGGCGGTGGTCTCGCGCAGGTTCAGCTCGCGCGTGAGCATTTCGATGTCTTCGGGGCGGATGTCGCTCTCGTTGATCTCCAGGTGCAGGTCGGGGGTTTTATTGCGAATGGTAGAAGCGCGCCCCAGGCCCACCACGCGCACTTTGCTGGCGAACTTGCTCTTGAGGCCCACCACCGGCATACCGGTATCGGAGGCGGTATCGTCAAAACCATACTCATTGTGCATATCCAGTACCAGCAGCGAAGCCTGGTCGTGCTGGATCAGCCCGGCAAGCAGGATGCGGGTGAGAAAAGATTTGCCGGTGCCTGTAGCGCCAAAAATGCCGGAGCTGCGCTGCACGAACTTGTCCAGGTCGATACATACCGGATGATCCTGTTCGCGGGTGCGGCCTACCACAAAATTGGCGCCGCCGGGTGTGCCAAATATCTCGGCCACATCACCGGCGGAGGCCAGGCGCGCTACCGCCTGGTGTGCCGGCACGGTCTTGATGGGCAGTGGGCGTGGGGTGTTCTCGCCCTGATGCGCCAGCGTCCAGCTCTGGTAGTTCGGGGCATCCGGGGCAGGACCGCGCTCCAGCATCAATGCCGGCAATACCTCCAAATTGGTGTAAAGTGTTTGCTCTGCCAGAAGGCGCGCCACGTTTGCAGAAAGGCGCGGCTGGCTAGGAAGTTCGGCATAGCGCGGGTCAGAGGCGCCCAGTTGCAGATCGGTCACTAGGCCGTAGAATTGCCAGTTGCCGCTTTCCAGCACCACAAAGCCGCCCTCTTGCACTTGGTCGGCGGGGATGGTGAGGCGCACAAAGAGGTTGGCCTTCAGTCCGCCGCCAACCACATAACCAATGGGACGGTTGAGCGCGTTTTCTGCCTGCAAGTTACTGGTGGATGTGGTCATGATGGCCTCTTATAAAACTTCGGAAACTGCGCTCAATACATCCATGAGCACCGGGTAATCATCTTTGAGGAGGGCAATGGCTTCTTTGAGCGCGGCTTCGATTTGTCCCGAATCGCCTTGTGCGCGCATCACCTGGCGCAGGTGCGCCGTGAGCAGGTCGGCACTTGGCAGCTCCAGATTGCGCAGAATGGGGCGTAGGTAGGCGAACCGGCCACCTTGCAGAAAAAGGAGAATTTCCTGGTTGGTGCATGGGAAGATCTCATCCAGCGAGAGCGGCGGGGTGGGAACGCGCGTGTGCGAGATGGCGCCGTCACGTTCCCAGCCAATGAAAACCACACTCATCTCCACCGGCATATTGCGGTTCTGGCGGTTATCTTCGATCACCTCGCGTGAGACCTGCGGGGCGGTGACCAGTTGGCGCACCAGGCCGTCGTCGTCAATATTGATTTCGTAAACCAGCCCGTAGATTTGCAGCCCGTTTGCCAGCGGGATGCGCAGCATCTCTCCAAAGAGGGGAGAGTTTTGCTGGTTCACTTTGCAGCCGATAACACAGACTGAGGTGCTGGCGCGCAGTAATCTTCCGATGGCAATGGCAGTCATTTCATATCCTCTTTTTAGGCGTGAGATTTCCTTTATTGATCTGCTTATAAGATTGGCGTGCAGGCGGGAAGCCGCGTTCCGTCAGCTCGCGCTCGATCATGCGGGTAAGTTCTTCGCGGTCGTCCATTGTCACCACGGTCACTTCGTGGGCGCGCAGTAAGGGGTAGGGGTAAGGTGCTGCTCCGGTTTGCTGTGATTGTTCTACCAGGGTGGCATGCAGGGTGTCCAGTTTGGCGCTGTCTTCAGCCACCCACAGCGGAATCTCCACGCGCGCCAGCGCCGTTTGTCGCTCGCTACCGCAATTGAGATAGAAGAAGTGTAGTGCCTTCTTCCCTTCATACTCATCCGCAGAACTGGATTGCAAGGCAAACACAGCGGAACGTTCGCCGGGCTGCAGGAGTGTTTCGAACAGGGCGCGGTCGGGGATGCCGGCAAACGGGTGCGGCTGCGTCTCTTCTTGCGTTGTGGGCAGGAGCAGCTCCAGCAGGCGGATCACCAGGTTGGCACGCGGACGGTCCACGTAGCCGGCGGTGATTACCTCGTTGAGCGAAAGTTCATCCAGCGCGCGTAGATACCGCTGAAATTGCGGTTCAAACCGGTTATCCTGGCGCGGCTCATGGTAAAGTTCCAGCGGCCCATCGGTGAGGGTGATCACCGGGGCAGGCAGGCTGCGGGTGATCTCTGCCAGAATCTCGCGCTCGCGCGCATCACGCAGCAGTGCGATAAGTTCTTCGGGTACCAATCCATTTACGCCTTGCACGGAATCATCGTAGAGCAGGGTGGATTCGGCGCTGGTGCACGGCGCCTGACCACTGCCGGGTTCCAGGGTGAACAGGCCAACGTTCACCAGCGCGAACAACAGTTCAGCGTGCGGGTCGGGGTTGATCTGCGATCCGTCGGCGGCGATGACGGTGCGCCCGGGGGGAAGCGCAGGTGCCGGCAGGTGGGTGTCCAATGCTTCAATAACCGGCAGGGCGCAGCGCAGGCCTTTATTGCGGGCGGCGG
>CALCNO010000078.1 GCA_937897615.1 uncultured Anaerolineaceae bacterium
TTCCCCCATTTGTACTAATTCCCGCCTTTTGCTACAATAAAATATCCCGATTCATCATCGGGAAAAACACCTTTCAAGAGGTCTGAAATGAAAAAAGCGCTTCTCCTGATCGTTGCTTCTCTATTCCTTCTCTCCTGTGGCGTCTTTCCATCGGTGTCAGAGGTGATTGGCAATCTCTCAGACGCGGTCAAGGATTCCACGGACGAACCAGTGCAGTCCTACCAGATGCCCACCGACATCCCAGAGCCGACCGCCGTTCCCCTTCCTTCCATCTCCGATACCAGCTTCTGCGCCGCCATTGAGGAAAGCACCGCCAAATGCTCTGGCCCCACCGATACCTTTGGGCGCTACGACAAGATCTACTTTGTCTTCCACATCTCCAAGTATCCTGAGGGGACCAACTTCCGCGCCGAATGGTTCTACAGCAGCGGCAAGGCGATCAATTCATACGAACTGACCACCTACGGCTCGCGCTATGTCTATTTCTTCATCACGCCCGGAAGCTCATGGAAAGAGAACGGCGGGTACCTGAACCTTTACGTTGACGGGAATCTTTACAGCACCTATTACTTCGATATCCGTTAAGCGAAGTTACCTGCTGCCGCGTTTGGCGCCGTACTAAAAATAGAGATTACTTGATTCAATTTGCATAGCCGGCTGGATGACCAGCTTGGCGAGCCATTCTTCGTCCGTCAGGCTCATGCGCAAGGGCGTAAGCGATACCAGGCTGTTGTCGATGGTCCAACGGTCGCTGTCTTCGTCGGGATCGGTCAGCGGGGTGGCGGCGAACCAGTAATGCTTGCGGCCGGCGGGATCTTCTCCCTCCACCACGCGCCCATTGTATTGCCTGACGGATTGATGGGTCCAGCGCATGCCCACGGGGTTTTCTGGCAGGTTCACGTTCACCAGGCGCGGCTGGTAGCCGGTGGTCAGCATGCGGATCACCTCGGCGATAAAAGGTTTTTGTTTTTCGTAAGTGGGTTCATGGCCGTTGAGCACCTGGCTGAAGGCGATTGCCTGAACCCCAAAGATTACGCCCTGCTTTGCCGCTGCCACCGTGCCGGAATGCCAGATGTCGCTGCCAAGGTTGCTACCGAGGTTGATACCCGTCAGCACAAGGTCGGCGCCCCCCAGGTGATACAGGCCCATCGCCACGCAGTCTGCTGGGGTTCCGTTCACCCGGTAGGCTTCAAAACCCTTGAGCATCTTCACCGGGTGGTATTGCAGCGGGCGCTTGATGGTGATGGCGTGCCCTACCGCTGATTGTTCAAAATCGGGTGCAAAGATCACCACTTCTCCAAATTGAGAAGCCACTTCAGCCAGGGCGGTGAGCCCGGGGCTGAAAATTCCATCATCGTTGCTGATCAGAATACGCATTTCTTTACCAAATCCCTTCTTTTTTCATTGGTAACAGTGTACTCCGAGTAGGTTAATGCCCGGATAAGGCGATGTTAAGAGATGGTTATCGTTTTGCGCCCCCGGCACTCGACGAAAACGAAAAATCCCCGCCTGTGAAAAGCGGGGATTTCAAGGGTAGGCTGGCGGATTAAAGCCCTTTGAGCAGGTTGCCCAGGGCAAGCAGGATAAAGCCCACGGCTACGAGGTAAACGCCATTTTCAGTCAGGAAGGGCATCTGGAGCAAAACTCCCAGGAGCCCAACCACTCCTAGTACGATTGCGATCCAAAAGGTGATGGTTTTCGGGGGGGTCAGTTTCATTTCTTCTCCTTTTCAATGTAAACAACTATCTTAATTATACAAGCTCCCTATCATAATGCAAGCCAAATCAGGCTGTTTTGGGCACTGCTTTTGCAGGTTTTGCAAACGAAAACTAAGAATAATTAAGTAATTATTTAGAAAATCAAAAAATGTATTGACAAATCTTTATAAAATAGATATGATGAATTAAGTAAATTAAATAAATTACTTGAACAATCTTATTTTGGAGGCAATTATGAAACAAACATCGTTTCCAATGAGGCCGGACGGGCGGCTGACTGTGCGCTGCGGCGCTGATCTTTCCGTTGAGGGGATCGAAGCTGCGACGATGGTGGTGATCGTGGAGAATGGCGGCGGCCTGCGCATGAAAGAAGAGACCGGGGTCTTCAGCCTCAGCGCCGATTCAGACTGCCGGGTGATCCTGCCTTATGGCGTTACCGTCACCGTAGAAAAGGCGGGCGGCGATGCCTCTATTAAGAACCTTTCGCGGCGGCTGCTCATCGGAAAGATTGGTGGCGATCTGCATTTGCAGCAGGTAGAGGGCGCTTCAATTGAAACGGTCTCCGGCGATTGCCTGCTGCAGCAGGCAGCTGGCTCAGTGGAGATCAACCGCGTGGGGGGCGATCTGCTGGCGGAACTCAAGGGCTCCCTGATTGTCAACAATGTGGGCGGCGATGCCCGCGTGCAGGCGGGCGCAGGTGCAGTGCAGGTCAATGCCGGCGGCGATATTTCGCTCAAGTTTTCCGAGGACAAACTACCAGAGACCAAAGCCAGTGCCGGCGGTGACCTTTCGCTGCTGGTGCCTGCCACTGCTGCCGGCCTGCTGGAAATGAATGCCGGTGGCGAGGATATTTCCGTCCATGCCGGCGGCCAGGATTATGAGTATGATGCGAGCCAGGCCAGCCTGCCGCTGGGTGAAGGCGGGGCTACCCTCAGCCTTTCTGCCGGCGGCGATATCGAAGTCACTGACCATGAGGATGACGACTGGGATTTTGATGACGACCTGGATGCGATGGATGAACACTGGCAGGATTTCGGCATCGAGATCGAGCAGAAGATTCGCGAGGGCCTCAAATCTGTCTCCGAGACGGTACGCATGGCCACCGAAAATGCCACCCGGGCCGGGCAAAAGGCAGAAGAGAAAATGCAGCAGGCCATGCGCCACCTGGAGGAACGCGGCATCAACGCCGGGCGCAAGCGCAAGGTCGTGGGCTTCACCTTTGGCGATTCCGATTTTCAAGAAGCGGCCAAACCTGCTGGCGCCTCCAACGAGGAACGCATGATCGTTCTGCGCATGCTGCAGGAAAAGAAGATCAGCCTTGAAGAAGCTGAAAAGCTGTTGAACGCACTAGACCGATAAAAGGGTGACCCAATGACAACAGATGAGAGCAAGCTGGAAATCTTGAAGAAGGTGGAAGACGGCACCCTTTCCGTTGAGGAGGGGTCCGAACTGCTGGGAATACTGGATAAAGGCGCACGCAGCACGCCTGTGCTGGAAGTTGTGCATGAGCGCGCTGACGAGTTCACCGAGCCGACGGAGCCCCGTAAGGTCTCTGGCTGCTGGAAGGCTGCCTGGAGCATGATCCTACTGGCCGGTGCTGTGCTCACGGCTTTCTCGGCATTCTGGGTGTACCAGGGGTATCACAACAACGGCTTTCGCTGGGGTTTCTGGCTTTCCTGGATTCCGCTGGTGGTGGGCGTGCTGATCACGATCTTTGGGTGGATGTTAATGGAATCCCCCTGGATGCACGTACGTATTCACAGTGAAGAAGACGAGAAACACGTGAACATCGTGTTTAGTTTTCCAATCCCAATTGGGCTGGTGCGTTGGTTCTTGCGTACCTTTGGAGCGCACATGACTGGTGATATAGATAGTGAAGAAGTCCTTGGCGTGCTGGATGAAATGGAAGCGTCGCTGAAGCGCGGAGAGCCTTTTCATGTTCAGGTGGACGACGATAAAGATAAAAGCAAGGTGGAAATCTTCACGGCGACTTAATTCGGCCGGTTCCACTCTGGCAAATACGCAGGTAAATTTCGCAAAACTCACTGGCTAACCCGGTGAGTTTTTCATTCTATAATTCAGGCATGAAGAAAATCATCATTGTGTTGTTGGCAGTTTTCCTGCTCTGCGGGGTGGGGTTGGCGTTGGCTTCCTTGCCTGTTCCACAGGAGACCGTTGCACTCCCATTCCACACTGAGCAGGGGTTGGTGGGTGAGCTACAAATTACTTTTCCGCGCTATTTGCGCCTGGGGGATGCCGGCCAGGCCGCGCTGCAGGTAACACTTTCTTCCGCCGTCCAGGAAACTCCAATCGGCAATGTAAAGCTCAAAGCCACTCTGCAAAGCCTGACGCTGGAAACAAACCCTGGCACAGCGGTCACGGGCATCATCGCCAGCAACGGTACGGCTCAATTTCAGTGGCAGATAACGGCGCACGACCTGGCCGTGCAGCGCGCCACCCTGTGGTGCCTGAATGCGGGCAGCACTGGTCCGGAGTTGATCCTTTCCAGAGATGTTGAACTTGAGGTGCGCTCGTTTTTGGGGATGAGCTACCGCCTGCTGCGCTGGAGCCTGGCAGAGGTGATGGTACTGTGCCTGCTGCTGGGGGTGTTCACCGTGCTGCGGGGCCGGCGCAGAGCAGCGCACGGGGTGTAATTTAGTCAGTTATGATAAAATTTGTCTGCGAATTACTTTACCGTTAGGGAGTGGTGTATGGCGCATGAGTGGTTATATCTGGGAGTGTTTTTGACGATGGCCATGGTAATTCCCTTGGCTGCGCTCCTTGTCGCCGGATTGTTGTCTCCCAAAAAGCCCAGCGAGATCAAGAATTCAACCTATGAATGCGGCATGGAGACGGTTGGCCCATCCTGGGTGCAGTTTAAGGTGCAGTATTACATTTACGGCCTGATCTTTCTGATTTTCGATGTTGAAACCGTGCTGCTCTTTCCGTGGGCAGTGGCGTACCAGCGAGTGTCGCTTTTCGGCGTGCTCGAGGCGGTCTTCTTTGTGCTCATCCTTACCGGCGGGTTATGGTATGTGTGGCGCAAAGGCGCCCTGGAATGGCTATAGGCGCAGGGGAAAGTTTCATGTCATTTATTGCTGACCCGATTCCATTCATCATCAACTGGCTTACACAAACCCTTACCGGCTGGGGCTGGTCTGCCAACCTCATTACTGTAACCCTGTATGTGCTCGGCGCCGGCATTTTGTGCCTGGGGGCTATGGTATTCACCACGGCTCTGATCTGGGCGGAACGCAAGATCGGCGGGCGTTTTCAGGATCGCCCGGGCCCCAACCGTGTGGGCCCCTGGGGAATCTTCCAGACCATTGCCGACATGCTGAAGATTTTTACCAAGGAATTCATTACCCCCGCCGGGGCAGATAAAATTCCCTACAACCTGGCGCCGGCGCTGGCGGTAGCCGCCGTGCTGTGTGTGTGGGCGGTGCTGCCGTTCTCTTCCACGGTGTTTGGCAGCAACATTGCCGTGGGCCTGTTGTTCATCATCGCTGTGGGGGCGCTGGGCGAAATGGCCATCATCCTGGCCGGGTTTGGCTCCAACAACAAGTATGCTCTTCTGGGCGCTTTCCGCGCGGTAGCGCAAATCGTCAGTTATGAAGTGCCGATGGTGATCGTGCTGCTCATCCCGGTGATGTTCAGCGGTTCGATGGGGATGAACGACATCGTTGCGGCACAAAAGATTCCCTACATTGTGCTGGCGCCGGTGGCATGTATCATCTATTTCATCACTTCGCTTGCCGAAAACGGGCGCGCGCCCTTTGATTTAATCGAGGCGGATTCTGAGCTGGTGGCTGGTTTCAACATTGAGTATTCCGGCCTGAAGTTCGGTTTCTTTTTTGTGGCCGATTTTCTGCATGCCTTTACCTCTGCGCTGGTATTTGCCACTGTGTTCCTGGGGGGCTGGCAGGGACCCGGCGTTGATAGCCTTCCCATTTTGGGATTCCTTTATCTGCTGCTCAAAACACTATTGGTCTATTTTGTTATGTTGGCGCTGCGTTTCTCTTTGCCGCGCTTCCGCATTGACCAGATGATGAATCTGAACTGGAAGGTGCTCACACCGTTGGCCTTGTTCACCTTTATGGTCACGGCAGTGGTGAACAAGTTGCTGCCTCCTGGCGGCAGCCTGCTACGCATCGGCGGTTTACTGCTGGCGAACTTGATTCTGTGGCTGGTGGCCAACTGGGCGCTTTCGCGCTTCCTCAGCCGCCACCCGCGCCCGGTGGTCAGTGGCCCGCGCCCAGTGGCTGTGGGAGAAAAACGCGCAGCTCCCGGTGAAAAGGCGGCCCAATGACGCCGCAGCAATTCTTCTTTCTCATTACGGCGGCCGTGATCCTTTTTGCGGCCACCATGACGATTGTCTCGCGCAAGATGATGCATTCCGCTTTGTGGTTTGTGTTGGCATTGCTGGGGGTGGCGGTGATCTTTGCGCTGCTGGAGGCCAGCTTCTTTGCGGTAGTGCAGGTGTTGGTGTATGTGGGCGCCATTGCCATCCTCATCATTTTCTCGGTGATGCTCACGCGCAAGGCGATGGAAGACGCCGGCCCGCAGGTGAACAAGACTTGGGTGGTGTCTGTGATGATTGTGATCCTGACGGCCATTGGCGGATTCCTGGCTTTCCGCAGTTGGGGCGCGCTGAACACATTTCCCACGGAATTATTATCTGCTCAATACGACCTTGGCGAGTTGGGGCTGGCGCTGGTGGATCCGCAGCGTTTTGCTTTGCCTTTTGAGGTTACTTCTATCCTTTTGCTGGCGGCGCTGGTGGGCGCGATCTTCATTGCCTACCGCGGCAAGGAGGATGGCAAATGATCCCGATGTACTGGTATTTGCTCCTTGCTGGGCTGTTGTTCCTGCTGGGCTTGCTCTCGGTGCTCATCCGCAAGAATTCCGTTGGGATGCTGATGGGCGTAGAGTTGATCCTCAATGCGGCCAACATCAACCTGCTGACGTTCTGGCGCTATCTGTATGCGCCTTTGGGCGACCACAGCGGGCAAGTGTTCGTCATCATCATTTTTGTGGTGGCTGCCGCTGAAGCAGCGGTGGGTCTCGCCATGATTATTTCAGCTTACAGACGGCGCAGCACAATTGTTGCCGATGAAATTGACACGTTGAAAGGCTGATGGATTGAACGCGATCAATTACCCGTTACTGGTATGGCTTTTGCCGCTGCCCCCGCTGGTGGCCTTCGCGGTGATTGTCCTGTTGCTCAACCGCTCAAAACGCGCCAGCCACTGGACAGCGCTTGTGGGAGCGGGGCTTTCGTTTGCCGGGGCAATGGTGTTGTTCTTCAAGGCCATCCTCACGCCTGGCCTGGCGGAGAATCCCATCGGCAGCGCGTTCAACTGGTTGCCCACCGGCGATAGCTGGCTTAAGGTCGGCACTGTTGTAGATCCGCTCACCGCGCTGATGCTCTTCTTTGTGGCTTGGACAGTGCTGATGATCTTCATTTACAGCATTGGCTATCACAATTACGGCCGGCCCAAAGGTGCCAGTGATCGCCCCGGCTTGCCGCCGCAGGGCGCAGAGATCAGCGAGCACGGGCATGTGCATCGTGTGCCGTCTATTGAGCCTTTATATTCACGCTTTTTTGCCCTCATCAGCCTGTTTGCTTTTGCCATGTACTTGCTGGTGGTCAGCGACAATTTACTCACCCTGTACATCGGCTGGGAAGTGATGGGCCTGTGCTCCTACCTGCTCATCGGTTTCTGGTACGCCAAAGATTCAGCACGCCGGGCGGCAGTAAAGGCATTCCTCACCACTCGCATCGGTGATGTGTTCATGCTGCTGGGAATAGCGGCATTGTACTCGCTCACCGGCACGCTGAACTTCCGCGCCATCTTCAGCGACCCTGTGGTGATGCAGACACTCACTTCCACGCTCTCGCCGGTGTTTGGGCTTTCGTGGGCAGGGCTGATCGGGTTGCTGGTGTTCATCGGCACGGTGGGTAAGTCTGCCCAGTTCCCGCTGCATGTTTGGCTGCCAGACGCGATGGAAGGCCCCACGCCGGTATCTGCCATGATCCATGCCGCCACGATGGTCTCGGCGGGTGTGTACCTTTCCATTCGCTTCTTCCCGCTGCTCTCGGCGGGCTGGCACCCGGGCGCCGAACTGACGCCGGCCATGCTGGTGGTGGCCGTTATTGGTTCATTCACCGCGCTTTTTGCCGCTACCATTGCTGTGGCACAAAACGACATCAAACGCGTGCTGGCGTACTCCACCATTTCCCAACTTGGCTATATGATTGCCGCGCTGGGAATCGGCGCTTATGCGGCAGCGGCGTTTCACTTGTTCACCCATGCCTTTTTCAAAGCGCTGCTCTTCCTCGGCTCCGGTTCGGTGATTCATGGAATGGAGCATGGCAGCCTGCACACAGGCGAGCACGTAGACGCACAAGACATGCGCCACATGGGTGGTTTGCGCCGCAAGATGCCCGTCACGTTTTGGACTTTTGTTGCAGGGGCGCTGGCGCTTTCCGGCTTTCCGCTGGTGACGGCAGGGTTCTGGTCAAAGGACGAGATCCTTTCCGGGGCGTTCAATTCTGCGCACATGGCGGTCTTTGTGGTACTGGCTCTGGCGGCACTGCTAACCGCATTCTACTCAGCACGGCAGATCACCCTCGTTTTCCTGGGTGCACCGCGCAGCAAGTCTGCGGAGCATGCCTCTGAGAACAAACCGGTGATGACCGTACCGCTGGTGATTCTGGCTTTCTTTGCCATCACGGCGGGTTGGATTGGCATTCCGCACACTTTCCCACTTCTGGGGCACCTTAGTCCCGCCTGGCTGCAAAATTTCCTCGCCCCCATGCTGCCCTTTGAGTTGGAGGCCGAAGGACATTCTGCCATCCCGTTGATCACCTCGCTGGCGGTCTCTCTGGGTGGGTTGCTGCTCGGCTGGCTGGCATATCGCAATTACAAGGCAGCGGCTCAGGTCGACCCGCTGCAGCGTGGACTTGGCCCTGTCTTTTCTCTGCTCCAGCACAAATACTGGATTGACGAACTGTATCAACTTGTGTTTATTCGCCCCTCCATGTGGTTTGCGGAGAAGGTTTCCTATCAATTTATTGACAAGACGCTGATCGACGGTGCAATTCACGCGGTAGCACGGCTTGGGGTTGCATTGGGCAAACTGCTGCGCTTTGGCTTTGATCTGCCTGTGGTCAATGGTGCGGGAAATGGGGTGGCCGCCGGGGCCAAAGGGACTGGCCGGTTGTTCAGCCGCATGCAGAACGGAAAAATACAGCATTACATGGGATTAGCGGTACTCCTTTTGGTGATCACCGGAATTATTGTTATTTACCTGGCAAAGGTTTTCTGATAGGAATTGCATGAAACTGGATTCGAGCATTTTACTCCTCATCACTTTCCTGCCGGCTCTGGGTGGGTTGTTGCTGCTGGCCTTTCCGGCGCGCAAAACGACCTTGCTGCGCTGGGGTGCGTTTCTCATCAGCTTAATCCCGCTGGCACTGACCGTTTGGTTATGGTTGGCCTTTGACCGCACTTTGGCTGCCGGCTTCCAATTCCAGGTACAGCTTGCCTGGTTCGAGGCCATTCATTCCTCGCTTCATTTCGGGGTTGACGGTATCTCTCTGGTGATGGTGCTGCTCACCAGCTTGCTTACGCCGCTGGCGATCCTTACGGCATTCAATATCAAGGAACACCTCAAGTCCTTTATGATCCTCTTTCTCATGCTGGAAACGGGGATGCTGGGGGTCTTTGTCAGTTTGGACTTGTTGCTCTTCTTCGTCTTCTGGGAGATTGGCCTGGTGCCGATGTACTTCCTCATCAACCAGTGGGGCGGTGAGAAGCGCAACTATGCCTCTCTCAAGTTCATTCTCTTTACGATGGGCGGGTCGCTGGGGCTTTTGCTGGCCATCCAGATGATGGGTATGGTCAGCGGAACGTTTGACCTGCCGGAGCTGCTGCAAAGCTGGCCGGGCCTGGCCAGCGGCACGCTGTTTGGGCTGCCCATTGGCACGGTCAAGGCGGTGGCCTTTTGGGCCTTTGTGGTAGCTTTTGCCGTCAAAGTGCCGGTGTGGCCTTTCCATACCTGGCTGCCGGATGCTCACACCGAAGCTCCCACTGCCGGCTCGATGATCCTGGCGGGCGTGTTGCTCAAACTGGGTGCCTATGGCTTTCTGCGCATGGTGCTGCCGTTGTTCCCCGCGGAATCTCACACTTACGCTCTCTGGCTCGCGGTTTTGGCCGTGGCAGCCATTGTGTTTGGGGCATTCTCTGCCAGTGGGCAAAAGGACTTTAAGCGCCTGGTGGCTTACTCTTCCATCAACCACATGGGCTTCGTAGTGCTGGGCATAGCCGCAGCGGCTTATGTTGGTGGCGCTGCAGATGAGGCTGTGCGCAGCAGTGCAGTGATCGCTGTCAATGGCGCAGTGCTGCAAATGTTCAACCACGGACTCACTGCGGCTGGTATGTTCTTTCTGGTGGGGGTGCTGTATGACCGCGCCCACACGCGCATGTTGGAGGATTTCGGTGGACTGTTCGCCATTTTGCCGGTGTACGGCTCCATTTTGTTGCTTATGTCGATGGCCTCGCTGGGACTGCCCGGCCTTAACGGCTTTGTCTCAGAGTTCATGATCGTGCGCGGAACCTGGCCGATTCTGATGGGCTTTACCGCTCTCAGCATGTTGGGGCTGCTTTTCACCGGCGTCTACGTACTCAAAGCGCTCAAGCTGGTGCTGCACGGGCCGCTGAACGAGCAGTGGGCCGGCAAACTCACCGATATATCACTGCGTGAAATCGCTGTCGTTATCCCCTTGATTGTGTTGATCCTGTCCATCGGCCTCTGGCCTTCGTGGATCGTTACGGTGATCAACCAGGCGGTAATGGCATGGTTGTGAGGAGCATGATGCAGATTCCCTGGCTGAGTATCCTGATCCTGCTGCCGCTGGTGGTTGGCGCAGTACTGCTGGCGCTGCCAGCATGCCGCCTGGCGCTCATCCGCTGGCTGAGCCTGGTGACGGCTGTTCTTACCTTTGCCATTTCGGTGGGGTTGTTCTTTGCATACGATAAGTCGCTGGCCGGTTACCAGTTTGTTGAGAAACTCAACTGGCTGCCAGCGCTGGGAATTTCCTATCATGTGGGTGTTGACGGCATCAGTGCCATGCTGGAAATGATGGCTGGGATCATTGTGCTTGCGGGTGTGCTGGTCACCTGGCAAACCACCGACCGTGCCCGCGAGTATTTTTCCTTCCTGCTGTTTCTGGCGGCCAGCGTTTTTGGCGTGTTTGCCTCGCTTGATCTGTTCCTGTTATTCTTCTTCTTTGAACTGGCAGTTTTCCCCAAGTATTTGATGATCGTGATGTGGGGCTCGCCCAAGACCAAAGAATATGGTGGCATGAAGTTGACGCTGTACCTCTTCCTGGGGTCGGTGGTGGCGCTGGTGGGAGTGCTGGCGGTTTATTTCCAATCCGGCTTGCATACCTTTAACCTTTTGCAATTGGAGCAGGCGGGCTTTAGCCTGGCATTCCAACGCCTGTGGCTGCCTTTCATCTTTATTGGCTTTGGTATCCTGGGAGGCCTGTTCCCCTTCCATAGCTGGGCGCCGGACGGGCACGTTGCGGCTCCCACGGCGGTTTCCATGCTGCTGGCCGGTGTGGAGATGAAAGTGGGTGCCTACGCTGCGCTGCGTGCCGGCCTGATGCTGCTGCCGGATGGCATGCGCTTCTGGGCGCCGCTGGTGATCATACTGGCAACCATCAATGTGGTTTATGGCGCTTTTATCGCCATGATCCAGACCGATTTCAAGTATGTCATTGGTTTCTCTTCGGTGTCTCACATGGGGCTGGTGTTCATCGGCTTTGCCACGCTTACCCCGCAGGGACTCACCGGTGCGGGGATGCAAATGTTCTCGCACGGCATTATGACGGCTCTCTTCTTTTCCATTGTCGGTATGGTCTATGACCGCACGCATACGCGTACGCTGAGTGAGTTGGGCGGGTTGTACCGCCACATGCCGCTGGCGATGTTTGGTTTTGTGGTGGGCGGGTTGGTTTCAATGGGCATGCCGGGGTTCTCCGGCTTTGTGGCCGAAATCCCTATCTACATGGGTGCGTGGAAGGCCTATCCGCTCTCGGCGATTATTGCGGCGATCTCGATTGTGGTCACGGCGGCGTATATCCTGCTGGTGGTGCGCAAGGTCTTCTTTGGCGAACCGCCTGCAGCGCTGGCGTCCGGCGTTCCTGACATCACCTGGCGCGACAAGGCGGTAATCGTTGGGCTTTCGCTCATTATGATCGCGGTGGGTCTGGTGCCTTCTTTGCTCACACCGGCCATCCAGGCGGGTGTGAATCACATCATGGCACTGCTGGGAGGTGCATAATGGCATTTTTGCGCTCCCTGGAGCTACTCGCAGTTTTACCTGAGCTAGGGATGCTCGTTCTCGGCGGCGTGCTGCTCACCCTCAGCCTGCTTAAAAACGAGCGTGTCAATTGCTGCCTGGGGCGGGTGACGGCCATCGGCACATTGCTGGTGGCATTGCTGGCTTTCTTCTTCTCCCGCCCGGATTCTGAAACGGCGTTTCTCTGGGGTGGAATGCTGCGCCTGGATTGGGCGGGTTTTCTCTTCCGCATCCTCTTCCTGGTGGGGGTGGCGCTCACCTCCATTTTTGCCGAGACCGACGAGGCGGTGAAGAACCGCCCGGAGTTCTACGCGATGCTGGTCTTCTCTGCAATTGGCATGTCGCTGATGGCTTCCGCCGCTGATTTGATCCTGCTGTTCCTGGCCATTGAAATTGCCTCGATTCCGTTGTACGTGCTGGCCGGTTCCAAAGTAAAAAACGAGAAATCTGTCGAGGCAGGCATCAAGTATTTTCTCTTTGGCGCACTGGCATCTGCCATCATGGTGTTTGGCTTCAGCATCCTTTACGGCATGAGCGGCACCACGCACATCCATGAACTTTATCAATCAGCCCAGAATGCACAGGTGCCTATTGCCGGGCTTATCGGCGCGGTGCTGCTTGTGCTTGCAGGCTTTACATTTAAGGTGAGCGCAGTACCTTTTCACTGGTGGGCGCCGGATGTTTACGAGGGTGCTCCTACACCGGTTTCCGGTTTCCTTTCCACAGCTTCAAAGGCGGCCGGTTTTGCGATCATGCTGCGCCTGATGGCAATCCTCTTTGGCGCGGAACATGCGTTCATCTGGCAATTGTTGATTGCGGTGATTGCGGCAGCCAGCATGTTGGGCGGCAACCTTGCTGCCATCCCGCAGAAGAACTTCAAACGCCTGTTGGCCTATTCTTCAATCGCCCAGGCCGGGTATATTCTGGTGGGGGTGGCTTCCGGTTCGCAGCTTGGTTTCACCGCAGTGGTCTATTACCTGATGGTGTATCTGATTACAAATCTGGCTTTGTTTGCCATTGTTGGCTGGGTGGAGAAACAAACGGGCAATGCGGAACTGGCTTCCTTTGCCGGCCTGCATAAACGCGCGCCGGCGGCAGCTCTGGCGATTTTGGTGGGGTTGCTTTCTCTGGGGGGCATCCCGCCATTTGGTGGTTTCTTTGCCAAACTGCTGGTGTTTGGCGCCGCGGTGGATTCCGGGCTGGCCTGGCTGGCAGTACTTGGCGTGCTCAATTCGGTGATTAGCCTCTACTACTACCTGCGCGTGCTCAAGTTGATGTATGTGGATGAGCCGACTGACGCCAGATTTGAAACAGCCACGCCGCAATGGAAGGTTTTTGTGATGGTGTGCATCATTGGCATCGTAGTACTTGGTGTGATCCTGGTTCCGTGGTACCATTTTGCATCACTTGCTGCCAGTGGATTTTAAAAATCGCTATGTTATAATCGTCCATCATGCCCATGCCGGAACGTGATCCGCTCGACAAAAAAAGCAATACCCGCATCCTGGTGATCGCTGCGCTGACAGGCCAGGTGGGGGTATTCACCCTGATCATTGTGCTTGCGGCGGTGTTCGGCGGCCTGGCGCTGGATGCGCAATACGGAACAAAACCCTGGTTTACTGTTGGGTTACTGGTGGCAAGTATTCCGGTCTCCCTTTTTGTAATGGTTTTTCTGGTACGCAAGGCCGTGACCCGCATCAAAGGTATTGGGCCGGAGCAAAATCCAGGCAAGGAGGATGGCATTGGAAAAAACTCGTAAGTGGCGCTGGGGCACAAAACGCTGGATCGTGCTTGGCCTGATCATTTTAAGCGTGATTGGCCAAAAGCTGATTGCCCCGGTTCAACCGCACATTCAGGTGGCGGCAGAGGCACTGACCAAACCACTGTTCTCGCTGCCGGTGCTTGGTGATTTTTACATCACCAACAGCATGGTGGCAATGCTGCTGATGGATATTGTCATCATTGTCATTGCCTTGCTGGTAAAGCGCGGCGTAGCCAAAGATACCACTCTGGTTCCCAGAGGGATTGCCGGCGCTTTTGAAATGGCTGTGGATTCCCTTTACAATATGGCGGAATCCACTGCAGGCAAGTATGCCAAAAAGATTTTCCCCTGGTTTGCCAGCATTTTGATTATTGTTCTCTTTGCCAACCTGATTAAGATGCTGCCCGGTTTTGAAACCATAGGCCTTCTGGAAGAATCCAGTCACGGCTATGCCACCCAGTCGCTGGGCGGCAACTGGTACACCGTCCTCAATCAACAGGTGGAGGAGGGCGGCTATATCGTCAAGCCATTTGCACGTGCCCTCTCCACCGACCTGAATTTCACTGCCGCTCTGGCGCTGATTGTTGTGCTAATGACCCAGGTCATTGGCGTGCAGGCACAGGGTTTCCATTACTTTGGAAAATTCTTCAACACCCGCACCATGTTCAAAAAACCAATCCTGGGTTTCATGGATTTTCTCGTGGGCTTGCTCGAGATCATCTCTGAGCTTTCAAAAATCCTTTCGTTTGCATTCCGGTTGTTCGGCAATATGTTCGCGGGCATGGTGCTTCTGGCCTTGATCGGGGTGATGATCCCGGTCTTCTTGCCCTCGATGATTATGTTTTTTGAGTTATTCATTGGCGCAATTCAGGCCTTTGTGTTTGGCATGCTCACCCTGGTCTTTATGGCACAGGCCACCCAGGGGCACGGCGGCGAAGAAGAACACGCGTAGCAATCATCTTTCAACCTTTTGAGGAGGCTGTAAACTATGTCTGGTGATATCGTAATGGCGGCAAAATTTATCGGCGCGGGTCTGGCGATGATCGGCGCAGCTGGCGCTGGCGTTGGTATTGGCCTCAGCGTGCAGGGAGCGTTGGAAGGTATGGCGCGCAACCCGGACACCTATGGTAACCTGTTCACGAACATGATTTTGGGCATCGCTTTCTCCGAAGCCATTGCCATTTACTGCCTCGTGATCGCATTCCTGATGCTGTTTGTCCTTTAGTTCTGGCAAAAGGAGTTTATCTTGGAAAAATTAGGCCTTAATCTTGGATTTTTGATCGTCCAGATCCTCAACTTTGCCATCATCATGGTGGTCTTGATTGCCTGGGTTTACAAGCCCTTGATGAACATGCTCAACAAGCGGCGCGAGAAGATTGAAAAAGGGCTGGAAGATGCCCAGGTGGCCGCAGATGCCCGTGCGAACGCGGAAAAGGATGCTGAGGCGCTGATGAGCGAAACGCAGGCCAAGGCTGCCCAGATGATCCGCGAAGCCACCGAAAAGGCGGAGGCTGCCAACCGTGACGTGCGCGCTGCTGCCGAAGCTGACCTGTCCAATGTACGCAAGGCTGGCCTGGCTGAAGTGGAAACAGAAAAGGAACGCGCATTGAATGAACTGCGTGTGCATGTGACCGCTCTGGCGATTGCTGCAGCGCAAAAGATCATCGGCGAGACACTGGATGAGAAACGCCAGCATGCTCTGGTGGATGAATTCTTCTCCGGCGTAAAATCCGGCAAAGTGGTTGTGCTGGATGGCGTTGCGCTGGATGGCGACGAAGCCGAAGTAACCAGCGCCTTACCGCTCACCGACGCGGAAAAGAAGACCGTCACCGATGACGTGATGAAAAAGCTGGGCTCGCGTGCCAAAGTGGCGTTCCATGTGGACCCCAATATTTTGGGCGGGCTGATCCTGCGCGTTGGCGACAAAGTGATCGATGGCTCGGTGGTGAACCAGGTGAACAGTCTGAAGCAATCCTTGCGTTAGTTCTCTCGAAAGGAAGGGGTTCGCCGCGTTTTGGTGAACCCTTTGTATTTAAGCGATGAACCCTTCTGTAGTTTTTTTGGAACAACTTTTATCCGACCTGCCCGTGGCGCACCAGGTGCGCGGGGAGGTTGCCGGCCGCGAAGTGCGCGGCATTGTCTTTGATTCCAATGAGGTCAAGCCGGGATTCATTTTTGTGGCCTTTCCCGGCATCAATGCTGATGGGCATGATTACATTGGCAAGGCGGTGGAGCAGGGGGCTGTAGCCGTAGTGGGCTCCCGTGCTGAGGTGAACATCTCTGTGCCTTACATCCGTGTGGAAAATCCGCGCCAGGCGATTGCTTATCTGGCAGCTACTTTTTACGGCCACCCGGCGCGCAAGCTGACAGTGATCGGTGTGACCGGGACTGACGGCAAAACCACCACTTCCAACCTGATTTTCCAAATTCTGCTGGCAGCAGGCCTCAAAGCGGGCGTCATCACCACCGTGAACGCACAGATCGGTGATGAGACGGTGGACACAGGCTTTCATGTGACCACGCCGGAAGCTATCGAAGTACAGCCGTATCTGGCGCGCATGGTAGCGGCCGGTCTCACCCACGCGGTTTTGGAAACCACCTCACACGGTCTGGCGCAGCATCGTGTAGATGGCAGTGAATACGACATTGCCGTGGTCACCAATATCACCCATGAGCACCTTGATTTTCACGGTTCCTACGAGGGTTATCTGGCGGCAAAAGCCAGATTATTCTCTATGTTGGATGAGACGGTGACCAAGCCGCAGGGGAATCCGCACCTGGCTGTGCTCAACCGTGATGACCGCTCCTATTCCCCTTTGCTGCCATACATCAAGAGCGGCAAGGTTTCTTACAGTATCGCCGGTAGCGGCGATGTGAACGCGGAAAAAATTAAGAGCTCTTCAGATGGTGTGCGCTTTACTGCCCGCTCAAAGGATTTTGTGCAGGAGATCACCTGCAACATCCCCGGCGAATTCAATGTTTCCAATTGTCTGGCTGCCCTGTGCGCAACCGTGTACGGGCTGGGCATTGCGCCGCAAGTGGCGGCTCAGGGGATTGCAGCCCTCACAGGTGTGCCCGGCCGCATGGAAGTGATCGATTACGGGCAACCCTTTACGGCTGTGGTGGATTTTGCCCATACCCCCAATGCGCTGGAACGTGCCATCCAGACGGCGCGCAGCATGACCAGCGGGCGGGTGATCACCGTGTTCGGTTCTGCCGGGCTGCGTGACCGCCAGAAACGCCGCATGATGGCTGATGTCTCAGTGCGCCAGGCGGACCTGACGGTGCTCACTGCCGAGGACCCGCGCATTGAAAGCCTGGACGATATTCTGGCTGAGATGGCGGATGCCGCAGTGGCTGCCGGTGGTGTGGAAGGGGACAATTTCTTCCGCGTGCCGGATCGCGGTGATGCCATCCGCAAGGCTCTGGCGCTGGCACGGCCGGGTGATCTGGTGATCTCCTGTGGCAAAGGGCATGAAAAATCCATGTGTTTTGGCACGGTGGAATATCCGTGGGATGACCGGATTGCCATGTGCGCGGCACTGGCAGAATTGACCGGCAAGTTTGGCCCCGCAATGCCTCAACTCCCAACTTCCAAATAAACTCAAAGACCCTGGTTCTCCAGGGTCTTTGTTGTAATCCTTGCAATGATCTAGCGGTTTGAGTTGCGCTCGCCGTTGCCGCGGTAGTTGCTGCCGGAGCGGCGATCACCTGAACGATGGTCGCGATTGCCCCCGCGGCGGTCGCCACCGCCGGAGCGGGGTCTTCCACCACCGCTGCGTCCGCCCTTGTCGTGTTCCAGGGCTTCTTCCGGGGTCCAGCCTTCCAGCACTGCCTGGCGGGAAAGACGGATCTTGCCGTTCTCGTCGATGGCAGTGACCATCACGGTGAGCTCGTCACCCATCTTGGCCACATCTTCCACCTTTTCCACACGTTCGGTGTCAAGCTGGGAGATATGCACCATGCCGTCGATTCCGGGCAGGATCTGCACGAAGGCACCGAAATCGGCCACGCGCACCACCTTGCCGGTGTAGATCTGGCCCACACGGGCAGATTCGGTGAGGGCCGCAATGCGCTCGCGCACAAGGGCTTCATTCTTGCCGTCGGTGGCGGCGATGTACACCGTGCCGTCATCGTCAATGTCGATCTTGGTGTTGGTCTCTTCCTGCAGCGCGCGAATCATCTTGCCTCCGGGGCCGATGATGGCGCCGATCTTTTCAACGGGAACCATCATGGTGGAGATGCGCGGCACAAAGGAGCGCAATTCCGGGCGCGGCACGGGGATCACATCCAGCATCTGGTCGAGGATGGACATGCGTGCTTCGTGAGCTTGCTTGAGTGCCTGGCGCATGATCTCGGCGGTGATGCCTTTGATCTTGATGTCCATTTGCAGGGCGGTGATGCCCTTGGTGGTACCGGCGACTTTGAAGTCCATATCACCCAGGTGGTCTTCGGCGCCCTGAATATCGGTGAGGATGACGAATTTATCGCCTTCCTTGATGAGGCCCATGGCCACACCGGCAACCGGGGCTTTGATGGGCACGCCGGTATCCATCAGGGCCAGAGTGGAACCGCATACTGAGGCCATTGAGGAGGAGCCATTGGAGGCCAGCACCTCGCTGACCAGGCGCAGGGTGTACGGGAATTCTGATTCCGGCGGGATCACCGGCAGGAGGGCGCGCTCGGCAAGAGCGCCGTGGCCGATCTCGCGGCGGGATTGCCCGCCCAGGCGTTTGACCTCACCGGTGGAGTACGGCGGGAAATTGTAGTGGTGCATATAGCGTTTGGAATCGTTGGGGCTCAGGGTATCGATCTCCTGAGCTTCCTTGGGGGTACCCAGGGTCGCCAGGGTGAGCACCTGCGTTTCGCCGCGGGTGAAGAGGCCGGAGCCGTGTGCACGCGGGCTGATGCCTACCTCGCACCAGATCGGGCGGATCTGGGTGAGATTGCGGCCATCGGGGCGTTTGTGCTGGTCAAGGATGCGTGAGCGCACGATGCGCTTGACCACTTCTTCGAAGGCTTCTTTGTACTGGGCGATCACTTCCGCGTCTTCGGGATCGGTGTATTCAAGCACTACGGAATCGCGCAATTGATCGAGGGCATCCTGCAGCTCGTGTTTGGTGTGCGGGGCATCGAGGGCTTCGTTGATGTCGGCAGCGGCGCGATTGAAGACCTTTTCCACCAGCGTTTCATCGAGTGTGTAGAGGGTCACTTCGCGCTTGGCTTTACCGACCTCGCTGGCCATTTGCACCTGTGTCTCCACAATGCTCTGGATGGCTTCATGGCCGTAAAGCAGGGCGGAGACCATCGTCTCTTCGTCAACTTCGTTGGAGCCGGATTCGACCATCAGGATGGCGTCAGAAGTGCCGGCAATGCGCAGGTCAAGTTCAGATTCCTCGATCTGGGCATGGGTGGGGTTGAGGATAAATTCACCGTTGATGCGTCCCACGCGGACGGCGCCCACAGGCCCGCCCCAGGGGATATCGGAGATCATCAGGGCAGCCGAAGCGGCGTTGATGGCCAGCACGTCCAGCGGATTCTCCATGTCTGCGGAGAGCGAGAACATGATGACCTGCACCTCATTGCGGATAGCCTGGTTGAAGAGCGGGCGCAGGGGGCGGTCAGTGAGGCGCGAAACGAGAATGGCATCGGTGCCGGGGCGGCCTTCGCGGCGGAAGAACGAACCGGGGATGCGTCCGCCAGCGTACATTTTCTCTTCGTACTCAACGGTGAGTGGGAAGAAATCCTGCCCCATTTTGGGTTCGTTGCCCATGGTAGCCGCGGCGAAGACAACGGTCTCGCCAAACTGAACGGTGACTGCACCGCCAGCCTGGGCGGCGAGTTTGCCGGTTTCGAACGTCAAAGGACGCCCACCGACTGTGGTGATAAATTTCTTGCTTTCTGGTTTCATAAAAACTCCCTTGTAGGTTTCCCGCCTGGTTAGGAACTGAAAAAAGCCGGGGACACATGTGTCCTCACCATTTTTCAATGCCCAACCGGCGGCTATTTTTTCCGCTCCCAAGGGCGCAATAAAACGAGTAGATGTAAACAGTGCTCCATCTACTCGTTTTTGTTTGCCTTACCGGGTGCGGATATTCAATTTTTCGGTGATGGCTGTGAAGCGCTCAAAATTGGTGCGCCGCAGATAAGCCAGCAACCGGCGCCGCTGGCCAACTAACTTGAGCAAACCGCGGCGTGAGGATTGGTCTTTCTTGTTATTGCGCAGGTGTTCGGTCAGTTGCTTGATGCGGGTGGTGAGCAGGGCGATCTGCACGTCTGCTGAACCGGTGTCCGTATCGTGAACGTGGTACTCGGTGATCAATTTCTGTTTCTCTTCGAGCGTTAAAGCCATGACATTACTCCTGTTCAAATTTAACCGTCTCCGTGCCCGCAGGGACCCCACAGGCAGGTCGAGTCATGGGCAAAATTATACCAGAGGTTGCAGTGGGTGAATAGATTAGGAAAATGGCGCATTTAGAGCGTGCGCAGGTGGCTTCTGAGTGATTCCTGGGCGGCGGTGGAGAAAAGTGGCAGGCTGCGGCGCACCAACCGGGTGAGAATGGGGTTTTTGGATTGCCCCAGCAGCTGCTTGATGAAAAAGACGGTCTCGTTCTCTGATTTTTCGATCAGGCGCTCCAGGATGGTTTCAAGCTGCGGGAGCGTTTTGGTGCTGCACTCCAGCATTAGCGGCTTAAGGTGCTTGTAGATCAGCGGCAGGCTGGTGAGGCTGGCGTCGTTGATCATGGAGGTGAGCCCGTACACTGCCACGCGGTGATTCGCCGGGTTGTCAGATTCCAGCCAGGTTTGCAGCAGCTCCAGCCATTGCTCCGGGGCTTGCTGGCGCATGAGGGCCGTACCGCGCTTGAACATCCACACCAGGTCTTCTGGCTCTTCAACCGCGCGCGCCCAGGCGGCCAGGCGTTCTGCTACCTGCGGAAAATACTCTGCCGGCAGGTGGCCCAGCATGGCGCACGCCAGTTGGCGCGGTTCCAGCTGGTGTCTGCCTGCCAGCAGATCAATGATTTCCAGTGCCTTCTGCGGTTCCTGCGCTGAGGTTTTAATGAAGGCGGTTTCCAGCTCGCGGTTCATCAACGCTGGGTTGTGGTAAGCCGGCAGGTCGCCGGCTTTAACAGTGAACAGGCCGGCTTGAAAGGTGAGATCGGCGTAGGATTCGTAGAATTGGGTTAATTCCTGCACCAGTTGCGCGGGAGAGTCCGCCAGCTTGAGCAGCAGGTTGACCTTGGCGTGCAGGAAAGAACTTTCAATTGCCGGCATGTGTTAGTAGGCTTTGGCGAAATGTACCTTTTCGTGGGCCTCTTTGCCGCACACAATGCACTTGCCCTTGCCGCCTGGCTGATCCAGGGGGATGCAGCGCGTGCTGGCTTTGGTATCTTCTTTCACTTTGGCCTCGCAAGCTGCATCACCGCACCACCAGGCAAATGCCCAGCCATCTTCCACGATGGTTTTGAGATCCTCGTAATCTTTAGGTTCGTGAATATGGGCATCGCGGAATTCACAGGCACGCTTGTAAAGTGAGGATTGAATCTCATCCAACAGGCTGGTGACCTGCGCTTTGATATTGTCCATCGAGAGGAAGGACTTGCCTTCGCGCCCGGGGATATCGCGCCGGGCTGCCATGACCGAGTTCTTTTCCACATCTTTGGGGCCAACTTCCAGGCGCAGCGGCACGCCGCGCAGCTCCCAATCGTTGAACTTGAAGCCGGGGGTCACCTCGGTGCGGTCATCCACTTTGATGCGCACATCGGCGAGCGCCGATTGAAGTTTCTCTACCATTGCCATCACTTTGGCGCGTTCTTCATCGTTCTTGTAAATGGGCACAATGACCACCTGCAGCGGTGCCAGCCTGGGCGGCAGGATCAACCCCTGGTCATCGCCGTGGGTCATAATGATGGCGCCGATGAAGCGGGTGGAGACCCCCCAGGAGGTCGTCCAGCAGTATTGCAGGTTGTTGTTCTCATCTGAGAATTGGATGTCAAAGGCTTTGGCGAAGTTCTGCCCCAGCATGTGCGAGGTGCCGGCCTGCAGGGCTTTGGTGTCGCCCATCATCGCTTCAATGGAGAAGGAATTGACGGCGCCGGCAAACTTTTCTGTGGCACTTTTGCGCCCCGGCACCACCGGGACTGCGGCATCTTCAACCGCAAAGCGTGTGTAGGTATCCAGCATGCGCATGGTTTCTTCCACGGCCTCTTTTTCGGTGGCGTGGGCGGTGTGGCCTTCCTGCCAGTAGAATTCCAGTGTGCGCAGGAACAGGCGCGTGCGCATCTCCCAGCGCACTACGTTGCCCCACTGGTTGATCAGCACAGGCAGGTCGCGGTAACTTTTGATCCACTTGGAATACATGTAGCCGATGATGGTCTCAGAGGTGGGGCGCACCACCAGGGGTTCTTCCAGCTTTTCGCCGCCGCCAATGGTGACCACCGCCAATTCCGGAGAGAATCCTTCAACATGCTCTTTCTCTTTTTCCAGAAAAGACATAGGGATGAAAAGCGGAAAGGCCGCATTGACGTGCCCGGTGGCTTTAAAGCGCTTATCCAGTGATTGCTGAATGTTCTCCCACAGTGCCCAGCCGTGAGGACGTACCACCATACAGCCGCGCACGGGGGCGTAGTCGGCCAGTTCGGCGCGCTGGATCACCTGGTTGTACCATTCGGAGAAGTTTTCGTTGCGTGTGGTCAATTTTTCGATATTCATGTGATTCGTCCTGTGATTCGAGTTAGGGTATTATCTCAGCGCTGCTGGGGCCAGTGACGCTGGTAATTCTTTTCCAATTTAGCAAGAATGGCGCTTTCCAGGTCAATGTTGCTAACGCTGGCAAGCTGCAGCAAGTATAAAGCAACATCCGCCAGTTCGCTGGCCAATTCGTCTGTATCCCGAGTGTCTTCGCACCACTGAAAATGTTCCAGCACTTCGCTGGCTTCCAACGAGAGGGAAATAGCCAGGTTGCGCGGTGTTTGCGGTTTGGGGCTGGAAGGTGCATACCAGCCTTTGGCGCTGACAAACTCATTCATCCTGGTGGTCAGGTCTTTGATGTCCATGATTCCTCACTCCTCAAGTGCTTGCAGCGCGGCCAGGGCCGATTGTACCTGCTCCGGGTGCCAGCCGGGTTCATGGCTCATCTTGTAAAGGTGCGCCAGCACGTTCTCCTGGCTCTCCTCATCCAGCGCGGCGTATGCCAGGCGGATCAGGGCGGGGTCGCGCGAGAGCAGGTTATCCCAGGCGGATTCTAAAAACGACTCATTCATGTCAATTAACCTTACCAAATGACCTGAAGCGCGTCAAGCAGCGCGGGTGTAAATAAAAAGCCGGACGGGTGCGGGCCCGTCCAGCTTTTTGATCGGTGAGAAAAACTATTCTTCCTTCTTGGCTTCCAATTCCTTGGCGCGGGCATCAACGATGGTCTGGGCAATGTGCGCCGGAACGACCTCGGTGTGGTCGAATTCCATGGTGAACAGGCCGCGGCCGCCGGTGATGGAGCGCAGGGTGGTGGTGTAGCGCAGCATTTCAGCCAGGGGGACGGTGGCGGTGACCACTGAATGGCCATGTTCGGTCTCCATACCCTGAATGCGTGCGCGGCGGGTGTTGAGGTCGCCCATCACGTCGCCCATGTTGGCCTCCGGCACGGTGATGCGCACCATCATGATCGGTTCGCGCAGCACGGGGTTGGCCTCGCGCACGGCAGCCTTAAAGGCTTCGCGCCCGGCAACCTCAAAGGCAATAGGTTTGGAGTCAACGGGATGTTCCTTGCCGTCAAAGACGGAAACGGTCACGCCAGAAACGGGGTACCCGGCAATAACGCCTTCTTTCATCACACTCTGGATGCCTTTTTGGATCGAGGACGAGTAGCTTTGAGAAACTGCGCCGCCAAATACATCCCAGGTGAAATCGAAGTCTTTATCGGTGATGGGGGCCACTTTGAGGTGAACCTCACCGAACTGGCCGGAACCGCCGGTCTGTTTCTTGTGGCGGTGCATGGCTGAAGCGGATTTGGTGACAGTTTCTTGGTAGGGCACCTTGGGTTCTTCGACGTTGATGCCCACCTGGAATTTGCTCTCGGCGCGGCGGATGGCCACGTCAATGTGCTGGTCGCCCATGCCCTGAAGGATGGTCTGCAGGGTGGTGTTGTCGTTATGCCAGGTAAGGGTCATATCCTCTTCGCAGAGGCGGTTGAGCGTGGTGGAAATCTTGGTGGAATCGGCCTGCGTCTTGGGGAAGAGTGCCACCTGGTAGAGGGCATGCGGGTATTCCGGCACCGGCAGGGTCAGCGGGTGGTTCTTGTCGCACAGGGTGTTGGAGGTGGAGGTCTCGGTGAGCTTTGGCACCACGCAGATATCGCCGGCGTGGACAACCTTCACCGGGAAGGATTCTTTTCCGCGCGGGATGTTCACGGTACCCAGGCGTTCTTCATGTTCTTTGGTCTGGTTCCACAGGCGAGAATCGGGGGTGACCATGCCGGAATAGACACGAAAGAAGGTTTGCTTGCCCACAAAGGGATCGGCAGTGGTTTTCCAAACGTAAACTGCCAGCGGGCCGTCGTCTTTGGCGGGCAGGGTTTCTTCGCCGGCCTTGCCTTTGGCGATGACAGCCGGGGCTTCAGCAGGGGAGGGCATCAGGTCAATTACGGCATCCAACAGTTTGAGCACGCCGTTTCCGTTGGAGCCAGCGGTAACCAGCACGGGGGCGTACGCGCAGGAGCGGATCACACTCTTGAGGCCTTTGAGCACTTCCTCATCGCTGAGGGCGCCGGCTTCAAGGTATTTTTCGAGGAGAGAATCGTCGCCTTCGGCGGCGGCTTCCACCAGTTTCATGCGGGCTTCTTCTGCGGCAGCCTTGAATTCAGCGGGGATCTCAGCAGCGGTTTTGCCATCACCCTTGTAGGCTTTCATCGTCAGCAGGTCAATCACGCCCTGGAAGGACTGCTTCTCGCCCCACGGCAATTGAACGGGGATGAGCCGGGTGCCGGTTCCGGCATATTCTTCAACCGAGGCCAAAGATTTGGCGAAGTTGGCGTTTTCGCGGTCCATTTTGTCAACCACCAGGAAGCGCGGCAGGTTGAACCTGCTGGCGTACTGCCAGGCCAGTTCGGTGCCCACTTCCAGTCCGTTCACTGCATCCACCAGGATGAGGGCGCTGTCGGCAACACGCATGGAAGAAATGACCTCGCCGAGAAAATCGGTATAACCGGGGGTGTCGAGGAAATTCACCTTGTGCTCGCGGTATTCCACCGGGATCACAGAAGTGTAAAGGGAAATCGTACGGCGCACCTCTTCATCATCAAAATCAGAGGCGGTGGTGCCGTCCTCGATCTTGCCCATGCGGGTGGTTGCACCGGTGAAATGTAGAAAAGCCTCGCACAGGATCGTCTTGCCAGCTCCTGAGTGGGATGCAAGAACAACGTTTCGAATTTTCTCGGTCGAATATTCTTTCATGAACGGAAGCCCTTCTCTAAGCTGAGATAATTACAACCTTCCTATTTTAAGGGATGATGGCGTTATTGTCAAAGAAAACACCCTCCGGCTTGAAGAGAACAGGCAGGAACAAAATTTGCGTTCATTTCGTTGTATGATTAGCACAAGGATTAAAAATGATGAAGGCCAGGGAATTTTTCATTGGTCTGCTGGCGCTGCTTTTACTGGCGCCGGCAAACATTCAAAAGGGGGAATTTGCCAACGCTGCTCTCAAGGAAATGGGCAAAAGTGCATCGTTTGAGCAGGCGCAAGGGGCTATTGTGTTTACCAACGGCGCAGACTGCCTGGAGTGGCAGCAGCACGAACAGGTGCTGCTCTACCCCTGCCGCGACGCGGCTGCGTTTTCCTGGCGGAGCCCGGCGGACTGGCAGGTGCGCCAGGTGGTCACGGGCGACCTGAACCGCGATGGGGTGGTGGAATTTGGGCTTTTGGTTTGGCGCCCGTTTGCTCCCTGGCCGATCGATAAATACCAGCCGTACGCTGGCCGCATCGCGGCTTTTCACAACGAGGAGGGATTGAGCTGTCATTTCATCCTTATCGGGCGCGATGGCGCAGGTTACCGTGAGTTGTGGGCTGGCTCGGCGCTGGCCGACCCGATTTCCGACCTGAGCGTTGCCGATTATGACCGGGATGGCGTGGAAGAGCTGCTTGCAATCGAGGGCACTTATGCTTCTCCGGGGCATGGCAACCTGACGGCCTGGCGCTGGCAGGGTTTTGGCTTTTCATTGGTCGAAAGGGTGCCCGGTGATTTCCGGCACTATACGCTTTCAGATTTTCTGGATCGCTGAAGTTAGTTCTCAAAAGGAGAATGGTATGAAGATCAACAAAAACTGGAAATGGCTTTCATTGGTGCTGCTGGTGACTCTGATCGGGTCTGCGTGTAACTTCCCGACGCTGTTTTCTTCAACACCTACCGCGGAGCAAACAGCCACTGTGCAGCCCACGCTTGATTTGCAGCCTGTGGCTGGCATCGAGAACGTCCCCTTTGCCCAGTATGCGGCGGTATCTTATTCCATCCCGGATAAATACACCGGCGGGTACACCTTGCCTTTGGATGCTGCAAGTGTCTCCAATCTGGATGCGGCCGGTCTCACGGCTACCCAGCAGGCGGTCCTGCTGCAAAACGGTTTTGTGGTGGTACCTCCTGCGGATGACCCCAACCGCATTTATACCGAGTTTTATCAGGCGTATGAATCCTACCGTTACAACGAGGTTCCCATTTTCATCACCACCGATTCGCTTTTCCACGTCTACCACCTCGTCTTTGACAAGATGCTGCGTGACCTGGAAACCAATTACTTCATGTCCACCCTCAACGAGTTGACCGCTGCGCTGGTCAATGCCAGCATGGATCAATACAATCAGCTCAAAGGGACTAACCTGGAAGCAGTCGCCGGGCGCAACCTGGCCTTTTTTGCCGTAGCTTCCGACCTTCTTGGTACCAGCGTTACGCTGCCGGCTGATTTGCAGCAACTGGTGGGTGCGGAGTTGGCGCTCATCAACGAGCATACCCAGACCACGCAATCGCCCATCTGGTACATGGGGGACGAGGCCAGCGATGACATTCTCATCGAGGATTACAGCCAGTATGTTCCCCGCGGGCACTACACGCGCAGCGAGCAGTTTGAACAATACTTCCGTGCGATGATGTGGTATGGCCGCATGACCTTCCGCTTGAAGAGCAGCGCTGAAACCGAACGCGCCCTGCTGATGCTGCAGGCGATGCGCACCGCGACCACCTCCTCCGGCAAAACAGCGCTGGAACTCTGGCACAACATCTACGATCCCACCGTTTTCATCGTGGGCAAAGCGGATGACCTGTCGTTTAGCGAGTACGGCGTGATTTCCGATGAGGTGTACGGCACCTCCCCGGCACTCACCAGTTTTGCCGATGCTGCATTGCTGGCAAAGTTCACCGATGCAGCTAAAAAGCTGCCTGCTCCACAGATCAACTCCATGTGGGTGTGGATCTGGCAGGATCGCGACGAAGCCACCCAGGGCTTCCGCTTTATGGGGCAGCGCTTCACGCTGGACCAGTATGTTTTTGGCCAGGTGATGTGGCGCAAAGTAGGCACACTCGAGCAGCCGCGCGACCTGCCCAAGAGCCTCGATCTTTTGGCCGCAATGGGCTCAGATGAAGCCTATAGCCTGCTGGTGGATATGGGCGAGACCAAATACGAGAATTTTGAAACGCAAAGTGCCAAGGTACGTTCCGAGGTGAGCGAATTTGGCCTGGATTCCTGGACGCAGAACCTCTACTGGTCGTGGTTGTATGCTTTGCAGCCGGTATTTGCCGTCAAAGGTGAACAATACCCCGCCTTTATGCGCACCCAGGCCTGGCTGCACAAGGACATGCAGACCGCACTGGCTTCCTGGACGGAATTGAAGCACGATACCATCCTCTACTCCAAGCAGGTGATGGCCGAGATGGGCGGCGGGCCGGATTCGGAACCGCCAAAGGGCTATGTGGAACCCAACGCCGAAGCCTATGCCCGCTTGCTGGCACTGGCGCAAATGACCAAAGATGGTTTGCAGCAGCGCAGCCTGTTGGATGATGTAACCGGCGGCAACCTGGATAATCTCATTGAGTACTTACAATTCCTGCTGGGCGTGACCCAAAAGGAGTTGAACGGCCAGCAACTGACCGATGATGAGTACTGGCGTATCAGCTACTACGGCGGCTGGCTTGAATCCACCACCCTCATGGCCTCTGACCCGGCTGATCCCGCTATGGGCGGAGGCGACCTGAACGACCAGAAGTCGGCTCTGGTGGCGGACGTGGCCACCGGCGTGGGGCGTGTGCTGGAAGAGGGCGTTGGTTACCCCACGCTCATGTTCGTAGTTTCGCCGGATGCTCCTTATCACGTGACTGTCGGCGTGGTGTACAGCTACTATGAGTTCACCGTCACACCAGACCAGCGCCTGACGGATGAGCAGTGGCGCGCCATGCTGGAAAACGGGCAGGCGCCGGAAGCTCCTGAATGGACTTCCTCGTTCATCATAAAGTAAGACTGTTCGGTTTCGTTTTCACAGGAGCGCTGCTTGCGGCGCTCCTGTGCCTTTGCGCCTGCTCTCCCAAGGATTCTTTCACCCTCACCCTGGGAGGCGATGTGATGCTGGCGCGCGGTGGCCAGCCGCTGGCATCAGACTGGCTCTCCATTGATCTGCGCGCACCGGAAGAATTGCTGGCGAATAGTGATAGGGATTTCTACGCTGCTAACCTGGAATCGCCGCTTGCGCCTGATGCAGCTATGCCCGCAACGCTGCCCGCTGCGGAAATGAATCTTTGCGCACCGGCCGAGATGGCAGATGTGCTCAAAAATGCTGGTATGGATTTGTTGACAGTCAACAATAACCACCAGAACGACTGCATTAGTGACGGTGCGCAGGTGACCAATGCTGCTCTTGAAGCGGCGGGTTTTCCTTCTGCGGTGGAGGCCGAAGGGCTTTGGCTGACGCGCCTCCCCGATACCAACCTGTCCGTGATCGCTGTGGACAAGGTTTCACAACCGCTGGCAGAGGAGGGTATCGTGCGCCTCATCCAACAGGAAAAGGAACAGGGGCGGTTTGTGGTAGTCTCAGCACACTGGGGCAATGAATATCAGGCCGGGCCAG
>CALCNO010000079.1 GCA_937897615.1 uncultured Anaerolineaceae bacterium
TGCCGCTTTCCATTGGCGATCCCACGCTCGTGAGCGGTGCCAGTTCGGTTTGCGGCATGTTCGATATTTTCTCACTGTATCTTCAGCGAGGCAATGTGGATGTTGGCTTTCTCGGCGGTGCACAGATCGACCGCTTTGGCAACATCAACGCCACGGTCATCGGCGATTACGCGCACCCCAAGGTGCGCCTGCCCGGTTCCGGCGGCTCACAGGAGATGGCGGGCTGGGCCAACCGCTGCTATGTCATCACCCCGCATCAAAAGCGGCGTTTCCCGGAGAAGGTGGATTTCCGCACTTCTGCTGGCTTCCTGGGCGGGCGTGCGGAACGCAACGCCACCGGTGTTCGTGGCGGTGGGCCGCTGGTGGTGGTCACCAACCTGGGATTGCTGGAGCCGGATGAAAACGGTGAGCTAACGCTTACAGCTCTCCATGCCGGCTGCACGGTGGAACAGGTAAAAGAAAATACCGGTTGGGAGATTAAAATCGCCCGCGAGTTAAAAACCACCGCGCCGGTGTTGGATTCAGAGCTTAAATTGCTGCGCGAAGAACTTGATCCTGAAGGAATCTATCTGAAAGGTAGTTAATGGCAAAACGGCCGAATTTGGAAGTGTTGACCACCATTCCATTCCCGGAACCTGTCCTGCAAAAACTGAAGGCGGTCAGCCCGAGCGTGAAAGTGACGGTCTATCCTGCCCAAAGTGTAGACGAGGTTCCGCTGGAGTTGTGGAATAAAGCCGAAGTGCTTTACACGGATGTTTTGGTGCCGCCGGCGGCACTGGTGCCTAAATTGCGCTGGATACAGTTCCATTATGCAGGGATCGATTATGTGCTGGATTCACCACTTGCGTTGAGTCCCGATATCATCCTCACCTCCATGAGCGGTGCCTCAGCGGTGCAAGAGGGTGAGTACATCCTGATGATGCTGCTCGGGCTTGGCCATCGCCTGCCTGAGTTGGTTCAAAACCAGTTCAAACAGGAGTGGCCCAATGACCGCTGGGAAAAGTTCACCCCCGCTGAATTGACCAATGCCACACTGGGGCTGATCGGTTACGGCAGCATTGCTCGCGAGGTGGCCCGCCTGGTGCAGCCTTTCAACGTCAAAGTGCTGGCGGCCAAGCGCGATGTGATGCACCCGGCAGACGATGGTTACACCCTCGAAGGGCACGGCGATCCGGAGGGAAATTTCTTCCACCGTCTGTATCCTATCCAGGCGCTTAAGACCATGCTCAAGGAATGTGACTATGTGGTCTGCACACTGCCGCTCACCCCGGAAACCCGCGGTATTGTTAATGAAGAGGTGATTCGCTCGATAAAACCGGGTGCGTTTTTTGTGCACATCTCCCGCGGCGGGATTGTGGATGAACCGGCTCTTGCTGCTGCACTGACAGATAAACACATTGCGGCAGCTGCACTGGATGTGTTTATACAAGAGCCTTTGCCGCCCTCTTCCCCTTTGTGGAAGATCCCCAACTTGATTCTGACCCCGCATGTTTCGGGTTTTAGCCCCCGCTACAAAGAAAGGGCAGGAGAAATGTTCATCGAAAACCTGAGGCACTACCTGCATGAAGAGCCTTTGATGAACACTTTTAAACCCGAGCGAAGCTATTAAGAAAAAACGGGGTTGTTAATAGCAAGTGGGGGTAGGTGACCATGCCGGAAACAGTGACCACCATCTTTTTTGACCTGGGCTATACCCTGATCAACTTTGAGGGGAATGTGGACCGCATTTTGCGAAAGTCCTATTTTGCCCTGGCGGACGCACTGCTCAAATCCGGCTATAATTTTAGCCGCAAAGAATTTGTCCATCAGTATCACCAGGTTATCGCGCATTATTACCGTGCTCGTGAAGAAGACCATGCGGAGCAACCCACCGGTATTTTTGTCAACCGGGCATTGGCGTGCGTAGATCAACCCTCGGCTTCCGAGGAAGTGCTTACACCGGCGATTGCGGCCATGTTTGCTGTCACCGAGGCGCACTGGCGCCTGGAAAAAGATACTCATTACACCCTGGCAGGTTTAAAGGACAAAGGACAAAGGCTTTGCCTGATTTCTAACGCTTCCAACGCCAACGACCTTTATCGATTGGTGGATAACGCTGGACTAAGGCCGTATTTTGATCACATTGTCATCTCTGCCGAGGAAGGAATCCGCAAGCCGGATGCACGTATTTTTGAAAAAGCACTAAGTTTGATGAAAGTGAATCCCTCTCAGGCGCTCATGGTTGGCGACACACTGATGGCAGATATTTTTGGTGCGCAAAGGGTGGGAATGCGCGGTGTGTGGATTACGCGGCGCGCCATGCGTCCGGAAAACACGCGCGTAAAAAAATCAATCCATCCAGATTTCGAAATCCCAAAACTCTCGGGATTGTTGAAAATTCTGGATGGATGATAAAAGATTTGTCTGTTTACAAAACTATTTTTGTAAGTTACTGATGAGGAAGAGCAGATTGTTATAGAGGGTATCCAGCGCTTCCAGCGATTTGGCCGGATCGCTTTGCAGGTTCGTTTCTGCCTCGGCGATGCGTTCTTTGAAGCCGGCAATAGCATTGGCGTCCAGGTTCGTTTTTTCCAGATCGGTGAGATCGACCTTGATGAAATTCAACGCCTGCAATGACGTGGCAGGGTCCAGTTTTAAGAGTGCCACACGCGCAGCATTGACATCTGCCTGGAACTTGTAAATGAGGCTGAACTGCTGCGAGGCGGTCAACTGCGTGGTCAGGTCATCAATGGTGGTGTTGGCGGTATCCAGGTTGCTTTGCGCCAGGGCCAGGTCGGTCTCTGCGGTGGATAGCTTTTGCGAGGCGGCAGCAGCGGCATCCTGCGCGGAACGCAGGTCGGCATTGAGGGCAGCCACTTTGGGCTGATAGAGCAGGAAAAACACCAGCGCCGCTCCACCAATAAGCATCACCAGGATGGTGATGAACCAGGGAAGAACTTTGGCTCCAAAACTCTTGCTGGGTTTGGGTTCCTCTTTGGGGGCGATCACTTCTTTGCGGAGTTCATCCACAGTATGGGTGTCTTCGGATTGGACTTCCTTATTCGGTTCCATAGGAAATTCCTTTCTTGAGTGTTGGTAGTAAGAGTATAACCGAAAAGGCGCTTATAATCCTGGTATGGATTCTCCCGAAGTTGAAACAAAGACTGCCAACCACCAGATCGCACGCGCAGCCGGTACGGTGATGCTGGCGATCCTGATGGGGCAGATTTTTAGCCTGGTCTCATCGATCCTCATCACGCGGGCGTTTGGCACCGATATGCAAAGCGAAGCCTTCTATGCGGCCAACCGCCTGCCGGATATTCTCTACAACCTGGTGGCCGGCGGGGCATTGGCGTCGGCTTTTATTCCCACATTTACCGGACTACTAACCAAAGGGGAGCGCCAAAAGGCCTGGCTGATAGCTTCTTCTGTGGCCAACATTATCACAGCCGTGTTTGTCTTTGTTTGTGGTCTGGCAGCACTCTTTGCACCGTGGATCATTACCCACATTGTGGCTCCCGGCTTTACCGACCCGCAAAAGTTGCAATTGACGGTGGATCTGGCCCGCATTCAGCTTGCCGCGCCGATCATCTTTGGCCTCAGCGGGTTAGCCATGGGCATACTCAACTCGCACCAGAGTTTTCTCTGGCCTGCGCTGGCGCCTGCCATGTATTCCATCGGTAAAATTCTGGGTGTGTTGCTGCTGGCGCCTTCGATGGGAGTGTACGGTCTGGCAATTGGCGTGGTGGGTGGCGCCTTGATGCACGGCCTGATTCAGCTACCATCTTTGCTGCGCCTGCCGCAGATCAAGTACACGCCAACCTTTGGCCTGCACCTGGCCGATGTGCGCGAGGTGGCGCGATTGATGGGGCCGCGCTTGCTGGGCGTGGCCTTTGTGCAGCTGAATTTGCTGGTCAATTCCCGTCTGGCGTCTCTGCAGCCGGAAGGCAGCGTGTCTGCTATCAGTTATGCCTTTGGGCTCATGCTCATCCCCGAAGCGGCCATTGCTCAGGCCATTGCTATTGCCGCGCTGCCCACGTTCTCTGCTCAGGTGGCAAAGGGGCTGCTCGCGGATATGCGTTCTTCGCTGGCGGCCACACTGCGCTCTGTGCTACTGCTGGCGGTACCGGCTTCGCTGGGGTTGATCCTGCTGGCAAGGCCGGTGGTCTCTTTTATCTTTCAACGCGGGGTTTTCGACCCCAATTCCACTGAGTTGGTCACTTGGGCGCTGGTCTGGTACGCTGCCGGCCTGGTGGGCCATTCTATTGTAGAAATTGCCTCACGCGCTTTTTATGCCCTGCATGACACCAAAACCCCCGTCTTTGTAGGCGTGGCGGCCATGAGCCTGAATGTGCTGCTGAGCATACTCTTCTCGCGTTTGTTCAACGCCATTGGCTGGATGCCGCATGGCGGCCTGGCACTGGCGAATTCGCTGGCAACCTTCCTTGAGGCGTTGACCTTGCTCTTCTTTATGCGTCGCCGCCTTTCCGGCCTGGAAGGCCGCCTGTTGCTGAACGGAACACTCAAAGCGTTGCTGGCTGGTGCGATCATGTCTGCCGTTCTGGCAGGCTGGATGCAGGTGATGCAGGGGGCTGGGAGCTGGTTGGTCACCCTGGGCGGCATGGCAATCGGTGTCCTGGTGTACGCGATAGGGCTGTGGCTGTTGCGCACCCCTGAGCTGGCAAAACTGGTCGGTTTTGTGTGGCACAAGATTGTACCGGCAAACAGAGGAATCCCATCATGACATTGGTGATTACCCCCGCAAGAGCGGAGGAGCATCAGCCTGCTGCGCGACTGCTGGCGGATACAATGGCTGGGTTTGGCGTAGCGGTGTTGGGTGTGGGCGATGAAGCCCTTGAACTGCGCGCTCTGTCGCATTGGTTCCAACAGCAGGGAAATCGCTTTAGCCACCAGTACGCGCACCTGGCCCGCTGGCAGGGGGAGGTGGCCGGTCTGCTTTTGTGCTTTGCGGGCAGCGATGCCGAAAAACTCAGCCTGAGTTGCCGGCGCGGGATGGCGCGGTTGTACACGGTGGGGCAGTTGGCTACACTGATCTGGCGCGGCATGGTGCTGGGCAAGACCCGTGAAGCCGAGAAAGACGAATTCCTGGTGGCGCACGTGGCGGTTTTTGAGCAATATCAGCGCAAGGGGATCGCCAGTGCATTGCTGGAAAAAGCAGTTATGCTGGCAAGGGAACAGCAGTTCAAGCGGGTTGTTCTCGAGGTGGAGATCGGCAATTTACCAGCAATCAAATGCTACCAAAAATTTGGTTTTCACACCCAGTTCACTACCAAGTTTGGCCGGTATGCCAGTTTGTTGCAGTGCCCCGGCTATCACAAGATGGTTTTGGAGTTATGAAAAGGAGTGGAATGAAAAATAGTGGACAGGAATTCATGCGCCAAACATACTACCAAAACACCACCGATCCCAGCCCGCAGGAATCCGGGACAGTGCCTCAGCCCCCACTGGAATTGCCGTTGCCTGAAGACGCAATGCTTATTCCTTTGGTTTCACGCGAGCAGATGGCAGTTCCGCCAATGGATGTGCGCGTAGCGATCGAAACACGGCGCACGGTGCGGCAGTATGCACCAGTGCCGTTCACTCTGGCGGAATTCTCTTATCTCTTGTGGGTTTCACAGGGCGTCAAGCATGTTTCCAAGCGGCCTTCCACGGCCCGCACTGTGCCTTCTGCGGGAGCGCGTCATGCTTTTGAAACTTACTGCCTGGTCAACCGTGTAGAAGGGTTGGAGCCGGGTTTGTACCGCTACATGGCAATTGAAAACGGATTGATCAAGCTGGATTTTCCCGCTGATATTGCTGCAAAAGTCGCGCACGCCTGCCTGGAACAATCACAGGTGACCAATAGCGCCGCCACATTCATTTGGGTAGCTGTAGCGGAACGTATGTTCTGGCGTTACGTGGAGCGCGGCTATCGCTACCTGCACCTGGATGCAGGGCATGTGTGCCAGAATCTGGCGCTCGGCGCGGAACAGATCGGCAGCGGGATTTGTCCCATCGCTGCCTTTGATGACGAGGAGATCAACATTCTGCTGGGGTTGGATGGCGAGGAAATGTT
>CALCNO010000080.1 GCA_937897615.1 uncultured Anaerolineaceae bacterium
ACGGCAGTTGCGTTACCGTCGCCTGAGCAAGGCGCGCGAGTCCTCTCTGCTGGCAGTACCTCAATGCCAGCGCGGAAAGATCACAGCCTGTTACCTCCCCGTACTCTTTGAGAAAGCCGTTCATTGCCGCGCCGGTACCACAACCGGCATCGAGGAGAGACAGATGGTGGTGCGGCAAAAAGCGTTCCAGCAGAGCTGAGGCGATTGCCTCCATGCCGGAATACCACCAATGAGTCTCCTCCGCGCGATACATCCGTTCATATTCGATCGGGTCCAATGTTACGGCACCTGGTAGGCCAGCATTATTGTATTCTGGCAATCGTAGAAGAAACGCAACTGCCCGCCCGGATGGCTGCGCGCCCAGGAGTGCAATTCACTCACCCGATCCGGGTTGGCAATGATGATATCCCCAGACACAGCTTGAATGGCATCAATGGAGTCGTCAACATTGATGATCTCCCGGCGCTGGGTAAGGTAAGAGACTGATTCGTGCGTGCCTACCCGGTAGACATTGTTACTAAGCAGATAAATATCCTCCTCGCTCTTGATCCCTTGAACATAAGTACCGAGGTAAGAGGCAAAACGCGTCTGTGGGTCACCCCCATAACGGCATTGCCCGACAAAGTCAAAGAAATACACCCAGACATTGAACATGAACAAACTGGCAAGGACAAAGGAAACAAGCACCTTGTATTGAAAAGGCTTTGCCGTGATACCTACTCCAAGCTTTTCCATTACTTGATCGAGTGTCAGCGCAGCGATCAGAAGTGCGGCCGGTAATGCCATCAACATGCGATATGAATCCGCAGAGGGTGGGACGGCAAAGAGTCCCACAGCAAACGTCATACCCCAGAAGTAGCCATTGAGCAGGAGCATCTTCAAAGAGCGAAAACGAACGAGGATGTACCCCAGCCCAAGAACAAGAAAGATCACTGTAATAAAGCTGATGACCGGTGTGGTTGAGCCGTAAAAATCGTTAGCCGGGTAGTAAATCAGCGAAAGGAAGGCATGGATCACCCGTTCGCCCAAAATTCGAATACCCGTTTTGCCAGTGACCAAAACTTCATTGGCTAACCAGCCAGAAGTAAATGTTCCGTCCGCATTGAAACGTGACATGAACTCCGCTGGATGGCTCAGCATAAAGGATGCTTCCGGGATGAAAATAATGAGAAATCCCGCCCAAAAAACCAGCACCTGTTTCCACGCCGGGCGGAAAGACTTTTTGAGCAGGAAAAACGCCACCAGCATGTAAATGGCCACAATCCCCACCACAATCTGGGCAGAGATGTAGATGTTCATGTGCACGGCCAGCAGGATGCCCGCTACCGCTGCGCGCCAGGAACTGCGCTTCTCCAGGCCGCTGAGCAGAAAATAGAGTTCCAGCGGGATGAGCCAGGTGCCTTGAATGTAGGTTACGGCAACGGTACGGCTAAAATTGAGGTGAGTGTGCGATACAGCCAAAAGGAATGTAGCCAGAACTGCCACGCGTTTACCGGCAATTTGCCGCGAAAGCAAATAGGTAGAAATCAACGCCAGAGTGCCGCCAATTGCAGGTAGCAAGCGCAGCGAAAAGGCAGTGGACCCGAACAGAGTGATAACGATGTTCATTACCTGAAGATACAAGCCACCGATGTTTTCGCGCAGCGCGAAGGGGTTTGCATTTGAGGCATTACGGGTATCTTTGGCAAATACACCAATGATGCCTTCATCCCCATTAATCACATACGGCAAAGCTCCCAGTTTGTAAAACCGCAGACCGATGCCAATAACCAGAATAATTCCCACAAACAGAATCTCTCGGCGGTGCGCAATAAACCAGGCTTTCCAATCTCGGCGAAATACCCTCACAGGCAAAAAGGCTAGTAGATAACACAGGGCAGCAAACATCCAGAAAGAAATCACGGGAACATAGTTGTTCAGGTTATTGCGTTCAAACGAGCGCGAAGCAACTGCCGCAGCAATTGACAGCGCCAGTGAGATGACAATCCATATTAGCCAGGTTGGAATGGAAATGCGAGCAAAGAACTTTTGAAAAGCGGGAACAGAACGCAACTTCAGGGCAATTGTATAGAGAGCGGCACCGGATACCACCAGCCAGAAAGCGTCAGGGATGATCTTTTGTGAATTGACCGGGGTACTGTACAAAAAGATCTGGCCAAAGAGGGCGATGAATAACGCCAAAATCACTAAAAAAACATGCAGCGGATCTGGTTTCACGGGCTGTCCAGGTTTTTGATTATCCATGAGCATTTCCTCTGATTCTCTATGAAATTGTGGGGGAACCTGCGTGGGGGTAACCCAGAGGTGTCACGCAGCAAAAGAGCGATGTTCAAACAATAAGTTTACTGGCAACAATTTTTAACAATTAGCAAGGCAAAGCCAAGTTTATCAAACCGATACCCCATCCAATTCGGGTTCATCCGGATCGGGGAACATTTACTTATCAATAAAAAATTCTACCATTTTTTTCAAATCCGTTAAACTGCCCGCGATCGATACGGGCAGGCATAAGAAAGATGTAACCTCCTTATTAACGGCAAAGACCGGCAGCGGTTCACCTGAAATAACCCTTGCCTGTCTGGTAAAATGAGGTTTGCATGTTTAATGCAGGAGTGTTGTAGCATGATTCGCATGAAGAATTTCACCCTTGTCCGCTGGATCGCGCTGGCGTTGATCATTGCGGCAGTGTTGTTGACCATTTTGCAATTAGTGGTGTACAGCCGCTTGCGCTCAACGTTTTCCACTGGCACCACCATCGGGGGAGTAGACGTAAGCAGCCTGACGGCAGACGAAGCCGCCACGCGCATTACGCAGGCTTATGCCGTAGCTGTTGAGATGCATTACGGCAACGACGTGATCCAGGCAAAACCCGCCACACTCGGTTTTTCCCTAGACCTGGCAGGCATGATGGCAGCCGCCGACCAGGCACGTGTTGCTTCGCCCTTTTGGTCTGGTTTTATTGACTACCTTTTCAATCGCTTACCTGCGGCACAAGAAATTCCATTGCGCGCCAATATTGATCTGGCAACAATGCGCGCGTATCTTGCGCACGAAATTGCTGCCCGCTATGACCGTGATGCCGAAGCCTTCACGCCTGTTCCGGGTACGGTTAATTTTCAGACCGGTACACCGGGTCGCCAGCTCGATGTTGAAAATTCGCTGGAACTCGTCTCAACAGCCCTAAAATCCCCTACTGCCAGGGTGGTGAACCTCGCCACGGTACAAACCGCGTCCTCACGCCCCTCTCTGGCAGCGCTCAAGGTATTGCTACAACAAATCGTGGATGCCGATAATTATGTCGGCCAGGTAGAGATGTACATGATCGACCTGCAGACCGGCAACGAATTGCAGGTGGCCTATCAGCATGGGGAACAGTTAAAGCCTGAAATTGCTTTTTCTGCAGACAGCACCATGAAAATCCCCATCATGGTGGAAAGCTACCGGCGTTTGAGTGAACCAATCAGTTCAAAATACGCTGCACTGCTCGAAGACATGATCATCCGTTCAGACAATGTTGCCCCCGACGAGTTGATGTCTTCCCTGATGTCTCCAACCCTTGGCCCACTTGAAGTAACCAAAACCATGAAGGCGCTGGGGCTAAAGAACACCTTTTTGGCCGGCATGTTCTACGATGGTGCCCCATTATTGCAACAGATCAGCACCCCTGCCAACAGCCGCACAGATGTGAACACCGACCCCGACCCTTACAACCAAACCACCCCGGTAGATATTGGCCTTCTGCTGAACGATATCTACGAATGCGCACAAAACGGCGGCGGCAGCTTTGCGGCCGTCTTCCCCGGCGAGATCACCCAGAATGAATGTAAGAGCATGATCAGCTACCTGACGCAAAACCGCATCGGCGTGTTGATCGAGGCCGGCGTTCCTGAGGGAACCAAAGTTGCGCACAAACATGGCTGGGCAATCGATAAGCAAGACGGGGTGATGCATGCAGTGGGCGATGCGGCGCTTGTCTACACCCCCGGGGGCAACTATATCCTCACCATTTTCATCTATAACGAAAATCAGATCGTGTGGGATTCAGCGAATAAGTTGTTTGCCGACTTGTCCTCTGCGGTGTATAACTACTTCAATCTCAAATAATGCGAAAACCCGGCAGCGGGTTTGTTTCAAATTCTGACTATGGATGGAACCCTATGGAATCTACTCAACAAAACGAACCTGCTTTAAGTTCCTGGCTTGATCGGCCAATCCTTAAAGGAACCACCAGGGTCACTCCGGAAGTCATCCTGATCACTCTGATCCTGTTGATCACAATTCTCAGCCGGTTCATTGGGCTGGGCTGGCGCGTGATGAGCCACGATGAGATCAACCATGTGATTCCCTCCTACGACCTCTACAATGGGCAGGTGTACGCTTACAGTCCGGTAACTCATGGGCCGCTCCAGTTCCATTTACTTGCTGCCTCCTATTATCTGTTTGGGGATTCCGACTTCACTTCACGCATTCCGGCAGCACTCTTTAGTATTGCCACAGTGGCATTTGTGTTATTTGCCTGGCGGCGCTACCTGGGCAAAACCGGCGCACTGTTGGCCGGGCTCTTCTTTATGATCTCGCCCTATATGCTCTTTTATGGCCGCTATACCCGCAACGAGGCCTTCATCGGTCTGTTCGGCGTCATCATGCTCTATGCCGTGCTACGGTATCTGGAACAGGGCAAACACTCTACCCTTTACCTTTACACCGCAGTACTGGCGTTGCATTTTTGCACGAAAGAAACTTCATTCATATACACTGCAGAAATACTCATTTTCCTCGGTATTGTCTTCCTTAAGGATGTGGTGCAGAAACAATGGAAGCAAGGCTCGCGGCGTGATATTTTCGTCATTACCATGCTGGCAACGCTGTTCTTCCTGGCCGTTGCACTCGGTATCAGTGTGATTACCGCCAAAGCTCCCGCCACAGAAGCACAAGTGGCTGCCAATGGCATTGCCGAGCAATTTGCCGACCCGCTGCGCATTGCCCTTTATGCCGGACTGGGGCTGGCACTGGTATCACTGGCCATTGGATTGGTTTTGCTGTTGATTGACCTGGGCATGAGCGAATTGCGCAAAATGCGCTCCTTCGATTTGCTGATCCTCACCTTTACCGTGATTCTGCCGCAGCTGATTGCCTTCCCCATTAAGCTGCTTGGCTGGGACCCGTTGGATTACAGCCAGCAGGGAATCCTACGCACCAGTATTGTGCTGGTCATCAGCATTATCTTAGCTGTGGGAATCGGCATGCTGTGGAAACCTAAATTGTGGCTGATAAACGCCGGGTTGTTCTATGCCACTTTCACTGTCCTGTACACCTCCATCTTTACCAACGGACAGGGATTCTTTGCCGGCATGGTAGGCGCGCTGGGATACTGGATTTCGCAGCAGGCGGTGAATCGCGGCACACAGCCCTGGTATTACTATGCTTTGCTTCAGGTTCCTATGTATGAATATCTAGCTGCCGCAGGAGCCGTGCTGGGTTTAATCATTGGGTTCCGGCACAAGCTGTTCAGCACCTTTGCCAAGATCGCTCCTGCCAACCAGGTTGAAGTGAATGAAGAAGTCCCCAGCCCTGCTCCGACAGAAAACGTCTCCTCCGATGAAGATGCGGCGGAAAAAGAAGAAAAACGCGTGCCGGTGCTGGCATTGTTGCTCTACTGGTCGGTGATCAGCCTGGTGGCGTTTTCTGTCGCCGGCGAGAAAATGCCCTGGTTAACTGTGCATATCACCCTTCCCATGCTGCTGGCAGCCGGCTTTTCGGTGGGATTCCTTGTAGATCGTGTGCGCGCAAAGACTATTAACCTGCGCGTCATTTTAGCCTTTGTATTAATCCCAATTTTCCTGGTCACAATAAGCGAATCTGTGGGCATGCTCAGCGGCACCAACCCACCCTTTGCCGGGCACGAACTGGCGCAACTGCAAACCACCAGCACCTTCCTCTTTGCCGTGTTGGCGGCTGTTGCCAGCAGTTGGGGCATCTGGAAATTGCTGGAAAATTGGAAAGCGGTTGACCTGATACGCTTGCTGGTGATCGCCTTCTTTGCCATTCTCTCGGTGACCACTGCTCGCTCGGCCTTCCAGGCAAGCTTTATCAACTACGACACAGGCAAAGAATTCCTTGTCTATGCGCACGGAGCACGCGGCCCGAAGGATGTACTAGAACAAGTTGAAGACATTTCCAACCGCACCGGCGAGGGTAAGAATATTAAAGTGGCTTACATTGCAGACGCCCTGTACCCCTACTGGTGGTACTTTAGAGATTACCCCAACAAGGTCTGGTACGAAAAAGACCTCACTCGCGATCTTTTGAGCTTCCCGGTGGTGATCTCGGATGATACTCAGTACACTAAAGCCCAGTCCATCCTCAAAGACGAATATGTGGACTTCCCTTACAAGCGCTTGCTATGGCCAATGCAAGACTATTTCAACCTGAAATTCTCTCAGGTGTGGAATGCGATTAAAGACCCCCAGATGCGCCAGGCGATTTACAGAATCTGGGCATTCAAGGATTATTCGCTGTACAGCCAGATCAAAGAAAGAAACGACCTGACCAACGAAACCTGGGAGCCTTCCGCCAGTATCCACCTCTTTGTCCGCAAAGACATCATCAGCAAGATCTGGACGTATGGCACACTGCCCTCAAGCTCGGAAAATGCGCAAACCGATCCTTATGCAGGGAAGTATGAAACCCTCACCCCGGTGGGCGTAGCCGGAAGCATCGGCACAGAGGATGGCCAGTTCAATGCCGTCCGAGATATTGCCATCGCACCCGATGGCTCCATTTATGCAGCAGATTCACGTAATCACCGCATCGAGCACTTCGCTGCAGATGGACAATTCCTGGCTGCCTGGGGCACTTACGCCAGCGTCGACCTCGGTGAGGCTCCCGGCGGCACCTTCAACGAGCCCTGGGGAATTGCCGTGGGCAACGATGGATCGGTGTACGTGGCCGATACCTGGAATTACCGCATCCAAAAATTCAGCGCCGATGGCAAGTTCATTACCATGTGGGGTGTAGCCGGCCCCGGTGACACCGGCGATTCCTTCTGGGGCCCGCGTGGCATTGTGGTCGACAGTAAGGGCCATGTGCTGGTGAGCGATACCGGCAACAACCGCATCGTCGTCTTTGATAAGGATGGGAATTACATCACACAATTTGGCGTAAAGGGTATTGGCCAAACGGAGTTTTACGAACCGGTGGGCCTGGCAGTAGATGCCGCCGACTGGGTCTATGTTGCCGATACTTGGAACCAGCGTATTCAGGTCTTCGCCCCGGATGCCTCCGGCGCTTACTACCAGTACGTGAAAGAATGGCGGGTTTATGGTTGGGACGGCCAGTCAACTGAGAACAAACCCTTCATTGATATTGACAAGAACGGTGTTCTGTACGTTACCGACCCAGACAAATTCCGCGTGCTCTCCTTTGACCTCAATGGAAATTTCATTCGCGGCTGGGGCGATTATAGCAGCGGCATTGATGGCTTTGGCAAGCCGGTGGGTATTGCTGTAGCAGCAGATGGAGCGGTATGGGTAGGAGATTCAGAAAATAACCGCCTGCTCAAATTCATCATGCCAGCCACAATGGGAAGCAATACTATCCTGCCAGAGGGGTTGCCAGCGTTGCCTGCTTCTTCCATTCAGTTAAATTACAATTTTTCTACCGGGCTGGTCGAGAATCCGCTGGGAGAAAGTGTTTACCGCATCAGCCAGGATGGGCAAAACTGGGTGCCGGTGATTCCACAAAACATTTTGGACCTTCTGCCACAGGACACGCAGGCCACCTTTGAAGATGGCCAATGGGTAATCCTTGACGGGAACGGCGTGAAAGTTTTCCGCTGGGAAGCCGACCTGTTACTCTGGATTTCCGTTACAGAGGCCCAACCTACTTCCACGTAGAAAAACCAAAAGCCCATAGCGACAAAAAAAGAGACTCTCAGAATTGAGAGTCTCTTTTAGTTAGTGGGATTTCTTTTCCACTCCAAGAATCCTGCTAAGGACAAAACTGATCACACTGACAATCAGCGCTCCCAGGAAGGCGTACCAGAACTGGTTTTGTGGAATGGCAAACCCGACCTGGAATTGGCTGCCCAGCCATCCCGCCAGCAGGAACATGAGTGTATTCACGATGAGCGTGCCCAGGCCAAGCGAGAGGATGATCAGAGGACAACTGGCTACCATCAGCAGCGGGCGGATGAGCGCGTTGACCAGGCCAAAGATCAAGGCCAGCGCCAAAAACGCCCACCATTTTTCATTCTGCATCACAATGTGCGGCGACAGAATCAACACGGCAAGGTAGAGTGCGCCTGCATTAACAACCAAACGAGTCAGAAATTTCATTTTCTTTTCCTTTCCACCTTATATACGCAACAGGCGGAAAAAAGTTTGCATTAACAGGTCAAAGTGCACTTTCCATCGTTCGTTTCATCCAGATCAGCGTATTCAACTTCACCATTCCCGCTGCCTGGAAGGCCCCCTCTGCCCTGCCGTTGGGATAATTGAGCGTCAGCTTGTGCGGCGCCAGCACTTGCCGCTGCACCTCTGGTAAAAGGGCGGCAATGGCGCGCTCTTCCCAGGCCGGCGAAGTTCCCAGCCAGATATGATCCAGCGGTTCACCGCGGCGCACAAAGGTGGCAACCCCGATCAGCCGCTGGTTCTCATAAGCCGACCAGCTGCGCTGCATGATACCGTTGAGAAAATTATTTAACGAGTTAAAGAGAGATGGTTCCAGCAATTCGATCTGCACAGGAAAATTCCAGGCCAATTCGGCCGGGTAAAGCGCAGACAACCAGTCTTTCTGCTGCGCCCAGTCAGCTTTTTTGCGGGAAGCCACTTTGATTGTGCCGTCAGATGAATTCAACAGCTCATGTCCGGAACGAAAGACCCACTGGGTACGGCGCGTGGTTTCTTCAAAGCCGTGGCTGAGATAGAGAGACTGTGCCACCGTGTTTTCCTCGCGCACCTGCAGGTAGATAGCGTTCCCCTTGTGCAAGCGCACATGCTCGATGGCCCGGTCAGTGAGTTTGCGGGCAATACCGCGTCCGCGGAAATCTGGGTGAACCGCCACATTGGCCACAAAGTAAGCATGTTTGAGATAGCGACGTATAAGGATAAGGGTGAGATTGCCCACAATGCGCCCGTCCTCCACCCATACGTAGCCATGAAAGGGTAAAAAGGAGGATTCAGGGGTGGAATTCTCCAGCATGTAGCCGCCGTAATCGTGTGGGGCATTGCGGATATGGCGGATATAGTCGCGGCCTTCAGCATCCAGGTAAGGAGCAAAACACAACTCAATCAGGTCGGCAACAGCAACCAGGTCGCTACGCAGCTGCACCGGGCGGATATGGGAAATGGAATCATCGGAGTTGGTCACACGTTTATTTTACACCGCCATGTTTTCTCAAGCGATCTTTCTCTCTGTTTTATTCAAACTGGAACTTTTCTTGCAAAGGAGAGTGGTAAAACTCTTACAATGTTCTTATACGCCGGGTGCAAAACCGGGGTACTGAAATGCTATAATTTTTTTACTATCTGTTATAAGGACGGAACCACCTATGATGCGTTTTGACCGATTTACCGAAAGAGCTCAGGAAGCCGCTCAGCGTGCCGCGGAGATCATTCAGCGCTACGGGCACAATCAGATCGATACCGAGCATATCCTGCTGGCTTTAATTGAACAACCCCAGGGCAACGTTTCTCAAATCCTGGAGATCCTCAAGGTTGACCCGCAAATTCTGGCGGAGCGCCTGGATTACATCCTCAAAACCAGCCCCAAAGCCAGTATCTTTGGCGGCGGCGCCGGGCAAATTTTCATCACACCGCGCGTCAAGCGCATCATCGATGTGGCCAATGAGGAAGCCAGCAAGCTGAAAGATGAATACATCTCCACCGAGCACCTGTTCCTGGCCATTTTGAGCGAGAAGAACACCCCGGCGGCGCGCCTGCTGGAGACCACCGGCCTCACGCGCGAGCGTGTTGCCGAGGCCATTAATCAACTGCGCGGCGGACAGCGCGTGACCGACCCGCAGGCTGAAACACGTTACCGCACGCTGGAAAAATACTCGCGCGACCTGACCCAGCAAGCCCGCGAAGGCAAGCTGGACCCCGTGATTGGCCGCGACACCGAGATCCTGCGTGTCATGCAGATCCTTTCGCGCCGCACCAAGAACAACCCGGTGATCATCGGCGAGGCCGGCGTGGGCAAGACCGCCATTGTGGAAGGCCTGGCGCAGAAGATCGCCTCCAGCGACGTGCCGGAAATCCTGATGGGCAAAAAGGTGATCGCGCTTGACCTGGGCGGGATGATCGCCGGCTCGCGCTTCCGCGGAGAGTTTGAGGAACGCCTCAAAGCCTCCATTGAGGAAGTGCAGCGTTCCAATGGCGAGATCATCCTGTTCATTGATGAACTGCACACTGTTGTGGGCGCGGGCGCCGCACAGGGCGCCATGGACGCTTCCAACATGCTCAAACCGGCGCTGGCGCGCGGTGAACTGCAATGCATCGGCGCCACCACGCTGGATGAATTCCAAAAGTACATCGAAAAAGATGCGGCGCTGGAACGCCGTTTTGCGCCGGTGTTCGTGGACGAACCCTCGCAGGAAGACACGCTCAAAATGCTGCAAGGGTTGCGTGACCGCTACGAGGCGCACCACAAGGTACATTTCTCCGATGATGCCTTGCAGGCCGCAGTAAAACTAAGCGCGCGTTACGTCACTGACCGCCGCCTGCCCGACAAGGCCATTGACCTGATGGATGAGGCCGCTGCCAAACTGCGCGTGGCGCTGTATTCACTGCCGCCTGACCTGAAGCAGATGAAATCCGAGCTTGACCGCCTGAAAGCCGAGGAGGAACAGTCCGGCGTGGAACGCGATTATGAGCGCGCCGCCCGCATGAAGGCTGACCGCCTGCGCCTGGAAGAAGAGTTCAACACCAAGCGCGATGCCTGGGAAGCCGAACATAAACTGGACGAAGTAGTGGATGTGAACGACATTGCCCAGGTGCTGGCGCAGTGGACAGGCATCCCCGTGAGCCAGATGATGGAAGCCGAATCTGAGAAGCTGCTGCACATGGAAGAGCGCCTGCACGAGCGTATCATCGGGCAAGACGAGGCCATCCATGCTATCTCCGATGCCATCCGCCGCGCGCGCTCCGGTCTCAAGGACCCGCGCCGTCCCATTGGCTCGTTCATCTTCATTGGGCCCTCCGGCGTGGGCAAGACCGAACTCGCAAAAGCCCTGGCGGAATTCCTCTTTGATGATGAAGATGCGCTGGTGCGCATGGACATGAGCGAATACCACGAACAGCACACCGTCTCGCGCCTTTTTGGCGCGCCTCCGGGCTACGTTGGCTATGAAGAAGGCGGCCAACTCACCGAGGCCGTGCGGCGCCGCCCGTACCGTGTGATCCTGTTCGATGAGATCGAAAAAGCCCACCCTGAAGTGTGGAATGCCCTGCTGCAGATTTTGGACGACGGCCGCCTGACCGATGGCCAGGGGCGGGTGGTGGACTTCCGCAATACGGTGCTGATCATGACCAGCAACCTGGGCACGGAATTTGTGCGCCAGAACGGCAGCCTGGGCTTCCTGCAGAAAAGCGACTCCCCGGAGGAACGCCAGGCGCAGGAGAAGATCGAAAAGGCGCTCAAGGGCACCTTCAGGCCTGAATTCCTCAACCGTATTGATGAGATCATCATGTTCTCCGGCCTCACCAAAGAGCAAATGAAGGAGATCGTTGATCTGCAAATGAAGGAAGTGCGTGCACGCCTGGAAGAACACGGCCTGTCCATCGAGCTTTCTGAAGAAGCGCGCGACTGGCTGGCCACCGAAGGTTACGATCCTTCGTTTGGAGCGCGGCCACTCAAGCGTGCCATCCAAAAATACGTTGAAAGCCCATTGTCGGTTGGCCTGCTGGCCGGCGATTACAAGGACAAAGATACCGTCCTGGTAGGCTTTGACCCAGAAAAGAAAGAGATTGTCTTTAAGAAAAAGGGCAAGTAAAAGATCATTGAACACAAAGGGTTGGCAAATGCCAACCCTTTTGGCTTTAAAATGGGCGGATTGTCTTTTATAATAGTTGCTGAACTCAGTTTTTGCTAATCAGCTTGGAGAATGAAAATGAAAAAAGCATTGATCACAGGCATTACCGGGCAGGATGGTTCCTACCTGGCAGAATTACTGCTCTCAAAAGGTTATGAAGTACACGGCATCATCCGCCGCGCCAGCACCTTTAACACCCGGCGCATTGACCATCTCTATCACGACCCACACCGCAACGGCGCCGAGGTCAAACTCTTCCTGCACTACGGTGATATCTCTGCCATTGAAAGCCTGATGGATGTGATCTACAACGTGCGCCCGGATGAGATCTACAACCTGGCCGCCCAAAGCCACGTGCGCGTGAGCTTTGATATGCCAGAGTACACCGGCGACATCACCGGCCTGGGCACCATCCGCATTCTGGAAGCCGTGCGGCGCAGTGGCTTTGAAGAACGCTTCTACCAGGCGTCTTCCAGCGAAATGTTTGGCGCCGCCAAACCGCCACAGCACGAGCTAACGCCCTTTGAACCGCGCAGCCCCTACGCTGCTGCCAAAGTCTATTCCTACTGGGTGACGCGCAATTACCGCGAGGGCTACAATATGTTCGCCACCAACGGCATCCTCTTCAACCACGAGTCTCCGCGGCGCGGCGAGACCTTTGTCACGCGCAAGATCACACGCGCGGTGGCGGCCATCAAGGCCGGCAAACAGCAGAAGTTGTACATGGGCAATTTGGAATCCAAACGCGACTGGGGCTACGCCCCTGAGTATGTGGAAGCCATGTGGCTGATGCTGCAGCAGGAGAAACCGGACGATTTTGTGGTGGCCACCGGCGAAAGCCACAGCCCGCGCGAGTTCCTGGAAGAGGCATTTGGCTACGCCGGCATGGATTACAAAAAGTATGTTGAGATCGACCCGCGCTACTTCCGCCCCACCGAGGTGGATTACCTGCTGGGCGACCCGGCCAAGGCCAAGAAGCAACTGGGCTGGTCTCCCAAGGTCAAGTTCCACGAGCTGGTGCGCATCATGGTGGATGCAGACCTGGAGCTGATGGGCGAAGCCTGCCCCGGCGAGGGCAAGAAGATCCTGGAAGAAAAGTTCAATGGCTGGCACCGCTGGGAACACCAGGTGGTGAGCATGGAACGCTAAAAGACTGAACCGAGATGGCGCCAAAATCACGGCGCCATTTTTCTTGCTTGCAATTATAGAACAATTGTGCTATTATCGAATCACCTTTGAGGAGGTGCGCGATGAATAGTATCCAGAAAGCGATCGTTCCGGGGATGTTGGCAGGTGTGCTGGCGCTGGTTGGCCTTAGCCGGCTGGTGAACCCGCCCACCACCGTTTCCGCCGCCACCGAGGAAGCACCGCAGGCGGCCCCGGCAGCCAGCGCCCCCGGCGGCTGCCAGTACGCCGAGCGTTACCCATCCAAGACCCTGCCCTGGTGTGAACTGATCGAGCAGTCCGCCAATGAATACGGCGTGGATGCCCTTTTGATCGCGGCGGTGATGCTGCAGGAGAGCGGCGGCCAGCCGGAGGTGATGTCCGGTTCCGG
>CALCNO010000081.1 GCA_937897615.1 uncultured Anaerolineaceae bacterium
ACCTACTACCGCGCCCTGGCCGACCAGGCCGGCTTTTCCCTGCTGGCCGCAGAGCGCCACGCGCACCTCTTTCACCTGGTGCTGGGGAAGGGGTAGGGCTGATAGAAGCAAATGCAAACGCTTGTTTTGAAAAAAGCAGGAGCGACACTAAGGCCGTAAACCTGGCAAGAAAATATTCAAGTTCTGTTAGCATACAACTTTTTACCAGAAATTAGTTGAGTGTGAAATTATCCTTTATCGATTGATAAAATCTTAGATTTAAAACTTTGATGTTTAGGAGTATTAGCCAAAAAATAGACATCAATGTTTTTATTAAAGCAAGCAATATCAGCCTTTTGTAAAAACGTTTTACATTTGATACTTATAGGCTGTTTAGGAAGAATGGTTTGAGATGGAACGCTCAGAGAATAAGGCACGCCTCCTGGAGTCCTAAGATGTTGTTTCACAGGAAAAGTTTTATTTTGCCGATTTTCTCGTAACTCTACTCGGAAATTGCCTAGAGTTTTTGATTTGTTGGAATCATTATAAATATCAACTGTAATATCGATTTCAATCGTTTCAGCCTCATTTATATTTTCAATTATTTTTTCTCCGCCCATTTGATCGAGTTTAGTATATCGAAGTTTAGACTCATTAATAAAAACTGATAACTTACCCCAATTCTTAATTAAGGCGGTAATAATTATTGTGCTTAATGAACCTAATATTCCAATAATCCCGCCAACAACCGCACCAATTATTGCAGCAACAACTTCTGGTTGAGATAATAACTTATCCATGAAACAACCTCTTTATTTTGAAGGCTTTTGATAAGACAGGCTGTCAAAACCACAACAAAATTATTTTGCACTGCCTTAACCAGTACTTTGCTTCTTTAGGTATTCTTTCGGCTGCTCAGGTGCAGTACAAACTATCCAATCAATTTATTTTCATCATACAACCTCTTTCCCCCCTTTTCAATTCTACCCCTTAGACCAACCTGACACCCTTTTTATCTCCACCGTTTCGATCACGGCACGGTTTGCGGCAGGGAGGACAGGTCGATCACAATGCCGCCCGGGAGCGTCATGGAGACCATCGTAATGTTCTTCCCGCCCACCATCAGGGTGCGTTTGCTCCCTGCCAGGGCGCCGCTGAGGTCCCCCTGGACCTCGCCATTCGAGTAGGTGATGGTCAGCTCATCAGAACTCAGCCAATTCAAAAAAGTCTCGTCATCCACCGAGGTCTCAAAAACCACCGCAAAACCGGTGACCCCCGGCGGCATATTAAACGTCACGCCGGTCTCAGGAAGATAGTAGGTTGAAAATGCCTCAACCGAAACCTTGATATCCACGCCATTGGAGATCACCGGGTAATCGATCCCCGCGATCCCCTCAGGGATGGGCGTCTCGGTTGGGGTTGGGGTAAAGGTTGGAACAGCCGTTGGGGTTGCGGTACTGGTTGGCGTCGGCGTGTTGGTGGGTCTTTGGGTGGCTGTGGCAGTTGCACTGCGCGCATTCTCGCATCCGGCAAGGGCAATGGCCATAAAGGCGATTGCGGTCAGGTGGATCAACTTGCCGGATTGCTTCATGGGATGATTATACTTTTTCGGCGCATGGGAGCAGGCAAGTATCCCCTTGCACAATGAGCCAGCCCAAGATGCGCCCGAACCAACTGCCCCGCCCAGTAGCCAAAAATCAGAGCGCATAATTGTTACAGTTCCTGCATTACCGCTCAATTAAATAGAGCGCTGGCATAATCTCTAGAACATGATCCCCCTGAGTTACAAAGTCCTGGGCAATTGTCTCGCTTGTTGTGTAGATTTTGTATGCCATATTTGGGGCTGAGAGAAGATTCTTTGCTTCATCCTCGCTCATTAAAAGAATATTCTGAGATTTTTCGTAACCCTCACCCAGTAAATAATACTTAAAATATTCGTACTCGTCATAATCCGGATTGATGAGAACCGCATTGCTCCCCATAGCCTTTAATTTAGCCTCGGTATCCAACTGAAACTGATCTTGTTTACTCATGTCGGCGCGGTTTAGATTGATGAGAAAAAACGCCAAAGGGATCAGAAATGCAAAGTATTGGATTTGGGATTTTTGGGTCTTTTGGAGAATCCAGAGGTATATACGTTCTACCCCAATCGCCGAAAAGACGCTTAAATAAAAGTAACAGGGAATAAGGTACACCCAAATATCATCAATGGAATAATTAAAGCTAAAAAACAAGCTCCCTGCAAACAATATGAATACAAACCAATAAAGCTGATTGCGCTTTTTGGAAAGAAAGCCAATTACTGGAAGTGGGATTAGAAACAGCAATTCCCTGCCGAAGAAGAATGCAAATTTTTCAATTTTTGCCAAATACAATTCAGGTGTCAGCAGACGGAAAACATCGTCGCGGGATCCACCTCCTGTAACAATTTTCAGCAACTCGGAAAAATTGGAAGCCCTCAATTCCAAATATACACTGCTTGGATCCAGCGTCCGCCAGATCAGGTAATAATATTGCCCTGCGCCCAACATAATACAGAAAACACAAAATAGAATTTTCTTTGGCGAGATGAAGGTTTTCTTATCCGTTACATATACGAGATAAATTATTCCCGGCAAAAGAGTGATCATGAGCAAATGGTTGCCAAAAGAGATTGCGTAGAAGAAACACGCCAAATAGAAGAACCTGTCTTGCTTCGAAAGGTGCCATTTGGCAAACAGGAAGACAACCAGAGTTGTATACAACAAGTTCAAAGTATAAACTTCAGCTATCACAGAGTGAATCCAAACGGTTTTCCCCAGGCAGAGGGTAAGCGTGATGCTGGCTGCGATCCACGGATTTATCTGCAACAACCTGAATAACTTGTAAATGAATATGCTGGCAATAACCGTGTAAATTGCAGATAACAGGTTGGCTTTAAAAGCCAATGTGCCAAAAGGGAAGATCGAGACAAACAAGTGATTTAAAAGAATGTAGTTAGGGTACCCGGGCGCGTGAGGGATTCCAAGTACTTTCCCAATGAACTGGAATTTAGCAGTATCCCCCATGTACCCCACACCAGGGAGCAAAGTTCGTAGATACACAACGAGCAAAATGATACTAACGGAAGTCAATAGAATGCTATCCAGCTTGTGCGGATTTTTGTAAATTGAAGTCTTATCTTCTGCGCTCAAATGTTCTCTCCTGTAAAAATTTATGCCGGCAAATTATTAATACCACATAATATGGTTTACACAATTCCGGCTGTATATCCTCATCATCTCTTTTTGGTTACTTTTAGGAACACAATCCCCTGGGGAATTCTCCCCCTTAAATCAAAAGGGGAGGCTGGAGCCTCCCCGGCGGGAAAACCACTTGCTAATTCACCCCACCTGAATCAATACGCCCGAACCAACTGCGCAGCACCTGCCCGCCTTACATGCTCCCCTCTCTATGGAATGATGAAGCCACTGAGGAGGAATTTAGGCGGGTTGTTTTGCATGATCTCGCTCAAACTGGCGTAATCCTTCTTGATGATCGCCATTGTATAAGCTTCAGTGACAGCGCTCCCGTAGCTGCTCTCCATCACAATATCCTTTACCAGCTCCCATTGTTTGGTTGTTTTCAGGTACTCCACATTGTCAGGCAGTGATGTGAAAAACACGTCTGCCCTGATCTGGAATGTACCGTATTTTTGCATTGCCTCCTCCAACTTTTCAGCCATCGCCTCGGCAGTTAGCCACGTTGAATTTTCGAGATTGACTGACCCACCCCGCGCATGATCGTAAGAAAAGGTTAAGTTTTTCTTTCCACAAAGGTAGATCGGCATAAAGATGTATTGCCCTTCATCCCTGCCGCCCAGCTCCGCTTTTTGAATTTCGGTGATCATTAATACGCGCCACCAATCGTTCCCATCAACCTGGTTGGTCGCTTTTTCAACGTCGGTCACTACCCCGTAAAAAAATGCGATATCGCTCGACATCCCGACATACCCAAGGGGAAACAAAACGCCGCTGTAGTGCAATCTCAAAGACTTGCCCACGATCTTCGCCATCTCTTCCTGGGTCAGTTGCGGGATCTCCCTTTCAAATATCAACCTGTCGATCTGGGATTCAGGCTGCGCCACAGTGGGGGTGGCCTCCACCAACGGCGTCTCGGTCATGGTTGGTATTTGCGGGGTTTCCGTCAGCGCCGGCGGGGTCGCGGTAGCGGCAGGGGTACTGCACGCGGCCAATAGCACCGCCCCAATGAGCAAAGTGGACACCAACGTCAGCATTTTTCTTCGGAATGTTGCGTTATATAAAAACTTGCGTAGACTCATCTTTTCCTCTGGCCTTTCAAAAGGGCCGCTTCGATTTCGCTCATGGTATTTTGAAGGCCCTTACCAAAATTTTGCTCCTGCAGTGGCGCTGAGCAAAGCAGCTCCTCATCATGCAACTTTTACCGGAGCCAGCGATTGTCTTCCCTTTTCAGATGACATGCTGGCGTCAAGGTTTTATCTTACACCATCTTTAATTTCATGAGCAAATTTGTCCCCTTCTGATGGGGCAAAGGTTCATCCCCGCGGGGGTGGGGAATGCCCCTTTCCCCCTTTTTCAATTCACTCTTAAATCAAAAGGGGAGGCCTCAGCCTCCCCGGTGGGTAAACCCTTGCGGAATACTACCCTACTCGCCCACCAGCTGCACGCGCACAAAGCGCTCGCGCGCACGCACCTGGTCAAAGTCGGCAAAGTAGATGCGCCCAAACTCGCCCAGCA
>CALCNO010000082.1 GCA_937897615.1 uncultured Anaerolineaceae bacterium
CCAGGGGACTTTTCTGGATTACAAAGCAGATATTATTGACCTTTTCGATCAATCAACGGAAGGATTCATCGGCAAACGCTATCAGGATATTATGCCACCGGAATTCGCGAACATGGTCAAGGGAAAAATCGAGAAAACCCTTGAATCCGGCAAGATCCAAACTTTTGAATACCAGTTGCAAATTCCCGGCAAAGGTATGCAGGAGTACGAAGCCCGTATGACTCCCAGCAGTCCCGACGAGGTGATTGCTGTCGTACGCAACATCACGCAACGGAAACAGGCCGAGCATTTACTGACCGTGCAGCGAGACATCTCGCAGGCGATCAGCCAGATCACCTCCAGTGAGAGCGGTTGGAATCTCAGCCTGGAGATTGCCCTGCGCATTTCCGGCCTGGACTCAGGATGCATCTATCTATTTGATGCAAAAGATACAAAACTTCAACTGGTGACGCAGACGGGTTTCAGCAAAGACTTCGCACTGGAAGCACAGCATTTCCCGTTCGATGAACAAAACACACACCGGATTATGGAGGGGGAATCAATTCAACTTGGCACTGATCAGCTGGCGCGCATGGTTCCCTTTGATCATGAAAAAATTCATTCCATGACCATTGTCCCCATCAAGTACCAGGGGCGTGTCATCGGATGCATGAACATGGCATCGCACACACCAAAGGAAATCTCACCAGATGCGCTTAAAACGCTTGAAGCCACCGGAGTGGAGATTGGCAACTTTGTTGCCTATCTCAAAACTGAAGAGAATCTGCGTGAAACAAATGAGCGCTTCACCCAGCTGGCAAACAATGTTTCTGAGATCTTCTGGATGGCTGACCCGGCAAAGGGCAAAAACACTTATGTCAGCCCGGCTTATCAATCCGTTACTGGCATGACCCCTGAGGAAGTTGAAAAACTGCCGGGGGGGTTTGTCAGCCTGCTATTGCCCGAAGACCGGCACATCCTGGAAGCAGCCCACGAAAAGGAAGACCGCGGCATTGCAACCGACGTGCTCTACCGTATCCGGCGACCGGATGGAAGCATCCGCTGGCTGGAAGATAAAAGCTCTCCGGTCCTTGATGCGAATGGCAAGCTGATCAGCGTGGTTGGAATCGCGCGAGATATGACCGCGCAAGTAGAGTCGGCACACAAGCTGCGCGAATCGGAAACTCGCTTTCGCCAGATGGCAGAGACCATCGATGAAGTCTTCTGGATGGCGCCGCCGCATCTTAAACATATGATCTACGTGAGCCCGGCGTACGAGATGGTATGGGGCCGCACCCGCCAAAGCCTGATGGAAAATCCCTCGACCTTCATAGAGGCAGTGATCCCTGAGGATCGCAAACGTGTTATCGCATCCGTCAGTAAACAGGCGGATGGTGTAGCTTTTAGTGAAGAATACAGGATCACCCGCCCGGACGGTTCTCTGCGCTGGATCTGGGACCGCGGTTATCCGGTTGTTGATGAAAAGGGAAAAGTGTACATGTGCCTGGGGGTCGCTCAGGATATTACCGAGCGCAAGATCGCCGAGGAACTGGTTCGCCAACGCGCGGATGACCTGGAAATGATCAACATCATTAACCAGGCAGCCAACCAGGGTAAAGACCTTCAACAAATCATCGGCATTCTATCTTCAGGGATTCGTAAGAGTTTTAATTGTGTTTCAGTTCTCACCAGCTTACCGGATAGAAGCGGAGAGAAATTGATCTTGCAGGACATCAATTTCCCATTCAATCTGGCGAAAAGGATTAAGAAGTTAATCGGCAAATCTGTGTCTGACCTCAACCTGGAAATCTCACTCGCGGGGGATGGCCCGCAAGCCCGGGCTGCGCGTTCCGGGCAGGCACTGATCGCCAACGACTCAAAAACCATTCAGGCCGCTATGGCTGAGTTTGCCGAAAAACTGAAGCTGGAAAGATTCGTGGCCCCCACATTCAACCTGCTTGGTGTTCACTCATTATTGATCGTTCCGCTAGTTGCCGGGAAGGAAACCATTGGCCTGATTAACCTGGGCCGCAATTTTGCCTTCTCGCAGACAGATCTGCAAAGGATGCAGGTCATTGCCCAGCAACTGGTGACGGCCATTGGGCGCAAGCGCGTAGAGGCCGCCCTACGCCTGAGCGAGGAAACTTACCGGAGTCTGGTTGAGAGTTCAGAAGCCAGCATCGGTATCATCGATAAAGAGGGTAATTACCATTTTCTGACTGCCTTCGCCCAGGAAATGCTTGGAGTTAAAGGCAAAAAATCAATCGGCCGGCGAATTGAGGAGTTTTTGCCGGTTGAGGAAGCAAAAACCTTTCTACAGCATGTGCAACAGGTCATTTCCACAGGTAAAGGATTGGTTGTAGAGGCGCCACTCACCATCAAGAACCAATCCCA
>CALCNO010000083.1 GCA_937897615.1 uncultured Anaerolineaceae bacterium
TCGAACCCACGAATATCAGCTTGGAAGGCTGACGCCTTACCACTTGGCGACGCCCGCATCGAACTGGCATTATAACGCATTTTAAAAATTCCGGGATGGCCGCACGGCCACCCCGGATTGTGATTGCAGCGTTACTTGATCTTGCAATAGCGGTCAACCCGCCCTTCGATGATCTTGAGGCTGTCCTGCCAGAAGGCTTTTTTGCGGATATCAATACCAAAGCGGGCAGCCAGGTCGGCAGCGTTGGCCTCGCCGGTACTGGCCAGCAGGTTCATATAATCTTTGACAAAGGCTGAGCCGCGTTTCTGGTAGATGGCATACAGGCCGGTGCCAAAGAGCAGGCCAAAGGCGTAGGGGTAATTGTAGAAGGAAAGCCCGGCATAGTAGTAATGCGGCTTCCAGGTCCACATCCACTGCTGCAGGAATTTGGCATCCAGGCCGTCACCGTAGGTGGCCTTCTGCGCATCCAGCATGATCTCGCATAACTCGTCTGCGCTCAATTCCGATTTGGCGCGCCGCTCAAAGACCTCTTTTTCAAAGAGGAAGCGCGAGTAGATATCCACGATCACCTGAGAATCGCCGATCAGCTGGGTTTCCAGGATGGCCAGTTCTTCCTGCTCGGTCTTGGCCTCTTTGAGGGCCGCGCTGGAAACGATGGTCTCGCACATGATCGAGGCGGTTTCCGCCAGCGTCATGGGGGTGTTCTTTTGCAGCTCGGTCTTGCCGGCTTTGACGGCGCAGTCGTTGTGGAAGCCGTGCCCCAGTTCGTGCGCCAGGGTGGAAACGCTGTCCAGCGAACCGTCAAAATTGGTCAAAATGCGGCTTTCGCCGGGGGCGGGCACATCCATGCAGAAGGCGCCGCCGCGTTTGCCGTCGCGCTGTTCGGCATCGATCCAGTGGTTATCAAAAGCGCGTTGGGCAAAGTCTTTCAGTTCAGGAGCAAAGCTGCCAAAATGGGTGAGGATGAACTTTTTGGCGTCTTCGAAGCCGAAAACCATTTTGCTCTCGCCTGCTGGGGCAAACAGGTTCCACCACTGCAATTTCTTTGCGCCAAAGCGGGCAGCTTTGGCCTTGAAATACCTGCGGAACATGGGGAAGGAGTCCTGCATGGCGCCCATCATGGCGTCCAGCGTTTGCTGGTCAATGCGTGCGGCGTCCAGCGAGCTGTGGATGCAATCGCGGCGCCCGCGCCGGCGGTTGAGCACATTTACCTCACCTTTGACGCCGTTCATGGCCGCGGCCAGGGGTTCCTTGGCCTTCAGCCAGGCGGCACTCTCGGCTTCGTAGGCGCGCTTGCGCGTGTCTTCATCCGGGTGCGAGCGCAGGTTGATCAGCGCAGGCATGGGCAGTTTTTGCATCTTGCCATCCAGTTCAAAATCCACGCTCAACTGCGAAGTGACCGTGCCCTGAAGTTTGCTCCAGGCATTAGCGCCGCTCAGGGTCAGTTCGGATGCCAGCGCTTCTTCCGCCGGAGACATCAGGTATTTGCTCTGCTCGGCAGCCTCTTTGAGGTAGAAGGCATGCGCTTTGGTGGTTTTTGCCAGGTCAATGAATTCCGGCAGGCGTTTGCCGACCTTGCCGATCCAGGCGGTGGCGATAGTGCCGAGTTGGTCGAGTTTGACCATCACCTGCTCGAATTCACTTTCTTTCTTGAGCGCTTCCTTGTTGTAGGAATCGGTGGAAGTGAAGGAGGCGATATACGCACGCATGGTGCTGGCGGTGAGGAGAATATCGTTGAAGGTATCGATTAATTTGGCTGCGGCTTTTGCCAGGTCAGCCGGTGCGGCAGTGACATCCAGTTTTGCCAGCGTATTTGCGGCAAACTTTTCGAGCTGTGCCAGATTCTTCTGCAGCTTTTCAAAATCGGCTGCGTATTTGGGTGATGAGAGCGAAGGGTAAACATTGGTGAGATCCCAGTGGGGAGGGGTTTGTTTGGCCATGTGAACTCCTGTTTTTAAAGTATGTGCTTTGATTATAGTGCAAAAAGAAAATGCCTGGTCTTTCCAGGCATTTTCTTCAACTTACGGGCAATTTGGGAGGAATTGCCTGCGGGATTAACCTTTTCTCTTTTTTGCGAGCCAGCGCGGCTAAGACACGGTAGAGCACCATGAACACCAGCAGGCCGCCCGTGCCGAGATATAAGTATTGCATCGCCGGCGACAGTGCATCTGTTCCGGCGAGGAGCGCATGTAACAGCACGGAAAGGAAGGTGAGAAAACTGGTGAAGTGAATGGCGCGCCAGGCTTTTTTGCCGATGGTTTTACGCACATAGAAGCTGATGTCAAGCAGTATCCAGATGTAGAAAGCGGTTTGCCCCAAACCAACCGCGAGGGTTTGATAGGAGGCTGTGAACGGAACCAGTATCTGGGCCAGATTGAAGCCGATAAATTGATCGCCAAGCAGGAACAGCCCATGAAACAGGCCAAAGGCCAACCCAAGAATGCTGACGTACTCATGCATCTCGATGGTGGAAGGCAGCCCCGGCCACAGCGAGCCAAGTTTATTGGTGATTCCTGTCCCCAGCATCATCGACAGCCACAACAGGAGGTACGCAATGATGGCACTCCCTCGCGACAGGTACCAAAAGGCCTTGGGGGCCTCTCCGCTAAGGGAGGTTGTCAATCCCGGCAGCCACAGGGGCAGCAGGACGGCAGTTGCCAGCGTTGCCAGAAAGACGAACAAGATGAGCAGGGTAAAACTGGCAAAGCTGAAAACAGGCTTTTGCTCGTCCGGGGTGGTAGTGGTTAGTTGGTTTGACATTCGGGCTTCCATTCTTTTTCATAAAAAACTTGATTCTTGATGACGGAGCCGTCCTCCAATACCAGCAGATAGCCAATCCCTTTTAGCTGCTCAAGCCAGGCAACGCCGGCTTCGCTGCCCTGGATTAGGGCGGCTTTGGCATAGGTTTCTGCCGCCATCACGTCTGCCGCAAGGACAGTAATGGTGAGCACATCGGTGGCGGCCGGGCGCAGGCTGCGCGGGTCGATGATGTGGTGCTGCATCTCTCCGTTGAACAGCCAGCGGTGATAGTCTTTGCCGGAGGTGGCCACCCCGCCTGCGGGAAGCATGAGCAGGGCAAGATTGTTATCCTGGTTGAAAGGGTTGGCAACCCCAATTGGCCACTGACCACCATCCTGCATGAGGCCGCTCACGGCAATATCGCCGCCGGCGTCTACCAGAACAGGAGCGTAATCGCTCAGGCGCAGCATTGTCTGATGGGCGGCCCAGCCTTTGGCAATGCCGCCAAAGTCAAGCGCGGTGCCAAACGGAAGCGTAAGTGTCTGGTTGTGCTCATCGAAATCAACTTTCCCCGGCTTGACCGGGGTGGTGAGCGCCAGCTTAAATTCAGCAGCGCTGCGGTTGAGCAGCGATTCAAAATCCTCGTCATAGCCGGCCAGGGTGAGGGCATTGAGCATGGTTGGGGTAACCAGGCCTTCTGAGAGCCGCTCGGCATTTCTGGCGGCGAGCAGCACCTCCGCCAGAGTATCGCTTACCCTGATGGCCGTGCCGGGATGGCGATTGATCTCGCTCAATTCACTGGAGAAGCGAAAACGGCTGAGCACTTGTTCCCACTCTTCAAACCATTGCTGCGCTTTCAGCGCTTCGCTGAAAATGCTCTGGTCGTCGGTATCCACTGCAATGAAGATCCTCGATCCCATCGCAGTAAAAGTGGCTGTTTTCATGGTCTCCTTGAGGAGTTGGTTGTGGTGATGGGCGCCGGAGGGTTGATCGTTGTTGTGGTGCTGCTTCCACCGGTAAGCGCGGGAGCAGAACTCTGCGGGCTGGTGTTAACGGTGACGTCTCTTACCGTGGTGGTGGATTGAGCCGTGACTCCCGGCAATGCGGCGGTGCCCACCTGGAGCAGCGGAACCACGGTTGGCAGCGGCTGGTCGTACCCTGCCGTTGTGGCCAGGTCGAGATTTTGGGCACTGGCCTGCAGCAGGTCTTTGTTTGCCAGCGTGTTCCAGATGCCAACCGTTCCGGCCAGAGAGCCTACTGCCACCATGAACTTGAATGCATCTGGTACAAACTTCTTTTTGCGATGTAGGTTATTCTTTTCCATTCTTTCTCAATTCTTAATCGTCGTCTTGTTCGTGCTCGCCAGAGCCTGAGGGGTTGGTACTTTGCGAGGGCATCTCAATGGCGACTACCTGCCCGGAGACACTGACATAGACCAGTGTTCCGTCCGAAAAGCCAACCACATAGACGTTGGTGCCATTTAGGGGCGCAACGTCAATAGAGATTGCGTCCGAGCGGTTCAGGTAGCGCATGGCGATATTGAGCGCCTGCTCTGGCGTTACCGAAGTCACCTTTGCCTGTAATCCGTTATAGAGAATTCTGCCGGTATTGGCATCGATGTAGATTTTCCCATTGGCGTAAACTGCCTCGTATGCCGGCGTGTTGTTAAAGTTCACCAACTCCGGCAATGTTTTTGGGGCAACCCCGGCAATATTCGCTGCCAGTGCAGCCGCCTGCTGGCTTGAAAACAGGTAGGGTTCAACGGTTGCCGAGGTTTCGGTTGGCAGCTGATTCACCAGTTCTTCGATCTGCTGATTGGCAAGCGAGATTCTTGCATTGGCGTCTGCCAGCAGTTGTTGGTAAGCTTGTTCGCGATCACTCATTTGCGCCACAGTGGCGGTTGGAATGACTGCTGCCTGGTTGTTACTGGCGTTGACGTTGTGAATTACGCCAATGCCCACCGTAATGAGGGCAGCAGCCACCACTGCGGAAATGATCAAAGAGCCTTTATTTTTCATTTTCTTTTCTCCCAAAGATTGCTAAGGATAAGAATACCGTTGCAGCATTGGAAAAAACCTGTTTTTGGCCGGGATTTTTCCAATCAAATTCCAATCTTTGGCTTGCGCCGGAAATAAAGGCAAGTGCGGGTTGTATAATGAAAAACGATGAAGATACTCTTGATTGAAGATGATAAACGCCTTGCCAGACTGGTCAAAGAGGTACTGGAAGAAGAAAAGTATGCCGTAGACGTTGAGCATGACGGTGAAATGGGCTATGAGGTGGCGCTGCGCAAAGCCCACGATCTGATCATTATCGACTGGATGCTGCCGGGCAGAGACGGCCCTTCCATTTGCCGCGGTATCCGTGCTGCCGGCATTGGCGCACCATTGCTGATGCTTACCGCGCGCAGCCAGGTGGAGGATCGCGTGGCCGGGCTGGAAAGCGGCGCCGATGATTATTTGGTGAAGCCGTTTGACTTTAGCGAGTTGATCGCCCGCATTCACGCCCTCAGCCGGCGCTATACCCCCGGCCGGGTAGACACGGCCGAGCTGCGCGTTGGCAAGATCGTGATGGACCTGAACGCTCACACGGTTCGGCGCGGCGAGGCGCAAATTGAGCTGACTAAGCGGGAATGGGATATGCTGGAGTTCTTTCTGCGCCACCCCAACCAAACTTTGTCGCGCAGCGAGATCCTGGATTATGCCTGGTCGTACGACACGCAGGTGAAAGCCGAGCTTGTGGATGTGTATGTTTCTTACCTGCGCCAAAAATTGACAGTATCGGGCAAAAAGGACCCCATCCAAACTGTGCGAGGGTTCGGTTATATGCTGGAAGAAACCAATGCTTAAAAAACTGCGCCTGCAATTGACGCTCCTCTATTTATTTTCTTCTATTCTGCTGGCGCTGCTGGTGGGCGGGGGCGCTTATACGCTTGTAGCCTATTATTTTCAATCCACCAACGATCAGGCGTTGAAAGCCAAAATGGGGGTAACCCTGAGGGAGTTGAATCTCTCCGTTCCGGCAGATTTGCAGGCTGCGATGACTCAGGCCGGGTTCAGTTACACTGATCTTTCCGGCGTAATGCCAACAGTTCCTCCACATAATGAGTCTGAGGAAGATTATCAGCGCTATGAATCCGAAGACCAGCATGCTTTTGAGCGCGCGAGCACGCTGGCAGACATCTACATCCTTCCGCTAACGCTCAACGGCTCTCTGGTGACCGGGATGGCAAATGCTTCAACGAGCTTCCCGGTAAACCTGGAGGCGATCACTGCCGCGCGGCAAAGCGGATACGATTTTCGCACTTTTACCAATGCCAATGGCATTCCTGTTCGCCTGTTCACTTATGTCACAGAAACATCGGGAGCGATTCAGGCTTTTCAGGCAGGCAGGTTTCTTTCCTCTCAGGAAAACGTGCTGCAAGAGATCATGCAAACGATGGCCTTTGCCGGGGGCGTCATAACGCTGCTCTTTGGGCTGGCCTCGTGGATTCTGGCTGGCAGGACGATCAAACCATCGCAAGCGGCGTTCGACAAGCAGCAAACCTTTGTAGCCAACGCCAGCCACGAACTGCGCACGCCGCTTACGCTCATCCGCGCGGGAGTGGAACTGAGCCTGCGCAAAGCCACTGATCCTGGCCAGCGCGAACTTCTGGCTGATGCACTGGTTGACGCAGATTACATGAAGAAGCTCATTGAGGAGCTTTTGCTTTTGTCCCGCCTGGACGCGCAATCGTTAAAGCTGGAAATTGCGCCTGTGCAGCTGGGTCAGTTCCTCCCTGAGATTGTGCGCAAGATCGGCCACGTGGCAGAAGCCCAGCAGATCCGAATTGAAACCTCCGCTTCCCCTGTGGCGGTACTGGCAGACGCCGCAAGATTGAAACAGGTGCTGCTGATCGTGTTTGACAACGCCCTGCGCAACTCGCCGAATGGCAGCAGCATCGAGGTTGTGGCGCGGCGAGAGCATTCCCGTGGCATTATACAGATCACCGACCACGGCCAGGGGGTCAAAAAAAAAGATCTTGAGAAGGTGTTTGACCGCTTTTACAAGGTAGAAAATAGCTCCAGCCAGGAGTATCGCGGCAGCGGCCTGGGGCTTTCCATTGCACGCAGCCTGATTGCGGCCCAAAACGGCTCCATCACGCTTGCCAGCGAGGCCGGGCAATGGACTTGTGTGACGATCTCGCTCCCGCTGGCGGGGTGAGTTGCACACATTTGGCGGAATTTGCGTATACAGATATATATTGATATTTTGGGAGATAAAAATGGACAACTCATCAGTGCAGGAAGAAGTAATTGCGGTCAGTGGTTTTAGCGGCATCAACTTTAAGGCGGTAGGCAAGATCATGCTCAGCCAGGGAGAGAGCGAAAGCCTGACGATCCAGGCAGACCCGGAAGTACGCGAGCGCATTCACACCGAGGTGAAGGATGGCGTCTTGCACATCACCCAGGAAACCGACTGGAAAGACTGGACCGGCTTCCGCCTGATTGACAAGGGTATGGTGACTTTCCATGTGGTGATGAAAGAGATTAACTCGCTCAAGATCGCCGGCGTGGGCAGTGTTGACTGTGCTGAGATCAACACCGACGCCCTGTCGCTCACCATCTCCGGACCGGGCACACTGACGATCGGTACGGTGAAGGCGAACACGCTGAACGTGGAAATCTCCGGGGTTGGCTCGGTGGACATTGCCGGTTCCTGTGTGGAGCAGAACCTGATGCTCAGCGGCGCGGGCAACTACCAGGGCGCGCGCATGGAATCTGCCCGTACCACCGCCAAACTCAGCGGTGTGGGCAATGCACGCCTGTGGGCCAACGAAACGATGGATGCGACCATCAGTGGCGTTGGCGGGATCGAATACTATGGTGAAGCCAAGGTGACCCAAAGAGTTTCCGGCCTGGGTGTGATAAAATACCTCGGAGCGAGATAAACCATAGCCTTCTCGCCTGAGGAGTTGGGTATGCCACAAAGCAGAACGCGCAAGATCGTTGTTACCGCAGTATTATCTGCCATCACAATTGTTCTCGGTTTGCTGCCCTTCGGCGGCTATATTCCGTTTGCCGGTATCTCCATCACCATCCTGGCGATCCCTGTCATCATCGGGGCGATCCTGGAAGGCCCCATCGTTGGCGCTGGAATTGGCCTGCTCTTTGGCCTGACCTCGCTTTACCAGGCGGCAACGGCTCCCAAAAGCCCATTGGATCCCCTGTTCGTGAATCCGCTGCTTTCCGTGCTGCCGCGTATGCTCATTGGCCCGGTGGCCTGGCTGGTGTGGACGGCGCTGAAAAAATGGAAAGTGTTTGGCCTGCTGGCAGCCGGTTTTCTGGGTAGTTACGCCAACACGGCATTTGTGCTGGGCATGTTTGGCCTGCTCTTTGCCAAAGACTCGCGTGTGATCGAAGTGTTGGGTGAGAAAGTATGGAAAGCCATCGGCGGCATTGCCCTGGCCTCCGGCGCGCCTGAAGCAGCCGTGGCTGCGGTGGTGGTGCTGATCGTTACTGCCAGTTATCTGGAATTTTCCATCGGCAAGAAAAAAGGCGCCGACCTGTAATTCTTCTGGTTTTACGAATTGAATCGTCTCACACGTAGAGGATCACGAGTGAGACGATTAAGTTTAATGCCACCAGTACCCAATCTTTTGTGCTGAATTTCATCTCCACCAGGCTGGTGCGATGGTCCAGGTAGCCGTAGGCGCGCGCGTCCATTGCCAGCGCCAGGTTCTCGGTGCGGCGCAGGCTGATGACAAAGAGCGGCACAATCAGCGGGAAGAGCTGGCGCACACGGCTGACCAGGCCGCCCTTGCGGCTGCCCCATTCGGCGCCGCGTGAGGCCTGTGCCTTGGCAATGCGCTCGGCGGTTTGCGCCAGCATGGGCACAAAGCGCAGCGTAATCTGCAGCACCATCACCAGGTCCATGGTGTGAATACCGAGTTTATTTAGCGGGCTGAGCAGGCGCGATACCCCCTGGATCAATTCTGAGGTGGAGATGCAGAAGGAGGCCAGCCCCAACGTCAGGATGAGCGCGCAGAAGCGCAGCAGCAAAATGCCGCCGGCAATCAACCCGCTGGGGGTCATATGCAGGAACCAGAGAGAAAAGAGCAGCTGCGGGTCGTTTTTAGAAGAATAGAAAAAGGCCTGAATGAGTGCGAAGAAGAGCAGGAAAGGTAGCGGCACCAGAACCGACTTGAGGGCGAACTTGAGGTTGATCTTTGCCAGCAGGGTGAGCAGCAAAACGACGAACAGACCGATCCCCAACCCCAGCAGGGACTGGCTGAAGGTGAGCCCAAGCAGGAGCACCATGAAGATGAATATTTTGGCGCGCGGG
>CALCNO010000084.1 GCA_937897615.1 uncultured Anaerolineaceae bacterium
AGATCGCCATCAGCATCCCCACCGGCATTGGCATCTACAACGCCGATGGCAGCCTTGTAGATGATACGGTGCTCGCTTATCCATTTGTCAACACCGCTTCCGAGTACGCCTGGGTCGCCAGCCCGGTCTGGTCCGGCGATTCCACCACTCTCATGGCCGCCGTGCCTCCGCAGGATCCCTGGACGGATCCGGTAGCCAACGGCACACTGTGGCGTGTGGCCGCAGACGGCCTCTCCGGTGAGATGACCATGGATACCCCCATGCTCTACTTCCCCAGCGGCTTTGCCTTCATCTCCCCCGACCTCTCCAAAGTGATCTACTTCACGCGCCTGGGTGAAAGCATTGATAACTTCCAGACGCTGCACACCGCCGGAACCTTTGGCACTGCCGACATCGAATACGCCACCGGGCAGTTCGACAGCACTGTTGCCTGGTCGCCGGACAGTTTGCACTTCTTCTATACCGTCCGCGACGGCCCCGGCACGATCTCCTACATCGGTGTTGTCGGCGGCGCCGCCACGCTGGTGCCGGATATCTCCAACGCCAGCGATGTGGTGTGGATTGACGCCAGCCGTTACATTGCCTCCACCCGCGGCAGTGGCAGCGGCAGCCTGCTGCTAGGCAACCTCTCGGCGCCCAGCGGGGTGATCTTCAGCGGCTCCGGCAGCGACTACCTCAGCTTCTCGGTCAACCGCTACTAGTCTTTTCTTTGCACAACCTTTTATCAAGGCAAGGCACCCGCCTTGCCTTGATTTTTGCCTCCGGTTATGCGGTTATAATTGCCAGTAACTATTGGCCAAATACAGGATCAAATAGGAGATCACATGAAGAAAAGAGTTTTCCTTAGCGTTAGCTTATTGTTCATCGTTGGCACGCTGCTCACTGCCTGCCAGACAGCCACCCCCACCGATGCCGCGGGCTTTAATCAAACATTGGCCTACTACGTGGCAGCCACCCTCACCGCACAGCCCACCGCCACACCGCTGCCCACCGCCACCAACACCCCCGCGCCTACCCTGACCCCCACGCCCGCGCGCGTGCAGTACGGCCCCACCAACTTCCCTGAGGACGTGGACCCGCTCACCGGCCTCAAGGTGAGCGATGCCAGCATCCTTGACCGCCGCCCGGTGATGGTGAAAGTTTCCAACTTCCCGCGCGAGGGTCGCCCGCATGCCGGCCTTTCCTACGCCGACATTGTTTTCGATTATTACACCGGTGAAGGCGCCAACCGCTTTGTGGCCCTGTTCTACGGGCAGGATGCCGTGCAGGCCGGCCCGGTACGCTCCGGCCGCCTGATCGACCGCTTTTTGGTGAACATGTACAAGGGCATCCTGGGCATGGAATACGCATACGGCCCGGTGTACAACTCCATCGTCAACATGCTCGGCGGGCGCCTCATCAGCGGCGACCATTGCCCCGCCATCTGCAGCGACGGCCCGCAAACCGAGACCAGCCGCTTTGCCAACACCGCCGAGATGAGCAAGTACTACGCCT
>CALCNO010000085.1 GCA_937897615.1 uncultured Anaerolineaceae bacterium
TTGCGGGTGCAAACGCGCATCGGCGAGTTTGTGGCGGAAAGCCCCGCCGCCGCTCAGTTCCCGGCAGGCAAGGAGGTATGGCTGGCACTCAGGCCGGACCATGCGGCCCTGGCTGCGGATGGAGCAGCGCAGAATCTTATCATAGGCAAAGTGTTGGACTGCCGCTTCCGCGAGGATGGCTATTTGGCGACTTTGGATTGCGGGGGTGGACAGGTGTTGCGCTTTTTGCTGCCGCAGCCAGTGCGTACTGGCGAAAAGTTAACATTACAGCTCCCGGCAACTGCGGTGATTCCCATCCCGGCATAAAGAACCACCCGCGGAATTCCGCGGGCGGTTGTGTATTGTTAGCCTGGTATCAGCACGCTGCGGAGCAGCCAAATGACCCCGCCCACGAGCAGCACGCCGGCACAGCCAGAGGCCAGCATCACCAGCAGGATCAGCCAGACCTGGCGTTTGCGTTCCGCCAGCAGTTCGGGGTCGCTGCCGTTGACCGGATCGTTGCTCATACCTGCTTTTTCGCCTCTTTCTCACGGTGCTTGCGGAACATGCGCAGGATGATCAGCGCTGTGACGAGTACCAGCACGCAGGCGACGATGACTGGCAGCAGGATGGACATGAAGGAAACCGCGGTGGAAGTGACGTCTTCCAGCATGCTCACGCCGATGTTGGCCGCGCCTCCGGTGGTGGCCGTTACAGCCGGACGGATGGCCAGCGACTTGACGGCATGCACGCCGCCTGCCACCAGCAGACCCGCAATCAGCGCCAGCAGGGGTTTGACTTCTACACCTTGCGTGGAGGTGGCTGCGAAAACGATAGCCCCGGCTGCCGGGCGGATGAAGGTCTGGATGGCGTCATTGACGTGGTTGACCGCCGGGATCTTATCTGCGAAGAATTCAACCAGCGACAGGAAGATCAAAACGCCAATGACCCACCAGGAGGTCATGGGTTCCCAGGTTTCATTCAACTTGATCAGGTTGGTATATTTTGCCAGCAGGGCCACCGTCAACAGGGGGATGTAGGCATTCAACCCCGCGCTGGCAGACAAACCGAATGCCGAAAGTAAATTGGTAAAAATATCCATCTTTCCTCTTTCCTAAAACAAACTTGTAAATCCCTGCCAGGTGCCGGTGAGGTTGTAGCGCAGCAGGTCGAGTAATCCGATCTGGATCACAGCAGTTGCCAACCCTGCCAGAATAAAACTCAATCCTTCCCCATAAGTTTCAAAAGAGTTCTCCTTCTTGAAAATAATAATCCAAATCAGCGTGTAGATCATACTCAGCAGGATGACGATCATCCCAGTGGAAAGTATGGCGATGGGGAAGAACAGCCACGGGATGCGCAACCACACCAGAACACCCAGGACGGCATTCACCAGCACGATCAGCAGCAGGTGCTTCCAGCCGGCCAGTGCAGGCAGGGCAGACATGTGCTTCCACCAGGTCTGATGCCACAGGACAATGAGCAGGTTGCCGATGACCATTCCCATCAAAAAGCCAGTGGCCAGGCGCAGCCAGTTGGAGGGTTCATAGGCTTGCGGCATGCCCGGCAGCAGCCCGGCAGTAGAGTTGATGCCATCGAGGATGAAGAGCACCAGAAAGGTGATGAGCACAGCGCGGATGGCTTTGGGCGGGACGCCGGCGGCCCGCTTGCGCTTCTGCAACAGGCTCAACGTGGCCAGGCTGCCCAGGTACATGCCGGTGCAGCGCGCACACAGGGGCAGGAAGCGCCCATCAAAATCAATGCTGTGGCTTTCGAGCTGGTGGCAAACGGCATAGCCGGTAGCGCGCAGTTTGCCTTCCAACCCGTGCGGGGTCAGCTCCAGCCAGAGTGCAATGAGCACCACGGCCAGCACCACCAGGGTAATGGTGATCCAGCGTTTTTTGAGAGCAGACAAGGGGTTCATTGCCGCATTATACGGGGCATCTCACTCACTGGCAAGGAAACAGCCCCATTTGGTTTGAAGGTAACGCGAATTGCTCGCTTGACATTGTTCATTCTTTGTGCTTTACTTACGTAAGAACCTTGAAAAAGTTTTGCCATCCTAACGAAGAGGAGGTGGTGTCTACAATGTGTAAACGTTTTAACCACAGCGCTGCGACATCCCTCCTCGCGATAAAGTAGGGTAGTCGCAGCGCCACAACCCAGGAGCCGTCATTTCGACGGCTCTTTGGATTATCCTTATCTGAGGAGGTCGCGATGATCAGAGACCAGTGGTACGTGGTTCTTCAATCCGGAGAGTTGAAAAAAGGAAAGCCGCTTGGTGTGCTGCGTATGGGGGAAAAGATGGTCTTCTGGCGCGAGGCTTCCGGGAACCCGGTTTGCCAGGCGGACCTGTGCCCGCACCGAGGCGCTGCCCTGAGCATTGGCTGCCTGCAAAGTGAAACGATCCAATGCCCTTTTCATGGATTTGAATACGACGCTACCGGCAAGTGTGTCCTCGTGCCGGCCAACGGGCGCGCTGCGCCTGTCCCCAAAGTGCTCAACGTAAAAACTTATCCCTGCCG
>CALCNO010000086.1 GCA_937897615.1 uncultured Anaerolineaceae bacterium
CGTAAGCGGTGTAAGGGCCTGCGCCGCCATCCCACGAAGTATATGGCTCCTTTGAGTTGCAGTCCGTTCCCGTGCTTGTACCTTCAAAGCGGTACACCCCTGAAATCTGGAACCACTCAATGCGATCAGACCAGATCACTGCCACACGCGTGCCAGGGCGTACTGAATAAAGTTTGTTCCCTCCCAGATAATTATGAATAAAGAATGCGCGATAACCTTCAAAACCGGAGTAAGAAGCCGTTTGGCTGGCACCTGGCACCACCCCCCAGGTCGCCGAATAAAAACGGTAGGCAAAGTAGCCCTCTGCCCACAGGCCAAGGCTACCCTCCTGGCGCAACTGGGCTGTAAAAGCCTCCAGGGTTGGAATTTTGCTGCTTGCCGCGGCTGTAGCAGCCGGTGTGGGGGTTGGTGCTACGGCAACTACTTCTTCAAGCGGCAGGTCCCGCGGCGTAGCCCGGAAAGAATATTCGCTTCCGGTTGAAACGCCCGCAGTGCCCGGTTTGTATGCGGCACCCTGAGCCGTACCCACTACGCCTACCAGAGAGATGGCAAGGACAGCTACACAGGTGGTCAGAATCACAAATATCTTTTTCATAGTGACTCTAGGATAGTGAAATCGCCTCACCGGGAATATCGGTACAAACCCATATTCTCAGGTGGGGAAATCCCTAAGTTATTCAGGGGAAACCTGTAAAAGGCGGGGAGTTTTCCCGGGAACCGGCAAGCGATATAATTAAGCAGTAAAAAAGGTTGGTATCCTGCTCCTGGCAGTGATACTACTCACCTCCTGCAACTCCGGAGGAGGAAACGATGCCACCGCCACGCCAACAGCGACCGTGTCTTTCCCGCCCTCGCTGACAGCTACGTTTACCCTCACCAGGACTCCTACCCTCACCGAGCCATCCACCTGCACCAGCACGCCCACCCGGACACCGACATTTACACCAAGGGCGACCAGTACGCCCGTGCCGTATCTCCCACCAACAACCACCGAGAATAGTGGAGACAGCGAGAAAACCCCTGAAGAAGGTCCGCCTGGTGGGCAAGAGTAAGTCTGGGGGCAACAGACAACGTCCCCTCAATAAGGATTCGATCTGCTCGTTAAACAAAAACTCGTCTTGCGACGAGTATGGCTGGGGGCAACAGACACCGTCCCCTCAATGGGGATTCGAGCTGCTCATTAAACAAAAACTCGTCTTGCGACGAGTATGGCTGGGGGCAACAGACACCGTCCCCTCAATGGGGATTCGATCTGCTCGTTAAACAAAAACTCGTCTTGCGACGAGTAAGGCTGGGGGCAACAGATTCGAACTGCTACTAACTGATCCAGAGTCAGTCGTCCTACCATTAGACGAGCCCCCAGTGCGAAAGCTATTTTACCACTGTTCCGCCAATTGTGGTAAAATTTGACCCTGGTAAGCAGAATACTCTGCTGCCTTTCCGCTCCCGGCTTCACCCACGGTGAATTCCAGGGGCAATCCCGTGGAAAGGAGGATTCCGCAATGCGTACCTATGAAGTTGTTGTGATCGTTAATCCCGAACTGGATGAAACCGCTTTCAAAGCTGCCATCGAGAAAGTTCAGGGTTGGATCACTGCCGCCGGAGGTTCGGTTGAGAAACTGGATGTCTGGGGCAAGCGTCGTCTGGCTTACATGATCGGCAAACACCGCGATGGCCAATATGCACTCATCACCGCCAAATTTGCCCCTGCCTATGCCAACGAACTTGACCACCAGCTGCGTTTCCTGGAGCCGGTCTTCCGCTACATGATCACCGTGGTTGAGTAGTTTTGTGTTTGGGTTCAAGTGGAGTAGAAATGAGCCGCGATCTGAATAAAGTGATGATCATTGGTCACCTGGGGAAAGACCCTGAAATGCGCTACACCCCAACCGGGCGCGCCGTCACAAACTTTACCGTTGCCACTAATCGCACCTGGAACTCGGCGGATGGTGAAAAACACAGCGAAACCGAGTGGTTCAATGTAGTAGCCTGGGGCAACCTGGCAGAGATCTGCAAGCAGCACCTTGCCAAGGGGCAGCAGGTCTATGTTGAGGGTCGGCTGCAAACCCACCGCTGGGAAGACGCCGAAAAGGGCAAGCACTCCAGCGTGGAAGTTGTGGCAACCGAAATGATGATCCTCGGCGAACGCAAGGACAGTTACCAGTTCGGCAGCGAAACACGCGAACCCGATGAACAGATGGATGAAGAATATCCATACTAACCGTAAAAGTAAATTGGAGTAAAGAAAATGTCTGAAGAGAATTTCAGCGAAAATGAACGATTTTCCGGCCCCCGCCGTTATGTAGCCAAACCCAAGATCTGCCAGTTCTGCGCAGATAAAAGCATTGCTATTGACTACAAACAGGTGGACATGCTGCGCCGCTTCGTCACTGAAGATGGTCGCATCCGCCCGCGGCGCCAGACCGGCACCTGCGCCCGCCATCAACGTGTGCTGGCCGTTGCCGTCAAGCGCGCACGCCACATTGCCCTGCTCCCCTTCACCGGAGAGCGCTGGTCAGAAGCCATCCGCTAATAGCACTCACGTAACCTGTAACGGGCATTGAGCACCCTCGATGCCCTTTAGCTTCATTAAGTGAGGTTCACATGCCTAAGGAAATGCAAGAAGAACCCAAAGTTCATAGCAAGAAACATCTGGCACGCATGGAAAAAGAGCAGCGCCAGAAAAAAGCCCTCCTCATCAGCCTGATCGCCATCCTCGGAGCAATCATCCTGGTGGTAATTTACGGCCTGCTGAATGACACCGTGCTCAAGCCGAAGAAGGCCGTCGCCAGAGTCAACGGTTCCGTGATCACGGTGGAACAATTCCAGAAGCGTGTCAAATATGAGCGCTTCTCGCTCGTACAAAGCTACCTGCAATACGCGCTTTCGCAGTGGGCTTACTTCTTCCAATCCCAACTCCTGAGTGTTCAGAACCAACTGGATAATTCTGTTCAGTTCGGCAGCGACACACTGGATACAATGGTCAAGGAAAAAGTGGTAGAGCAAATGGCCCAGGAATTGGGAATCACCGTTTCTGACGCCGAGGTGGAAACCTACCTGCAGGAAAACTTTGGCTACTACGCCAATGGCACCCCCACCCCGGAACCCACCGAGATCATCTACCCCACAAGCACTCTGTCTGGTACTCAAAGGGCGTTGATCACTGCTACGCCAATCCCAACCGAAGCCCCCACTGAGGCCCCAACCGCTCTCCCCACAAGCACTGCAACGCTTGAGCCGACGGCGACCCTGGCTGCGGGTGCCACCGCTGAGACTGCTCTCCCCAGCGCCACCGAGGTACTCCCAACAGAGACCCCCACCGAGGCGCCCACCGAAATCCCGACCGCAACCGAAATCCCCGCCACCCCAACCCCGTACACCCTGGAAGGTTATCAGGGGCTGTATGCCACTATGGTTGCCAACGTGGGCAGCGAAACCGGTTTCACCGATGCAGACCTGCGTGAGTATGTTCGCGGCATCATTCTGCAGAAAAAGGTGTACGACGAACTCACTAAAGACATCACTCCCGAGCAGGATATGGTCTGGGCACGCCACATTCTGGTAGCAACCGAGCCGGAAGCCAAGCTGATCCTGACCAAACTTGCCGAAGGTGAAGACTGGACGTCACTTGCTGCCCAGTTCTCCACGGACACATCCAACAGCGCCAATGGCGGTGACCTGGGATGGTTTGGCCACGACCAAATGGTGCAGGAATTTGAGGATGCCGCCTACGCGCTTAAGATCGGTGAGATCAGCCAGCCGGTAAAGAGCGAGTTTGGTTATCACATCATCCAGGTGCTTGGCCATGAGACCCGCACCCTGAGCAGCAGCGAACTGAGCAGCATCAAGTCCGCTTTCTACAGCAAAGCCGTTCAGGCAGCACAGGATAAAGCCGACATCAAAAAGTACAACATCTGGGCATCGGTGGTTCCAAGTGAACCCACCATTCCCACTGAGTACCGCCTTTCAAGTTCACAGTAATCTGATTGGGATTCAAAAAAAGGCCATGAGAGTTTCTCATGGCCTTTTACTTATCTGTGCACCATATCGTCGCTGACTTCATCCAGACGCAGGCTGATCACCTGGCTGGCAGAGTCGTGCCCCATGGTCACGCCGTAGATCACATCGGCAACCTGCACGGTATTGCGGTTGTGCGTAATGACGATGAACTGGGTCTCCTGGCTTAATTCCTTGAGCAATTCGGTAAAGCGGCCCACATTGGCCTCGTCCAGCATGGCATCCACCTCATCCATCACACAGAATGGCGTGGGTGAAACCTTGAGGAGCGCAAAGATAAGGGCAACCGCCGTCAACGATCTTTCGCCACCGGAAAGCAGCGACAACCCCTGTTCACGCCTGCCGGGAAGTTTGGCCTCAATATCAATACCGGTCTCGGTGGGGTTCTCGTCATCCGTAAGTACCAGGCGCGCCGAACCTCCGCCAAACAGGCGCGTGAACAATTGCTTGAATTCAATTGCCACGGCATTGAAAGTGGTGCGGAACTGCTTGCGCATCAGTTCATCCAGCTCTGTGATGATCTGGCGCAAATCGACATCAGCTTTTTTCAAGTCCTCCAACTGCGAAGTCAGGAACTCATAGCGCTCCTTCACTTCGTAAAACTCTTTTTGCGCATCGGGATTAATGGCGCCCATACGCCGCAGCAGGGCCCTTTGCCGGTTGATCGATTCTTCCAGGGTGGCAGGGATTTCGGTGAGCACCTTCAACTCGCTCACTCCTTCCAGCGGCAGAGGTGTTGGGCCGGTAACATCCTCCGAGTATTCCAGGGTCACCAGGCCAAAATCTTCTTCAATCTTCCTGCGCAGGCTGTCCAGGCTCT
>CALCNO010000087.1 GCA_937897615.1 uncultured Anaerolineaceae bacterium
TGTTTGACCTTGCACTGCTCCGCGGAACGTACCAGCGCCTGATAGTATTTCTCAGGGAAGGATGGCGGTACCTGGATTTCCAGGTCAATGGTATCGGGCAGGCCGGTAGCCGGGCTGGAGTAAATACGTTCGATAATGCGAATACCATCAGTGGGAAGTTGGCGCTGGCTGCAAAAACCCAGCACATAAATGCCAGCGCAAGTGCCAATTGACGAAAGGAATACTGCAAATGGGGTGGGAGCAGAAGCTGCTCCGCTCATCGAAGGTTGGTCTGTGGGTACCGTGTAGGGGCCAAAGTGCGCATCCACCCGTGCGCCGCCGGGAAAATCTATCACCATTTCCATAATCTATCTCCTCCAATACAAGTAAAAAGTTCAACCATTAGGATTCATTCTACCCAAATATGGTATGATTTTTGTTAGAAAACCTTTATTCGTGTGAGGTGACGATGACGGAACATACCCCTTCTTTTTCGGAAATTGAGCAGTTGCGCGGGTTGGTCGAGCAACTCAATTCATACATCAACACTTACCACGGAGGAGAAGTGGAGTTTGTTTCCTTCGATGGCAAGGTGGTCAAGGTCAAGCTCGGCGGTGCCTGCCTGGGCTGCCCGCTCTCGCCGGTGACGGTGAAAGGCTGGGTGGAAGGAACGGTCAAGCAGTTCTTTCCCGAAATTGAAAAAGTGGAATCGATCAACTGAACCGAAAACAGCCGCAAGGCTGTTTTTGTTATCAGGGGGGCGGGTAGCTGTGATAAGATAAATCGTCTACTCTCGAGGTGAATTTGTCCCTGTTCTCAGTGATCATTGGCCTGGGTGCTTCTGCCGCGCTGTTGCAGCTGGCGCTCTCTGTTCAGGAAAGCTTGCGCGTGCGCTGGTTGCTGCAGAGCCTGGTCGTGCTGGCCGGGGCCTTGGTTGGAGCGCGGGCTGCTTTTGTGCTGGCGCACCTGCATTACTATTCCACCCGCGGAAACGAGATATTAAATATAGGCGCGGGAGGCTGGTGGTGGCTGGGGGCTGTGGCAGGTGCTTTGTTGGTGGCTGCCCTCATCGGGTGGCTGAGTGAGCACCAGACCAAAGTAACGCTTGACCGCTTTAGCGTAATGATCTTGCCGCTGGCGTTTTCTTTTTGGCTGGCAGCCTGGAGTGCCGGTGTAGCCTATGGCGCACGCCTTGATCCTGCCGTTTGGTGGGGTATGCCTATGCTGGATGATATGGGGGTGGTGGCGCCGCGCGTGCCGTTGCAGCCAGCGGCGGCGTTAACGGTTTTGCTCGTGTTTGTAATTTTGGAATGGCACTGGCGCAGACCGGCGGTTGCCGGGCGCAAAGCTGCCGTGCTCCTGGTGGCATTGGGCATCCATACCTTGATCTTCACCCTCTTGCGCGCGGATGTGCTGCAAAAGTGGCTGGGGCTGCGCCTGGATGTGTGGGCCTCCATTGTGACAATCCTTGCCGGCGCAGGCCTCCTGATTGGCACCTTTGCAGTAAAATCAAAGAAGAGTTTGGCACAAGACGAGGAAGACAACGCATGAAATTAAACGTGGCACTGGCGCAGATCAACACGGTTTTAGGGGATGTTCCCCGCAACCTGCAAAAACATTTGGAATACATTGAAGAAGCCCGCAAGAGCGGGGCTGATCTGATTATTTTTCCGGAGCTTTCCCTCACCGGTTACGTGCTGCAAGACCTCACCAGTACGGTGGCAATTCACCCGCAGCCTTCCGACCCGGTGTTTAGCCGGTTGCTGGAAGCCAGCAAAGGTATTGATATTATTTTCGGTTTTGTGGAAGAAGATGTGCGCAATCGCTTTTATATCGCCGCTGCCTATGTTTCAGATGGCAAGGTGTTGCACATTCACCACAAGGTGTACCTGCCCACTTATGGCCTGTTTGACGAGGGCCGCTTTTTTGCCTGGGGCAACGATGTGAGCGCTTTTGATACGCGCTTTGGACGGGTGGGCATGTTGATCTGTGAGGATTTCTGGCATGCCTCTTTGCCGTATCTGCTCTGGCTGGATGGCGCCGACCTGTTCTTCTTCACCTCGGCCTCGCCGGGGCGGGGGCTGCCCGCGCAGGGCGAGTGTGGCGAACCCGCCAGGCTGGCCTCGGCGCGCTGGGTGGACGACATCAACCGTGCTTATGCCGGCCTCTTTACCTCTTTTGTGGTGCATACCAACAAGGTGGGTTATGAGGACGGTTTGAACTTCTGGGGCGGGGCGTCGGTGTTCAACCCCGATGGCGAAGTGGTTGTGCAGGGGCCGCAACATCAGGAGGCGCTGGTGCTGGCTGAGCTTGATCTCAATCATCTCCACCGCACGCGCGCACGCTTACCGCTGCTGCGCGATGAGCGCACTGCCCTGGTGCAGCGCGAGTTGGCGCGCATCAACAATGCACGCAGCAGTTCCAACTAAACGGAGGGAACCATGTCTGACCTTTCGATTGATACCGAACTGGCACGGAAGATCCTCACTGGTTTTATCCAAACCGAGATCAGCCGCGCGGGCTTCAAACGTGCAGTGTTGGGCCTCTCCGGCGGGTTGGATTCGGCATTGACCTGCTACCTGGCAGCAGAAGCCCTCGGCCCCGATAATGTGATGGTCGTGCGCATGCCTTACCGCACTTCCTCGCAGGATTCTCTGGACCATGCCCAGATGGTGATCGACGCGCTGGGCGTGCGTGCTCTTACCATCCCCATCACCGAGATGGTTGACCCCCTGATCAGTCGTTTTCCCGAAATGGATAACCGCCGCAAGGGCAACATCATGGCGCGCGAGCGCATGATCATCCTCTTTGACCAATCCGAGGATTTCAAAGGCCTGGTGGTTGGCACGGGTAACAAGACCGAGATTTTGCTGGGGTATTCCACCCTTTACGGCGATTCGGCCTGTGCCATCAACCCGCTGGGCGACCTTTACAAGACACAAGTGCGCCAACTGGCTGCCACGATGGGCGTACCCAAACCCTTGATCGAAAAAGCCCCCTCGGCCGACCTGTGGACCGGGCAGACCGATGAGGGTGAATTGGGATTCACTTATGAGCAGGTGGACAAAGTACTCAATCTGTTGATCGACCAACGCTTTACCCCCGAGGAGTGCGTGGAAGCCGGCTTTGCCGAGGAGTTTGTGCGCACAGTGCTCGCCAGGGTACGCCGCAACCAGTTCAAGCGTGTCTTGCCGCCGATCGCCAAACTGAGCAACCGTACCATTGGTTATGATTTCCTATACTTGAGAGATTGGGGCACCTAAAAAATTAAATGAATTTGCATGAGTTCTTCAGGATCCCGCCTGCGCTACGGCATCGGAAGTTCTTTCTTCTGTGGGCGGGGTTGTTAGTTTCGACTGCCGGCAGCCAAATGCAGGCATGGTCAATCTACTGGCACTTGCGTACCCTTTCTGACCAGCCGCTGGTGGTCAGCGGGGTAGGGCTGGCGCGCTTCATTCCCATCATCATTTTTGCGCTCATCGGTGGGCTGGTAGCGGATACTTTCAATCGCCGCAACGTAATGTTTCTTACCCAGACCACCATGCTGCTAACCGCAATGGCCCTGGGATTGCTGACTTATTTCAAAGTGATTGGCATCTGGTCAATTTACATTATCACCGCGATCAACGGCATTGTCATTTCATTTGACAGCCCCGCGCGGCAGTCATTGATCTCCAATCTTGTGCCCCGTGAGGATTTGCAGAGCGCGTTTGGCTTACAATCCATTGCTGCCAACACCGGAGCGATCATTGGCCCGGCTTTGAGCGGCCTGGTGATTGCCACTCTTGGCCAGCAATGGACTTACTGGATCAATGCGATTTCCTTTCTGGCTGTGCTGGTGGCACTGGTGATGATGGGCAAAGTGGAAAAGGCCGCCAGAGAACCTGAGATCCGCCAGTTGCCGAGCGCCTTCAAAAAACTGGATTTCTCCGGTATTCCCATCGGCATCCGCTTCATTCTGAGGCAGCCGATCATCCTTTCCAGCATGATCATGGATTTCTTTGCCTCTTTCTTCTCCTCGGCGGAGACGTTGTTGCCCTTTGTGGCGACAGATATCCTGGGGGTGGGGGTGATCGGTTACGGCTGGCTTTCTGCGGCTCAGTCTATTGGTTCGGTCACGGTGGCGCTGATCCTGACGCAAACGACTCATTTGAGAAAGCAGGGCAAACTTTTGCTCTGGGGCGTGACCGCCTTTGGCCTTGCCACGATTGTGTTTGGCCTTTCGCGCAGTTTTGCACTGACCTTTGCGGCGCTGGTGTTGGTGGGCGCTGGTGACGCGGTGAGTACGGTGCTGCGCAATACCATCCGTCAGTTGCAAACGCCGGACGAACTGCGCGGACGTATGATCAGCATTAACCAGATTTTCTTTGCCGGGGGGCCGCGCCTGGGGGAAATGGAAGCCGGCCTGGTAGCACAGGCTTTTGGAACCCCCTTTGCCATCGTCAGCGGCGGCATTGGCTGCCTGATTGCGGTGGGCTTTGTGGCGCTAAAATGGCCGATCTTGCGCAACTACAATGGGGATGAACCCTCGCTGGCAGGCACGGGCTGATCGTCCTTTTCTTCCAGGCGGATTTGTTCCTCTGTCCATTCGCGCATCAGGTCTTCGATCTTTTGTTGGATGTCAGCATAGCGTGAACCGATCTGCTGTACTTTGGCTGCGTCGCCAGGTGGGTTGGTCAATGAACTTTCCAGGGCTTGCATCTCGCGTTCCAGCTCGGCCACTTCCGCCTCAATGCGCGTAATGCGCTGCTGGATTTTGGCTCTTTCCCCCTTACTCATACCAGCCGCCCTTTGGTTCTTTGCAGGAGCAGGCGCATTGTGGAATTTTGGCGCGTTGGCTGCCGCTTGCTGCTTGAAGGCACGGTACTCGCTGTACGTACCAGCGAATTGAACAAGCGTTCGTTGTGCGGGGATGACCTCCCAGATTTGGGTGGCAAGCGCATCGATCAGGTAGCGGTCATGCGAGACGAGCAAAATGGTGCCGGGGTAATCCAAAAGCACCTGCTGCAATATTTCCTGGGCTTGCAGGTCAAGGTGATTGGTGGGTTCATCCAGCAGGAGCAGGTTGGTGCCCTCAAGGGCCAGACAGGCCAGCGCCAGGCGGCCGCGCTCGCCGCCGGAAAGCACTTCCACCTTTTTGAAAACATCGTCGCCGGTGAACAAAAACTTGGCCAGGTAATCGCGCGCCTCAGCGGGGAGCATCTTGGGGCGGATGCCCTGGATTTCTTCTACCAGCGTCCAGGCGGGATGCAGTTTTTCGTGTGCCTGGGCAAAGTAGCCAACGGAAAGACTGCCGCCCAGAACAGCCTCGCCTGCCAGCGGCGGGATTTGTTCCAATAAGGTTTTGAGGAATGTGGTCTTGCCGGCGCCGTTGGGGCCGATGATGGCAGCGCATTCGGTGCGCTGGAGGATCAGGTCGGGGACGGTGAACAGTGCCTGTCCCTCATCGGCATAGCCCACACTCAGGTTGTGCGTTTGCAGCACGCGGTCACCGGAGCGGCTGCTTTTGGCAAGGTCCAGATGCAGGCCGCGTTTTTTCACCGGGCGGATGAGCAACGAATCCTCGAACATGCGCTCCAGGCGCTTGAGGCGACCCTGCGCCTGGCGGGTGTTTTGCCCGGCCATGTTGCGCTGGATGTAATCCTCTTCCTTTTCGATGAATTCCTGCTGGGCTTTGTACTCCTGCAGGCGGCGTTCGTAGCGCTCCTGACGCTGCATCAGGTAGGCGCTGTAATTGCCGCGGTACTCCTCGATGGCGGGGGTCATTTCCCAAACGTGATCCACCACGCGATCCAAAAAATAGCGGTCGTGCGAGACAATCAGCACACCACCGGGCCAGTCCTTGAGGAAGTCCTCCAGCCATTCCACTGCTTCGATATCCAGGTGATTGGTGGGCTCGTCCAGCAGGAGCAGGTCGGGCTGCGAAAGCAGCAATTTTGCCAGCAAGGCACGGGTGCGCTGCCCACCGGAGAGCTGATTGACCGGGCGATTAAAATCCGTTTTTTGAAACCCCAACCCAAAGAGGGTCATGCGCAGGCGTGTTTCAAATGTGTAACCGCCGGCAAGGTCGAAAGCCGATTGCATCTTGCCATACTCTGCCAGCAGCGCCGAGCTTTCGCCTTCGTTGGCCAGGCGCTCTTCCATTGCATGCAGTTCATTTTGTGCCTGGCGCAATGTGTGAAAGACCAAAAGTTCTTCTTCCCACAGGGTCAGGCTGGAATCCAGCACGGCCTCCTGCGGGAGGTAGCCGATGCGGATGTTGCGCGCGGTGTGTACCGCACCGCCGGAAGAATCATCCAGGCCGGCGAGGATGCGCAGCAGGGTGGTCTTGCCAATGCCGTTGGCGCCCACCAGCCCGATACGCGCCTTGTGTGGAATGGAGATGGACACGGAGGTGAAAATATCCGTGGCGCCAAAAGATTTGGAGAGGTCGTGGGCAGTGAGCAGAGGCATAGTAGTATCCGTTAAAACGAGCAGGAACAGTATACCATAGCGAATTTATTCAAGAAAAAACCCCGGCGCGCCGGGGTTTTGGGAGTTCTGAGGCTTATTGGAGTACTTGCCACAGGCACAGCTGGTTATCAAACCCGGCAGTGGCAATGGATTTGCCGTCCGGCGAGAATTTGACCAGGGCAATGGGCTGCTGGTGTTCGGAGAATGTGCCCAACAGCACACCATCGGCGACGCGCCAGAGTTGCAGATCGTTGCCTTCGCCAACGGCCAGTAGCTTGGCATCCGGCGAGAACGAGAGCGCGGTGGCATTGGAGGGCAGCACCAGTGTGTGCATCTCAACGCCGTCCACCACATCCCACAGGGTAACTGCCGGTACAAAGGTGCCATTGACCGTTTTACCTGCTGCAGTGGCGAGGACAGAACCGTCCGGGCTGACCGTGAATGCCGAAAGGAAATCCTCGTGGCTGAATGCTGGGCTGAGCTTGCCTGTTTCCACTTCTTGTAACTGCGCAGTGGCGCGGGCATGCCAGATGAGCCATTGCTGGCTGGCAGAAAAGCCGGCGTCAAAGACCGGGGCGGCGGTTTCAAAACCTGTCAGGCGGCGCACTTCCGCCCCGTCCGAAAGGTTGTACAGGATCACTTCCCATTGGTCGGCTTCGGTGACGGCGATGTACTTAAGGTCCGGTGAAAAGGTGACGTTGGCGATCCTGAAACCCGGTGCGCTGACGAAAAGTACGGTGTTGTTGTCTGCAAGATTCACCACTGACCAGGACATCTGGTCCTGAGAAATGAGGGCAGCGGTATGCCCGTCGGTGGCAATATCGGAGATGCGATCACCCTGGGTGCCATAAACGTAAACGGGTGCCAGTGAGGAGCTGGTGAGCACGGTAGCGCCAAAGAGCGTATTGCCACTGGCATCAATGGTTTGGTTGGCCACGGCCAGAGACTGGCTGTCTTTGGACCATTGCAGAAGCTGCGGGCTGGTAACTGGTACGCGGTTGCTCACGGCAAGGCCAGCCAGGTTGCCCTGGGTGATCACTATCGGAGTAAGAGTGGCGCTTTGACTGGGGGAGGCCGTTTGCGGTGTAATGTTAAATGAAGAAGTGGGAATCTGTGTATCAGCAACCGACGGGGTCACGGAGGGTAACGTACAGGCGGAAAGCATGAGAATTAAAACAAGGCAAAGCAGCATGGGAGCGGAACGAAATTTCATGGCAATCCTTTCTTTACATACCCGTGATTATACTTCCGCGTCAATTGAACAGGCCGTTGATCTGCTCTTCGCCCCATTCAATGGCGTTTTCCTTGGCTTTATCAAAAAGCTCCTCGAACATCTGGATGAAAGAAGCTTTGGCTTCGTTTAACCAGCGTTTGAGCAGTTCGCCAAACTGGATGCGCCACATATCCAACTGATCTGCAACGGCGCCTTTAATTTGTTCGCCGATGTCACCCACCTTGCCGACCAGAAGCACCGGGCGTTCATTGAGGCCAATCACGGTAGAGCCATCTTCCGCTACCTTGATGGCGGTTCCGGTGGTGTTGTTGAGCACCAGTGTGTCGGTTGCATAGGCGATGTAAGAGGACGCAGGCAGGTTGCCAAGGGTCACCGGGATGCCATTATCACCATCCACATTGTGCCAGATGAACACCTTGAGGTTGCCGCCCTTTTGGAAGCGGTATTCGTCCACTGATCCTTGCGCGCCCTGCACCTGGCCGATGGACTTGGCGTTGTCCAACTGGCTGGAAAGGTTGCTCAGCGTGTTGGCAACCGGGGTTTGCGGGCTTACATCCGCAGACCAGAAGACCAGCGGAACCGTATCCAGCCCCATCAGGCCAATGCTGGCACGGGTGAGCATATCGGCCTGCACCTGTGCGGTGGAAATGGTGCGGTTTGCCGCCAGCACGGCGGACTCGTTTTCATCCCAGTTGAGTGAAGTGACGTACACAGGTTTGCCGCCCAGCTGGCGTGCCAGTTCCTGTACGGAGCGAACATCGCTGGCAAGGCTGGCTGTGTTGGTGGTAACCGTGGAACTACAGCTCGAAACGCTGGCAGTGGGGTTTTCGGGAGCGTTGGCTCCCCAATCCGGCTGGTATGAGATAGCATCTGCAGAGTTCCAGCCGCGTGCGCCGTGAATTTCCAATAAAAAGGTGAGCGGGTTTACCGCGCAATAACCCGAGGAGGGGTTCACCAGGCTGCCGATCCACACTTCATCATTGGAGTCTACTTTGTTGATGATCTTACTGGCGGAACGCAGTAACTTGGTGTAAAAAGCCGGGTCGGGTTGCAACGCTGCGCCGCTTGAGGCGGGCAGCAGCATCTCTGCCTGGCTGGCGGCGGTGTTAATGCCATCGCCGATCTCCCAGTAGTCCACCATCTCACCGTAATGCTGCACCGCGGCCGATACGAACTTTTCCCAGCGATCGCCAAAGGCGCTCTGGTCAATGGGTGCCCCGTTGTTTTCCAGGTACACCGGGCCGCCGCTTAATACAGCGACCACAGTAATATCGCGAGAGTAAGCGGAGTTGATGATCAGGTCCAATGGTATGGACTGGTTCCAATTGTAGGTGTCCGGCGAGGTTTCGATCCCGCGCCAGTCCAGCTTGACGCGCACGTATTTGGCTCCGGCGGCCTGAAGGTTCGCCAGGGAAGTTTCAACCGCCTCGGACGAGGCGGGCATGTTCTGCGCCAGGTTGATGCCAAAACCCTTGATGCGCGACTGGTCTGAGCCTCCCAGCGCGGAGATGGAAAAAACGCCTAAGCCGGCGATAAGTCCGATAGGAATGATGTGGCGAAAGAAACGAACAAGCAGGTCCATGGCGATACCTCCCAGAAGAAGGTTGCAAGATTAGAGCCAGCGAATCTGCTTACTCAGTGGTGGTGCTTGAGGAGGATTTCTTTACTTTGATGAATTCAGCGAGGGCCCAGAGAGAAACTGCCAGGGCAACGGCCAGCAGAGCGATGCACAGGTAAATGGTATCCAGCAGGCCGCCCACCTGTGCGGCGAAAGGGGCAAAAGTGCCGCCGCCCTCAACAAAACCTCCGCTGTAAATGGCAACGCGGTTTTCCCAAACGGCACTCAAAAGGGAGATGCCGGTCATTTGCCCAACCGTGCGCGTGAGCGAAAGCAACCCGGAAGCCACCCCCAGGTTCTCGCGTGCCACCGAGCCCATTACAGCGCTGTTGTTGGGAGATTGGAACATGCCAATTCCCAGGCCAATGGGGATGAAACGCAGGATGTAACCGATGGTGGAGGTATTCACGGTTAGCGTGCTTACGCCGATATACCCCAGAATGAGGATGAACAACCCAAGTGTGGTGATGGGACGGGAACCGGTCTTGTCTGATAATGCGCCGGAGAGCGGCGCAACGACTGAAACGATTAACGGCGTGACCGCCACCATCAGCCCGGTTTGCCCGGAGGTGTACTGCAGAACGTTTTGCAAATACAGCGGAAAGAGCAGTGTGGTTCCTGCGCTGCATACAAACACCAGAAAACCGGTGCCCAGGTTGGTGGAAAACTGGCGGCTGCGGAACATGCTGAGGTTCATCATGGGGTAAGCGCTGCGCCGCTCGATGATGAGGAAGGCGACAAGGCTGACCACTGCCGCGGTAAACAGAACATACACCAGCGGATTGCGAAGCCCCTCGTCCTGGACGATGGTGAGAGCAAACAAGAAAGTGATCATGAAGACAAACATCACCGCCGCGCCGGGGAAATCAAAATGCTGGCGGTTATGGGCATGGTCGCCGGGCACAAAACGCGCCACCATGAAGATGCCGATCAATCCAATGGGCAGGTTGACAAAGAAAAGCCAGTGCCAGGTGAGCGATTGCAGGATGATGCCGCCGATGGATGGGCCTGCAATGATCCCCAGCGAAACCATCGTACCCATGATGCCCAACGCCTTGCCGCGTTCCGCCGGCGGGAAGGCCTCGGTGACAATGGCATTGCCGGTAGCCATGGTGAACACTGCGCCGATGGCCTGGAACACGCGGAACCCGATCAGTAGGTGCACGTTGGGTGCCAGCCCGCAGAGCGCGGAACCGACGGTAAAGATGATGATGCCTGCAAGGTAGAGCCTCTTTTTGCCGATCATATCCGAGAGGCGCCCGATGGACAGCATGAGGGTGCAGATGGCGAGCATGTAGGCCAGCACCACCCACTCTACCGTGCTCAGAGGTTCGTGGAGGTCAATCACCAGCGTGTTCAGGCCAATGTTGACAATACTACCGTCGATGGTGGCCAGGAACACTCCCATCGCTACGGAAATCAACACCAGCCATTTGTTGGGTCTTTGCGGATTTGTTGAGGTCATTTGTGAGTTCGCCTTGTAGTAAACTGAGCACCTGGCATTAACCGGCAGTGGGTGTGGCAACCATCCTGATATTATAAACACCATCTCTTGACAAACTATCCTAAAAACCCCAAAATAATGACATCTTTAAAGCGGAGTTTCGATATGGATAAATCACCAATTTTCAATGTTCTGGCGCTGCTGGCACGCCCGGCCGCTGGCAAGAGTGAGATCATGGACTATCTCAAGCGTGTTCCGCTTGAGGAGCGTATCCGGCGTTTTCACGTGGGGGAGATTCTTGAACTGGATGACTTCCCGATGCTGTGGACGTGGTTTGAAGAGGATGCACTTTTGGAACGGATGGGGCATCCGCGCCTGCACACGGATAAAGACGGATACTTTTTGCATCAGTACCAGTGGGATTTGCTGATTGAGCGCATTTGCCTGGATTATCAAAAGCTGCTGCGCGATGCGCCCGATCTTCACCGTGGGCATACGGTGCTGGTGGAATTTTCACGCGGCAGTGAGCACGGCGGATACCGCTCGGCGTTTGAGCACATCAGTGCTGAGCTGGCGCAGAAACTGGCGGTGCTATACCTGAACGTGAGCTGGGAAGAATCGCTGCGCAAGAACCGCAAGCGCTTTAATCCCAACAAGCCAGATAGCATCCTTGAGCATGGGCTGCCGGATTCCAAACTTGAGCGGCTTTATAAGGATGTGGACTGGGCGCAGGTAAGCGCGCGCGACCCGCACTGGCTGGGAATCAACCGCACGCATGTGCCGTATACCGTGTTTGATAACAGAGATGATGTAACCACGGCGCGCGGAGCAGAATTGGGCAAAAGGCTGGAAACCTGCCTGTCTCAGTTATGGGAGCTTAACCTGCAGCGCTGATCAGCCGGGGTATTGCTGCGGGACGATTACCTTTACTGAGCGCGGCAAAACGGTCAGTGAGATGGGGGTGTTCCCCAGAATTTCCCCATCGGCCTGAACGACCATCGGTGGATTGGTTTTGATGGTTACCTTGCTTACTGCTGAAAGCCGTAGAAATTTCGGAGCCCTTTTTTTGCGGCGCACAACTGCATTCCACAAAACAGAGGGAAAATCCAGGATGGTACGTGTTTTGAAGATCAGCACGTCCACCTTACCGTCATCTGGGTGGATGTTCAGGGCGCTTTCAATAAGGTTCAGCCCCACCACGCCATAATTGGCCACAAAGATTTCGGCCGCCCTGCCGCGGTAGATCAGGTTATCGGCTTCGATGATGTATTTTTTCATCTCAAGGCCAAAAAGCTGGCGGATCAGGTGTGCAAAGTAGGCCAGATTGCCATAGCGGCGTTTTTCACCGCGTTGGGTTTGCGCCACCATGTTGCTGCTAAAACCGACGCCCAGGTTCATGGCATGCACCCTGTCGCCAATTTTCATCAAATCCATGCGGCGGATTTTGTGCTTGCCGGTGATGGTGCTGATGGCCCCCAGCGGGTTCAACGAGATGCGAAAATGCCGGCCAATGGCATTCCAGGTGCCGATGGGGATGATGCCCAATGGGATGGGGCTGTTGGCAAGCGCGCCTGCCACAGAAGCAATGGTGCCGTCGCCCCCGGCTGCAACTACTATGTCTATGCCTCTGGCAGTTTCCCGTTCGATGAGATCTGCGTAGTTGTCGTCTGGTTTGGTGAGGTGTATGCGCGTACTCCAGCCTGCGGCGTGAAAGCGGGCTTCTAAGACGCGGGTGGTCACCTGGGGATTGACCAGCCCGGCCACCGGGTTGAGGATGATCAGTGCGGTTTGGTTTGTTTTGCTGGTTGGCGGCATAACAGTATTATAACTTGTGCGCGTTGGCTTTCTGCCCGCGCAGGTGCGCCTGCCGCCGGTATCGTGATAAGATGGGTGTGGCTTGCTGGATTATTCTTTGTGGGTGAGGTGGTGTAAATGAGCGATGAACGCATGCTGCTGACGGTCTTTTTCCGTCACGATCAATCAAAAAACCTGGATGAAATTCAGGCGTATTTACGCGAGAGCGGTTTCTGGCAGGAGTTTCCGCCGCCGGGGGTAGAAGTGGTGAACTGGTATGTGATGATGGGAATTGGGCACGTTGTGGTGCTGCGTTTGCCGCCCAGCCTGTTGCGCCAGGTGAATATTGCCATTGAAAAACGCGCCTGGCCGGCCTTCCGCACAGAGATTTACACCACCTACGATTTTTCGGCGCACCGCAAGGACTTCACGGGTCAATAAGCACTTTACCGGGAAAGCCATTGTGAGCGGAGGAAAGATATGAATGATTTTTATGAGTATCGAAAACAGGTGGTGGATACCGCCATTAACCTGACACATAAAGGTTTCTTAAGCGCCACCGGGGGCAATCTCTCGCTGCGGATTCCCGGCGAAAATGCCTTTGCCATTACTCCCTCCAATTATGACTATCTCAAAATGATCCCGGAAGACATCTGTGTTTTAGATATGGAATTGCATGCACTGGCTGGTGAGCGCAAGCCGTCTGTGGAGAGTGCCATGCACGCAGCTATCTTCAAAACGCGCGCGGATGTGAATGCCATCATCCATACTCACCAGGTGTACCCCAGCACGCTGGCGCTAATCGGCAAGCCGATCCCGGCGCTTTTTGATGAGCAGGTACGTTTTCTTGGCCGCTCGGTGAACATTATCCCTTATGCGCCATCTGGAACGGGTGCGCTGATGCGGACGGTGGCGAAGAATGTGGGTGACCACAATAACGCCTACATCATGGCCAATCACGGCGCGTTGCTGCTGGCAGGGGATATGGAAAGGGCAATGCATAACGTGGCGGTGCTGGAGAAATGCGCACTGGCGTATCTGCTGGCGCTGTGCAGCGGTGAAAAGGTGAACCAAATTCCCCTGCCTGCACGAGAAGCAGCCTTTGCCAAACTGCGTAGAGACCAGAAGAACTACGAAAAAAGCTGATGTAAACTGCACAAGTCCCGGCTCCGGCAAATCTCAATCCCGTAAGTGAAGAAAAACGCTGTTTTTGTCGGATAATGGATGTGTCATTACCATTTGGAGGTATTTATATGACTGCATTCCACCCGACAAGTGCAACGCTTGACTGGCTTCTTGAAGAGCACGATCCCGGCGCGCGTTACCTGGCGTTGCGTGATCTGGCAGAGACTGATCTCACGGCCCTGGCACAGGCAAGAAAACTGGCGCATCAGCATGGCCCCATCGTGGAGATTCTGGCTGCCATGCAGCCGGAAGGCTACTGGGAAAAACCAGGACCGGGGTACGGGCCCAAGTACCATTCCACTGTGTGGGCACTTATTCTGCTGGCACAATTGGGGGCTTCGCTGCAGGAGGATGAACGCATTGCTACCGGCTGCAGGTATCTGCTGGATCACGCCTGGCATCCGCAGGGGCAGCTTTCAGGGGGCGAGCCACCGTCTTACACAATTGACTGCCTGCAGGGGAATCTGTGCTGGACGCTGACGGAGTTGGGCTGCACTGATCCGCGCCTGGAAAAATCTTTCGAATGGATGGCACGCACGATTACAGGAGAAGGCCTTGCTCCCAAAGGCACAAAAGGTGCGGAGATGCGTTACTACGCCTACAAATGTGGGCCTGGCTTTCAGTGTGGTGCCAACAATGGCCTTCCCTGCGGTTGGGGAGCAGCCAAGATAATGTTGGCATTCAGCCGGTTGCCGTTGGAGAGGCGCACTCCACTGATCAAGCGGGCAATCCAACAGGGAGTGGACTTCCTCTTCAGCGTTGACCCACTCACAGCTGATTATCCGCGCGAGGGTAAGAAGCCTAACCGCGCCTGGTGGCAATTTGGTTTCCCAGTGTTTTACGTCACCGATCTGCTGCAGGTGGCTGAAGCCCTGGTCAACCTGGGTTATGCGGCTGATCCCCGCCTGGCCGGGCTGCTTGAATTCATCTGCTCAAAGCAGGATGAACTGGGGCGCTGGAAACTGGAATACGTCTATGGCAGCAAGACTTGGGGGAATTTTGGCCGAAAAGGACAGCCCAACAAGTGGGTCACACTGCGAGCGCTTAGAGTGCTCACCCATAACTGACATTTGGGTTTTGAAAAACAAAAGAGGGGCGCTGCACGCCCCTCTTGAGATTACGGTCTTTTTAATTTCCAGCAACTGGAGCGGCACAGCGAAAACCCACATCCTTGCTGAAGTTGAAGTCTGGGTCGTAGCTGCGGCTGGCGCTGCGGATATACAGCGGGTTGCTGTTCCACCCGCCTCCGCGCAGCACTTTGCTGGTACCATCGGCAGGGCCGGTGGGGTTACTGGAGGGTGAATCTTTGTAGTAGCCTTCCCCGTACCAGTCACTCACCCACTCAAAGACGTTGCCGGCCATATCCCGCACCCCATACTGGCTGGCGCCTTTGGCGTAGCTGCCCACTGCGGCAGTATCGCCAGTACAGCTTTGTGAAGTGGCAGCGTCGTATATGTTCGCCAACGTACACGAGGGGCTTGCATCTCCCCAGGCATAGACACTGCCCTTTTTACCCTTGCTGGCTTTTTCCCATTCAGCTTCGGTGGGCAAGCGTTTGCCAGCCCAGGTGCAATAGCTGTTGGCGTCCTCCCAGGAAACGTAGATGACCGGGTAATTGGCAAACTCGGTGTTGTCGTAATAGGAGGAACGCGTCTCGGAAGAGAGGTTCAGGGGCGCATCGCAGGCGCCGGTTTTGACGCACTCAGCATACTGGGCGTTGGTCACTTCATATTTGTCGATGTAGAAGGCGTCCAGTTTCACGCTGTGCAGGGGGAGTTCGTCAGCGGCGCAGGAGAACCCCCCGTTCTGGGTGGGGTCGCAGCCCATCTGGAATTCCCCTGCCGGAACAAGGGCCATATCTGCGGGAGCGTTGGCGGGCACCTTGCCACCTGATGTACAACCTGCCAGTAGAACCAATGCGAGTATGAAAAACAGGGTATTTTTCATCTTGGGCCTCCTTTCCCTCAATTCCATCATACAACAGATATGCTGGAATTCATCCTCTGTTTAACCAAGTTCTTAATTACTGGCATGCAGTAGGATTCGGGGTTGAGGAAGTTCCGCTTTTGCGGGCTTTTTAAACCCGTTGGGAGCCGCACCCTTTTCGCAGGGTCTCAATGCCGGAAGAAGCTTCTGGTGCAACGACAGCTGTGAGGCGCATGTGTGCCTCCATGCGGGTATTGGCTTTAGGAATCCACTCGCGTTTTCCGTCTGAGCATCTGATCAAAATGCATCCGGCAGGAAGCCCCAGATAGCGCACTTGCTGGCCAACAAAGAGGGCGTCTGGCTGGACGATGAATTCCATCACAGCAGGGTCTTTGAGTGCAACCTGGTGGCCGGATTTTTCCAGATCCCTTTCCAGCAGGGCCTCATAGATTGGCAGATCCTTGAGAAATTCCACCATCGCGTATGCCGAAAAGCAACTGACAAGCAACGGAAGCATCTGCGAGTAGCTGCCGGTCATTTCGATGATCAGCATAATGCCGGTGAGGGGAGCGCGGACGATGGCAGTAAAGTAGGCTGCCATCCCCACCACGGCGAAAACGGCGGGCGTTGGCACGATCTCCGGCGAGAGCATGTGGGCTGTCTGCCCAACTGCAAGGCCGACCATCGAGCCGAGTACCAACAATGGCGCAAAGATACCCCCGGGAGCGCCGGTACTGTAACTGGTTGAGGTCAGCAGGAATCTGAGGATAAAAAATACGGGGATAATCGAAAGCACCATTTTCCCGGTGAGTGCGCTTTCCACCAGCGCGTGGCCGCTGCCGATCAAGTCAGGATAAAACCATCCCGCCAGCCCGATCATTGCCCCCACCAGCGCGATTACGATCAGGTAATATTTTTTGGGGATGCGATTGAAGAGGGAAATGGATTTGAGCAGGCCGCGGTTGAAAAATGCGCCGAGGACGCCGGTGATGACGCCCAGCAGAACAAAATAAAGAAGGGAGGGCAGGGGCTGAATCTCGTAACTGGGTACGGAAAAGACCGGAAATTGCCCGGCGCCGATCCTTGCGATGATGTCGGCAATCACGGCGGCCACGAAGGTGGCGCCAAAGACAATTGGTTGAAAGTCGCGCCGCACTTCCTCCAGGACGAAGATCAAACCCGAAAGTGGCGCATTGAAGGCGGCAGCCAGGCCGGCCCCCGCCCCGGCGGAGATGAGTGTCAGCCGTTCGCGCTCTGACGTTTTAAGCAGGCGGGCAAGGGCTTCGCCGATGGCGCCGCCCATCTGCACGGTCGGGCCTTCGCGCCCCAGCGCCATGCCGCTGCCGATGGCAATGATCCCGCCAAAGAACTTGACCGGCAGGATTCTTTTCCATTCCAGAGTACTCAGGCGGTGCAGTACGGCTTCCAGATGGGGGATGCCGCTGCCAGCGGCCTTTGGCGCAAACCTGCGCACCAGGATAACGGAAGTCAGCGCACCGGCAATGCCAAGCGCTACCGGGAATATCCATCCCCAGGCCGGCTTTTGCTGTGCCCAGGTGATAAGAGAATTGCGCAGGGTATCTGCACTGCTGAGAGCGGCGCGAAATGCCAGCGCAATCACCCCGGCACACAGCCCTACCAGCGCGGCGCGCGGAAAGATCAACCGGCGCTGCTGGCGGGTATCCAGGAACTCCTGAACTTCGGATTTCACTGCTTCGTCGTTGTCAGATGTGGAGGTAAGATGTTGCTGGCGTAGGCGCTTTAAATGCGGTCTCATTTCTCGAATTGTATTTTACTCTCTTCTTCGTAAGGCGTAAAACACAAATGAAACAGCGCGCTCCCGGATTGAGCGCACTGATAGATTGAGACCCTTATCCCCCGGAATTGATCAAAAACGGATTTTCCGGCAGCTACTCTACGGCTACCATGACGTTTGAGGCTTTGATGACCGCAAAGACCTCTTTGCCGATTTTAAGCTCAAGGCTTTCAACGGAATCTTTGGTGATCACCGAAACAATCGTTTCGCCGTGATCGGTTTCGATGATTACCTCGGAGTTTACGGCACCGGTGATAATCTTTTTTACTTTGCCTTTAATCACGTTGCGCGCGCTGATTCTCATTTCAACCTCATGCTTTCCGTAATCTGAAAAGGTTAGTTGTAAATTCGGCCAGCCGTAATACTAGCGCGGTTACGGCTGGCCAGAAACCAGATGCTTCTATTAAGCTCTGTTTCTATGAACAAACCGCATTCGCGGGATTATTTAGAAACGGTAATGAAATTATACTTGGCCAGTATTTGCTGTCCCTCGGTGGAGAGCACAAAATCAACAAAGGCTTTGGCTATCTCGGCATTTTTGCTGTTGCTGATCGGAGCAATGGGATAGGTGGCAATGGTGTTCAGTTCATCGGGGATGTCAATGCGGGTGACTTTGTCGTTGGCGTCAATGGTGATGTCGGTGACATACACGATGCCTGCATCGGCTTCGCCTAAGGATACTTTGGTGAGAACGGCCTTGACGTTATCCTCGTAAGAAACCACATTTTTGAGCACATCATCTTTGAATGTAGCCCCAAAGGCGGGGTCGGCACTGGCTTTGTCGAGGAAATCCAGTGAGTATTGTCCAACGGGAACAGCCTGGGCGGCCAACACAAGTTTGATCCCCGCTTTGGCAAGGTCTTTCAGTTCAGCCAAACCAGCCGGGTTGTCTTTGGGGAAGATGACCACAAGGCGGTTTTGGGCAAAGGTTTTGGCGTCATCAGCTGTAACCCTACCGCCATCCACTACGGCGGTCATGTATTTTTTGCTGGCGCTGGCGAACACATCCACGTCAGCACCCTGGTTGATTTGCTCAGCAAGTGCCTGTGAACCGGCGAAGCTAAAGACAACAGTGACGCCCGGGTTCTGTGCCTCGAATGCTGCGCCGATTTCGGTGAAAGACTCGGTCAGGGAGGCGGCGGCCAACACGGTGAGGGTGACCGGTTCAGCAGTTGCGGTTGGGAGCGCTGTGGGGGCTTCGGTAGGAGCTGGTGTATTGACCACAGGAGTGGCTGTTGCTTTGGGCGCGCAGGCACTGAGTGCCAGCATGGCCAGCAAAAGTGTTGCAAGAATTTTGTTGCGCATCATTTCATCTCCTTAGTGTTTTATAAACGCCTGTTGAGGCGCTTTTTACGTGGATGGGCTTCAGTAGCCTGTGGATGGGAAAGGGTAGGTTTTGGGATTCTTTAAGGCTTTTCCTTTGCAATTAAAATGTGGTCTCTGTGCGGCTGCCAGTGTCGTACTCCAGGCGGCGATGGAGAAACCCTTTGACGATGATCAGGGTAAGGAAAGACAAACAGACCAGGATCACTGAGAGGGTAAGGGCAACATCCAGGTTGATCTCAAAGCCGATGTAAATGGCCAATGGCATGGTTTGCGTTCTGCCGGGATAGTTGCCGGCAAAAATGATCGTGGCGCCAAATTCTCCCAGTGCGCGCGCCCAGGTCATCACCGCGCCGCTTAAAATAGACGACCAGGCAATGGGTACAGTGATGTAGCGCAGAATTTGCCAGCGTTTGGCGCCATCAATGGCTGCGGCTTGCTTAAGTTCATTGTCAACCGCAGAAAAGCCGATCGTTGCCGCGCGGATGTAAAGCGGCGAAGCCACAAAGGTCTGCGCCAGGATGACCGCGATCATGGTGAAGGGGATGGAAATATTCAGTGCTGCAAAGAAAGAGCCCAGCAACCCCTTTCTGCCAAAGGCCATCAGCAGGGCAATCCCTGCTACGGATGGCGGCAAAACGGTGGGAAGGTCCACCAATGTATCCAGCAGGCGATTGAAGCGCAGATTGCGGTGTGTGAGCAGGATGGCCACCGGTGTGCCAAAGATCAAGGTAGCGGCGGTGGTGGCTGTAGAGGTGATCAGACTCAGGCTGATGGCCTGGATCATTTGTGCCCGGTTGAGGTTTTCAAGGATGGTGCTGAGCGGTGTGCGTGCAAAGAGAGCCACCACCGGGATGGTAATAAATAACACCAGGGGGAGTGCCAGAGATCTCCAGATGATCGTAGAAGTGCGCTGAAACTTGTTCATACGCACTTTGGCGTTAGGAAGTGGGCTCTCTGGATAGCCGGTTGTTCGTTGGCGATTTTCTGTGATATTCATCGACATGGTAAATTTGCGGGATTGCTGTGCGGAGAATCGCTCAAAAGTGGAAACGCTCTTCTCTCTTCCGGCAAAACGGGTGTAAAATTTCAATTATTTAATTAATGAGTATTCAATTAATGAATATAATATCATAATTAACATACCCCGTCAACAAATGGGATTTTGCATGGAAATCCAGAGGAAAACTTTATGGTGGATGGACTGGTGAAAAATGACACTGTCACATATTGATGCAAACGGAAATGCCCACATGGTGGATGTCGGCCAAAAAGAGGCTACATGGCGCACCGCAGTTGCCGGCGCGCGCGTCACGATGAAACCCGAAACACTTGAATTGATTGCTCGCGGGGAAATTCCCAAAGGGGATGTGTTTGCCTGCGCCCGCATTGCCGGCATCATGGCGGCCAAAAAGACACCGGAGTTGATCCCGCTGTGCCATCCAATTCCGCTGAGCAATGTGACCGTTGATATCCGCGCTGTGGCGCCGGATATGGTAGCGCTCACGGCAACGGCCCAGGCCTTGTATGTCACCGGCGTTGAAATGGAAGCCCTTTGTGCCGTGAGCGTGGCTGCGTTGACAATCTATGACATGTGCAAGGCGGTGGATCGCGGCATGCAGATCACTGATGTGCAATTGATGGAGAAAAGCGGGGGAAAATCCGGCGACTATCGCAGGGATGCTTCCCATGATTGATCAATTTGGCAGGAACATCCATTACCTGCGCCTTTCTGTCACCGAGCGCTGCAACCTGCGCTGCACGTACTGCCGTGCGGATGAGGGTATTTGCCCTAAAGCGGAGGAACTTTCGGCGGAGCAGTTTGCGCAGATCGTAAAAGCCTTTGCAATCCTCGGGGTTGACAAGGTGCGCCTTACCGGCGGAGAGCCTTTGCTGCGCCGCGATATTCTGGAAATCATTACGCGCGTAAAAAACACCACCGGGATTGCCGATCTTTCGATGACAACCAACGCTCATCGGCTTGTGGGGCAGGCTGCCACACTAAAAAAGGCCGGATTGGATCGCGTCAACATCAGCCTGGATTCGTTGAATGCCGAGGTGTTTCGACAGATGACCGGCGGCAACCTGGCGCAGGTGCTGGCGGGCATTGATGAGGCCATTGCCGCGGGCCTGACCCCCGTCAAGATCAACGTGGTGCTGGTGAGAAACCAAAACAACGCTGAGATTGATGACTTCATTGCCCTCACGCGCACAAAGCCGGTGGATGTACGCTTTATTGAACTGATGCCGCTGGGGGAACTTGGCCGCGAGGATGCCAACCGGCTCTCCAATGCTGAGATCATCAGTGCCCGGCCCTATTTGCAGCCGCTTGCCCCGCGCTACCCCGGCCAGCCTTCAGTGGATTATGCCATTGCCGGCCACCTGGGCAGAGTAGGTTTTATCAGCCCCTATTCCAAAAAATTCTGCGCAGATTGCAATCGCATTCGCGTGATGAGCGATGGAAAGGTACGTTCGTGCCTTGGTTTTGACCGTGAGGTTTCACTGCTGGAGCCGTTACATCAGGGCGAGGCGGCACTTCTGGAAACTCTAAAAGCTGCCATGTTCAACAAACCGCTGGCACACGAGTTTGAACAATCGCATTCCCACGCAAAGAACATGCGCAGGATCGGAGGGTAAGCCTTTGGCAAAAGTAATTTCAATTAATGTCAGCAAGGAAAAGGGCACTATCAAGGAGTCGGTTGAAAAAGCCGTGCTGCGGCCGGATCACGGCATTGAGGGGGATGCCCATGCCGGCAACTGGCACCGCCAGGTAAGCCTTCTTGATCAGACCAGCGTTGATAAAATGCTTGTGCGCGGGGCGAAAAACCTGGTACCGGGTATTTTCGCTGAAAATATCACCACGGAAGGTATTGACCTGGCTTCGCTGCCGGTTGGCACACATTTGCTGGTGGGGCAGGTCAGGCTGGAGGTAACACAAATTGGCAAGGAGTGCCATCATGGTTGCCAAATCTTTCGACAAGTAGGCATGTGCGTGATGCCGCTTGAAGGGATCTTTACCAAAGTACTCACCCCGGGAACCATCCGGCCCGGCGACGAGATCAACATTGTTGAAAGGCTTGCACCTTAAAACGAAAGTTTATTGATGGGGAAGTGTGATGCGCATTACCCGATGCGCATTGTTTTTACCAGGCGCTCCGGGATGCCGTGCTTGTGCCGGCAGGCGATGACCTCTGCCAGAATAGCCACTGCAATTTCCTGCGGTGCGTCGCCGCCCAGGTCCAGGCCGATGGGTGCGTACACCCGTGCCAGGTCGCTTTCCTGGTAGCCATCTGCCTTGAGGTGCTGGAAGATGGTTTTGCATTTTGTCATGCTGCCGATCATGCCAATGTAAGGAGCAGCGCTGCCTAATGCAATACGCAGAGCGGCCTCGTCGGAGGCATGGCCTGTAGTGATGATGACCACATAACTGTCTGCGTTGAGAGACACTTGATCCAGGCTGGTTACCTGGCCTTTGGCGCCCTGAACATCCACAACGGTCACTTCAAAGCCGGCAGCCTCGCCCATGATTTTAAGCGGCCGCCCAATGTGCCCACCGCCAACAATTATCAGTTGGGGTGGGGGAGCATAAGGATGAACAAACACGGTTACCTCCCCGCCACAGATCATGCCGATGGCGTCCTTGCCTGTTTCTCTCAAACCGAAATGGTGCATGCTGGGGGTCATGCTTTCCAACGCCTGCTGTGCGGCTTTAAGGACATCCGCCTCCAGTTTACCGCCGCCGATTGTTCCGGCTGTAGTTCCATCAGCAAAGAGGAGGATTTGCGCCCCCACTTTAGCAGGGGAAGAGCCGTCAACATTGACGACGGTGGCCAAAACCGCCCTCTTTTTTTCCGCCATTGTCTGAGAAAGTGAATGAATCACGTTGGACATGCTTTTTCCTTCTTCCTTATTTATTATAATGGACTGAACGCAGGCTACCAATGCGGGATGATTCCCGCCGGCGTGCCGGGCTTTAGAACGACAACCTTTTGTAATTGGAAAGAGTGGTAACAAGGACTTTATGGACGCACACGGAAAGCAAAAAGACCAACCCCTGGTACTGATCCGCGGCGGCGGAGATCTTGCCACAGGGGTGGCGATTGTGCTCGTTAGGGAAGGATTCCGCGTGCTGATTACCGAATTACCTGCCCCGCTGGTGGTGCGCAGAAAAGTGTCTTTTGCGCAGGCGGTATTTGATGGCATTTGTGTAGTGGAAGAGGTGACTGGCGAACATGCGTTATCACCCGCGCAAGTGGATGAGATTACCAGCTCCGGGAAGGTGGCCATTCTGGTTGACCCGGAAAGTACCGCACTCCATCAGTTCCGGCTGGCTGCCCTGGTAGATGCGCGCATGTTGAAAACCCCTTCAGGCCAAAATAAATCCGATGCCCCATTGGTGATCGGCCTGGGCCCCGGCTTTATTGCCGGGCAGAACTGCCATGCCGTCATTGAAACCAAACGCGGCGAGAATCTGGGCAGGGTATATTGGCAGGGCGGCGCCGAGGCCAATACCGGCATTCCCGAACCGGTGAACGGGTATGGCATCGAACGTGTGCTTTACGCCCCGGCAGACGGGCTTCTGCATGCCTGCGTCGAGATCGGCGATGTGGTGCAGGAAGGCGAGACGGTGGCTCAGGTCAATGGAGAAAACGTGGCCGCGAAATTCAAAGGCGTCATCCGCGGGTTGATCCAGGACGGCATGATGGTACGCAAGGGGATGAAGATTGGCGATGTGGATCCCCGTTGTGACCGCAGCCTGTGCTTCCGCGTTTCTGATAAGGCGCTGGCTGTAGGGAATGGCGTGCTGGCTGCGATCCGCAGTTTGGATGAGGGTGAACACAAATGAACTTGATCGCTGCGATTCAGCTACAACTCCCGGCTGCAACGGCCATTGTGGGCGCGGGGGGCAAAACCACCGCTCTGTTTCAACTGGCGCAGCAGGTGGATGGGCTGGCATGGGTGACCACCACCACACACCTGGGAACAGACCAGACCGGGCTGGCCGACCGCCACTTTGTGATTGAGCCTGATCCTTCTGCTGATTTCAACCGGTTTACGGAACAGAAAGTGACACTGATCACCGGGCCTTCTTCTGTGGATAACCGCCTGAAAGCCCCCGCCGCCGGGGTACTTGAACAGATGCACATCTTTGCCAGGCGCAAGGGGATTTCTCTGTTCATTGAGGCTGATGGAGCGCGTTCTTTGCCGCTCAAAGCCCCGGCGCAGCATGAACCCGCCATCCCGCCCTGGGCAGAGCAGGTGATCGTGGTAGTGGGGTTGTCTGTGCTGGGCAGGCCATTTGGCGCTCAATGGGTGCATCGCCCGGAGTATTTTGCCAGCATCACCGGCCTCGCTGAAGGTGACCGGATCGATATTCAAAGCATAAGCCGCTTGCTTTCTCACCCCGAAGGTGGGCGCAAAAATGTTCCGGCGCAAGCTAAACTCATTGCTTTATTGAATCAGGCGGATACTGAGGCCATCCGGCAGCAGGCCAGAGATATTGCGCCGGCACTGATTACTCACGGGTACAGCCGGGT
>CALCNO010000088.1 GCA_937897615.1 uncultured Anaerolineaceae bacterium
CCTGGGTGTGCAGCCGAATCGGCTGTCTGAACGAGGCAAGTACAACAAAACGCCCCATTTTTAGAAAGGGGTTCCCTTAAGGAAACAAAGGGAAACAACCAGAAACGGTAAAAAAGCCGTTCGAACCCGATTTAAGCGTAAACAGGCAGGTGCAGAATTATGTCACAGCAAGGTGGATTATCTTATCAAATGATGAAAGCGCTCCAGGCAATCTTTCGACCTGGTGGCAGCCGGCACGAAGATAAACAACATGGACGCAATCAGGATGTGATCCGCAGTATTGGAACCATGCAAAGCATGGTGGCGGATGTGCATGAATTTGCGCGATTCATCCGCAGGCAGTGGCCTGAAGTGAGTGAAATTGAAGATGTCGAGCCAGAGATGGCCCAGACATTCGTTGAAGAATTAATTCGGCGTGAACGCAGCGGTGGCCGGATTGGACGCGTTATGGCATCGTTACGTAAGCTGGATCGCGCTTGTAGGATTACCGGAGTATTTGGCAAAGATGCACCCCCGTTACTTCCTTATAAAACCGATGGGGGATTAGGCGGCTTCCACTCCGAACCTCGACCGGTGGCTTATTTTCCGGAGCAAGCGGAACGAATTATCGAGTGGATCATCAATATCGATCCAATTTCAGCGCGGGTACTGCATGTGATGCAAAAAACTGGGCTGCGGATTCGAGAAGCAGTCTATCTTAGAGCACAAGATATTGATGTGGCAACATGCTTTATCACTCTGGAAGGGAACGTGAATCATACTAAAGGTGGCAGACCTCGCGAGGTACGCATTTCACCAGAAGAAACACCCTTCCTTTCCGAGATCAAAGCCATCGGCGAGAAAAATCCAACCGGTCACATTTTCCATGACCGCGGCTCTCTCCCGGATCGAGTGCGCGAACAGGTGCGTAAAGCGTGTAAAGCCCTCGGAATTCCTTGCCTGGGCACACACGGCTTCCGGAAAACATTCGCAGCGCAAAACTATAAAAACAGGATTGAAGCTGGCGCGGATGATGACCAGGCGTTATTGGATACCTCCATTCAGTTAGGCCACAATCGTAAGGAAGTCACCATCCAGAGTTATGTTCCTCCCCAGGATCGGAGAAACTAACCCTTGACGAGCTGCATCCTTAACACAACTTCAAATCGATTATTGGCAATATGCCGGCTGCTTTCTCAACCTCCGTTTGCACATCCTGAAATTCATCTTTCTGTGATGGTTGAGAAATGGGAGATCTCACTGGAGCATAAAACCTGGGGATCATTGGTGGCGTTCGGTGTTTCTGCCTTACCAGCTTCACAATCATTTTTAATCACTCATTTTCCGGAATATCCAAATACCGCTGAAACTCAGTTGTTTCGCACTGCCCTTTTGTTGAAGTTGAACCCGATTCAACCGGATATACGCCGATTAGCCAGCTCCGCTTCTGATGAAGAGCAGTTGTTAGCGCGCCTGGCAAACGAACTATTTCAGATACGCTCAGAACAGCGTGCCAATGCAATGAATTGGTTTTTGAATGGGTTGAGAATTTGGGGAATAGACACGTTGGATCAACCCCAAAGGGATAAACCCAAGGACAGTTTATGGGGTCAATGGAGTAAAAGAATGGGTTTACTCCAGATACCACGAGCTGCCTTTGAATTTGTCATTCAGGGTTCGCCGGCTGAATTTGCGGTTATGGCTCGCGAATCGATATTGAAGGAGATGGGGCTGGTCTGCACCGTCCTTAATCCTGGCACACAGCGTAAAATCCTGGAATTTCCGCTGGATATTAATCCGATTGCAGTTCGATTTTTGGACAGGGATACTTCTCTTGACCTGGTTGCCCACAAACTACTGAACGGAAATACCCTTCTCAAGGTTTCTTTGTTTGATAGTGAAAAGGGGTGGTGGCTTTGGGATGCTTTTCGGGACGAGATGGAACGGCTTGGCTGGTTTTCGATACCCACTATAGAAAAAATATCTTTACCTGTTGATTTTAAAACCCCAGAGATTAAAAACCCAGAACTTACCTCGTCAAATACTGATTCGGAACCTCTCCCGACTATCGAAGAACCCAAGAAAGAACCTTCTCAGACCTGGCTGATGATTCCAGACAAGGGTTGGGATAGGGAGTGTATTCGTCTGTGGCATCGTGGGTTAACCTGTAAAGACATTGGAATACGTCTCCAGAAAACGGATAAGACAATTCTCAACCGTTTGAACCAGTTGCGGAAGGAATTTGGCGAGCAAATTGTGCCGTATCGGAATGCAAATTACCGTTCAGGGTAAATTGGGATGTTTCAGGACATTTCGGGATATTCTGGGATATTGCAGCAAGGATATCCTTCGATAGAAAATGGCGGCGAAACACAGAACCGCCATTTTTCTATTGAGGAGCTAAATGATCAATCGCTTACGCATCATCCTTGAACAACCCGAATATTCTGCCCTGATCAAACTTTCAGGGCAGGAAGTCCGCAGCCCTGCCGACCAGGTAGTGGTTATCGTCCGTAATGAATTGGTCCGGCGTGGACTGCTGCCGGCAGACAAGCTGCCATATGGACCAGACATGAAAAAAACTACTGAAACTACCCTCACGCCAGAGGAGAAGTGAAATGACGAAAACAAATACCCTGACCCCTAAACCGAATGGTACGGCGTCTCTGCCGGCAGAGCTTCGCGAAATTTATGATCTACTGGCTGCCTATGGCCGGAAGGTGCGCCTGGCTGCAATAGCGAATGGTGAGCAGCAGAAACAGGCTAATTACCAAAGAATGATCGCAGATGCCAATGAATTCCTGTCCAGGATGGAAAAAGAAGAGAAGCGGAATGGCAAATCTGCTTGAAATTGCCCGCTCTTACGCGATGGCCGGACTATCGGTCATTCCTGTAGGCCAAGACAAACGCCCACGGATCAAGTGGGCTGAATATCAGGACCATATCGCGGATGAGCGAACGCTGGA
>CALCNO010000089.1 GCA_937897615.1 uncultured Anaerolineaceae bacterium
GGGTAATGGTGGGCGTGTAGGTCTGGCGCGGAGTTTCGGTCACCGTTGGCGTCAGCGTGAGCGTAGGGGTGCGGGTGATTGTGGGCGATGGGGGAAAATAGCGGTAGGCCACGGGTTCTCCGAACCTGACCAGAAAGAATGCGATCGCTCCCAGAAGAACAGTAAGCGCCACCATGCGCCAACCTCGCGCCGCCAGGTCGCGGCGTTTTTTGTAGAATTGCAATGCCCTAGCCGCCTTGATGGAGCGGAAGGCAGCTACAATGGCTGCCAGGCTGGCTACCGCCACAAGTACCAGCAGCAATTTAAATGTTGTATCAATGTCGATGTTCGCGTTCATTTTTCACCACCGGCATTATAGCACTGCTCAGTCTTTAAGCTGTTCCGCGTAAGGGGAAGCAAACAAAGCTGCGGCACCACCTGTATGCCAGAATAAAACCTTGTCGGATTTTTTGAAAAATCCCTTGCGAATAAGATCGATCATTCCGGCTGCGGCACGCCCGGTATAGACCGGGTCCAACAGCAAGCCCTCAGTGTGAGCAAAAAGCTGGATCGCCTCAACTTCCGGCTGACCGGCAATGGCATACCCCGCACCGAGGTAATCTGCGTTCACAAGTACATCGATTGGTCTGAGTGAAACCGGCTCACCCAGTAGATTCGCCGCGCCATTCGCCAGTTCAGCTACCGCCGCCTGGAGTTCCTCTACCGAATGGTCAATGCTGATGCCCAACACCTTGCCACTGAAGCCAGTTAGCGTTGCACCCAACATCATGCCAGCCTGGGTTCCCGCGCTTGAAGAAGCTACAATGATCCAGTCGAAATCATTGCCCTGAGCCTTAAGCTCCCGCATTGCCTCTACATATCCCAGTGCCCCTACCGGGGTAGAAGCCCCCAGCGGAATCAAGAAAGGATGCTCCCCCTGCGCCTGCGACTGCTGAAACACTTCCTGCAAAGTCTCATCGCGGCGCGAACGCTCCGTCCAGGTAATCTCGGCACCAAAAAGGTGATCCAAAAGCAAATTGCCATTGGGCAATTGCGGTTCACTGCCAGAAAGCACCAGTTTGCAGGCAAGGCCGTAGCGGGCTGCCAGTGCCGCCGTTTGGCGGCAGTGATTCGATTGAATGCCGCCCACGCTGATCAGAGTTTTGGCGCCTTCTGCCAGTGCCTGCGCCAGCACAAATTCCAGTTTGCGGGTTTTGTTGCCGCCCATGCCCAGGCCGGTTTGGTCATCCCGTTTGACGAACAAACGCGGGCCATCCAAAAGTTCGGAAAGGCGCGGAAGCTCCTCAACCGCTGTGGGAAGATGGGCAAATTTGATCCTGGCGGGCGATGTCATTGGGCCTCCTGGCGAATTCTGCCGCGGCGGATAAAACGGGTGAGATCAAGCACGCGCGGAAGAACGCGCTGATAAACAAAATAGAGTAACTTCTGGTTAGGGTAATCCCATGCCCCAATCGTGCGGTGCAATACCCCGCCCAGCCCCTCTTTGAACCGGAACACACCAGACATGCTGTCCTTGCCATCAAAGACATCGGGCGCGCCCCAGAGGTCATAAACTTCACAGCCGTGAGCGCGGGCAGTGCGCATGGCTTCCCATTGCAACAGGTAATTGGGCATCTTCTCGCGATGTTTGTTAGTAGACATGCCATAGAAATACCAGGCCGTCTTACCAAAGATGAACATTATCAACCCGGCCACGGGTTCGCCTTCCACCTCAGCGATCAGCGGAACGGCATAGCCAATCTGCATAAACTGGCGCCAGAGCCTGAGGTAATAGGCCTCTTCACGGATGATGAAATCATCCCGCGCGGCGGTCTGGGCATACATCTGGTACAGAACCGGCAACTCCTCAACACTGGCTACACGCACAGTTGCACCATTGCGTTGGGCGAGGCGGATGTTGTAGCGCGTCTTCTGCTTCATGCGCGCCAGCCAATCCTCTTCGGTCCCTGAAAGATCAAGCAGTACCGTATTGCGGAATTGGATCTGTTCGCCTGAGAAACGCCATCCCCGCGCACGCAATTCCTCTTGCAGGTCAGTGCCCGTTTGATTAACCTTTTCGTCGGCACTGCCAGGGATTCCCGTACCCACCCGCACTTCGGGGTCCATTTTGATGAAAATAGCCTTTTTCTCCCGGCAGTAGTCTTCAATCGCCGCAAGTGCCTGCTGGCGCAAGCTGCGGTCATTCCACTCCAGCACCGGGCCGCGCGGAATATAACACACAGAGTAGCGCGGGCCTACCTTGAACGGGCGTATGGAGCGCGTCAGCACCAGCGCACCAATCGCCGGGCTGCCGTCCGCTGCGGTAATCCGCAAGGTTTCTGCCGACCAGCCTACTTCGCTCTTGATCTCGGCCCATTCGGCCGACTGCAAAATATGGGGGCGCGGCAATTTTTTTAGAAACTCATTCCAACCCGGCAGGTTCATACTTTCCCCTCTCCGGCACGGCTGATCCAATCTTCGATCTGGCGCGTGCCGCCGTTGCCGGCTTTTGGTAAGTTGCGGGCTTCCGCAGGGGAAAAGAAGCGCACCTGCTGCATTTCAGCGTTCGGCTTTACTGCCCCGCCGGTGATCCTGCCCGAATACAGCAACACAATGCCGTTGCCGCGGGGATCATCTTCGTAGGTGTAAATGCCCAGCAGGTCGCCAATGCTGGCCTGATAGCCAGTTTCTTCTGCAAATTCGCGTGCGGCGCAGGCCCGGGGGTCTTCATCAATCTCAAGATAGCCCGCCGGCATGTACCAAAAGCCTTTCCACGGTTCAATGCCGCGCTGCACCAACAGCAACTTGCCCTCCTGCTCCACGCACACCGCCGCACTCACCTTGCGGTGCTCGTAATGGATCCAGCCGCAGGCAGGGCAAACCTCACGCTCACGCCCTTCAAGCAGCTTGAGTTTCAGGGCAGTGCCACACTGGTAACAGAAATGGGCCATCTACTCAACGCCCCTTTTGCGCAGGGTGGTATATAGTTTGTAAAGCCAGTAAAGGACTGGAAGATAGACCTTGTCCCAGGCACCCACACTGCGGCACACCGTGCCGCCAAAACCGCGCTTGAAGCGGTAGACCCCCCATAACCCCTCGTGCTGGGGTTTTTCCGCAAAGCGCCGCTCTAATTCTTCTTCATCAAAATCAGGGATGCCCCACAGATCATAAATTGCGCAGCCACGCTGCCGGGCCCATTTGATGGCCTCCCACTGCAGCAAATAAGTGGGCATGCGGTTACGTTCCTCGTCCGTAGAAGCGCCGTACATGTACCAGGCGCTGTTACCCTGCGCAAACACAATGATACCGGCCAACGGGCGGTCTTCATAATAGGCCATGAACATGGTGCATTTTCCGGCAGGCTCAAACAGTTTTTGCATCTTGAGGTAATAGCCCAGCGCGTGAATCCCAAACTGGTCGCGTGCTCCCGTTACAAGCGCCATCCTGTGAAAAGCAGCATAATCCTGGCTGCTTTTGACCACTACGCCCTTCTTTTCCGCCAGGCGGATATTGTAGCGCGTCTTCTGCTTCATCCCGGCAAGGATGTCTTCCTCACTGCCTGCAAGGGAGATGGTCACCGTCCTGGGTGGTTGAATCGGCGCAGAGGGGAAAAAGCCATATTGCTCCAGAGAATGCCATTCTTTGCCCGGCTCCCAGTCAAATGGTTCAACTTTGAGGAAAATCGCCTTGTGGCGTTTACAAACACTATCAATCTCGGCCAGCAGAGCGTCATTCCAGCCCAGCGGGCCTTTGGGGATGTAGGCGATCGAATATCCTAACGGTAAGCGGCGAAAAAGTATCTGCGCGCCGGTATCCCCGGCTATGATACGCTCCGACCGCCAACCAAAAGCAGATTTTAATTCGGCCCACTCTGCGGTTTGCAGCAGGTGCGCATCAGAATGATCGGTAATGAATTCAGCCCAGCGTGTTGAATCAACCAGCATATCAGTCAATCGCGGTCAGATCTGGCGGCGGTGTTGCGCCAAGGCTCGAGCCCGGGATCACTTTATCCGTCAGTTTGACAATTGCTGCGCCATTGCCTTCATCGGCAAGAGACAGCAATTGGTCAATGGTTTTGTGCAGTTCGGCCCCGGTGAGATTGGTATTATCCTCAAGCTGGAAAATATCCGGATGTTGGGTGGGATTAAACTTCTTCCCCTCTTCCCAAAGGTCTTCGCTCAATTTCTCACCCGGGCGGATCCCGGTAAAGGCAATCTCAATATCCCGCCCTGGTTCCAGGCCTGAAAGGCGGATAAGGTCTTCTGCCAGGTCCAGGATGCGCACCTGCTGCCCCATATTCAGCACGAAGGTTTCGCCGCCTTTGGCCATACCGGCGGCTTGCAGCACCAGGTAAACGGCTTCCGGGATGGTCATAAAGTAGCGCTTCATATCCGGGTGAGTGACGGTGACAGGGCCGCCGCGTGCGATCTGATGCTTGAAGAGCGGCACCACGCTGCCACGGCTGCCGAGCACATTGCCAAAGCGCACTACTGAATAAGCATGGCCGGTTGCTTTGGCAGCATCCAGCACCACCATTTCCGAAAAGCGCTTGGTGG
>CALCNO010000090.1 GCA_937897615.1 uncultured Anaerolineaceae bacterium
ACCCTGGCGGGCTTCAATTCATTGTTCATAGTCACTCCACGCCGCCTGCCTCGATCAGCAGGCGCACGATCTCATCGTTTTTGGCACTCTTTGCCATTGAGAGCGGCGTCAGCCCCTGGCTGGTGCAGGCGTTCACCTCGGCGCCGTGCTGCAAAAAGAGCGCAACCATTTCAACATTTCCGTTCTGGGCGGCAGCATGCAGAGGGGTAAACTCCCCTTGCTGGCGTGCATTCACAGAAGCACCGTGTTCAAGCAGCAGGTGGCACACCTGCGCATTATCCGCCGCAGCCGCGGAGTGCAGCGGGGTTACCTGTTGGAAGTTCCGCGAGGGATCATTCACATGCGCACCGCTCTTCACTAACTCTTCCACCACATCGGCATGGTCAAAGAAGCAGGCCAGTCCCAGCGCCTGGAAGCCATCCACAGAGTAAACGTTTACCGCTGCCGGATGCAAAGCCAGCAACTCGCGCACCCGCTCCACTTCTCCCCAGGCAGCAGCTTCATGCAAGTCCATCTGGTGCCCGCGGCGCAGGAACTCTGCGGCACAGGCCGGTTGGCCGTTGTAGAGTGCCATCATAAAGAATGACACCTGCAATGGGCTGGGTTGTGAATCCAGTTGTGCATGTGCGGAAAGCAGCGCCGCCACCTCATCCGGGTTTCCACTGCGGATGGCCGCAACAAGTTGATCGTAACTTGGTTCCATCGTCACTCCTCTTTTACTATACCAAGTGTAACGGGAAACTCGGTACATTTCCAGTATAGCCAGAATAGAAAAACCGGAAGAATGTAGATTCTTCCGGTTTTGGGGAGGGAACTCGTATTACTTTTTCACCAGAATACGGCTGAGGATCACCAGGCCTACGCCAATGAGGATGACCGGCGCCAGCAGGTTCCAGGACAGCCCCGCATAGGCAAAGAAGCCGACAATACCCATCACGATACCGATGATGACAAACCCCCAGGCCGTCCAGTTCATCTTCCATTCGTTACGTCCGCACACCACTGCCGCGGTGACAAAAGCGCCAAAAGCAGCGATAAAGATGGGAATTGCCCACCAGCGCCAGCCTTCAACGTAACCCGCCAGTGCAGGGATGGGCAGGAATTTTGCCAAAAAGCCAACGCCCAGCACCAACACCCCCAGGCCCGTCCAGGCATTAAAAGCAGACCAGGCAGACAAATTCTTGTGCTCGGCAGGATTCCATTGGCCAATGCCGCCAAGCATGGAAGAAAAGCCAGCGGCGATGAGCATGGCCGGCCACCAGTGCCCCCAATTGGCGCCGGTGAGGAGCAGAACCGCCACCGTGCCCATTACGATGGCACTGCCAATGGCGGCACGTACTTTGCCGTTCAACTGGCCGCTATCGCGGAAGTCGCTCCAGGCGCCGGCAAGCGCCCCGGCAACCGGAAGAAAGACAAACAAAGCCCACCAGTTAAAGTGTTCAAGCCCCAGGCCAAGATTCTGCACAAGCAGGATAATGCCCACAAGCACCAGCAGGATGGGGAAAAAAGCGCGGTCGTGGCGTTTTTTGGTTCTCTCGCGTTCCACCTTCACGCCCGATTCGCCGATCTGGATGTCGATCACATCGTGCTGCGTCTGGTTGTCGCCTGCCTTGGTTTCAGGAGTTTGCTTGTTTTCAGGTTCAAATTGATCTGTCATCGGATACCTCTCTCTTGATTATCTGCTCTATCTACGAGGTTCCACACAATTTGGTTGCATCACTCTTGCAAAAGAGCCAGCAGGTCCTTGAGAAGCAGACTGAGCGAGTTTTTGACCGGCGAGGACAGGCCGGCGTCAAATTCCAGCCCGGCAGGCTGGATGCCCAGCAACGCCACCTGGCAGGCAAGCTCTCGCGCCAGGTAAGCGGCCAGCACGGCAAACGGCAGCGAATGGCTGCTGGCGCTGAAGCCGCTGGTTTGCAACGGATCGATCCAGCGCACCTCGCCGGCAGCACCGCCAAAATCGGCCGCGTCCAACAGGAGCACCAGCCCCGGGCCAAAGCGCCGCAGCGCGCCGAGGGCATTCTCCGGCGCCGGGCCGCAATCCAGCACCAGCACGTTCTCATCTGCAGGCAACAAAGAAAGCAGCCGGCGCGCTAACCACACGCCGGCGGCATCATCCCCATTTAGTTCATTGCCAATGCCAAGAATGGCAAGGCGCGCGTCAGCCTTCCGGGCAGCCCGCTTCAGGCTCTCCCTGAGCGGCTTTTTCCAGGAGGAATTGGATGTCTTCATCTCTGCCATAATAGACTTCAAAAGGCTCTTTTTTAGTGGAGGCCAGTTCCCACTGTTCGTCAGACATTTCAATGCAATTAAAGCGGCAGTTGACCACGCACTGGGCGCAGTAGGTGCAGCGATCCATGTTGTAGCGCATCACAAAACGCTTATTCACCTTGTCCACCACCAGCAACTCGATGGCATTGGACGGGCAATCTTTGATGCACAACTGGCAGCCGGAGCACTTTTCGGGATCCCATACCAGTTTGCCGCGCAGGTTCTCCGGTGCGTCCTTCTTTACAAACGGGTACTTCTCGGTGACCGGTTTCTTAAAGAACGATTTAAAGATATCGCCAAACATTGAGCCAATGGTCATGGGTTAACCTCCAATCAACGGCCCCACAATGGGCGCCAGGTACGTGCCAAGAATGACCATCACCAGTTGCAGCAACCCCAGGATCATCCCATAGCGCCACCACAGGCCCACGGTCTGATCGATGCGCAGGCGCGCAAAGAGCGATTGCAGCGCCGCAGTGATGAGCAAGAGCAGCAGGGTCTTCCACAAAAAGTCCAGCGGGGTGGCAAACCCACCCAGGAAGAAGGCGGCAATCAGGGTGAGGCCGATCACCAGTTCTACGTTACGCCCCAGCTTGAAGAGGGCGAAGCCGCGTCCGCTGTACTCGGTGAGAGCGCCGGCCACGATCTCGGTCTCGGCTTCCGGCGCATCGAAGGGCGGCAACTCCAGTTTGCCCATCAGGCCAATGAGTGCCACCAAGAAGCCGATTGGCTGCAAAATGATGAACCAGTTGTGCGCTACCGCCAGGCTGTTGATCTCGCCAATGTTCCAGGTTTTCAACACAATCGCCGGGCCGAGCAGCGCCAGCAAAAAAGGAGCTTCGTAGGAGAACAACTGCGTCAGCGCACGGGTGGCGCCCACCAGCGAAAAGCGGTCTTCGGTGTTGGCGCCGGCCAGGCCGATGCACAGGGTCATCATCGAGAGCAGGTAGAGCGTGACGATGAGGTCGCCGGAGAAACTGAAAGCCGGTTTGAAGCCAAACAGCG
>CALCNO010000091.1 GCA_937897615.1 uncultured Anaerolineaceae bacterium
TGCGGCACATTGGGCAGGCCATCCACCAGCAGGCGCCAGGCCATATCCAGATCGTAGACCGCGATTGCCGGGTAGGTCTCGATGTTGGTGAGCGCCAGATCGAGGCGGCTGATGACGGTGCGCAGTGCCCCGGCCTGGTCGGCGGAGATGGTGGAGAGCAGGCCATACAGCAGCTCTCTGGCGGAAACGGCATCCGCTTTGGCCAGGCCAAAATTGCTCTGGCTCATATACAGGCGGCTGCGCGAAAGCAGCTCAATGGCGCGGGTGAGGGTGAGTTGCTCGGCCACCTGGGCGGTAATTTCAGCTTTGTGGGCATCCAGCGCGGTTTGCAGGCTGGTTTGCATCGTTTCTAGGTTTTGGATGGCCTCGGTATGGGCCTGGATCGACTGGTCAATGCTATCGGCACGTGCCTCCAGGGTGGCCACGCGCTCCTGCAGGGCGGCGATCTCGGTGCTGAGGCTCTGCACATCGCTGGCTTGCTGCGAGGTCAATTCGCTCACGCGCTGGGTATTGTTTTGCAGCGGGGTCAGGATTTTCTCCTTGAACCAGGGAACGCCAAAATAGACCAGCGCAAACAGGGCTGCCAGGATGAGCAGCGCCACGAGCACACGCCAGAGTACTTTCCCCCATGCGAATTTCTTCGTTGTGGTCGTTTCTGCCGGGCTTGTTTCTTCGGCTGTGGCATTCCTGGATTCAAAGGCTGCGCGCAGGTTGTCTAGTCTCTTTTGCGTGAGCCCCTTGACCTTTGGCGCCTCCTCAACGGAACTCAACGGGCGGGCAGTGATGAGCGCCTCTGCCAGCGCCGGTGTGATCTGTGGAATGGCGGTCAATTCCTCTGTGGAAGCCGTGTTCAAAAATGCAAGAAAATCTTTCATCTCCACCTCTATCTTTATGTTTAATCGCCTTCATTATACAGGATGAAGAAACCAGCCGGGCAAACTGAAGGGGCATCGGGTATAATCCAGCCTGCATTTGAGGCGCCATGAACATCATTACGATTCTTTTAATCTCTTTGGGCCTGGCCATGGATTGTTTTGCAGTATCTCTGGGGATCGGGTGCAAAAGCCAGGACTGCCACGACCGTTACAAATTCCGACTGCCGTTTCATTTTGGACTCTTTCAGGGGGGAATGACGCTCATTGGCTGGGCGCTTGGCAGCACCATTGTCAACCTCATTGCCAAATTTGACCACTGGATCGCTTTTGGCCTGCTAGCCTTTGTGGGCATCAAGATGATCGTGGAGAGTTTTTCCGGCGAGGAGGAAAAACGCACCGGCGACCCTTCACGTGGGGGCACGCTGGTAATGCTGAGTATCGCCACTTCCATTGATGCGCTGGCGGTGGGATTGAGCCTGGCCTTTCTGTCGGGCTCGATCTGGCTCTCCTGCCTGCTGATCGCACTGGTCTCGGCTGGTCTGGCGCTGCTGGGGCTGCTGTTGGGCGGCAGGTTGGGCGAGAAGTTCGGCAAGCGTATGGAACTGGTGGGCGGCCTGATCCTCATTGGCATCGGGCTACGCATCCTGCTCTCGCATATTCTCTGACAAAACTCTAACGCGGTGCTTCTTGACCCGCCTTTTTAATGAGGCTATAATTGGCGCGGTATTCAAAAGAAGGAATTGAGGTGTAAGTATGCCGGTATACACTTATCGGTGCGGCAATTGTGGCGTTGAGTTCGACCAAACCCAGAAGTTTTCCGACCCCCCATTGAGCAAATGTCCTGAGTGCGGCAAGCAGACCTTGCACAAGGTGTACCAGCCCGTGGGGATCGTCTTCAAGGGGTCGGGTTTCTATGCCACCGATCACCGTTCGCCCTCCGGGGCCAGCCGCAGCGGTGAGAAAAAGACCGAAAAAGCCTCCGAAGGCACCGAAGGAAAAAGCGAGAGCAAGCCCGAATCCGCAGCACCCAAAGAAGCAACACCGCCTGCCGCCAAACCCTCTGCCGAGTAATTCAACGTAGTCTCAAAGATCCCGCTCGCGGGATTTTATTTTTAAGGCAGCGATGGTTGATAGTTTCCGCCAGTGCGCTGATAGAATTTGATAGCTTCAAAAAACTAAACTGCAACTATCACGTGAGGAAGTTATGCCAAACAAATCGCAGTCCACATCTGGCCGGGGAAAAACGACGCGGGTTTCCTCCCGGCAGAGACAAACTCGCTGGCAGCAGATCATCCTGGCAATCATCGGCATTGTGGTGATCCTGGCAATGGTGCTGTCGCTGGCGATGAAACTATAAGAGGAAATATGCTCCGTCATAAAAAACTATTTTGGATCGGCAGCCTGGTGGCTGCACTGGCTTTTGATTTTCTGTTCTGGAAAAAACCGCTGGGGATCTCTTTCTTCATCTGGACGGCTGTGTTGCTGCTGGTGGGGTTCCTGCTGGCGTGGGGCGAGGGTAAGAAGCCCGCAGCCGTGAGCTGGGCGTTAAGCCTGTTGGTGCTGGGTTTTGCCTTTGTGCCCGCCTGGCGCAGCGAACCCTTTACGCGCTTCATCAGTGTGGTGATGGCGCTGGCAGGGATGCTGCTGCTTACCGCCACATTTCTCAACGGACACTGGCCGTTTTACCGCATCGTGGATTACATCACCGGGCTGGCAAAAGCATTTGCCGGCGGGGCCTCGGGAGCTGTCCTGTGGGGTTCGCGCTTCCGCACTCCGCCGCCGGTTGGGGAAGAGCCGCTGCAAAAACCGCGCCGTGGCTGGGCAGTAGTGCGCGGCCTTTTGATCGCACTGCCGCTGGTGACCCTGTTTGCCTTGCTGCTTTCTTCGGCCGATCCGGTCTTTGCCGACTGGCTCAAAAAGGTGTTTGACCTTGAAAAACTGCCGGAATACCTGTTCCGTCTGTGGTACATCCTGATGATTGGCGCTTTTCTGGTGGGAATTTACCTGCACGCCATCGCCCCGCGCTGGGAGACCAAAAAGCCGGAAACCATGAAAGCCTGGATGAAGCCGTTTCTGGGGGCAACAGAAACTGGCATTATCCTGGGCGCCATTGACCTTCTTTTTATTGCCTTTGTGGTCATCCAGGTGCGCTACCTCTTTGGCGGCGTAGCCAATATCAGTGAGACCGGCTATACCTTCGCCGAGTATGCCCGTAGAGGGTTCGGTGAACTGGTGGCCGTGGCTGTGCTGAGCCTGATGCTCTACCTGGGGCTTAATACCATTTCAAAACGCGAGAGCAAAGCGGCAGAGATTACTTTCAGCGTGGTTTCGCTGCTGCTGATGGCGCTGGTGCTGGTCATGCTGGCTTCTTCATTACAGCGCCTGATGTTGTACGAAGGGGCTTATGGGTTCTCGCAGCTGCGCACTTACACGCATGTGTTCATCTACTGGCTGGCCGGGCTGATCCTGGTGGCGATGGCGCTGGAATTACTGCGCAAGCGCGGACGCTTCGCCCTGGTGCTATTGTTCGCTGTCGTTGGGTTTGCCGCATCGCTGGCAATCATCAATGTGGATGCTTTTGTGACACGCCAAAATGTAGCGCGCGCTGTACAGGGTGAGGACTTGGACTTCAACTATCTGCTGCGCCTCAGTGACGATGCTGTGCCGGCCATCTACGCGGAGTTCCAGCAGCCGGGCTTGCCCGCTGCCGCGCGAGACACACTGGGGGCAACACTGGCCTGCCGGGCAGCGCTGCTGGCCGCTGAGGAACAGACACCCTGGCAGGGATTCAGTTTTAGTGCGGGAGCAGCACAGCGCATTCTCACCGGGCATGCCGCCGACTGGAAGGCTTACCCGGTCACGGATAGCGATGAAAGAGGCCCCATGGTCTCTTTTGGAGGCAAAGAGATTTCCTGTTATACCGGTTACGATTTTATGGATTGAGGCTTAAAGCAACCCGGGAGGATGAATTTCCTCCCGGGTTTGTTTTTTTAGAGGCCATCCCAGCCGAATTTTTGCAGGTCAACAACGCCTTCCAGGTCGAATTCGATGCCTTCTTCTTCAAGCAGCGAACGCTGGATGGCAGTGCCCATGCCAAACCCGTGTGGGCTCACCTTGCCCTTGCTGTTGATGATGCGCTGCCAGGGAACTTCCAGGTCGTCGTGCCGGTTGGCAAGGGATGCCAGGGCAAAGCCAACCATCTGCGCGGAACAACGCCCCACAATGCGCGCGATCTGCCCGTAGGTGGCTACCTTGCCGGCAGGCACCTGGCGAATAACCGAATAGATAACGTCATACAAACGAGGTTCTTCCATGGTTTCCTATGGTAATCATATCTTAAAACACCTTAAATACTTCATGGTAGAATGAACTCCATGAAACGCTGGAAATTTTGGCTGGGGTTGGCAATTAGCATTGTTTTCATGTATTTTGCTCTCAGGAACTTAAAACTGGATGAGTTTTGGCAATCAATGAAGACTGCCAATTACTGGTGGATTTTGCCCGGTATCGCAGTTTACTTTGTTGGTTTGTGGGTGCGCTCCTGGCGCTGGCACTACCTGCTGGGGCCGGTGAAGAAAGTGCCCACACGGGTGATGTTCCCGGTGACCTGCATTGGCTACATGGGCAACAATATTTACCCCGCACGCGCCGGCGAGGTGCTGCGTGCAATTGTGCTTAAAAAACGCGAGGGTGTGCCGGTCTCGGCCTCCCTGGCAACGGTGATCGTGGAGCGCATCTTTGACGGCGTGGTGATGCTGGCTTTCGTGTTCGTCAATCTGCCGGAGTTGGCTAAACTGGCTTCTTCGGATTCTGGTTTCCTCGGCGATATCCAATCTTTGGCGTTGGTGGGCACCGGCATCTTTCTGGGTGCGCTGCTGATCTTTTTGCTGGCGGCTATGTTCCCCAGGATCACCCTCCGCGCCGGCCAATGGTTCATTGATCGCTTGCTGCCGCTGCGCATGCGCGAAAAGGCCATCGGCATTATGCATCGTTTTCTGGACGGCCTGGCTTCGTTGCGCTCGCCTTTTAATATCCTGATGGTGTTTTTGACCTCAGTAGTGATCTGGCTTCTGGAAACCGTAAAGTATTGGTTTGTGATGCATGCATTTACATTTACAGTCTCTTTCTTTGCGCTTATGCTGCTTAACGGTATCGCTAACCTGGCTACCACCATCCCCTCAGCGCCCGGCTACATTGGCACCTGGGAGGCGGTGACCAAGGCGGTGCTGGTAGCTTATGGCGTTGGCGGTTCTGAGGCGTTGGCCTATGCCATTGTGCTGCACGTGGCACTCTGGCTGCCTGTCACCCTGATTGGCGCTTACTTCATGGCGCGCGAGGGCATCAAGTGGGACGACTCACTGCGGCAGCAAACGCGCGTTTCCAGCGAATAGGTATACGCAGAAATCGAATTTATTCCCGGAGGAATATGGAATCCAAAAAGATTGCCATTGTTGGCGCTGGGTTTAGCGGCATGACGGCTGCCCTGGATCTGATCAAGGATGGCTATGAAGTGACGATCTTTGAAGGCACGGGCGGCCCGGGGGGACTGGCGGCTGGCTTTAAGGAACCTGGCTGGGAATGGTCGGTGGAAAACTTTTATCACCACTGGTTCACTTCAGATGCCCACATGTTCCGCCTGTTCAAAGAGCTGGGGGTGGAGAAGAAAGTGCTAGTGCGCCATCCCACTACCGTAATGTACTACAAGGAAAAGTTTTACCCGTTCGATTCGATCCTGAGCGCCTTGCTTTATCCGGGGCTGGGGTTTGGCCTCAACAAGATCCGCTTTGGCCTGGTGGGGGTGTACATGCGCCTGACCAAAAATTGGAAGCCCATGGAAAAAACCACCGTGTATGCCTGGATGTGCAAATGGGCCGGTGAAAAGGTATACCGCGAAATGTGGGAACCGATGGTCATCGGCAAGTTCAGCGAGCGCTATGCCAGGGTGGTCAACATGGCGTGGATGTGGGCGCGCTTCCATGTGCGCTCTACTAAACTGGTAACGTATGAGGGTGGTTTTCAGGCCTTTGCCGATGACTTTGCCCGCATTCTTGTTGAAAAGGGAGTCAACATCCGTTATAACTCCCCGGTAGAGCAGATCACCAGCGCGGCTGGCCACCGGGTCTGCCTTAAGGTGAATGGTCAGGAGCAAACCTTTGATCGGGCGCTGGTAACGCTTTCTCCGGCACAAATGGCTAAAATGGCGCCGCAGTTGCCGCAGGAGTATTTGCAGGGATTGCTGGCGCTAAAGAGTTTGGGGGCAGTGGTGTTGGTGGTCTCACTCAAGCACCAGCTTTCGCGTGAAGGCTATTACTGGTTCAATTTGCCGAAATCCGCCGGCTTTCCGTTCTTGGCGCTGGTGGAGCATACCAATTTCCAGCCGGCGGAAAAGTTTGGCGGAGAGCATTTAATCTACTGCGGCGATTACCTTTCTACCGACCACGAGTACTTTTCCATGAATGCCGAGGAGTTGCTGCAGAAATTCATGCCGAGCTTTACCCGCATCAACCCGGATTTCAAACCGAAGTGGGTCAACCGCGTCTGGCTAAAGAAGGCCACTTACGCGCAACCGGTGCCATTGGTCAATCACTCCCGTAACATCCCGGCGATCAAAACGCCGCTGGAAGGTCTGTATTTTGCCAGCATGTCGCAGGTGTACCCCTATGATCGCGGTACCAACTTTGCTGTTGGAATTGCGCATGAGGCCAGCGATCTCATCAAGGCGTCGTTTTAAGGCATTGCGGCGGTTAGGGCGTGGTAATGAATGTTAAAGAAATTAAATGCCAGTTTTTGCGAAAAACGCACAAATGGCTTTGAGGATTGGAACCGTTCTTTGTTTGATGTTGGAGCCCCATTGCTGCCACTTTGGCGCGAATTAGGATAGTAAACCCCATATATGGTGGTGTTGCTGGGCTGGTGGTACTACTTGTTGGGGTAAAAATAATCGGAATCTTTTTGGAATCTTAAAAAACGGAGGAGGGTTTCTTAAGGTTAATTACCTTAAAGAATTTGAAAATTTTAAGCTACCGTAGGGTAATCGCCTTGTTTGCCGAACATCTTTCTGCTAAAATGATTTCACATTAGCACGGGGACATCGACACCGCGTCCCACCTGAAAGCCATCGTTTTACCCAGTTAAATAGTTTTCCTCCACATGCGCCAGTGTGTCAATCTAGGTATACCTGGTAAGGGTGGATTTTTACACTCTAAACGAAAGGACGCCGGTTATGAATCCAAGTGATGCGTGGCAAGCCGCCATCGGGCAATTGCAAATGGAAATGTCCAAAGCGTCCTTTGACACCTGGGTGCGCAATACCGAGATGCTCAAGTACGACCAGGGCGCTTTTACCATTGGTGTGTCCAACGCCTACGCCCGCGATTGGCTGGAATCCCGCCTCACATCTACGATCACCCGCATCCTTGGTGGTTTTCTGGATGAAGTAAGTAAAGTGGAGTTCATCGTCTGGCACAAAGACTACCAGCCGGAAGAGCAGCCCAAAGAGTCTGCGCCCTCGCTGAACCTGAGCCAGCTGGTGCCGACCCCCATGCAGCCGGCATCGGCGCTCAACAGCAGATATAACTTCGACAACTTTGTGGTCGGCGCTTCCAACCGCCTGGCACATGCAGCCTGCATGGCGGTGGCAGAAAACCCCGCGCAGTCCTATAACCCCCTTTTCCTTTATGGCGGTGTGGGGTTGGGCAAAACCCACTTGCTTCATGCCATTGGCAACCTCGCCCGCAGCCGCGGACAGCAGGTGCTTTACGTATCTTCTGAAGAATTTACCAACGATCTCATTAACGCCATCCGCACGCACAACACCCCGGCCTTCCGTGACCGCTACCGCCGCATTGACGTGCTCCTGATTGACGATATCCAATTCATCGCTGGCAAGGAATCTACGCAGGAAGAGTTCTTCCACACCTTTAACACGCTGCATGGGCAGGACAAACAAATTGTGCTTTCTTCAGACCGCCCGCCAAAAGCAATGAATACGCTGGAAGAACGCCTGCGCTCCCGCTTTGAATGGGGTCTTACGGCAGACATCCAGCCGCCAGACCTGGAGACACGCATTGCCATTCTGCGGGCGAAGGCGGAACGCTCCCACCATGCGGTGCCGGGAACCATCCTGGAGATGATTGCGCGCATGTTCACTTCCAATATTCGCGAGCTGGAAGGCGCCCTCACTCGCGTGGTGGCTTATGCCGACCTGCGCGGCAAACCCCTCACTGAAGACCTGGTCAATGTGGCGCTAACAGACCTGATTCCGCAGCGTAACACTTTTGAACCTTCACGCGTGGTGGATGTGGTTGCCAGAGTGTTTGGCATCACCAGCGAAAAGCTGCTTGGGCGCAACCGCACCCGCGAGGTGGCATTGCCGCGCCAGGTGGTGATGTACCTGCTGCGCCAGGAGGGCAACGTCTCTCTGCCGCAAATTGGTGAACTGGTGGGCGGGCGCGACCATACCACTGTGATCTATGCCTGCGAGAAAGTTGCCGATATGATGGAACGCGATGAGGTCTTGCGACGCCAGGTATTGCAAATCCGCGAACAGCTTTATGGCAAAACCGCGCTTAAATAACTTGACAACTCGTTTCATTTTTATCAATAACTTGATCAAAAATGCGGTATAATAACCGCGCAACGCAAATTGTTTGTCATCATTGCAATGTGAGCAATAATTGGAACAACAATTTGTTCTGGCAGCAGTAATCGGAAATTCTCCTCGCTTTGAGGAGCAGTGTTATACAAGACATTGAATCTCCACATCCCTGGCTGTTTTTGTTGCCGGGGATGTTTCGTTAAAAACGATTTAAACTGTACCGCGCTGGCCCTGGCACAACCAACCTGCGGATAAATACTTTTGTGCCTGAAAAGAAAGGTTCTTTTTAATGAAGCAACAGAAAACTGAGAATACCAACAAGGGAATCCTGCGGATCATCCCTCTGGGGGGCTTGGGCGAAGTTGGCGCCAATATGATGGTCTATGAGTATGACAACCAGATCCTGGTTGTGGATACCGGCCTGATGTTCCCCGAGAACGATATGCTGGGGATTGACTACATCATCCCGGATATCAGCTATCTTGTAGCACGCAAGAGTCATGTCAAGGGCATCGTGATCACTCACGGCCACGAAGACCACACCGGCGCCATCCGCCACGTGATGGAAGAACTCAACGCCCCCATTTACGCTACCCCGCTTACCCGTGGGCTGCTGGAGGTCAAGCTGGCCAAGAGCGGGCTTGCCTCCAAAGTGCGCCTGGAAACCGTGCATGCCGGAGACCGCGTGAAGATTGGCCCCTTCACGGTGGACTTTTTCCATGTGTGCCATTCGATCCCCGATGGCGTGGGTCTGGGCATCGATACCCCGGCTGGATTGGTGGTACACACCGGCGATTACAAGTTCGACCACACACCGGTGGATAACTGGCCCACCGACTATGCCAAACTGGCAGAGTTTCAGCGCCGCGGGGTAATGGCCCTGCTGGCAGATTCCACCAATTCGGAGCGCCCGGGCTGGACGCCTTCCGAACGTGTCATTGACGACGCTTTCGACAAAGTGTTCCGCGAAGCCAAAGGCCGAGTGATCATTGCCAGCTTTGCTTCGCTCATCTCCCGCATGCAGCAAGCGGCCAACACCGCCATACGCTACGGGCGCAAGTTGGCTTTTGCCGGCACCAGTATGGTGGATAATGCCAGGATCGCCCGTAAATTGAACTATCTGGATATTCCCGAGAACCAAATCGTCAGCCTGGAAGAGGCGCTGGGGATGAAGGCTAAAGATGTGGTGATCATGTGCACCGGCTCTCAGGGCGAACCCACCTCTATTCTGGGCAAGCTTTCGGTGGGGGCACATCGCATTTTCGATATTGTGGACGGCGATACAGTGGTGCTTTCTTCCCATCCCATCCCCGGCAACGAGGAGAATGTGTACCGCACCATCAACCGCCTCATCGAGCGCGGCGCCAATGTAATCTATGAGGCTGTGGCGCCCGTGCACGTCTCCGGCCATGCCAGCCAGGAGGAAATGAAGCTGCTAATGCACCTCACCCAGCCGGATTATTTCATCCCCATACACGGTGAGCTGCGCCAGCTCAAACAGCACGCCAAGCTGGCCCGCCAGGTGGGTATCCACGAGGACAATATTGCTGTGATCCTTAACGGACAAGCGGTGGAATTCCAAAATGGGCGTATGCGCCTGGGCAACAAGGTACCTACTTCCTACGTGTACGTTGATGGATCGGGAGTGGGCGATGTGAGCGAGGCGGTGATGCGTGACCGCGAAGTGCTCTCGCAGGAAGGCGTGGTAGTGGTCAATGTGGCGATTGACAAATTCACCAACAAACCCATGAAACAGCCGGAGATCATCAGCCGCGGCTTTATCGCCTGGACGGACTCGCAAGAGATGCTCAACACGTTGCGCAACCGCATCAACGACACCGCAGCGCGGGCCAACGGGAATATTCAGAAGGATCTGGAGCAAGTGGTGGGGAATTACCTGTACAGCGAAACTCACCGCCGGCCAATGGTACTGGTGAATGTGGTGAAGGCCTAAAAATAAAAGAACCTCGCAAGAGGTTCTTTTTTATACCAGCAGGGCTTTGGAGATCATACGGTCAATTTTGCCCATCGGAAAGTCAGCAAGCTGGGCAATTGAAACCCAGCGCAGTTCGCTGGCATGCAGCGGCTTTGGTTCGCCGCCGTGCTGGCTGCAGGCAAAGGCATGCAGTGTAACGCGAAAATGTGTGTACGCGTGGCGGTAAACACCAAATTCGTCCCCTACTTCAATTTCTATTCCCAGTTCCTCGTGGATTTCGCGCTGCAGGGCCTGTGACAGAGACTCCCCCACTTCCACCTTGCCGCCGGGGAATTCCCACATGCCGCCCAGCAGCCCCTGCGAGGGACGGCGCGCAATCAAAACACGCTCACCTTGCCGCAGAATCGCTGCGGTGACGATGTAATGCGGCACCGGGGCTTTTGCCAGCATCACCGGGCGCTCATTTTGCAGGGCTAAGCGTTTTGCTTCACAGTCGCTGGCAATGGGGCATTGCGGGCAGGCAGGAGAATGCGGTGTGCAAATAACAGCGCCCAAATCCATCACGGCCTGGTTGTAATCGCTGGCCTTGCCCTGCGGAACGAGGTCGCGCGCGACCTGCCAGAAGGTTTTTTCGCCAGCCGGCGAGTTTGCCGGGAAATCCAGGTTGAAGGCGCGCGCCAGCACGCGTTTGACATTGCCATCCAGCACAGCTTCATCTTGCCCAAAAGCGATGGAGGCAATGGCGGCGGCAGTGTACGGGCCGATTCCCGGTAGGCGCACCAATTCAGTTACTGAGCGGGGCAACTCACCGCCAAAGCTGCGGCAAATCTTGCGGGCGGCTTTATGCAAATTGCGTGCGCGTGAGTAGTATCCCAACCCTTCCCAGGCACTGAGCACTTGTTGTTCACTGGCATCTGCCAGCGTTTTTACACTGGGGAAAAGCGCCATCCAGCGGTTGAAGTACGGGATGACGGTTTCTACCCGCGTTTGCTGGAGCATGGCTTCGGAGATCCAGATGGCGTAGGGGTCAGGGTGCCCGCGCCACGGCATCTGGCGGTGGCCGGCAGCATACCACTTCAGCAGGGCATTAACGAACGCTTGTTTTTCCATGCGGGGCTAGAACTGAAAAACGCTGCGGGCGGGAACTATTTTTTGTGCGTAATTCTCTACAAAATCCATCAATTTGGTGTGAAGCGTCCCCCACTCCTGCGAGGCCAGGAGCTGGCGGGCACGGTTGAGGGTTGGCAGGGTAGCCCCCACCAGAATTTGCGGCTGGTTTCCATACACGGTGGCCCAGGCGTCGGTTAACTCCCATCCCAGCCGTTGAATACCGGGGATGAATTCGCGGATCACAAATTCAAAATACTCCTGCTCGTGCTCCGGCAGGATGTCCCAGGTCATGATCAACTTAACGGTCTGAGATTCCTCAGCCATGATTAACCGCCATTATTCCGCTGGTAATCCAGCACGACCACCCTGGTTTCTTCAGGCAGGGAGCTGGCGTTGGGGATCTTAAGAGAAGGCTGCACATCCGGTGTGCCTAGGCCCATCTCCTTGAGGAATTTCGAAAGCGGGTCAAGTTTGAGTATTGTGTTGGCAGTTACCGGTGTGGCGTAATGCATGGGAATGACGATGTTTGGCTCCAGCAGGCTGATCACCTCGGTGGCTTTGATGGCATTCAGGCTGCCACCGCCGCCCACCGGCACCAGCGCCACGTGCACCGGCCCAATAGCTTCCACTTCGGTTTGCGAGGGAACACGGTTGAGGTCACCCAGGTGCAGCACGGTAACGCTGTTGAAGTCGAAAAGATACAACGTGTTGCGGACTTCATCAACCTCTTTTTTGGTGTGGCCGTTGGTTTGAATCCCGGTGATGAAAACACTGCCGATCTCAAATTCCCCCGGGCCGTCGATCAGATGAGGATCGCCCTTTACCGCAGCGGTAAAATTGTGGCCGGGCGTGTTGTGGCTGACCGTGACGATATCCGCCTTGAGCTTGAGCGGCTCGTAGCCGATCTCGCGGCTATCATAAGGATCGGTGACAACCGTCGCCAATCCGCGCTCAGTCAGTCTAAAACAGGAATGCCCGTACCAGGTGATCTCCATGCAGCCTCCATTTTCAGGCCTATTATACCTTATTGGCTTGCCGGGGCAGCGCGGCATAAAAACAGCCCTGCATGCGCAGGGCTGCGGGGAGACGCATGCGGTTACTTGAGGCGCTTTTTTTCCTGGGCGAGGATGCGCCGCAGGATGGCCACCGAAGTGGCATAGGTAGAATCCATCCCTTCGTAGGAAAGCGCGCCAGCGCCCAGGTTTTTGCCCTTGCTCAGCGGCGTGTCTGAGGCATAGTGCAGAATGCCCACATCAAAGGGCGTGCCCTGCAGATTGACGATCTCGTTGTAGGGGTGGCGTTTGGGGCGCGTCATTTCGTACACGGCTGAAAGATATGGCCCGGATTCCATCTCAATATCGGTGTAGCCTTCTTTGTAAAACACGTTCATCATCTGGGCGTTTTGTAGGAAGGTTCCCAAAACGGAGATGGCCTTTTGGTTATCCAACACTGTGCCGTACACCAGATAAGGGGATACATCGGCTGCGGTCAGCGCATTCTGGAAAAGGTAAGTATTTTGCGATTGCTCATCCTGGACCACATTGGGGATGATCACATCTCCGCGGCGGCCGTTGAGCGTGGCCGCCTTGCCCATGATGTAAACGCCAAGGATGTCGCCGACATGCTCGGCTAGTTTGACCAGGATATTGTACGCGCACAACCCCAAGGGGTAGTCAATGTTGAGGATGTAGGCATCGCTTTTTTTGAGGAAGTCGCCGTTTTCCCCGGCCGGCAGCAGCCGGGGGTCAAATATGCCGGCATCAACCTGGTTCAGTTGGATCACTTCCGCCTCAATATCGAAGGAGTGAATCGCCGGGATGCGCAGCACCCCGTGGGCATTTTCGAAACGCTCCTGCTCGCCTATGGAGGATTTACCGCGCGGCGTTTGTTGGAACTTTTTGAGGGCGTAATAGAGGAAGTTTTCCAATGACGAAGCTGTCGCATTTTCTTGCAGGGCTTTCCATTCTTCGTAGAGGCCGGCATTGTCGCCAGATGCGATGAAGCCGGAGATACTTTCTTTTTTCGAAAGCGCATACCCCGTGATGAGGTTGATGATGCTGTGAGTGTTGCTGGAGACGAAATAAACCGGGCATTCCAGAAGCTGCGGTTTCTTACGCTCAATGTGTTCCCACCACATGCGTGTGGCGCGCCAGTACTCGCTCAGCGAGCCGTCCAGAAGGCGGATGCCAAAATCGCACTTTTGTTTTTTGATCAGCGCGAACATTTCCGGGGCTTGTTTGCCCCAGATGATTAGAAGGCGCAGCAGGTCTTCGGAAGAAATCTCCAACTGGTCGGCGGCTTCCTCCTGCGCTTTTGGGTCTTCTGAGATGGCCAATTTTGCCAGGTCGCTTGAGGATTTGTTGAGAAGCGAGTGCAACTTGTTCCACTCGATCTGATAGGCGGTGAGTACGGGCACCACGTCTTCAATGTCGGACCGGCTGGCAATGAACACTGCCAGGGTGGCTTTTTGGTCAAAAAAGGTGGGGCGGCGCCGGGCGCGGGCATAGACTTGCTGCCAGGATTCCACCTCGTTGTACCCGTGGCGGGCAAAAACGGATGGGCTTTGCCCCAGCACGATGGACTTGACGCTGGGCATGCACGGAGGAAGGCGCAGAATGGAGTATATGAAGGCAGAGACGTCAGGGCTGGATTTTCGTGCATCAATGTGCAGCGAGGAATTCATGCCGGCATGCACTTCTTCCAGTGAGCGGATTTGCACCTCGGTACTTGACCGCAAGAGTGAATAGAGAGTGCGCAGATACAGATCGATTTCGTCTGTGGCTGATTTTGGAACAGTTCTTTCCATACTCACCTCTGCATAGATTGTAGCATGCCCTTTCATTTTGGTAATGTGCTTGTAAAAACACTAAAAGCATCTACAATTAGTATAGATGGAATAACAACTGCTCCATTTTGAGGGGGACGCAATTGTTATTTTTTAGTTTGAGTTCTTTCGCACGGTGCAATGAAAGATTTTGAATTTACCCGGCTGCAACGTATTCTAATCGCCATTGCGATGGTGGCAGTGGTTGTGATTTTTGTTGCCCTCATCAGTTTCCGTACGCTGATATTCCCAACCGCGATGTTTGCGACAGCCACATCGGCTGAATCTACGAAAGCAGATCCGCAAAGGCAGGTCATCCGGGTGGGGGGCGATAACTCCTATCCGCCATTCTCATATCTTGAAAATGGTGAGGCCAAAGGGTTCGATAACGACCTGATGCGTGCCCTCGCGCAGGTAATGGGGGTTGAGGTGGAGTTTCACCTCACCTCGTGGGCTGAGGCGCGGCAGAACCTGCTGGACGGAAAAGTGGATGTGATCGGCGGGATGGCGTATTCCGCGGAACGGGATGAATTGTACGATTTCACCACCCCGCACGCTGAGCTTTACTTTGACCTTTTTGTCAGGAATACTTCCAGTATCAAGGGGATTGATGACATTGCCGGCAAACAGATCATTGTACAGACCGGCGGAATTATGGAGGATTATCTCGCCAAAAGTGGCTTTACCGGTGAGGTGATCCATGCCGATAACCCTCTGGCGGCATTGCAGCTTCTCTCGCTGGGCAGGTATGATGGCGCGCTGCTGAATAAAATGCAAGGATATTACTTCATTTCTGAAAACCGGCTGGTGAACCTGCGTTCTACAGGGGAATTCATTGACCAACGGCCGTATTCGATAGCAGTAAAAGAGGGGAACGACACTTTGTTGCGGGAGCTTAATCAGGCTCTGGCAACGGTGAACGCAACCGGGGTCTACGACCAGCTCAACAAAAAATGGCTCTTTAAATATCAGCAAAAAAGTTTTTTGTTTGAGGCACGCTACCTCATTTACATCGGCGCTGGGCTTCTGCTGGTTACTTTATTTGCCTTCTTGTGGCTTTGGTCTGTCAGGCGCACGGTCAGGCGGCGCACCGAAGAACTGCACCTCAGCGAGGAAAAGTACCGCCTGCTGATCCAGAGCGCGGCCGAGGGCGTGATCGTGCTTTCTGAGGGGAATGTCCTTTACATCAACCCGCAGGGGAAGGAAATCCTGGGGGTTCCGCCCGACGTTGACCTCAAGCAATACCGGCTTAAAGACTTCCTTTCCGAAAAAGAGATCGGCAAGGTCCGCCATGCGATAGCGCAATCCATGCGCAGCGGGATAACCCCTGTGTTGTCAACTATCAGGGTGCATAAGGGCGGCAAAGAATTCCGCTGGATGAAGATGAGCCTGGTAAAGATGGATTGGGAAGGAAAATCCTCGCTGCTGTGTTTCTTTACGGATGTCACTGAAGAGCACATGGCCGAGGATAAGGTGCGTGCCAGCGAGGAGCGCTACCGCTTGCTATTTACTAAATCGCCTGTGGGCCTGCTTTATTATGACGATGAGCTTAAGGTCACCAGCGCCAACGAGATCATGTCTCAAATCATGTGCGACGGAGGCGAAAAACTGGAAGGGTATGATCTTAACCGCATTGACAAGCGTATCCTTCCTGCATTACGGGCAGTGTTGGATCACGAAGAAGGTTACTACGAAGGGCCTTTCTCGCCGGTAGGCGACACCTCCAGTTGCGACACTTATGTCTCGATGCACACCACGGCTTTGTACAACGAAAAATACGAATACAAGGGTGGGATTGCACTGATCGAGGACATTTCCGAAAAAGTAAATGATGAGCGCACCATTCATGATCTTGAGATGCGCTATTCCACGGCGTTCTATACCACCCCCGATGCAATCAACATCAACCGTATGGAAGACGGGATTTATCTCGATTGCAACCGCAGCTTTTTGGAGATGTCCGGCTATACCCGTGAAGAGGTCATCGGCAAATCCTCGCTTGAAATCAATGTTTGGGCTAATCCGGAAGACCGCGTGCGCTTGGTCAATGGGTTGAAAAAAGATGGCTTTGTCAGAAACCTCGAAGCAGACTATAAGATGAAAGATGGGCACATTATTACTGGCCTTATGTCTGCCAGCATAATTGAGATCAATGGGGAAAAATGTATCCTTTCCATCACCAGGGATATCACGGAGATCAAGCGTAGCCAGGACACCATCCGGGAAAACGAAGAGCGTTACCGCACAATCTTTGAAACAGTCCCCGTATCTCTGTGGGAGCAGGATTTCCTGGCCGTCTACGATATGCTGGAAGACTTGAGAACCCGTGGTGTGACTGATTTGTCCGCTTATATGGATACTCATCCGGAGTTTGTGGAAAAAGCGGCCAAATCCGTTGTTGTCCGGGATATGAACAACGAATCCCTGGTTATTTTCAAGGCGCGCTCCAAAGACGAGTTGTTTTCCACCATTGATAAACTGTTTGCCGAGGAATCCTATGCCTCATTCCGCAAGGAATTGCAGGCGATATGGGAAAAGCGTTTGATGTACGACGATGAAACGATCAACAAAACCCTGGACGGCAAGCCAATCACGGTCAATGTGATCTTCAGGATTCCGGAGGAGCGCGAGGACTTTTCTCACATCCTTGTGAGCATTGCGGATATTTCAGATCGTAAGTCTGCTGAAGACCAGGCGAAATTGCAATTGCAGCATCTGGCCGCGTTGCGTGCGGTGGATATGGCCATCTCTGCCAGTATGGATCTGCCGATTGTTCTGCGCGTGCTCCTCAACCAGGTGCAGCAACAGCTCAAGGTTCATTCTGCATCCGTCCTGCTTGTCAACCCGGCCACCCAGAGGCTTGAATATGCTGCCGGTGCTGGCTTTGTCAGCCGGGCAATTGAGAAAACCAACCTGCGCATTGGTGAAAGCTACGCCGGTAGGGCTGCCGCCGAACGCCGTATTATTGCCGCAGATGACCTGGCTTCACGCTTCTCGCAGCTTGTGACGGAAGGGATCATTGAAGACGGATTTACCGATTATCTGGGCATTCCGTTGATCTCCAAAGGCGTGGTGAAGGGCGTTTTGGAGATTTTCAACAAAGGCAATTTGCCTGATGATTCCCAGTGGCTGAGCCTGCTGGACTCCATGGCCAGCCAGGCTGCTATTGCCATTGACAATGCTTCTCTCTTTGAGGAAGCGCAAAAGGCCAATACGGATTTGCGCAAGGCTTATGACGCCACCATTGAAGGTTGGGCGCGGGCACTGGAGTTGCGCGATGGCGATACCGAGGGGCACTCTAAGAGAGTGGCGGAGATGGCCCTGCAGTTAGCAAGGCTGGTGGGCCTTACCGAGTCTGAAATCACAGAAATGCGTTATGGGGCTTTATTGCACGATATCGGCAAGATAGGCATTCCAGATACGATTCTGCTCAAGCCCGCGCGCCTGACCGAAGAGGAGTGGACGATTATGCGCAGTCACCCCACTCTTGGTAAACAGATGCTGGAATCGATCGAATTTCTCAAGAACTCCCTGAATGTTCCCTGGTGCCATCACGAGAAATGGGATGGCACAGGATATCCACGCGGATTGAAGGGTGAGGAAATCCCATTGACGGCACGTATCTTCTCGATCATTGACGCCTGGGATGCGTTGCGATCAGACCGCCCCTACCGGAAAGCCATGACGGATGAAGAGGCAATGAAGATCATCCAAGAGGGCGTGGGCAAATCCTACGACCCGATGGTTGCCGAGAAGTTCTATCAACTGATCAAACAGGAAAAAGGCAAAACTAGATAGAGGAAGTCTCGGCGCCGGCTTTTGCTTTGCGTGCCCGGCTGATGTTCACCAAGAGAATTCCAGCAATCACCACAACCCCTCCCAACACTTGGGTCAGCGTAAGGCTTTCTCCTGTCAGCGGAATTGCCAGCAGCGAGGTGAGAACAATTTGTGCCACCATGGTCGGTGACACGATGGAAGCCGGCAGATGCCCCAGCGCATAGACGATGCTGGTGTAGCCAATCGCCTGACAAAAAACACCAATCGCAATGAAAACGAGATAGGTTTTGGTAGTGTAGCCCGTGATGGGGGTTCCACTGGCCAAGTTGAATCCAAAGAGCAGAACAGCGCTGATGGCGTAAATGGCCCAGGAAAATCGCCATAGAGAGCCTGCGCGCCTGCCCACCTGGGTGACCAAAAAATACCCGGCGTAGAACAGGCTGGAGGCGAATGCCAGGCCATCCCCCAACCCCAATTGCGGGTGCCTGACGAGGTCCGCGCCAAGGATGGCTGCGGCACCCCCCAGTGCCATTGCCAGCCCCAGCCAAAACCAGCGCCCCAGTTTTTCCCGCCAGCAGAGCAGCGCAAACAGCGATACCCATAAAGGCGAAAGGTTGTTGAGCAGTGTGCAGTTGGCGATGCGGGTAAGGTTGACGGCAGTGTTAAGGCTGCCGTGATCCAGGGCAATGAACAGGCCGGCAAGGAGTAGCCACAACCAGCCCAGTTTGGGTTTGAGCAGCGCCCCGCCTTTTTCTCGCAACGCCAGCGGCGTCAATACCAGGGCGGCAATTCCCATGCGGTAGGCGGCGGTGACTGTGCCGGGGGCATTGGCCCAGCGCACAAAGATCCCGGTCATGCTCAGGGCGGCCAGGCCAATTGCCAGCGCCAGGTAAGGAGGAAAACGACGAGAGGAGGGCGGCATATTGTGCTCGCTTTGCTGCAAAGGCTTAACCGGCATTGCCTGGCATGACGGACTTCTCTTTTTTCACCGTTGCTGCCAGCATCAGAATATAGGCGAGGTCAAAGATAAAGGTGAGGCCGCCGACCACCAGTACAAGGCGGTTGGGTTCCAACGCGCCCGGGATTCCCACAATTCCCATCAGGATGGTAGGGGCCAGGGTGCCCACGCATTTGCTGATGGCAATGAGCAGCGATTGCCCGTCGCTGGAATTGCGCTGCACCAGCATGACGATGAAGAGGACGGACATCAGCAGGTTCTGCAGAAAAGCCGAGTACACTGCTGCCATCTTTAGCCCGAATTCCACAATAAAGATGTACTGCACGGCAAATGCCGAGATGAGCGTAACTATGCCCCAGAGATAAAACCGGGGTTTAGGCAGTTGAGCCGGGAAGTATTTCCTCCCGAAGCGAAAATAGGTGTAGAGTAGTCCCAGATCGAGCAGGAACCAGGCGAAGTTGATCCCAATCTGGAGCGAAAACCCGGCGGCACGCAGCCCCAGGGTTGCATGCAAGCATTCCCAGGCAATGTTGAGCGCCAGTGCCCAAAAGGGCATGGCATAGGTTTTGTGGCGAACGCCAATCTGTATTGAGGCAACATAGACGATTGACCAGGCAACCCCACTGAACAGCAAGAAGAAAGAAGTTAAGTCCATAGTGATATCCGCTGATTGAAATTTGAGTAATTGTACAGTGAAATCAGTTTGTGCGCATAAAAGAATGAAGATGCGGAAATTCACAGGCATCACTACGGCAGCATTTTGTTGGATTTTTTACTGGTTTTAAGGTATCCTATATTCCATCAGGCAGTAAAAGACATTGACAGCCGTGGAGGATTAGAATGGTTGACGAAATGATCAATGAAACGGTAAAAGATGCCGAAACCCGTATGAAAGGGGCTATTAATTCGCTGGAAGAAGACCTGGCCGGGATCCGCACCGGGCGCGCCACCCCCGCACTTGTGGAAAAATTGCACGTGGACTACTACGATATGCCCACCCCCTTGATGCAGCTTGCGTCCATTTCTGTGCCGGAAGCGCGGCAGTTGATGATCAAGCCTTTTGACCCCTCAACCCTGAAAACAATCGAAAAAGCTATTCTTGCCTCCGAACTGGGAATCACCCCTAACAACGATGGCAAAGTGATTCGCCTGAACCTGCCCCCATTAACCGAGGAACGCCGGCGCGATCTGGTGAAGCTGGTTCATGGGCGTTTGGAAGAATCGCGCGTGGCCATTCGTAACATCCGCCGCGACCTCATCAAAGATTTGCGCGATTTTGAGAAAGAAAAAATGATCTCGGAAGATGATCTCAAAGTCGGAGAGGAAGAACTTCAGAAGCACACCGAGCAGTTCATTACCACCATCGACACCATCGGTGAGAAAAAAGAAAAAGAGATCATGGAAGTTTGATTTTTTGATATGCCAACTAACGAGGGAAAGACCCCACAACATATTGCCATCATCATGGATGGCAACGGCCGCTGGGCTGCTGGCCGCGGTTTGTCGCGCATGGAAGGGCACCGCGCCGGCACCGAAAACCTGCGCCCGATCATCCGTGCCTGCGTAGATTTTGATATCAAATACCTTACCCTGTACGCTTTTTCCACTGAAAACTGGGGGCGCCCCAGGGAAGAAGTGAATGGGCTTTTGGCCATCCTGGAATCGGTGATCGACCGTGAACTGAACGAATTGAACGCCGAGGGGGTACGCATTGTGCACGTGGGCAGGCTGGAAGCCATGCCCAAAAAGGTGCGCGAAAAGGTACGTCATTCAATGGAAGTAACGCGCAACAATGACCGTATCATTCTCAACATTGCCTGGAATTATGGCGGCCGGGACGAGATCGTTTATGCCATCCAGCAGATCGTCAAAGAGCAAATCAAGCCCGAGGACATCAACGAAGATGTGGTGACCCGGCACTTGTTCACGCACGGCTGCCCGGACCCCGATCTGATCATCCGCACTTCGGGCGAAATGCGCTCCAGCAATTTCCTCATCTGGCAGTCTGCCTATTCTGAATGGTACTTTACCCCTACCTTTTGGCCCGACTTCAATAAGGATGAGTTGAAAAAGGCCATTGAAGACTTCTCGCATCGCAAACGCCGTTTTGGAAAGCTGTAAACCTCTATATGGCCAAAGACTCTTCATTGCGAAAAAGACTGATCGTGATCGATATCATGGTCCCGACGACAGTAATTTTCGCCATGATCGGTGGCTGGCCGTTTAATCTTTTTGTTGCAGTCATCATAGGCGTCTCCGCCTGGGAATTCTGGCGCATGTTCAGCAAGGGCGGTTATGCTCCCTCCCTTCCACTCCTCATTCTCTTTTCTGTTGCGGCAGTGGCCATGCGCGGGCTGTGGGGCTTTGAATACAGCGGGATTTGGCTGGGAGCGCTCATTCTCATTGCGATGCTCTGGCATACCATCGGCTACCAGAAAGGGGCGGCTCACGCCGCCAATGATCTGGCATTGACGGTTTTTGGCGCCGTCTATCTAGGCTGGCTGGGCAGCTATGCGGTTTCGCTTAGCACACTCCCCAATGGGCTGTACTGGCTGCTCACGGTTTTCCCCATCGTTTCACTGGCGGACACAGGCGGTTATCTGCTTGGCATCTGGCTTGGCAAGCACAAGATGATGCCCAATGTCAGCCCCAAAAAGAGCTGGGAAGGGTATGTGGGGGGATTACTCATGGGCGGCCTGGGGGGCTGGGGGCTGGCAGCTTTGTGGCATATCGCAGTTCCAACTTTCCTGCCCGTTTATGGGCTGATCCTGGGGACTGTCCTTTCCCTGATCGTTCCCTTTGGAGACTTCGGCGAGAGCATGATCAAGCGCCAGTTTGGCCTCAAGGACACCAGTAACATCCTGCCGGGGCATGGCGGCATGCTGGATCGCATTGATACTTCACTTTGGGCCGCGTTTATCGGCTATGTGGTAATTCAAATCCTTATTCGCTGAGAAGGAGAGTTAATGATCGATACAACCCCCACCCGCAACCTTGCGCTTGACCTGGTTCGCGTGACTGAATCCGCTGCGCTTGCGGCTGGCCGCTTTATGGGGCGCGGCGACAAGAACAAGGCGGATGCGGCCGCCGTGGATGGTATGCGCCTGATGCTCAACACGGTGCAAATGAGCGGTACGATTGTTATCGGTGAAGGGGAAAAGGACGAGGCGCCCATGTTGTTCAATGGTGAGCGCTTGGGCACGGGCAGCGGGCCTGAAATTGACATTGCCGTTGACCCGGTGGATGGCACCCGTCCGCTGGCATTTGGGCGCAGCAACGCCATTTCTACGGTTGCCCTTGCTCCGCGCGGGACCCTGTTCAACCCGGGACCCTTCTTTTACATGTTCAAGATGGCGGTTGGGCCGATTGGGAAAGACGTTATCAATATCGACGCCCCGGTGGGCGACAACCTGGAGAAACTGGCCAGGGTCAAAGGTGAAAGAACGGAAGACCTGACGGTGGTGATCCTTGACCGCCCGCGCCATGAGCAGTTGATCACCGAGGTGCGCGCAACTGGAGCGCGCATTCGCCTCATCCACGACGGCGACGTTGCCGGCGCTTTGATGGCAGCGATGCCGGAGACAGACATTGATATGCTGCTGGGCATTGGCGGCTCACCGGAGGGCGTTCTTGCCGCCGTAGGGCTGCGCTGCATGGGCGGCAACATCATGGCGAGGTTGTACCCGCGCAACCAAAAGGAAATTGATGCTGGCAAAGAACTGGGCATGGATCACACCCGCCCTTTGTTTATGGACGACCTGGTAGCCTCGGATGATGTTTTCTTTGCCGCCACCGGCATTACCAACGGCGATCTTTTGAATGGCGTCAAATACTTCCGCGATGGTGCCCAGACTGACAGCCTGGTCATGCGCGGCCGTACCGGAACCGTGCGGCGCATCATCGCCACTCACCGGCTCAACAAACTCTCAGAGATCAGCTCAATCCACTATTAAATGCTTGAGGGCGGTTTTGAGAAACCGCCCTCGTATTTCATCACGTAAGTTTACAACCGCAGGTTACTTGCCGATCTCGTAGATCAGGTTGGCGTTTGCAGTGACTACGATCTGCCCGGCAGAGACGGGAACTTCGGCCATCGCAGCGGACATTCCGCCTTTGGCATCGTAAACCGCAGCGCTGCCATTGCTCGTGTACACATTCACGGTTTGCAGGTCGCCCAGGCTCACACCGGAGGCTTTGGCAATCGCTTCAGCTTCCGCACGGGCGTTGGCAATTGCCTGGTCGCGTGCCTGCGCCATAGCAGATTCTTTGTCCAACACATCAAAGCTGATGCTGTTGATGGTGTTGGCACCGGAGCGCACAACCGAATCCAGCAGTTCACCCAGCTTGCTCAGGTCACGCACGGTAACGTACACGGTGTTTTCCACCACAAAGTACTTGCGTGAGACCTGTCCATCCATGCCGTAATCCTGCATGGGGTACACATTAAAGCTGGCAGTCTGGATATCCTTGGAATCAACCCCCAGCGCTTTTACGGCCTCAGAAATTGCCTGAGCCTGGGCATTGTTCTTGTTCAGGGCATCCGAAACCTCATCGGCATCACTGCGCACACCGATGTAGATATAGGCCACATCTGGCACGATGTACACTTTGCCTTCACCGGACGCGGTGATGGTGCGAATGTTGGACGCAGAGGTGACTGTGATGGGAGCCTGCTGGCATCCTGCCAGAAGCGCCATTACAATTCCACCAACTAAGAGTAAAGCAAAACCTTTTTTCATTCTTTCTCCTTATCTTGTATTCTGTTCCTAAGACGCGATAATCTCTAAAAAGTTCCATGGTACATAGAGAAGAATAGCGTAACAGTGTTAGTATCTCATTAACAACAAAGAGAGCCGCAGCTCTCTTTGTGTTTTGTGGGGCATGCACTATCAGTATTCTTCGATGACCAGATTTCCCACAGCGATGTCGATTTCAAGCGTTATCTTATTGCCGGACCCCGCCAGGTATTCGATACGATCATTGGAGCGGCGGTAATTTTGCGGGATGCTGACCGGCACAACAGCCGTATCGGTATTGATGACCACGTTGCTGCCTCTGGGGATGCGGACGATCACTTGCCCCACCGCACATTCGATCTTACCGCTCACATCAGTATTTTCAGGGAGCGTGATCGTGGCGGTGCCAACTGCCAGTTCGGTATGGAACTCGGTGACACGCAGGTTTTCCAGGTTCAATTCCTGAACGCCCACTGCCTGCTCAACAGAAAGGGTCACCGGGATTGACGAGTTGAGCTTCAGCGTCCACGGGTAAGCGCCGGCGGTGATGGGGGCAAAGGACACGCTGTTCCCTTCAAGGGTCAGCTTGCTGTTTCCAGCGGTGGGTTTCTTGTAATCAACGCTCAGGTCGTTGTTTTGAGGAACGCCAACCGTACCGGAGATCAACTGGGAAGACTCTGCCCCGTCCTCAAGAGAAACCTTTCCCAGCGCAACCTTTAGCGAAAGGTCGGAAGAGGTGGCAGCGTCAAGGGATTGCTCAAAAGGCACAAAGCGCACGGAGTTGGCATTAGGGGAGGTCATTGCCAACCACAGGATGCCGCCCACCAGAGCCAGGCCGAGGGCAATGCGCAGGAGCACATTCCATACGGACCGGCGGTGGCTGAAAAGAATGTCCAGCCCGATGGCCACAAGGATGATGGGCCACAGGCGCAGCAGCAGGATGAAGCCGTCTTGCGCCAGAATGTCAAAGTTGCCCAGGAGCAGAATTGTGCCCAATCCAAGCACCACCAGCGGGCCAACCCAGCCATCGTGGCGGTAAAGCCCATCAATGCCGCCCACGATCAAGAGGATCGGCCAGAACTTGAGCAGATTATCCCAGGCAGTTCCTTCTACGCGCCCGGTATTGATGAGGAAGATCAGAACCCCAATGAAGATGAGCAGCAGCGGGAAGAAAAGACTGCGCGGTTTGCGAAACTGCTCCATGCTTACTCCTTTTTGAAGGCGCGGACTAGCAGAGCAACGCCCGCAAGCAGCACCAGGGCGGCCCACACAAACCCCTTATCCAGCCATTGCAGCCACGAGAGGTTGAGCGCGCGCACCAGAAAATACCCGCCGGCCAGAATAAGCGCAGCCCCAACGAAAAGGGTTGTGTTCTTGGCAGGCTGCTGTACGGCGTTGACAAACTCATCTTTTACCTGCTCGGCGCGTTCCTTGAATTCTGCGCTATCCATTTTGCCCGGGGTGGGGTCAACCGCGCCCTCCTGCGGGATGACGATCCAGAGGATGATGTAGACCAGGGGGCCAAAGCCGCCCAGCAAAGTAAGGACAACAAAGAACAGCCGCACAATGGTGCGATCAATGCTAAAGTAAGTTCCCAGCCCGGCGCAGACGCCGCCAAGCATTTTATCGGTGGTACTGCGGTAGAGTTTGGTATTCATAAGTGTTTCCTATTCTTTTTTCGTCAGAGAGCGAACCACAAGGTAGATTCCTGCCAGCAGGAACAAGCCGGACCATACCCAACCAAACACGGAATTGACCAATGCGCCTGAGCCAATGATGAGCAGTGTGCCCAGCACAAGGCAGATGGCCGCCGGGATCCACGGCCATTTATCTTTTTTGCCAACCGGCAGCAGGCCCAGAATTCCAAAGGTGATCCCAATACCCAGGAAGAGCGCTCCGCCGGTGAAGGCACCGTTGCCGGCCGGGATGATGGAGATGAGCGCCAGGGTGGTCAGCACCCCGCCGGGAATTATTGCCCACCACAGGTCGCGGTGAAAAACAAAGATCAGGATGAATGCCAGCGCGATACAACCAAGGAAAATGGCGCCGCCGAAATGAGCGTTAAACCTTGGCATCAAATCGCCGGTGGCGATCACTCCAGCCAGGCCAAGCAGGGTCATCCCTGGGATGAGCGCCCACCATTTTGCGCGGTCACGTGCAAAAATAAAGAGAAAAACAATGGCGCCGGCGGCAAAGAACATGGAGAAGAAGACGCCGCCAATTGGCCAGCTTAACAACTGCTGCAGGATGAAGACCACCCCGGCTAAAACCAGCAACCCTCCGAACAAAAAGCGTTTTGAATTATCAGACATGGCAAATTCCTTTCCCTAATTGTCTCTTACCGCCGAATCAGGGCGCGGATTCCTAACAGCACACCCGCGGCCACCAGCAAGAGCGGCCAGTAGAGGCCGAGCATTTTGAAGGCGCCGAAGAAAGCGCCAAAGATCACAAACATCACCAGGCTGGTGCCAATGGTATCCAGTGCGGAACGGACGGTGTGTTCCCCGCGCCCGCCGAGGAGTTTGCTCAACAGCATTCCCAGGCCGGAGAGGCCGGGGATGAGCGTCCACATGTACGACCAGCTGGCCCAGTTATTGGTGAGATTTTGATAGTAGAGAATGCCACCAATGCCCGCGACGATGACCGCGGGGATGGCCATTTCAGGGGCGCCAACCAGCAAGCCCAGTACCAGCAGCCCGGCACCCACTGCCACAACGATCAGCGGCCAGGAAAGTGTGATGTTAACCCAGTCCCTGAATTCAGGCACCAGGTTGGCAGCCACAAAATAGGCACCAACGAGAACAAGCAGGATGCCCACCGCAAGGGTTGAACGTTTTGTTCGGTCCATAGAAACCTCCAGTGAATTTATCTGCACCATATACGCATGCCGGCGGCAAAGGTTGCAGGACGAAATGGAGGCCAATCCCCTGGCCGGGTGGGCAGCGAAACCCCGGTAAACCGGCAGACCGCTTTAAGGGTACACTTGTATTCAGTATTTTTTAGGAGGCTTCTTTATGGCAAGCATACG
>CALCNO010000092.1 GCA_937897615.1 uncultured Anaerolineaceae bacterium
TCAGAACCGCGTAGAGTGCGAGTGAGGCTACAACAGTTCCACCCAGAATAACAACCGGCCAGTTTTCCCTTTTTTTGAGCAACCCAATAAGGCTTGGAATCCTCGGCAAGTGAGGAAAAAGCTTCGGTCGGCCACTCGCCCACCACCCACCCAGGCCCAAAACCAAAAGAAAAAACTGCAAGCCCAGCACCACGGGGATACTATTGATCTTATGCAAAAGGTTGGCAACTTGAAACAAAAGGACAACAGCCGCGAAAGCATAAACCCCAAGTGCAAGTACCCAGTCTAAGAAAGAACGAATGTTGTGCAGGGAAGTTATCAGCAAAATAAAAACGAACAACAGGCTGATAGACAAAATAAAAAACATAGTAGTGTTTTAATCCCTTCTCGCCATTTATTTTATCTCTAAACCTTAGCGTCAACGATCATTCCTGCGCGCTCGCCACAATCCCAAAGGTATCATTAAGTTAATGAGAGTTTACATCTAGATCATCAACCTGTACTACCGGGATTAATTCGACTCTCCCCTTCTTTCAGACTCAAAGTAATCCGTCACATTTTTACGGCATTTTTTGCATTACATAAAAGGAGGGTTGTCCCTTTTTTCGGGATAACCCTCCTGTTTTCGCAGCACACGCCAGGATTGTATGCTATAAAGAAAGGGTCAATCACCCAAGTGAAGTACCGCCATCCTGCTGCATCCCTCAACAGGATGGTTGTTTTTACAAAAGAATCAGGAGTATTGCATGGACTTGTCGTTTGTTGTGATTATCATCCAGTTAATCTTTCTGGAAGGCATCCTCTCCATTGATAATGCCGCCATCCTGGGGGCGATGGTAACTACTCTCTCAGATAAAGAGCCTATTCCCTGGCCCAAGTCATTGCACTGGCTGAGCAAAATACTCGATAAGCCCCTGGGGCACCAGCGTGTGGCTGCATTACGCGTCGGTCTTCTGGGCGCCTACGTCGGCCGCGGCGCCATGCTCTTCGCTGCCAGCTTCATCATCCATAACCCGTGGCTCAAGTTGATTGGCGCCATCTACCTCATCCGCCTTGCAGTGGACGACCTGAGCGCTCAGGGGTATAGCGGCGAAGAAGAGGAGATGAAGCCGGTCAAGAGGCGCACCTTCTGGGCCACCGTTCTTTCAGTAGAGTTGATGGACCTGGTCTTTAGCCTGGATAATGTGGTGGCCGCGGTTTCCCTCTCCAACAAGCTTTGGGTGGTTTTCATTGGCGTGTTCATCGGTATCCTGGTGATGCGCTTTGCCGCCGGCATCTTCAGCTATGTTGTGGAACGCGAGCCAATCCTGAAAACCGCTGCTTACATGCTGGTCTTCAATATCGGTGTGGAGCTTTTGCTGGAGGACTTTGCCCATATTGAGATCAACGACTGGCTTAAGTTTGGCATCTCCATTGGCACCCTAGCCCTGTGCCTGGCTTATGCACACTTCAAGTTCCTGCACGTTTTCCGCCCGGTGCTTGTGTGGATCGGGCAGGCAATGTCGATCATCAGCCAAACCATCTCCTGGGCATTAGCCCCACTCAGCGGCATCCTGCATCTTCTGCAGCAGTTGTTCCGCAAGCGCCCGAGCGTGCCCAGCGAAAGTAATTAACGACCTCAAAACAAACAGTGCCAAACCTTTTTGTTTGGCACTGTTTTTATTTAACAATAAAGCAATTCTATTCCAGCGACCTTTGCATCCACACCACCTGAGTCGTTCCCAGGTAATGTACCGGAAGACCGACCACTGTATAGCCTTCCTTCTCAAAGAAGGCGGTGGTGTTCAGGCGAGAAAGACACCCCAGGGCTTTGAACCCTTTTTCCTTTGCCTTCTGCTCTACAAAGGTCAGGAGTTGTTTTCCAACCCCCTTGCGCTGCCAGGAATCCTTGACTGCCAGGTGAGAGAACCAACCAAGGCCGGGTTCTTTTTCAAACAATTTCACTGCCCCCACCAATTCACCGGTAGCCTCATCAATTGCCATGTAATGGTCTGATATCGGCTCAAAATCATCTTTCTCGGTTCCGCGCTGCATTCCCCAGGGTTCGCGCAACACTTTATATCGCAGGTCGTAATAGGCTTTAAAATCTTCACGGGTTTGCGGTGACACAATTTTAATCACGGTAATCTCCATTCGTTGATGGTTTTATTAATTATATCTTTTTGTTGTTTTGTGAGAAAACCGATATTTA
>CALCNO010000093.1 GCA_937897615.1 uncultured Anaerolineaceae bacterium
TCAGAACCGCGTAGAGTGCGAGTGAGGCTACAACAGTTCCACCCAGAATAACAACTGGCCAGTTTTCCTTTTTTTTGAGCAAACTAATAAGACCTGGAATTCTCGGCAAGTGAGGAAAAAGTTCCGGTCGGCCACTCGCCCACCACCCAATCAGGCCCAAAATCAAAAGAAAAAACTGCAACCCCAGCACCACGGGAATACTATTGATCTTATGCAAAAGGTTGGCAGCTTGAAACGGAAGAACAACGGCCGCAAAAGCATAAACCCCAAGTGCAAGTATCCAGTCTAAGAAAGAACGAATGTTGTGCAGGGAAGTTATCAGCAAAATAAAAACGAACAACAGGCTGATAGACAAAATAAAAAACATAGTAGTGTTTTAATCCCTTCTCGCCATTTATTTTATCTCTAAACCTTAGCGTCAACGATCATTCCTGCGCGCTCGCCACAATCCCAAAGGTATCATTAAGTTAATGAGAGTTTACATCTAGATCATCAACCTGTACTACCGGGATTAATTCGACTCTCCCCTTCTTTCAGACTCAAAGTAATCCGTCACATTTTTACGGCATTTTTTGCATTACATAAAAGGAGGGTTGTCCCTTTTTTCGGGATAACCCTCCTGTTTTCGCAGCACACGCCAGGATTGTATGCTATAAAGAAAGGGTCAATCACCCAAGTGAAGTACCGCCATCCTGCTGCATCCCTCAACAGGATGGTTGTTTTTACAAAAGAATCAGGAGTATTGCATGGACTTGTCGTTTGTTGTGATCATTATCCAGTTGATCTTTCTGGAAGGCATCCTCTCCATTGATAATGCCGCCATCCTGGGAGCGATGGTAACTACTCTCTCAGATAAAGAGCCCATTCCCTGGCCCAAGTCGTTGCACTGGCTGAGCAAAATACTCGATAAACCCCTGGGGCACCAGCGTGTGGCTGCATTACGCGTCGGGCTTCTGGGCGCCTACGTCGGCCGCGGCGCCATGCTCTTTGCCGCCAGCTTCATCATCCATAACCCGTGGCTCAAGTTGATTGGCGCCATCTATCTCATCCGCCTTGCAGTGGACGACCTGAGTGCTCAGGGGTATAGCGGTGAAGAAGAGGAGATGAAGCCGGTCAAGAAGCGCACCTTCTGGGCCACTGTTCTTTCAGTAGAGTTGATGGACCTGGTCTTTAGCCTGGATAATGTGGTGGCCGCGGTTTCCCTCTCCAACAAGCTTTGGGTGGTTTTCATTGGCGTGTTCATCGGTATCCTGGTGATGCGCTTTGCCGCCGGCATCTTCAGCTATGTTGTGGAACGCGAGCCAATCCTGAAAACCGCTGCTTACATGCTGGTCTTCAATATCGGTGTGGAGCTTTTGCTGGAGGACTTTGCCCATATTGAGATCAACGACTGGCTTAAGTTTGGCATCTCCATTGGCACCCTAGCCCTGTGCCTGGCTTATGCACACTTCAAGTTCCTGCACGTTTTCCGCCCGGTGCTTGTGTGGATCGGGCAGGCAATGTCGATCATCAGCCAAACCATCTCCTGGGCATTAGCCCCACTCAGCGGCATCCTGCATCTTCTGCAGCAGTTGTTCCGCAAGCGCCCGAGCGTGCCCAGCGAAAGTAATTAACGACCTCAAAACAAACAGTGCCAAACCTTTTTGTTTGGCACTGTTTTTATTTAACAATAAAGCAATTCTATTCCAGCGACCTTTGCATCCACACCACCTGAGTCGTTCCCAGGTAATGTACCGGAAGACCGACCACTGTATAGCCTTCCTTCTCAAAGAAGGCGGTGGTGTTCAGGCGAGAAAGACACCCCAGGGCTTTGAACCCTTTTTCCTTTGCCTTCTGCTCTACAAAGGTCAGGAGTTGTTTTCCAACCCCCTTGCGCTGCCAAGAATCTTTGACCGCCAGGTGAGAGAACCAGCCAAGGCCGGGCTCTTTTTCAAACAATTTCACTGCCCCCACCAATTCGCCGGTGGCCTCATCAATTGCCATGTAATGGTCTGAGATCGGCTCAAAATCATCTTTCTCGGTTCCGCGTTGCATTCCCCAGGGTTCGCGCAACACTTTGTATCGCAGGTCGTAATAGGCTTTAAAATCTTCACGGGTTTGCGGGGACACAATTTTAATCACGGTAATCTCCATTCATTGATGGTTTTATTAATTATATCTTTTTGTTGTTTTGTGAGAAAACCGATATTTA
>CALCNO010000094.1 GCA_937897615.1 uncultured Anaerolineaceae bacterium
TTGCCCACGTTGCGCGTGCGCCCCAAAAAGGTCTCGTCCTCGGTGACCACTTTGCGGTAGTGTTTGGTGCGCTCTTCCAAAAAGTCCATGCCTTTGAGCAGCGCATCTTTTTGTTTATCGCTGATGTCGATCTTAACGCCGCCGAGCACATTGGCGGAATAATTCACGCGGTTGCCGCTGATCGTTTCCAGCAGTTCCATCACCGTCTCGCGGTCGCGCCAGGAGAACATGAAGAGCGTATCGAACCCGCCCTCGTGAGCCGCCACGCCCAGCCACAGCAGATGGCTGTGAATGCGCTCCAACTCGGCCACCAGTTCGCGGATGGCCTGGGCGCGCGGGGGCGCCTGCACGCCGGCCAGCTTCTCCACACCCAGGGCAAAGGCCATGGCGTGCACGTGTGAGCAAATGCCGCACACACGCTCCATCAAGTACAGGTCCTGCACCCAGGTGCGCGCCTCGGCGCCTTTTTCCATGCCGCGGTGCACAAACCCCAGGCGGGCGCTGGCATGGGTGACGATCTCGCCGTCCACGGTGAATTCAAAATGGCCGGGCTCTTTCAGCGCCGGGTGCTGCGGGCCAATGGGAACAATGAATTTTTCGGGTGTCATTGGGGAAGTCATGAGCACACTCCTTCTTCAGGGGTTACTTCTTTCAAACCGGTAAAAGATTTGCGCAACGGGTAAACGCCAGCGGGCCAGTTTTCCGGCAGCACCAGGCGGTCGGTGTTTGGCGCGCCGCGGAAGGTGATGCCCAGCAATTCCGCCGCTTCGCGCTCAAAGAGCGTGGCGGAACTAAGAATATCGCAGATGGAATCAATGCTGGTATCCGCGTAAGGCAGGCGCGCACGCAGCGTGGCCACTGCCGCTCCGCGGCAAAAGTGGTAGAGCACTTCCACATATCCCTTGTCGGGCAGGGGTTTCTTCTCTTTTGTGGCTTCGTCCACCTCATACTCCGGCTGGTCCAGCGCGGTGATTGCCGAGAGATAGCCCCAGTGACCGTCGCGCAGGATTGCCTTTGCAGCCGCTTTGATATCGGCGGCATCGATCAGCATATCCACACGGTTTTCCTCGGGCCGCGTGATGGCCTTTGCCATCTTTGCCAGCAGAGACTCGGCCAACTTCAGATCGTCTTCTAATGCCATTATTCCTCCGTTTTCCTAGTTCTGCAGGGTCTTGAGCAATTCCACCACCCCGTGGATGATGGCTTCTGGCCGCGGCGGGCAGCCGGGCACATACACATTGACCGGGATCACTTCGCTGATATCGCCAACCACGTTGTAGCAGCCCTGGAACACGCCGCCGGAGATGCCGCAGGAACCCACGGCCACCACAAACTTTGGCTCCGGCATTTGCTCATAAATGCGCACCAGGCGGTCGCGCGCCTGCAGGGTCACCGGGCCGGTGCAGATGAGCACATCCGCGTGGCGCGGGCTGCCCTGCAGCTTGATGCCAAAGCGTTCCACATCATAGCGCGGGGTCAGCGTGGCCAGAATTTCAATATCGCAGCCGTTGCACGAACCGCTGTTGAAATGGATTGCCCAGGGGGAATTTACCCGTGCCCAGGTCTTTAATTTGTCCATTACTGTTGTCGCAAGATTTTCCATTCGCCAGTCCTCCAATGTCCGCTCAGCCCAGGATCAGGGCCAGCAGCGCCAGGATCAAACCGATAATGTACACCAGCAGTTTCACGTCAACTGCCCCGGTACCGATGACGAGCATCCCCAGGTGCAACAGCGCAAAGAAAAAAGCGATCAGGAAGAATGGGCGGTAACCCGGTGAGGCCAGAGAAGTGGCCGCTTCTTCGCCGCTGCCGTAAAGCGAGGATTTTTCAGGAGAGGGCTTCTCTTTGCCGGCCAGTCCTTTGCCGACAAAATAGATGGCGCACACAAGCGGGAGGTAAATGAGGAACGCCAGAGGGGGAGTGAGTAAGATATCCATTTGCCTGTTCTCCTTAGTTCACAAAGAAGTACATCAGTGCGTTAGCCGGTAAATTCGTCAGGAATTGTACCGAGGTCGGCCAAACACCGATCACCACAATTGCCAGGGTCAGCAGCACCAGCGGAATCGCCATCACCCAGGGGATGGATTTGCCACGCTGCACGGCTTCAGAGGGTTCGCGGCGGTACATGCGGTTGATCATGGGCGCGTAGTAAGCCAGCGAGAGCACGCTGTTCAGTCCGATGAACGCTACCAGCACCCACGCCCACGCAGTTTGCGGCGCGGCGGCGGCGATCAAAATCTGCCACTTGGACATGAACCCGGCAAACGGCGGCAGCCCGCCCAGGCTGAGCAGTGCCGCGCTGAGGCAAAAAGCCAGCAGCGGGTACTTACGCGAAGCACCGTTCAGGTCCTCCAGCATCAGCACGCCATGCCGGCCATTGGCAATGAACAGGGCATACATCAGCGCGCCCACCGCCAGAAAGGCCAGGCCTTTCATCAGCGCGTGGGTGATGAGGTGGAAGAAACCGCCGGCGGCGCCCATCGTCTGCGCAAAGGTGAAGGAAACGCCAAAACCCACCAGCATGTAGCCCACATGGGCAATGCTGGAATACGCCAGCAGGCGTTTGACCTCGGTCTGGCGCAGCGCCATCAGGTTGCCCACCAGAATGTTGAGGCAGCCAAAGGCCAGCAAAATCGGCCCCCAGGCTCCGCCCACCTTGCCCAGCAGGCTCAGGCTGCGCAGCATGGCAATCAGCCCGGCCTCAATGACAATACCGGAGAGCATGGCGCTGATGCCGGAAGGTGCGCGCGAATGCGCATCCGGCAGCCAGGTATGCAAGGGCACCAGGGAGGCTTTTACGCCGAATCCAACGATCAGCAGGATGCCACCGATGACGGTAAAGGCGCCGGCGCTGGTATCCAGATACCAGATGTACTGGAAGGAGGTTGAGCCGGTAACCGAGAAGATGATGGCAATGCCCAGCAGCACCAGCGCCGAACCGATGGCCGACTGTACCAGATACTTAAAACCGGCTTCAAGCGATTCTGCCTGGTCGTTGTAAAAGGCCACCAGCAGATAAGTGCTCACAGCCATGCCCTCAAACCAGATCCACATGGTAAAGAGATCGTAGGAGTAAGCCAGGCCGATGATACAGCCGATGGTGATCAGCAGCAGGGCGTAGAATTTCTCCTCGCCTTTTTCGCCGCGGATGTAGCGGAAGGAAAAGAGCACGGAGCAGGCCCCCAGCACCAACGCCACCGCGCTAACGAGCAGGCCAATGGTGTCGAACACCATCAGCGTTTCGCCAACGTACATGGAAAGGCTGCCCTCGGCCATGGCCGTTTTGAGGCCAAAGCCTACCAGCACCATCTCGGCCAGCAGCACCAGCAAAGACAATATCTTGGCAAGTCCCATGCCCCAGAGCGCATTCTTGCGCACCGAGATCCTGCCAATGAGATAAACGATAGGAGAAGCCACCAACGGGAGCGCGAGGATACTCAGCATAAGATAATTCATATCAGGCTCCTATCAGCACGTAGATGAGAAGAACTACAACCGCTGCAACGATCCCCAGCACATTCCAGCTCAAGTGGCCCGTCTGCGTATTGCGTAATGTTTCGGCAAGCCCCTGCGTGGTGCGGGAAACCGCCCCATTGATGGCCTCAAAGCCAAAGCTGTTCTCAGCCGCCCAACGCAGGCTCTTCAAACCTTCGATGAGGCCGGCCAGGCGTGACCGCAACAGCCACAGGGCAACACCAAGCGCAATCACCGCCAGCGCAATGAGGGTCGGAATACTGAGCACCTCGTGCAGCAATTCCTTCAACGGGAAGGGTTCAATGCCGTGGTACGGCAGCGATTGCCCCAGCAGCACCGAGAAGCGCCCAGCCGCTAGCCAGGATACCACAGCGGCCGCGGCCAGCGGGGCCAGCGCCACCTTCATAGCAAGGGCGGTCTTGTGCGCATGATAATCGCTGCGGGGTTCACCGCGGAAGACCAGCCAGAAGCAGCGCGCCGTGTACAACGCCGTCAGGCCGGCCACGATCACCATCACCACATACATCCAGAAAGGCCCGTTCTTGAGGCCGGTTTCCAGCACCAGTTCCTTGCTCCAAAAACCGTTGAGGATGGGGATGCCCGCCAGCGCCAGCGCGCCAATGGCAAAGACCGCCTGCACAAAGGGCATCTTTTTACCCACGCCGCCCATTGCCTGCATATCGCGTGTACCGATGTTGTGGATCACCGCGCCTGCCGCCAGAAAGAGCAGCGCCTTGAAGATGGCATGGCTAAAGAGGTGGAACTGGCTGGCAAAGACACTGCCCGCGCCCACCGCATACACCATGTAGCCCAACTGGCTGACGGTGGAATAGGCCAGCACACGTTTGAGGTCATTCGCCACCAGCGCCATCACTGCCGCCAGCAGGGCAGAGAGCATGCCCACGATCATCACCGCCTCGTTCCAGTGCGGCACATCTTTGAAAGCCGGATAAAAGCGCGCCAACAGGTACACACCGGCATTCACCATCGTGGCTGCATGGATGAGGGCACTGATGGGTGAAGGAGCTTCCATCGCGTCCGGCAGCCAGGTCTGGAAGGGGAACTGCGCCGATTTTGCCGCCGCGGCGATGAGAAAGCCAAACGCCAGCACGCCCAGCACATTGGCGGGCAGCGCCGCGGGGTTGGCCAAAAAGTTGTTGAAGTCGAAAGAACCGGTGAATACATAGAGCACCACGCTGCCCAGCAGCAGCCCAACGCCGCCGATGGAGGTGATTAGCAGTGCCTTGATGCCGCCCTTCACCGCTTTGGGGTCGTCATTGTGGAAGGCAATCAGCGCGTAAGAGCACAGCGCGGTGATCTCCCAAAATACGAACATCAGCATCATGTTGCTGGTGAGCACCAGGCCCACCATCGCGCCGATGAAGAAGAGCACAAAGGCGTAATAACGTCCAAGCTGCGCTTCGCCCTTCATGTAGCTGGTAGAGAAGATCACTGCCAGCGCGCCGATGCTGGTGGCTACAATGCTCAGGAACAGCCCCAGGCCATCGGGCACAAAGGTGTAATCGCCAAACACGCTCCCCATCGAAAGGGTCACGCTGGCGTTATCGGATACCTGCGGCAGCAGCGCGATGGCACAGCCGGAGGCCGCCAGGGCAAACGCCACCGCCAGCCAGTGCTGCACCTTCTCGTGCCGGTCGCCGATCCACCACACCAGCAGTGCTCCCAGCCAGGGTAAACCAATCGTCAACAGGGTCAATGTCGTTGTCATGGGTTACCTCTTGAGGGATGAAATGGTTTTGATGTCCAGGCTGCCGGTGCGCAGTTTGATCTGCACCGCCAGCGCCAGGCCCACCACAGCCACAATGGTATCGGCCACAATGATCGTCAGGCCGTAGGTCTGGCCCATGTTCGGGTTCTTCACCAGGCTGGCCGCCAGCATAAAGGCGATCACGGCGCCTTTGACCAGGATCTGCAAGCCAATGATCACTTTGATCATATTGCGGGTGGCCAGAATGCAATACAGGCCAATGCCTGCCAGGCCAAGAATGACAATGAGAACAACAAGCGGAACCGGGATGTTCATTCTTTATCCTCCTCGCTTGAGGCGGTTTTTGAAGGCGCCAGCACACCAATCACCCCCAGAACGCCGGCAAAGATCAATACCACCTGGAGGACAATATCGAGATAACGCGAATCCCAATTGATGGCGGAAGCCATTGGCTCTGAGGCTGGCAGCGAAACCACCCCCAGGGTCTTGAGAATGAGGAATAGCGCCAACCCGGCGGCGATCATCAGACTGCCCCAGGCATACGGCTTGGGCAGCACTGATTCGGCAGTGAGCACTTCTTCGCCGGAGATATTGATGGCAAAGACGAACAGCACGGTTACCAGCCCTGCGCCAACGCTCAATTCAATGACTGCAATGTGCGCCCCGCCCAAAAGGTAGAGCATTAAAGCCGTCAGCGCACTGGCCAGCGCCAGCCAGATGGCTGAAATGAGCAAGCGGCGGGAGGCAATCGCCAGCACAGCGCAAGCGAGAAGCCCCGCCCCTACAAGAATGAATTCCATTGAAGTCCTCCCGGTACTCTTGAAGAATAATGGAACCAAAGACCTGCAAGCCCGTGCTTCCTGTCTGCCCGCTCCTATGGAGTTATTGAGGAGAAAGCACGATGCGGAAACTGTAAGGCGCAAACCCTTGAAGTGTCAACAATTATAATTATAATCAATTCGTTTTTATCAACGATTTATGGAGAAATAACCAGAATGAAAATTGCCTTGTTGGCAAACCTGAAAGAGGATGCACCAAACAATCCGGAGGACCCCCCTGGACGGTGGGATGATCTGGATGACCAAATCACGGTGGACGAGATCCTGAAATCCTTTATGGAACTCGGCCACGAAGGCAAGTATTTCCCCGCAGTTTTAGACTCAATTGAAGAATTAAAAAAGTTCAAGCCCGACCTGGTATTCAATTCCTCCGAAGGCCACTTTGGAGATTCACGCGAGGCACAGATCCCGGCCGTGCTGGATATGCTGCGCATCCCCTATACCTGCGCCGGCGTCATGGGCATGATGCTCTCGCATAACAAGCAACTGGCCAAGCGCCAGTTCCTCACCATGGGCCTGCCCACAGCCAAGTTCATGGTAGTCTCAGACCCCAATGAAATCCCGGAAAGCGACCTGCGCTACCCGATGTTCGTCAAGCCCGCCTCCGAAGGCTCGTCGATCGGCATCAATGAGCATGCCGTTGTGCGCAATTATGTTGAGCTGGTGCGCCAGGTCACCTGGGCGCTTGAAACCACCCACTCGTTGATCCTGGTGGAAGAATACATTGAAGGCCGCGAATTCACCGTCGGTGTGCTGGGGGATGAAGCCCTGCCCATCGTGGAGATCGTTTCTCCCACCGGCTTTTACTCCTACGAGCAAAAAGAGGATTTGGAAAGCGCCGTTTACCGCGTCTGCCCAGCCAAACTGACCGACGCGCAGACCAGAGAGTTCCAGCACATTGCTCTGGCTGCCAAAAAGGCTCTGCACCTGGAAGACGTATGCCGCATGGACATGCGCATGGACAATGCCGGCAACCCCTACATCCTTGAGGTCAACCCCATCCCGCTGATGTACCCCGATCCCAAACAGGCTTCGCTGGTGTATGCCGCCTTCGCCATCGGCTACACCTACACCGATATCGTGCGCAAGATCATCGCCTCCGCGGCCAAGCGCTGGCACCTGAATCAGTACTAAGAAAAAACGCTCCTTTCGGAGCGTTTTCTTTACTCGTTCAACAGATTACCAAAAAGGCGGCGGTAATAGGCGAACTCACCTGTGCGCCCCTTGTGGTTGGGGTCTTTGGAATCCCAGATGGCTGTAAAAGAGGCCACCACATCGTTGGCGTCAAAAGAAGCATTATTGGAAAAGCGCACGTTATAGCGCAGGTGGAAGGTCCACTGGGTAAGGCTGGCATTGCTTTCCCAACTCTCGGCCAGCAGGGGCTTAAACTCCACATCGCCAAAGCCCGGCATGAGCAGTGTATCGTAAAGCAAGCGGGTAATGCGGAAGGTCTGGTAATCATCCTCGTCGGCAGGCCAAATGCTGGCAGGCTCGCTCACGCCAGCATAACGGATGGTGGTATCGGTTCCAGTCATTTCCTCAAAATTCTCGTAAAAACCGTTGACTGCAACGTTACTGACGGTCTTGCGGAACACGGTCACAAAAGCCGCATGGCCCAGCGGGATCAGGGGCACCTGGTCTTTTACCAGTGAATTCAATTGGTCGAAAGCCGTCTGCCGCGTTGCGCTATCGGCTGAAGCCAGGGTAGCCTTTGCTGCACTCTGAATCTCCAGGTACGCCGCGCCAAGCTGCGCCGCGTTGCCAATGAAAGGCCCTTCAAAATACGCCGAGGCATCGGCGTAATCGGCCTGGAACCAGTAGAGGTAGGCCATTTCGCTGCCGGCTTTGATGGCCGCCTGCAGGTCGGCAAGGGGCATGGCCTTAACATTCACCGTAATTCCAATCGCTTCCAGTTGGCTTACCACCAGCGCGGCCGCACTCGCCGGCGATTCCAGATACCCCATGTTGCCATCGGCAACGGCCAGGGTGATCGGTTGGCTGAAATCAAAACCTGCCGAGGCGAGCAATGCCTGGGCTTCCGCCGTGTTCTGCGCGTACCAGCTCAGGCCATCACTGTAACCGGGGCTGAAAGTGGAAGGCACCATTTGCTGCGCCAACTCTGACCCCAGTGGGAATGCCTGCTGGATAATTGCGGAGCGGTCCAGCGCCAGGGCAAAAGCCTTGCGCACTTCCGCTTTGTCCATGGGGGCAATTGTGTTGTTAAAGCCAATGAAGTACAGGTTCGTGAACGGGTGCTGGAGCGGCTTAATCGAATCATTGGAGCGAATCGAGGAAATCAGAGAAGCCGGCGGGATATCCAACCCCTCCACCGTGGTGTAAGTAGTAAAGTTGTAGCGTTGGCTGGCGGTAGGGCGCCAGAAAAATTCAATGCTGGTGGGCAGGCCGGGAACCCCCCAGTAAGAGGTGGAAGGCTGCAGGGTGAGGATGGTGCCTTTCTCCCAGCCCGAAAGACGATAAGCGCCGGTGCCAACAGGCGCCTCCGAGAGTAAATTGGAATCGCCCCCGGTAGCCGCCAGGGTGGCTTCATCCTGCACTGCGAAAATTGGAGAAGCTATTTTTGCGGCAAAAGCCGCATCCGGCTGGCACAACTCAAAGGTGACCGTGTATTCATCCACCGCGCGCACCGAACGGATCTCGCCGCCGTAATTGCAATCCGCTGCCGTAACAGACTTGCCCGCAAAAGCCGCCTGTTTTACTTTGAGCGTATCCAGGTAATCACAGCCGGATAAAAACAGCCCCAGGCAGACAATTATCGAGACAAAGCCAAAAAAGGTTTTTTTATGCATCTCTTTTTCTCGCAAATTGGGTTATATTATCAGACAAACTGATAATCCTTCTTGGGAAGTCAACTTACATTATATATTATCCTTGAATAGAGGCACTTAACACATATCTTAACTGCGGCGGCCAGAAAAAGCAGTTCGAGCCTGCCCCCTAAGGAGCCCCATGAAAAGAGCAGTCAGCATCAGCATCGGTTCATCAAAAAGGGATAAGACCACCCAGGTGAATCTCCTCGGTGAGACCATCTCAATTGAGCGGATTGGCACCGACGGCGATATGAAGAAGGCCAACGCCCTCTACCGCGAACTGGACGGCAAAGTGGATGCCTTCGGCGTGGGTGGCGCCTTGCTGGGCATCATGATGGAAGACAAATGGTCCACCATGCACTCGGTGCAATCCCTCATCGAGGGGGTAAAAACAACCCCCATTGTGGATGGCACCGGCCTCAAGATGACGCTGGAAAAGAAGATCACCGACGTGATCAACACCGAACTGCATGGCGTTGTGAGCGAGAAACGCGCCTTTGTGGCGGTAGCCCTGGACCGCTGGGGCAGCGCGCGCGCCTTTTTGGATGACGGCTACGATGTCATTTTTGGCGACCTGATGTTCGCTATGGGGCTGGGCATCCCCGTGCGCAGCGAGAAGCAGATCATCAACCTGGGCAACGCGCTGCTGCCGATCATGAGCCGTATGCCCTTTGAGTGGGTTTACCCCACCGGCGAGAAACAAAACGTGCGTGAACCCAAATATGCAAAGTATTTTGAATGGGCCACGGTGGTGGCCGGCGACTGCCATTACCTGTGGAAGTACATGCCCGAGAAACTCCCCGGACGGGTGGTCGTCACCAACACCACCACGCCCGCCGACCAGGAGTTCTTCAAGCAGGCCGGCATCAAGCACCTCATCACCACCACCCCCATCCTGGACGGGCGTTCCTTTGGCACCAACATGATCGAGGCGGCGATCATTGCCGCGCTGGGGCGCAAAGAACCGGTGGATTACGCCCACCCCGGCGATTATTTTGAGGTGATGGAAAAAGCCATCCGCGAGATTCCGCTGCGGCCGCAGGTGAAGGAGTTGTAGCATGGATGCGATCATTCTGGCAGGCGGCGCCTCCGCTGAAGACCCCCTGGCCGAACTGGCACAGGGGCAGCCCAAATCGATGATCGAGATCGCCGGCAAGCCAATGGTGCAATGGGTGCTGGATGCTGTCAGCGAGGCCCCCTCCGTCAGCAACGTGGCCCTGATCGGCCTTCAAGATGCCAGCATGCTCAAGTGCCAGAAGCCAATGGTCGCCCTGCCCGACCTGGGTTCGCTGCTGGCGAACATCCAGCAGGGGGCGCAGGTATTTGAGAAACTTCACCCGCAGGAAACACACATTCTCTCGCTTTCCGCCGACATTCCCACCGTCACCGGCAAGATCGTTGAAAGCATGATCGAAAAGTATGCCGGTTTCAAATATGATGTCTATTACAGCGTGGTGGAACGCAAAGTGATGGAAGCGCGCTTCCCCGGCTCCAAAAGGACTTATATCAAAGTGAAGGGCGGTGAATTCTGCGGCGGCGACCTGAACTGTTACAGCAAAAAGGCCGCGCTGGACCCCAACGCCCTGTGGAAAGAGTTAATCAAGCTGCGCAAAAGCCCCCTCAAGCAGGCCGCCATGATCGGCTATGGCACGCTGCTCCTCCTGCTGCTGCGCCAGGTCACGCTGGACGAGGCTGCCGCGCGCGTCTGCCGCCGCCTGGGCATCACCGGCAAGGCGCTGCCCGTGCCCTTTGCCGAGATCGGCATGGACGTGGATAAGCCCTTCCAGTTTGATATGGTTCAGGCCGACCTCTTAAGGTAAAATTCGCTCATGTTTTGGAAGAATCTCATTGCCCTCGATGAGCGGGTCACCGCTGCACTGCGCATCAGCCCGCAGCAAAAATGGCTCAGGCGCCTGGGCACATTCTTTGCCCACTCCGGCGATTCCTGGTTCATTCTGTTGTTCCTGCTGCTGGTGTGGTTCTTCACCAAAGGCTACTGGCACCGCCTGAGCGCCCTGCTCACCGGGGCGGTGGTATTTCTGGCAGTGCTCATCCTGGCGATCAAGTTCCTCATCCGCCGCCAGCGCCCCGAGGGCGATTGGGGCGCCATCTACCGCAACTCCGACCCGCACTCCTTTCCATCCGGGCACGCGGCGCGCACGATGATGCTGGCCACGCTGATGCTGCTGCAAGGCCCGCTGTGGCTGGGGGCCGTGCTGGTGGTCTGGTCGCTGTTAGTGAGCCTGGCGCGCGTGGGCATGGGCGTGCATTATGTCTCAGATGTGGCCGCCGGAATCGTTCTCGGTGTGCTGTACACCTTCGGCTTTGCCGCGCTGATCCCCTGGTTCACCACCACCTTTCCCTTCTTTTTCTAAAAACTAAACCTCAATTCATTGTGCCTTGCCAAAACCCGCCAGAAAGGGTATTCTTAGCGCGGGAATGAATGGGCCCCGGTGGGTTCCACGATCTTCAAAATCGCTGGCGGGTCGCTAAGCGGGCCGCGGTGGGTTCGACTCCCATGCATTCCCGCCTATTTTTTAGAGGTAACCATGAGTGAACAAACTAACCAAAATGAAATGATCGATGCGCTGGTACGGCGCATTTTTTCAATCCAGGATATCACCCAGGGTTCCGCGCAGCAGGGGTTCCTCCTGCGTTACCGCGGCCGCCTGGTGGCACAGGATTCGGCGCAGGCCTACGACCAGCTCAGCCAGTGGCTCAAGCCGTATCACCTCACGCCGCTCTTCCGGGTGGAGGGCGAACAGCAGGTCATCCTCCTGATCCAGGAACTGCCCGCGCCCAGAGAAGGGCGCCCCATGCTCAACCTGCTGATGTTCATCCTCACCGTGCTTTCGGTGATCTTTGCCGGCGGTTATTTCAATCAGGTAGAGCCGCTGCCCGCCCAGCCGCTGCAGGCGGCGCTGGCACTGCTCAAGAGCGGCTGGACCTTTGCCGTGAGCATGATGGCCATTCTGGCGGCGCACGAATTTGGCCACTACCTTGCCGGGCGTGCGCACCGCGTCAAAGTGACCCTGCCGTTCTTCATTCCCATGCCCTTCTCGCCACTGGGCACAATGGGCGCTTTTATCAACATGAAGGAGCCGCCGCGCAACAAGCGCGTGCTGATGGACATTGCCGTGGCCGGCCCCATCGCCGGGTATGTGGTCTCGCTGGTGGCCATCTGGATCGGCCTGTCGCTCTCGCACCTGGAAACGCTGCCGCTCACCTTCCCGCAGGGGCAGGGTTTGCAAATCGAGGGGAACTCCCTCACTTACCTGCTGATGAAGTGGCTGTACTTTGGCAAATTATTGCCGCAGCCAGCGGATTTTGGCGGCCTAAGCCCGCTGCTTTACTGGGTCAAGTATTTCTTCACCGCGCGTCCGTTCCCGCTGGGCGGGGTGGATGTGATGATCCACCCGGTGGCCTGGGCAGGCTGGGCGGGGCTTTTGGTGACCTCGCTCAACCTTATTCCCGCCGGGCAACTGGATGGCGGGCACATTTTTCACCTGCTCTTTGGCACCAAAGGCAGCCGCCGCATTTATCCGTTCCTGCTGGCAGTTCTTGCTGGCCTGGGTTTCCTGTGGTCGGGCTGGTGGCTGTGGGCAGCCCTGCTTTTCATCTTTGGGCGTGTGTATGCCGAGCCGTTGGATCAGATCACCCCGCTGGACCGCAAACGCAAGGTGCTGGGGATTATTGCGCTGATCATCTTTGTGCTCACCTTTATCCCTGTCCCCCTCAGTCTCGTTTTCTAGGTTCAAACGTTCAGCGTTTGGATCTCCTGCCCATCCAAGGTGAGATATTTGCGCAGCACCTGCACGGTAAGGCAGGAATGCGCCGGGATGACGAATAGAAGGTCGCCCACCCGAATGCGCTCAAATTCTGCGCCGGGCACGGACACAATGCCATGCTCCTGCGATAGTCCCTTCACCAGCGCACCGGGGATGGGCTGCCCCCAACCCTCACCCTGCGGCAGGCAGGGCAGGCCGTAGCTTTTTTCCTCGCCCACGCTCTGAAAATCCTTTGAAAGATGAATGGCGCCGCCGTACAGCACCACCTCGCGCCGTTCTGCGTGTTTGGCCACCACCGGGCAGGCCACGGCCGCCGCAATATCCTCAAAGCGGCACAC
>CALCNO010000095.1 GCA_937897615.1 uncultured Anaerolineaceae bacterium
GGGGTTATTACTGGTGTCTGGCTGGTCATATTACCCTCCCTGTTTTATCGCACAATGATATGCCCCAAAGACACCAGAAATATGACCTGGCGGAAGTATGGATTTTGATGTGAAGCGGTATCCTTTACCCGTATTCAGCAAGTAACCAGAGGTGACAAGGAGTAAGTTGCAATGTTTGAAAAGCTGATGGAAAAAGTCCTTTATGGCGTCTCCAAACCCGTGGTGCAGGGATACACCAGCACCATGCTCCAAATGGATGTGCACCAGAAATCACCCTTCCCGGCCGGCGCCAAGATCGTCGCGCCGAATCATCCCAGCACCACCGATCCTTTTTATGTGGCCTCCATGCTCGGGCAGCAGTCCTTCATTCTTATCAACAATGTCCTCTTCCAGGTGCCGGTGCTGGGTGAGTACCTGCGCAGATCCGGGCACATCCCGGTGATGCCGGGCAAGGGCCAGCAGGCCATCGATGCCGCTCTGGAACATTTGGCGGCAGGGCATACGATTATGATCTTCCCCGAAGGGTTGATCAGCCCGCTTCACGGCGGATTCAACAAAGCACGCACGGGGGTAGCGCGCCTGGCGCTGGCCAGCGGCGCCCCGGTTTTCCCGGTGGGCATTCACCTGCGCAAAGAACGCATCCGTTCGATGAGGTCGGTTGTGGGTGGCAAAGAGGAGATCGGGCACTGGTATATTCGCGGGCCATACAACGTCACTGTTGGCAAACCCCTGCGTTACAACGGCGTTGTAGAAGATCATGAACGCGTGCATGAAGTGGCTCACGATGTGATGCTCAAGATCATGCGCCTGGCCTACGAGAGCGAACAGCGCTGGTATCGCACCAACAAAGCTTTCCCCGGTGCCTGCGAAACCGTCTGAGTTATTTCTTCCAATAATTAAGCCAAACACCCCTTTCGGGGTGTTTGTTTTTGAGTGTAGAATTAGGTAAACTTTCGCACAATGGAGAACCCCATGACAACCCAACAACTCCTCAAAGGCCCCGGGGCATTGCTGGACGAGCGCGGCAACCTCACCCAGGCAGGCTGGGCACCGCAGCAGGTACTGGATTGCAACCTGGAAAACGCGCATTTCTACAAGCTCAAATTATGGCAGCCCATGCGCATCAAGGTATGGGATTATTACGCCATCACCACACCCACGCACTTCTTCTCGTTCACCATCAGCGACATCGGCTATGTGGGCATGGTCTTTGCTTATGTGATCGAGTTCGCCACTGCCAGCTATGAGGAGCAAACCCTCACCATCCCGCTGGCGGGCGGTGTAAAGTTGCCGCGCAACAGCTATGCCGGAGAGACCACCTACAGCGGCGGCGGGCGCAGCCTGCGCTTCTGGGTCGAGGAAGGCAAACGTAAGATCAGCGTGCGTTGGACAAAGTTCGGAGAAACGGAACTGGACGCCGAGTTAACATTACAGCACGATGCCGACAAGCACGAATCCATGAACATTGTCATCCCCATCAAGGGCAAACGTTTTTACTACAATCGCAAGATCAACTGTATGCCCGCTGAGGGCTGGGTCAAGTACAAGGGAGAGACTTTTGCGATCAGCCCGGACACCTGCCTGGCCAACCTGGACTGGGGGCGAGGCGTGTGGGAATACAAGTCCTTCTGGGTGTGGGCCAGCGCTTCTGGCTTCCTCAAAGACAGGCGCAAGATCGGCCTCAACCTGGGCTACGGTTTTGGCGATAACAGCGCCGCCACCGAAAATTGCTTTATCCTGGAGGACAAGGTTCACAAACTGGGCGCCGTGGCCTTCACATATGATAACCACAACTTCAAGGCACCATGGACGATGAAAAGCCCCGATGGCCGGCTGGAGTTGGTATTCACACCTTTCTTTGAGCGTGTGGCCAAGACCGACCTCAAGGTCATCCAGAGTGAAGTGCATCAGATGTTCGGCAAGTACAATGGCTTTGTGGTCACAGACGAAGGCAAGAAGCTGGAGATCGTTGACCTGATCGGTTGGGCAGAGGAGCACCACGCTAAGTGGTAAACTGCATCTTTTGAAATTATCATTGTTCTTTTGGGAGATAATATGTTCGTTTTTGGGATTGTTGGTATTCTTCAGGCAACAGTATTACCGGGGTTAATCTTTAGCCGGTTGTTTAAACCCCAAGGTGGGCCCGCCTTTAGGGTGGCTGCCACATTCCTTATAAGTATGCTCGTAAATTTTCTTTTAGTGTATGTGCTTAATTGGGTGCATTTATATGTTCGCCCGGTCATGCTGGCCATCGTCATCGTTGAATTGTTTACCATCATTATTTTGTACAGATCATCCCTCAAAACCAATTTCGACGATGTAGGAAGAAAAATATCCCGCTACATTTCCTCGCTTGGGCAATCTACTCAAGACATATTTAACGGAACTTCTTCCAGTCCTGCTGCAAAGACCCTCCGCGGTCTTATTATCACGGTCTTGGCAATACTGGCTGTTAGTTTAGTCTGGTGGTTTTTTAAGCGGGCAGTAAATAGTATTGGAACTGTTTTCAATGCCTGGGATGCCGTTTTTTCCTGGAATTCTTGGGCTCAAATTTGGGCTCAAGGACAATTCCCGGAAGTTGAAGGTCTTTACCCCCAACTTCTTCCAATCAATCTCTCCCTCCCGTATTTATTTACAAGCAATTTGCAAGTCAGTTTCTTTTCAAAGTTCATCGTTGCGCTTTTTCCCTTGCTCACAATACTGGTGGTATTTGAGCAGGCATTTAGCGAAAAAAAGTATGGCTATTTTGTGGCAACCATATTGGTATATTTGCTCTACAAGAAATTTTTGGGCGACATTGTAACCGAAGCATACGCCGACATTCCGGTTGCCTTCGCTGGCTTAATGACCGTGATTCCCTATTTACGAAATAACCGCGTACTTGCCAATCGCCAAGATACCCTTCTTATTTTTACTTTCGCCGCAACTGCCGCAGTTATAAAACAACCCGGCATCTTGCTGCTGGGCATTCTAGCAATACTCGCGATCATCGATGGCGTGCGTGACAAACCCACCGTCAAGTGGTTAGCCATTTGCATTGGTGTTGCAATTGCTATTACGCTTGTGGGGTATATTCAAAAGCTTGGACTCGCACTTACAGATTACGGTGCAACGGGTTCCCCGGCCTACGCCGAAATCACAGCGAATGCTTACGACTCAACCAATTTACTTGACCGTCTTTTTTATGCATTCAAAAGTCTTGAAAAGTATATAGTTCTTTTCGCATTTCTCATACCTGCTACCCTTTTGCTAAATAGAAAATTCAAACTGCTTATTCTTGCTTTTGTCATCCCATTTACTTTCACATGGGCAATTCTAGCAAGTTATGATACCCGGAATTTAGCGCTGGTGTATCCATTAGTGGCTATTTCTTGCGGCCTTAGCCTACAATCTATCATTGACTTTTGCCTGTCTTGCCTGGAGAAGTTACGGTTAGGCCATTGGCCGTCTTGGCTTTTGCCACTCGTATTCATAGCCAGTGTAGGAACTGGCGGAATTCTTTTTACGCGCCAAAAAATCACTGGGGCATGGGTAGAGAAACAAAAGCTCATTTTTTCCCCTGTGCTTAATGAACAACTTTACTCCCTTAATTTTGATAACGACTGTAGGTTTGTGCTTACCAATTATCCCGTTCGATTTTTGCCGGGCCTTGAATCAAATATGATGAATTTCTACTTTGATGGAATAGAGGCGTTTCATAGCTATCTAGAGGATCCTTCTATTTGTTGGATATTAATCCCTCCCTATGCAGAACAAGCAATTCAAAATGAGGTGGACAGTAAAATCCAGGATGGAACATACGAATTAATCTTTGGCTTGGAAGATTGGGTAAATTATCGGTTGATCAAAATCCGATGATATGCCTGTTTGTTTCTGTTTTTAACTCAACCTCTCGCTCTTAAAACTTTTGGGCGATTCGTATAGAATCGCCCAAAAAGTCGTTTGCAAAAGCTTGTGTTACACCCAGCCTCGCAGCTGCATCGCCTTGACCACACGGTCAATGGCTACCATATATGCCGCATCGCGGGTATACACCTTGCGGTTGAGGCTCATATCCAGCACGGAAGCAAAGGCCTGGGTCATCTTGGTATCCAGTTTCTCCAAGACCTCTTCTTTGGTCCAATAGAAGTTCATATCATTCTGGACGCCTTCGAAGTATGACACCGTCACGCCGCCGGCATTGCACAGGAAATCAGGGATCACGAAGACATCCTTGGCTTTGAAGACCTCATCGGCCTCGGGGGTGGTGGGGCCGTTGGCGCCCTCGGCAACGATCTTCACGCGCGGGGAGACCAACTTGACAGAATCGGCGTTCACCTGGCCCTCAAGCGCAGCCGGGATGAGCACGTCCACGTCCTTCTTGATCCACTCACCGCCGTCCTCGATCTTATAACCGGCCTTTTTGGCTTTTTCCTTATCAATGGAACCGTACTGGTCGGTAATAGTCATCAGGAAGTGCGGGTCAATGCCGTCATCTTTGGTAACTGTGTAAGAGACCTTGTCGGCGCGGTCATAATATGAAACGCAAATCACCTTGCCCTTGAGCATTTCGATGAAGCCAATGGCGGAGTACTGCGCCACGTTGCCGAAACCCTGGATTGCCGCAGTGCATTTGGAGGGATCCAGTTTGAGGTGCTTCATGGCTTCGCGCACGGTGAAGATCACGCCAAAACCAGTGGCTTCGGTGCGGCCCAGTGAGCCGCCGCCGCCCAGAGGCTTGCCGGTGATGGTACCGGGGGTATATTCGCCCACCAGCTTGGAATACTCATCCATCATCCAGCCCATCATCTGCGGGGTGGTGCCCACATCCGGGGCGGGCACATCCTGGCGCGGGCCAATGTTGCGCCACATCTGCTGTACCCAGCCGCGCACCAGGCGCTCTTTTTCGCCAACGGAGAGCGTTGCGGGGTCAACAATAACGCCGCCCTTTCCGCCGCCCAAAGGGATATCCGCCACGGCGCATTTCCAGGTCATCCAGGTGGCCAGCGCACGCACGGTGTCGATGGTTTCGGCAGGGTGAAAGCGGATGCCGCCTTTGTTGGGGCCGCGCGCATCGTTATGTTGCACACGGAATCCCTGGAAAACACGGATGGTGCCGTCGTCCATGCGGACGGGGATGCGGAAAGAGAACTCCCGCAGCGGCCAGCGCAGCATCTCAGACACCTGCGGATCGAGCTTGAGAAGCTCGGCCACATGGTCGAACTGGCGCTGTGCCATTTCAAACGCATTGATTGTGGATGCCATTCAGTTCACACTCCTGATCTAAAGATTAGATGAATCGTTCTCGTTTGAAAGCAGGGAGAAATATAAAGCGGGCACCTCGGTCCTGTGCCCGCCAAATTGCGCAGTTGTAAAACATGATCGCTGCACGCATTCCTCCGCTTGAATCGCCTTAAGGTTATCCGAGAAGGCAACGCAAGTCAATATGACATTCGGCAGAAAACGCCTTACAAATGTCATAAAAGACGCTTAATAATCCTATTAATCAGATAATATTACTGTGCCGGGGCGATTTAGGATACGCCCGCCTCGGCCCATTGCTTTTCCATCTGCCCATCAGTGAGGTAGCAGTAGCTAAACAGAACGCCGTTGCACGCCACATTAAAAGCGCCATACGCCGAAGGCGACTGCGCCTGAACTTCCGCGGCAGAAGTGAGTGCTACCACGCGGCCCGGCACGCCTTTCTTTTCAGCAGCCTCCAAATAGAGCTGCGTGGCGTCTTCGATGTACGGACACTGGTCAGTGCGGAAGATCGTCATGCCAGCACCGGTTGCCTGCGCATTCTTCTTAAAGTCTGCGCTGAACGCCGGGTCGGGGGCATCGCGGAATTTCTTTACCAGCAGCGTAAACGCGGGCGGTGCGCTGGCAACTGCCGTGTAACCATTCTTGAGGAAGAGTTCCTTGCCAACCAGCCACGTACCTTCGCTGCTCACCACCGCCACACCGTTCATGCCGGCTTTGCGGGCATCTTCTTCGCATTGCTCCAGCAGGAGATGAGCAAATCCTTTGCCGCGGCTTTTGCCCACGATCCACAGGCAGTGAATGAACATATACCCTTTGGCCAGCACCGGGCGCCAGGCGTATTCGCCGGGAATGTACTCAATGAACCCACGTTCAGGCAGTTGCAGCATCCTGATCTTGAGGCCTTCCTTGAAACGCTCGCGCAGCCAGGCCAGCTTGAGCGCAAAACCGGGCTTCTTGCGCTGGCTCATGTAGCAGAAGAACCCTACCTGCCCCACGTTCTCTGCGGTCACTTCGATCACATTCACGGGCGCGTCCATTGGCCCTCCTAATTGGTTTGTGACCTCATTGTATAACGGATTACGTTTGTCTTGCACCCGTCCACGCAGTTTCCGCAAAGGATGCACTCACTGTGCTCCATGTTGCCGCGCTGCACCATGCCGTTCACGTCCAGGCTCATGGGGCAGTTGGTGGTGCAAACCTGGCAATTGGTGCACTTTTGCGCATCTGCTTTCAGGCGCAGCGCCGGCAGACGCAGCCAGTTGCTTACTTTGCGGCCAATCATCATAAAGGGGGCCATCCAGCAAACCGTATGGCAGCCGGCGCGCCGCCCAACCAGAAGCGCCAGCAGCGCAAACAGAAAGATGACGCCGTAATAGATCACGTAGGCATACTGGATGGGCCGTTCCACATCCCCGGCTACCGAAATGCCGTTGATGGTTCCCAAAAGAAAGTCCACGCTGTGATATCCGCCCGCCTTGATCGCCGTAAACGCAATCAGAGCCACCCAGGGAACCCAGACCAGCCACTTGATCCAGTCGATCTTCTTGCCGTTGACAGGCCGGTTATTTACCGGCAGCATCACCTCGCCCAACGCGCCTGCAGGGCAGACCCAGCCACACCATAACCGCCCCACAAAGAGCGACACGAAAAACATGCCAGCAAATACCAGAAAACTACCGTTAATGATCCCCTGCGAAGCCCCCATGATGATAAGATAAGGCGAAAAGTAGTTGAGGGTGATGGGGAACAGCAGCAGCGAAAGCAATAACAGGGCGCTGCGGACGCGTTGCCGGGTTGATTTTTGTTTAAAGACAGTCATAATTCTCCTTAGTTATTTTTGCGGAACTTGATGATTCTCAATACGGGCGATGATGCTCTCCACCCACTCTAAATTAGCTTTTCCGGTGCGCTGGCCCCACTCCAGCGTGAGCCCCCAGAAGAAAGCCTCGCGGTCACTCTTCACTGATTGGTTGAACTCGTCAATGATCGCCGGGGTGGCATCGTACACCGTCAGCATGCCGCGCAGCAGGTCGCGGGCAGCCATAAATTTCTGCAGGATTTCTTCGTCGCTGCACTTGCCAGAAAAAAAGGTTTGCAGCAACACCGGGTTGCGCGCCTCGCCGCCCTGAAGAGGACCAGACAGCCAGGCTTTCAGCGCCTGGTAGCCGGCAGGGGTGAGTGTGTACACTTTGCGATCCGGACGCTCGGATTGCTCCACCACCGTCATTTGCACCAGCCCCTCTTCGGTCAGGCGTGCCAGGGTGCGGTAGATCTGGCTCTGGTCGGCTGACCAGAAATGCCGCACCGATTGGTCAAAGATCTTTTTCAGATCGTAGCCGGTGGAAGGGTAGTAACTGAGAAAGCCCATAATGGCATGATCCAGCGACATAATTTCTCCTTATAGGATGCGTACTATATAGGATTAATCATATATCAATTTTCTATTTTGTCAAGAGAACAAAAAACCGGAAGGAAAACTCCTTCCGGTTCATTCTTTTCCGATTGTCGGGCTACGCCTTGCGCACAAAACGCTCGATGCGCGTCAGGGCCTCTTCAATTTTATCGTAAGCAGTCGCATAAGAGCAGCGCGCAAACCCCTCACCGCCCAGGCCGAAAGAGTTGCCCGGCACAATTGCCACGTGCTCTTCTTGCAACAACCGGTTGCAGAAAGTTTCATCATCCAGGCCGGTAGCGCTCACTTTGGGGAAAGCGTAGAAGGCGCCCTTTGGCTCAAACGTAGGCAGGCCGATCTGGTTCAAGCCGCTGACGATGAGCTTGCGGCGGCGGTCGTACTCAGCGATCATCTGCTGCACAAATGGTTCGGCGCTGCGCAACCCTTCCAGCGCGGCAAGTTGAGACATGGTAGGAGCCGACATGACCATGAACTGATGCACGCGCACCAGTCCGCCGATCAGGCTTTCAGGCCCAGCCGCATAACCAATGCGCCAACCCGTCATAGCGTAATCTTTTGAAAACCCGCCCAGCAAGAGCGTGCGGTCGTGCATCCCCGGCAGCGATGGGAAGCATACATGTTGATGCCCGCCATACACCAGGCGGTCATAGATTTCGTCTGAGAGAACGATGAGGTCGTGTTCCCCGGCAATTTTGGCAATCTCCAGCAGGTTTTCGCGCTTTGCCACTGCCCCGGTGGGGTTGTTGGGGAAGCCAATGAGAATAGCCTTGGTGCGCGGCGTGATCGCCTCGCGCACTTTTTGGGGATCGAGGTCGAAGTTGTTTTCCATCACACAGGGGATTTCCACCGCCACTCCGCCCGCCATGATCACCGCCGCCTGGTAAGACACAAAGCACGGGGTAGGGATGATCACTTCGTCGCCAGGATTGAGCAAAGCAATAGCCGCCAGGTTCAGCGCCTCGGAGCCGCCAACCGTGATGATGATTTCGTTCTCCGGGTTGTAGCGAACGCCGTAATGGCGTTCCAGGTGTTTAGCCAGCTCGCGGCGGAGTTCAATGATCCCGTGGTTGGAGGTGTAATGGGTCTCTCCATTTTGCAGCGAGCGAATGCCTGCCTGGAGGATCGGCTCCGGGCTGGTGAAGTCCGGCTCGCCAATTCCCAGCGAGATTACGTCTTTCATGGTGGCGGCAATATCAAAGAACTTGCGTATCCCGGAAGGTTTTAATCCGGCAACGCGGCGCGAGAGATACCTATTCGACATGAACGCTCCTTGAATTTTTTTGGATTATATCAGACTCATCGGATGAAGTCCGAGTCGTCTCCGAGGTTGAATTGTTCGGCCTTGCCCTGCAACAAAGCATTGCGCCCAATCAGCGAGCCTTCGATCACCAGATCGCGGATGGTGGTTTCGGCATCAACGATCGAATTGCGCAGGATGACGTTTTCAATATCGCAATTCTTGCCCACGGTTACATGCGGGCCGATCACCGAGTTGCGGATGGTGACGCCGCTGGCAATTGAAACGGGCTGGATGAGCGTGACCCCATCGCCAATGGACGGCGCATGCCCGCTATGAGCTTTTTCCAGTAGATAGCGGTTGGTTTCCAATACCGCCGCAGGGATGCCGGCATCCAGCCACACATCGGTCTGCCTGACCTTTAGCTTCATTCCCGTTTCGAGCATAATGTTCACCGCGTCTGCCAGGAAGTACTCGCCTTTCAGGCTGGTTTTGCGCTTGATCTGCTCACGAATGGCTTTCATCAAGTCCTGCCCTTCGCGGAAATAATAAAAACCAACCAGCACCAGGTTATTGGAACAATCCTGCGGCTTTTCCACCAGGCGCACCGCCAGGCCATCGGAATTCAACTCGGCCACGCCAAAACGGCGCGGGTCCTCCATGGGTTTTACCCAGGCGACCCCGTCGGCAATCTCTTCGCGCAGAAACTCCAGGCTGGTTTCGATCAGCGTATCGCAAAAGGCCATCACAAACGGACCTTTCAGGTGTTCCTCGGCCAGCAGCAGGGCATGTGACTGCCCCTGCATTTTTTCCTGCACAATAAAATGCACTTTTTTATCGGGGTGAGCAAACGCCATGTGCTCCTGGATCTGGTTGCCCTGGTTAGGGCTGATGATGAAGACGTACTCGGCGTTCTTCAGATTCGGAATGGTGGCGAATTGATCCAGTGCGTGATCCAACAAGGTCTTTCCGGCCAGCAAAAGCAGCGGCTTGGGGCGGCTCCAGGTGAGCGGGCGCATGCGCGACCCGTACCCTGCCATGGGGATGACGATCTTGATCGAATTGGCCATTGCACCGATCCACTTTTTTGAGATAAATTACGCCTTCATTTTACACCGAAAAGCTCCCGGGCTGGCCGGGAGCAAAACACTTACAGATTAGCTTGGTTACGTGCGCGCCAGGGTGGTAAGAGCAGGCACCCGGTCAAACATCCACATCGAGAGCGGCGTGGCAAGCCCAAAAGTGATCACGGTCAAAACCCAGGCAAGAAGCATCCAGATAAAACTAAACCAAAAACCTATCACAATAAAGTAAAGTGCGCGCCAGATGAAGGGGCGCTGCTTGATCGAAGTGTGTTGAATGACCATGTTGCCGTTGTTCGTTTGCACCGTGGTTTGCACCCGTGTTGGGCGCAGGGTCATCACCTTGGGAATGCTATTGATCATGGCCAGCCCCAAAGGCAAGCCAATAATGGTGAAGTTGAAGAACCAGGCAAACATGATCCACACAAAGCCAAACCACCACCCCACAAAGAAAAAGTACGCGCCGCGCAACAGGCAGCCCGGGCCAGTCTTGTTTTCGATTGTTACATTGGTTATCGGTTGAGTCATGTATCCTCCTTTTTATATATCATATACGATTTTGAATTTTTTGTGGCGCGTCCCCATAGGTTGAAAAATCAAGCGAATACGTCTATACTAAGTTCAGGTTATTTATCCGATATAAGGAGGAAACATGCCAAGTATTATTGATGTTGAAGGAATTGGACCTGCGTACAAGAAGAAATTAAAAGGGATTGGGATCAGCACCACCGACGCCCTGCTGGAAGCGGGCGCAACCCCCAAAGGCCGCAAGGAACTGGCCGCGAAGACCGGCATTGGCGACGCACTCATTTTAGAATGGGTGAATCTCTCCGACCTCTATCGCATCAAGGGTGTCGGCAGCGAGTATTCTGACCTGCTGGAAGAAGCCGGCGTAGACACCATCGTTGAACTCAGCAAACGCGTTCCCAAAAATTTGTCTGAGAAAATGGTGGAAATCAACACCAAGAAGAAACTGGTGCGCAAACTGCCCACCGAAGCCCAGGTTGCCGATTGGGTCGACCAGGCTAAAAAGTTACCGCGCAAAGTTAGCTATTAGTCTTCAGTTTCAAGGTGCAGAAAGGGTAAGAGAAATGCTCTTACCCTTTTTTGTTTTCCACACCTTCTTCAGATAAAATAGTAAACAGCATTGCCAACAATCGGGACAGCGAGGAGATAGTCTGAGCCAAATGAAACGTGTGTATATTGCATCTGCCAATCCGGTTAAAATTGCGGCCACCCGGCGTGGCTTTGAAACCATGTTCCCCAACGAGCAATTTGAAGTGCTCTCCCGAAAAAACGAGGTCTTTGTGGTTTCTCAGCCGATGGGCGATAAAGAAACTCTGGAGGGCGCCTGGAAGCGTGCCAACAACATCCGCGAGTTGGCGCCGGACGCAGATTACTGGGTAGGGATAGAAGGAGGCTGCGCCGACCAGCCCGGCGGCTTGAGCGCTTTTGCCTGGGTGGTAGTATTGGATGCGCAGCGTTGTGGCCGCGGCCGCAGCGGGGAGTTCTTTTTGCCTGAAAAAGTTGCCCAACTGGTGCGCCAGGGCATGGAACTGGGCGACGCTGACGACCAGATTTTTTCGAAAAACAATTCCAAGCAAAACAACGGCGCCATTGGCCTGCTTACCGATAATGCCATCGACCGTGAAGGTCTATACGTACCGGCCGTGATCTTTGCCCTCGTCCCGTTCAAAAACCCGGAGCTTTACCCATGAAAGTGATCTTTGCCCGCCACGGCGAAAGCACTGCCAATACGCTGCACATTTTCTCAAACAACGCCCACGAGCACCCACTCACCGAGAAGGGCCAGGCTCAGGCGCTGGATCTGGCAGCGCGCCTGAAAGGCGTGCCCATTACCGCAGTGTACTGCAGCCGCATCCTGCGCGCTGTTGAAACCGCGGGCATCGTCTGCCAGCAATTGGGGCTCACGTTTACCGTTACAGACGCCCTGAGAGAATTCGACTTCGGCGACTTCGAAGGGGCATCGGACCAGCAGCACTGGGACGAATTCTCGCAACTCTGGGAAGCCTGGTTCCGCTACGGCCAGGTCGAGAAAAATGTGGGCGGCGGAGAAAATTTGCTTCAAATTCGCCAGCGCATGAAAAACTTCCTCGCACTGTTACGGAAAACCCATCAACCTGGCGACACCATTCTTTGCATCAGCCACGGCGGCTTTCTCATCGCCGGGCTGCCCGGGCAAGTGGAAAACCTGGAAATCGGCCAACTTGAAAAGAAACCCCTGGGGAATACCGAGATGGTGATTTTACAAGATCACGGGGAAAACTGGCGCTGCCTGCAGTGGGCTGAGCGTTTACTGGGGTAAACCCGCAAATTGAGCGGAGTACCAGGCGAGGTAATCCCTCACGTGCGCGCTCCAGTATTCCTCGTTGTGATATCCCATGAACTCTGAAAAGACATAGGGCACATTGTTTTTCTTTAGCAGCGTCACATAGTCCAGAATCTGCTCCAGATCCTCGTCTTTGTCGCCGGCATCGATGTAAATTGCTGGGAGCTTCTCCACTGCACCCGGGACTTTTAGGGCTGCAGTGACGCGTTGCATTTCCCCATAGAACAACGGAGCGCTGTGGCCGCCTATGGCGCTAAAGAGTTCCGGGTGGGTAAAGGCCAAGTAAATGGCCCAGTTGCCGCCGCGCGAGAGGCCCCCCAACGCGCGGCAAGCCCGCGCGGAACAGGCGTTGTAATGAGTCTCCACATAGGGGATCAGTTCGTTCACGAGCGCTTCGTCGAACTTGGATTCCTCAGGACTCGCCGCCCAGGAAAGATCATACGGCATCACAATAATCATGGGGACGATCTCGCCGGCTGCGGTCATCTCATCGGCTGCGGCGAGAAGCCCCAGGCGTTGCCACTGGTCATCGGCATAAGTCTGGCCGTGCAGCATGTACAGCACCGGATAAGCTGCTTCACGTTCCTGATCGTAGCAGGGCGGCAGGTAAATCTTCACCGCCAGAGATTGCGAAAGAAGCTCGCTCGGCACATTTTCATCAACAACTTCGCCGTGCGCGGCGGCGCAAGCTGCCTGCGTGGGCGTAGCGGTGCTCTGTGGAGTTGACAAAACAGGCTGATTAGCACTGGTGGCGTCCGGTGTAACGACCATGCCGGGGGCAGAAAGTGCGGCCTGGGGTCCGCTGCAGCCGGCAATGACCAAGACGCAAAGTGCGAGCAAGGCAAATCGGCCACAATGAGAACCCAAGCGCATCATTTTGTTCTTCCTTGACGGTTACCGTCGCTTCGGATTATACTCTACGCGTTCGGGGTGTAGCGCAGTTGGCAGCGCACCGCGTTTGGGACGCGGGGGCCGGCGGTTCAAGTCCGCCCACCCCGACCTTGCATTTAAAGCACATGTTCACCGATAAATTGATTGTGGATAAAAAGGTATAATTTTGAAGTGAACATCGGATAGGTTTTATGTCCCCCACCCCTCCCTTTCTCTCCATCATCATTCCCGCCCACAACGAGGAGCACCGTCTGGCGCAAACCCTTGAAGAGGTTTTGGCATTCACGCGTTCCCAGCCCTATACCAGCGAAATCCTGATAATGGAAAACGCCAGCGCTGACCGCACGCTTGAAATCGCTCAATCCTACGCGGCGCAACACCCCAATATTCTCGTCCTGCATGATGACCGCCCCGGCAAGGGGCTAGCCGTCAAGAGCGGCATGCTGGCCGCTCACGGTGATTATCGCTTTATCTGTGATGCCGATCTTTCCATGCCGGCTGCAGAGATTGCACGCTTTTTGCCGCCGGCATTGACCGGCGTGGATATTGGGATCGCCTCGCGCGAAGCGCCCGGCGCCGTGCGCTACAACGAACCCTTCCTACGCCATCTTACGGGACGCGTGTTCAATACACTGGTGCGAGTTATTGTCCTGCACGGGCTGCAAGACACCCAATGCGGCTTCAAATGCTTCACCCGCCAAGCTGCCGAGGCACTCTTTCCATTGCAGACAATGAATGGCTGGACCTTTGATGTGGAGGTTTTGGCCATTGCCCAAAAGATGGGCCTCAAAATTGCGGAAGTTCCCATCCCCTGGTACTACCACGGCGACAGCAAAGTGCGCGTGGTAAGGGATTCCTTAAAAATGGCGCGCGACCTTTTCCGCATCCGTGCCAGAGTGCGGAAACATGCACGTTATCAGTAACTTCCTTTTGTAAATCAGCTTAAACGATTATGGTGTATCCATAGATCTTGGCAGATAGATCGTCCAATGTGTCCCATACATAGTATATGCAGGATAGTAATTTTGGTAAAAGAAATCAAAAAAGGTATTCAAACACGCTAAAGAACCATAATTGTGTGGCGTCGCTTCCGCTTGTTTGCGTTTTACGGCGTCAAGCGGGACAATCCACCCATTCCCATGCGAGGCATCAAGAATAACAGGAAGGTTGGTTTTTATATCGTTAGTAAATTCCTGCCCCATTTCTGGGGTGCAATAAGCATCATTCATCAATGGGTACTGGTATACATACCGAGAGGGAGAAGGTATTCCTGTTAGATAGTTGACTTCAACCTCCGCTCCCCAGACCAACAATGTTGGGCGCGTATGGAATTGATATAAATTTGCGGCTTGCAGATACTCAGCATTTCGCGATTCATAGGAATTACTTTTGAATTGATTCCATTGCCAAACAATTAACCCCAGAACGATAGACGCACATATCCCTTGGAGCAGAAGGTTCCACACATTTTCTGTTACTTTTGGCGCCATCAAAGTAAATGCGTCAATAAAAAGAATCAACAATAGCACGCTGATCAACAGTAGCGGCAATGAGTAGTGAGTAAAATCATATCCAGAAATTCGAGAAAGGATCAGTTCCACAAAAAAGGAATACGTTAGGACACTGACGAGATTTACATTTTTACGCGCGACTCCTGAAAAGGAAGCCCCGGACAAATAGAAAATTGCCACCAACCCAATAACGACGATTGGTATGACCATGGAGCGAATCTGGGTGATTTTTATCCACAACGATGCTGTACTGTTGCCAGAGTACACAAAATTAAATTTTAGAACCTGATCTATTAAGTTTGTTAGGGCTCCATGTAAACCAAAAAAGATTATCGTGGGTATTAGAACCAACATGACGCCAGTAAATATCAGCAGTACACCACGACCAAATTTTCTCCCAATCTTGATCATTTTGCCTAACCAGAAAAATCCCCCCACCACAAAAATAGAAATCAGGTTGGGACGCAAACTAAATGCCAGGGCCGCTACCACTCCAAACAACAGCATACTGCTTAAATTCTTTTTTTCGACCGTGTTAACTACGGTCAGCAAGCCCAATGCATAGAATGGCATACTATACAATTCCACCAGATTATCAAATGCACAGAGTTGCAACATTAATCCCAAGAAAACTGCAAGTCCAATTAGCAGTGGTATCTTTCCTACCCGTTTGCGCAACAGAAAATAAATCGTTCCGAGGGCAGCAACCAAGAAAATAACGACCACAAAGAACACGCCCCACTCACCTGCCGGGTCAAACAATTTGCCGAGGGCGTTGATAAAATAAATCAACGGCCCTTTATGATCCCATGTATCCAGGTAGGGTATCTGCCCCTTAAGTAGCCCCTCACCTATGTACAGAAAAACTCCCTGATCTCGTCCCGGGAAGTGCGTATAAGGATTGGCAGCGGAGAGCACTCGCAAAAATAGCACGAGGTTAAGCCCAGTAAGCAGAACAATAAGCACATAGCCAGGCCATCTTTGAAAAGCACGTTGAGGGGTATCTTCCCAAGTATGAGGTATGTTGCTAGCCTGCAAAAAGAGGCAGGTCAATATTATTACGACAGTAGTTACCATTACAAAGAGAATACAGGCGATCAGCAAACGGGTTGTGAGGGGAACCTCGAACGCCAGGTCAAGAGAATACTCACTCAAACCCGTTGGCACGTCCTTTATCTCGCGTTGTTGTCCATTCCAAAAAACTTCCACTTCCGATTGTGCATCGGGATCAACCAACGTAAATTTGCAAACGTTTCCCGGCCATCCTGTCCAAGAGATGGTTGTCTCAGTGCCATGGAGGGTCATCAGCAAGGAATTTACGCGTTCCAGATCACCCACGACTTCAAAATTTCCAGAGTAGAGAGTGACCAACTCGCATTCAACCGGACGGATAGAAAGGTTTTCGGAGTGAGAGGTAATTTTCAAGGTCTGCTTGGGCATAAATGGAAAAACCAGAGATTGACGAACAACAACCTTCTGAAACACTATTCCCGTCAACAGCACAAGAATCGCAACGATGATCCACCAATTGAACCTAAAATGGCGATAATTTTTAATGAAAAATGGGAGTAGATATCCATAAAACAGAAATGTGAAAAGAATCGCACAAGCAACTGCTAAAACTACTCCCCGCTTGCTGATAAAACCTGATGGAAGTGTTAGCGTCCACACCATCAACCCCAACGAAATACCCATCAGGGTAGCCGCGAGCAAGCGAAGTTTTTTTTCTTGTGTTAGAAATATTTTCTTCATAATCTTTTAAAAACCAAGGAGGTTATGGGCGATACGGAGCCTTCGCTGTCCATTATACTTGAATGCACATCTTGACCCCAAAAACGTGACGGGAACCCCATTTCTCGATAAAATCGATCTTAACATGCATTCTTTTGACCGCACTCTGATCCCGCCCTCCCCCGACCTGAGCTTCGAGCTTCCCTTATGGCAAGAAGGCTGCCTTGTCGCCGGCCTGGACGAAGCCGGCCGCGGTGCCTGGGCCGGCCCTGTGGCCGCGGCAGCGGTCATCCTCCCCCGCGACCCGGATGTACTAGCAAAATTAAACGGTGTGCGTGATTCAAAGGAATTATCCCCGCTTGAACGCGCGCGGCTGGCAGAGATCATCCGCGGCGCTGTCGCCGCATGGGGCGTCGGGCTTGCCAGCCAGGAGGAGATTGACGAATGCGGCATCCTTGACGCCACCCGCCTGGCAATGGCGCGTGCTTTGCAGGAGCTTGTCGCGGCCCCGCAGGTGCTCCTGCTGGATGCGCTTTTCCTCCCGGGGGAACCGCTGCCGCAGATCGCGCTCGTCAAAGGAGACCAACGCAGCCTGACCATCGCCGCCGCCTCGATCCTGGCAAAGACCGCACGGGATACCTGGATGATCAACGCCGCACGAGAATTCCCTGGTTACGGGTTTGAGCGACACAAAGGTTATGGCACAAAACTTCATCAGGGTGCGCTGGCTGCACACGGGCCTTGCACATTACACCGCAAAACCTTTGCGCCCATCCGTTTGCTCAGGCAAACAAAGACGCAGGAATGATCTCTCGCTCCTGCGTCTTTTATTTCAGGTGTTACTATTTCCGCTTGCGATAGATCACCGTTTTCGAAATTTCCGCTGCAATGGAGGGGATGAAAAATAGTGGAATGATCAGCGACCAGGCCTGCCAGTGCAACGGGTAGGTCTGGAAGATCGGGTTGAGGAACGGCACGTACACTACCGCCAACAGCAACACCAGCGAGAGAAGCACCGCCCAGTTCATCCACTTGTTGGAGAAAATACCAATCTTAAGCAACGGGTAGCGTTCCGAGCGCGCGGTATAAGCGCGCAGCAACTCCGAAACGGAAAGCGTCACAAACGCCATTGTCTCAGCCAGCGCAAGGCGATCCGGGCCATTCAACTCCACGTGCGTCAGTCCGCGCCAGAAGGCAAACAGCGTTACCCCGGCAATGGCAATGGTCTGGACGATCACGCCATAAAGCATCTGGCGGTTGATGATCGGCTCTTTTGGTGGGCGCGGCTTTTGCTCCATGATGTCCGGGTCACCCTTTTCGGTGCCCAGCGCCAACGCCGGCGCACCATCAGAGATGAGGTTCAGCCACAAGAGCTGCACCGCCGCCAGTGGCGAGAGTTGTTCGGCGGTCATTTCCGGGAAGAGAAAACGCCCAAACATGGTCGGCAGGAAGATGATAAAGATCTCGCCCATATTGCAGGAGATCAGATAGTACACAAACTTGCGGATGTTGGAGTAGATGATGCGCCCCTGCTCCACCGCCGAAACGATGCTCACATAGTTGTCGTCCGTTAGCACCATATCTGCAGTATCTTTGGCCACATCGGTGCCGGTGATGCCCATTGAAACACCAATGTCCGCCTGCTTGATGGCCGGGGCGTCGTTAACGCCGTCGCCGGTCATGGCCACCACTTCGCCATTGGCCTGCAACGCATTCACAATGCGCATTTTGTGCTCCGGCGAAACACGGGCAAACACGTCGGTTTGTTCTACTTCGGAGATCAGCTGCTTGTCGTTGATCGCATCCAACTGTGCGCCGGTAAGCACCTTGTGCCCCGGTTGCAGCAGCCCAATGCTCTCGGCAATGGCTTTGGCGGTATTGGGGTAATCGCCGGTGATCATCAGCGTGCGGATGCCCGCGTTGGCTGCGGTCTGCATTGCCGGCTTCACCTCCGGGCGCGCCGGATCGATCATGCCGATCAGGCCGGCAAAGATCAGGTCTTTTTCAAGTTCTTTACTTTCTGCTTTGGCGGGGCTTTCCTTCACCAGGCGGTAGGCCATCCCCAGTACACGCAAGGCCCCGCGGGTCATTTCGTCGTTGGCGCTCTTGATCTCCGCACGTAGCTGCTCCGTCAGGGGTCTGGCGGTGCCATTATCGAGCGGCTGGATAGCGGAACAAAGCTCAAGGACAACATCGGGCGCACCCTTGACGGCGATCACGTGCCAGCCTTTGCGGGTACTATCCACAAACGGAGAAAGGTCGTCCAGCGTGGGGTTGTCCACCGAGTGGATGGTCACCATGCGTTTGCGCTCAGAATCGAAGGGGATCTCGTTCCTGCGTGGGTAGGCGGCATTCAGGCCGGTTCCGCCTGCGCCCGCCTTGTACGCTGCCACCAGGATGGAGCCCTCGGTGGGGTCGCCCACCATACGGAACTCGGTGGCTTGACCTTCGAGCTTGCTTTCTTCCAGCACAGCATCGTTATTGATCGCCCCCACCCACAGAGCAGTTTTTACAGCAGGGTATTCTGCCAGGTTCACCTTTTTGCCGCCCACCAGAAAATCGCCGCTTGGGGTATAGCCCTGGCCGGTTACGTCTACAAAAGTGCCGTCCGCCCAGATACGGGTCACGGTCATTTCGTTCTGGGTCAGGGTGCCGGTCTTATCGGAGCAGATGACAGTGGCCGAACCCAGCGTCTCAACCGAAGACAGGCGGCGGATGAGCGCGTGGCGCTTGATCATTTCCTGCATCCCCAGCGCCAGGCTGATGGTGACGATGGCGGGTAGACCCTCGGGTACAGCGGCAATCGCCAGGCTGACGGCGATCATAAACAGGTGCAGCGGATTGCCGCCCTGCAGCATGCCCACCCCAAAAATGAGGGCGCAGATGACTAGGCAGGCCCAGCCAAGCGTTTTACCCAGTTGATCCAGGCGTTTTTGCAGCGGGGTCTCTTCTTCGGCCACCGATTGCAGCATGGTGGCGATCATGCCGAGCTGGGTGTGCATGCCTGTGCTAACAACCACCCCGGTACCGCGCCCGTATGCGATGACGGTGCCCATAAAGACGGTGTTCTTGCGGTCGCCGATGGAAGAACCGCTTTCCAGTACCAGCGCCGCATCTTTTTGCACTGGTACGGATTCGCCGGTGAGTGCCGCCTCCTGCGCACGCAGGTTGACGGCTTCTACCAGGCGCAGGTCGGCTGGAACAAAGTTCCCTGCCTCCAGCAGCACAATATCTCCCGGCACCAGATCGGCCGCCGGGATGGAGAGGCGCTTGCCGCCGCGGATCACGTGGGCCTCAGGCGCGGCCATTTTCTTCAGCGCGGCCAGCGATTCCTCGGCTTTGGATTCCTGAACGACGCCCAGGATGGCGTTAAGCACCACAATCAAAATGATCGCGCCGGCATCCACCCATTCCCCCAGGAAAGCGGAAATGATGGAAGCCACGATCAGAAGAACGATCACAAAAGATTTAAGCTGGTTGTAGAGCAGTTTCCAGAAGGACGGGCGGGGCTTTTCAAGCAGCTGGTTGGGGCCAACCTCTTTGAGGCGTTTTTCTGCTTCTTCGTTGGTCAGGCCAGTGGTTTTGACGGTTTTTAAACGCGAAAGAACGTCCTCCGTACTGATGGCGTGCCAGGTAATACTCAGGTCTTTGGTTTCGTCAGGGGCGGGCGATACGGGTTTCGCAATCATAAATTTTCCTCTGCGTTAGTCTGAACTTGTAGGGGAAATGCAGGTTCCAGGCAGAATCTCAACGCCTTTGGGAACCACAACGATCCCATCGCGTACCACCCAGTTGTTGCCGTCCAGGTCGGTACCGCGCGGGAAGGGGGTGATGGTTACATTTGCGCCAAGGCGGGCATTCTTGTCGATAATCGCTCCTTCAATGCTGCAATTGCAGCCAATCTCCAACGGAATCTGACGTCCCTCAGACGCCCAATCGCGCTCGTAGTAGTCATTGCCCATCAAAATACTGTCCTTGATCTTCACACCGCTGCGGATCTGGCTGCGCAGCCCGATGATCGAGTGGCGGATATCGGCATCATCAATACGGCAGCCCTCAGCCAGCAGCGTATCCACCATGCAGCTATTGTTAACGGTGGAACCGGGCAGAAAGCGTGGGTGGGTGTAGATGGGGGCCGTGGGGTCGTAAAAATTGAACGGCGGATTGGCAACCGTGAGCGCCAGGTTGGTATCGTAGAAGGAACGGATCGTGCCGATGTCTTCCCAGTACCCTTCAAAATCGTAGCCGTATACCTTGTGGGTGGAAATTGCGCCGGGGATGATGTGCCCGCCAAAATCGTCCAGCGGATTTTTTTCCAGCATATCAATAAGAGACTCGGTTTTGAACATGTAAATTCCCATCGAGCCGAGGTAAGGCTTTTTCTTGTCATGCCGGCTGACCATGTGGCGCAGCACTTTGGCATCGGTGGGTTTTTCGGCGAAGTCGGTGATCCGTCCACCGGGGTCGCGCTTGAGGATGCCAAAGCGGGCAGCATCTTCCACATTCACCGGCTGCACGGCGATGGTCACGTCGGCGTCCTTTTCAAAGTGCAATTCGGCCATTTTGCGAAAATCCATGCGGTAAAGGTGGTCGCCCGCCAGGATGAGCACATACTTTGCGCGGGTGGTGCGGATCTCCAACAACTGCTTGCGCACGGCATCAGCGGTGCCCTGGTACCAGGCGGAATTGGCCACCGTTTGTTCGGCCGCCCAGATCTGCACCCATCCCTGGTGAAAGGCATCAAAATTGTATGTGCGCACAATGTGGCGGTGGAGTGACACAGAATTGAACTGGGTGAGCACAGCAATGCGCAGGATACCGGAGTTGATGCAGTTGCTGATGGGAATATCGATCAGGCGATATTTTCCTGCCACAGGCACAGCCGGCTTGGAACGCTGCTGGGTGAGGGGGAACAGGCGTTGCCCGCGCCCTCCGCCCAGAATTACTGCAAGGATATCTTCCGTTGAAACCATGCCGAAACCCTCCCGAATAAATTGCGGCCACACCTGGTTTAAATCATTGGCATTAAGGATACATTAGATAGAAATTGTCGTCAATCTTTTTAAGCCGGATTGCAGAAAAGCCCTTCCGCGCTTCAATGGGAGCGGGAAGTTCCGGAATATCCCTGTATGGCGGTTTACTGTTTTTCAGGCAGGGTGAGATGATACGCCCGGCATAACTCTATCCAATCCGCAAGGTCGGCATCCTCGTTGATGCCCTCGGGCTGCACCTGTACCCAACCCTTCATCGGATGGCCGGTGTAATCGAATTCCCGCACGTGCGGCCGGGCGAGGCATACTTGGTACTGCTGCGGCCCCACCCTGGCGATGAAGTTATCACCGATTACGCCGCAGAGCATGTTGCCGCGCAGGAGGAATCCCACGCCGCCGAACTTGTGCATCTCGCGCAGGCCGTTGCCTGCTAGGTGCTGGCGGATGCGCTCCGCCAAAACTTTGTTATACGCCATAATTCCCTGTGCCGGGGTTCACCGGCGGCAGATAAACTGAACGCTGGCGCTTGCGGAAGAAAAGCGTGAGCAGCAGGCCAGCCGCAAAACCGCCGATGTGCGCCATGTAAGCTACGCCGCCGCTGGCGGCATCTTCCATGTTTGCCAGGGTGCCAAGGCCGCTGAGTAGTTGCAGGCCGATCCAGGCACCGATGACCAGAATTGCCGGCAGCCTGACCACCCAGGCCGCCATAAGCACGCGCACTTTGCGCCCGGGGAAAAGGATCAGGTACGCCGCCAGAACACCGGCAATGGCACCGGAGGCCCCCAGGTTTGGCACCTCAACGTACGGCGCCATAATATATTGTGCAAAAGTGGCGCCCATGCCGCACAGCAGATAAAAGATGAGGAACTTAAAGTGTCCAAAGCGGTCTTCCACGTTATCGCCAAAGATGAGCAGGTAGAGCATGTTGCCGCCAAGGTGTGCCCAGCCGGCATGCATGAACATGGAGGTGAAAATGGTGATGAAGAACGCCGCGGGGTTCATACTGAAGTACGCCGGGGTAAACGCCCAGGTGTAGATAAAACTGTCGCCGCCGGCCAGCTCAACCAGAAAGACCAGCACATTGACCGCCACCAGCAGCCACGTGACCACCGGGATCAGCCTGCGCTGGCTGTTGTCATCACCAATTGGGATCATACAGAACTCCTCTAAGCCTCAGATATTTTTTAGTATAAGGCGTTTCCGGCAGGATGCAAAGAACGTCCGGGAACTCAAAACCGCGGATTTCTCCGCGGTTCATTTTTCTCAGGGCACAGCCACCGGCTGCGGACTTTCTTCTTCAGCAACAGGCTTTTTCTTCTTGCCGCGCTTGAGGACGATCTCCTTTTCCTTGTTCACATCCACCACCACGTGATCGCCGTCGTTAAACTCGTGCGAGAGGATGGCGTCGGAGAGGCGGTCTTCCACCTTATCCTGCAGCACACGCCGCAGAGGACGCGCGCCCATCTCAGGATTAAAGCCCTCGCTGGCGATCAGGTCCAGGGCAGGTTCGGTGGCGCTGAGGGTAATGTTGTGCTCCTTCATGCGCGCCGCTACCTTTTCCAACTCCACATTGACGATATTGCGGATGTGTTCCGCCGTGAGCGGATGGAAGACAATGATGCCGTCCAGGCGGTTGATGAACTCTGGCCGGAAGACCTTGCGCAGCGATTCCAGCAGTTTCTTGCGCATCTCCTCAAAACTACGCGCTTCTTCTTCTTTTTCGTCGCGCTTGAGCGAGAATCCCAGCGAGCCCTGCTTGCGAATCTCCTCGGAACCGATGTTGGTGGTCATCACCACAATGGTGTTGCGGAAGTCCACCTTGTGCCCGCGCGCATCGGTGAGCTGGCCTTCTTCCATGATCTGCAAGAGCATGTTGTGCGCCTCAGGATGCGCCTTTTCGATCTCATCGAAAACCACAATGGAATACGGGCGGCGGCGGATGGCCTCGGTGAGTTGGCCGGCTTCCTCAAAGCCCACGTATCCCGGCGGCGCTCCCACCAGCCGGCTGACGTTATGGCGTTCCATGAATTCGGACATGTCGATCTGCACCAGGGCATCTTCGCTGCCAAAGAGGAAGCACGCCAGCGCTTTGGTGAGCGCCGTCTTGCCCACGCCGGTGGGACCCAGGAACATGAACGAGCCAATTGGGCGGCGCGGGTCTTTGAGGCCGGCACGCCCGCGGCGCACCGCTTTGGCAATGGTCTGGATGGCCTCATCCTGGCCCACGATTGTTTTGCGCAACTCATCTTCCATGTTGAGCAGGCGCTGGCTTTCTTCGGTAGCCAGTTGCATTACGGGCACACCCGTCCACATGGAAACGAGTTCGGCAATGTCCTCCGAATTCACCACCGGGCTGTTGGAGCGATCCCAGCCAGTGCGTAGTTTTTCAATTTGCTTCTTGAGGCCGCTCTCCTGGTTGGAAAGTTCCACGGCGTCATCGTTGCGGCCGGCTTCCACCGCCGCGGTGCGGTTGGCGCGCACTTCCTTGAGCTGCGACATCAAATCTTTAAAGGTCTGGGCGGCCGGGCTTTTGTACATGCGCACCCGCGATGAAGCCTCATCGATCAGGTCGATGGCCTTGTCCGGCAAAAACCGCTCGGTGACATAGCGCGAGGAGAGATGCGCCGCGGACTCCAGCGCCTCATCGGAGATGATCAGGCGGTGGTGTTCCTCATAGGCTTTGCGGATGCCCTTGAGGATCTGGATGGTTTCGTCCACCGTGGGTTCCACCACCAGAATGGGCTGGAAGCGGCGTTCCAGTGCCGCATCGGTTTCGATGTGCTTGCGGTATTCATCGAGCGTGGTAGCGCCAATCACCTGCAGCTCACCGCGCGAAAGGGCGGGCTTGAGGATATTGGCGGCATCCACGGTGGAACCGGCAGAACCGGCACCCACCAGCATGTGCAACTCGTCAATGAAAAGGATGGATTTGGCAGCCTTCAACTCATCGATCACGCGTTTGAGGCGTTCCTCAAACTGGCCGCGGTACATGGTGCCAGCCACCAGCGAACCCACATCCAATTGCAGCACGCGCTTGCCAATGAGCGGGGCGGGCACATCGCCTTCGACGATGCGCTGCGCCAGTCCTTCCACAATGGCCGTCTTGCCCACGCCGGGTTCGCCGATGAGAGCGGGGTTGTTCTTGTTGCGCCGTGCCAGAATCTGGATGAGGCGCTCGATCTCCTTTTGCCGGCCAATCACCGGGTCCAGTTTGCCTTCTTCGGCCAGGGTGGTCAGGTCCACTGCCAGTTGATCCACCAGGGGCGTCTTAGCTTCCTTTTTCTCTTCGCGGCGCGCCAGTGGGGCGCCACCGGCTGTGGCCGGGCCGCTGGTGGATTCTTCCATCATGCGGCGTGTCTGCCGGCGCACCTGCTCCGGGGTGATGCCCAGTTTTTTAAGCACTTCCACCGCCTGCCCCTCGGTAGAGCGAGTGAGCGCCAGTAAAAGATGCTCCGTGCCAATGAATTGATGCCCCATCAAGCGCGCTTCCTCGATGGCAAACTCCAGCACCTGCTGAGCGCCCTTGGAAAGCTCAATGGTGGGGATTTCCGCAAGCCCCATCGGGGAGAGGCGTTCCACCATCTCGCGCACACGCTCGGTCTCAAGGCCCAGCTCGTGCAAAGCGGCACTAGCGGTGCCGCCCTCTTCTTCGATTAGCCCAACGAGCAAATGCTCGGTATTGATTGTGGTGTGGCGCAGGCGCTCAGCCTCTGCGTGTGCCAGAGCCAGCACGTGGCGCGCCCGTTGCGTAAAACGTTCCATTCCAGCCAAAGTAATCCTCCTGGGTGGTTCCACTCCCGCGCAAAGGCGGGAGAGATCAAGTTGAAAGAAAGTGCCCCCTGCCGGCAATTGACAGGTGTTGGATTTTACCAGAAACCTGCCGCCTTTTTATCCACATTATTGTATCCAAAAGAGATAAGAAACTAATAAGAATTTTGCGGCGGGGATGTGGTCTATAATTAAAATAATGAAACTACTGGATGTAAAAAACCGTGAGGAATGGCGCGCCTGGCTGAGCGCCAACCAGGAAAGCCCGGAAGAGATCTGGCTGGTGTACCACAAGGATGGCCGCGCTGCCGGCGTGGATTACGAGTCCTCGGTGGAAGAGGCGCTGTGCTTTGGCTGGGTGGACAGCCTGATCAAAAAGATAGATGAGACGCAGTACGCGCGCAAGTTCACCCCGCGCAAGGCGGAAAGCAAATGGTCGCCCAGCAATGTTGCCCGCGTTGAAAAGATGCTGCGCGAGGGACGCATGAGCGCACGCGGGCTGGCTTTGGTGGAAAGCGCCAAACGCTCCGGCGCCTGGGATAACCCCAACACCAAGCCTGTCTTCGACCTGAGCATGCCGCCGGAGTTTGCCGCAGCATTGCAGGAACACCCGGCCGCGCGCGCTGTTTACGAATCCCTGCCCTGGTCTCATAAAAAAGAGTATCTGCTGTGGATCGTCACCGCCAAGAGAGATGAAACGCGAGCGCGCCGGATCGAAGAGTCCATCCGCTTGCTGGAACAGGGGCAAAAACTGGGTTTGCGGTAACCCCAAAAACAGAACTCCCCCCGGATGCAGCGATCTTAAGACCGCCAGGAAACCACACTTTGGAAAATTCCCCTTCCGCCTCGCGCGTTGCCATACCGCTGGCGCGTTTTCTTCTCACCAACCATTGCCCGCCGCAGTGGAAGAGGCTGAACCTGTACTTGTTCCGTGACTCACACAATGTTTTTTATGTAGGGCAATCTTACTGCGCCTACTCCCGGGTGTGGGAACACTTGATGAGTGGGTTTAAGGGCCATTCCATCATGGGGCGCTTCATCTGGTGCAACTGGCCTGCCGCCATGCACTTTACGGTGGAGCTAATGGATTCACAAGATGCAGAGTTTGCCTGTGTGAACCATGAGCTGGATGCCGCAGAACGCCTGCTCATTCATCGTTATGCGCCGGTTTTCAATATTTCACTCAACGAGGAGCCGCGCCCCGTCCCGGAGGGTTACCGCCCGGTGAACGGGCCGCTCACCTGCCCGCGCAGTTGGAGCCGCATCATCCACGAAGCTGAACGGATGGCGAAAGCACAAGAAGAACGAGAGTGGAAGAAGCATCTGCAAGAGAATTAACTTGTTTTGTGCAACACCACCTGGCACAAACCTGTTTCCCCCGCAATGGTTGGCTGCCTGCAAACAGGCTTCTCCTGCGGCGCCATTTCCATATAGAATAGAGAGATGATCAGCCGCCTGCAAAAAACCACCCTGGTGTTCTGGGTGCTCCTCGCATTGGCCAGCCTTGCGGGAGGATTTTTGGTGTATTACACAACCGCGGTGGCGCCGTGGGCTTTCAGCGATTCAACCGTGTACATTGCTGCGGGGGTCAATTGGATCAAGGGCAACGGCATGGGGTTTACCCAGGCGGATGGCTCTTATGCCCACCTGCTGCACTTTCCGCCGGGCTACCCGGTGCTGCTCGGGCTGGGCAGTGTGCTGGCAGACCCCATTTCCGTGGCGCGCTGGATCGACATTGCCAGTTTCGCGCTGCTGATCTTCCTCGGCGGTCTGCTCATCCTCAAAATCACCGGCTCAAAATTGTTACCGCTGCTTTTTGGTGCTTTGCTGATCTTTTCACCGTTCCTGCTCCCTCAATTCAGCGGGGTGATGTCCGAGCCAGCGGCGATCCTGGCAGGCACGCTGTCGTTGCTGCTACTGGTGCGCTTTGCTGCCGGCGGCAAAAAAAATGCTTTGGTGGCCGCTGCGCTGCTTTCGGCAGCCGCACTTTTCATCCGCTATCAACAAGCTGCGCTCTTGCTGGCGGGCGGGGTCTTTCTGCTGGCCTTCTCTCGCGGTAACTGGCAGACACGCTTTAAAGACCTGCTTCTTTACGCCGCCCTTTCCGCCGGGCCGTTTGCCGCCTGGCTGATCGTGGACAGTTTATCCGCCGGCGGCGGCGCGCGCGTTCTGGCCCTGCGCGGCGATCTCGTCAGTCTCACGCAAGGTTTCCTGGCGCGCGTCTATGACACGGTCAAGTACTGGTTCCCCTGGCGCAGCAATCTGCTTGCCGGGGTAAATACCAATCTCATGCGCCTGCTCCTGATGGGGCTCTTTGCCGGCTTTCTCGTTGCCGCCTGGCTGCACGCCCGCAAAACCCGCTCCCGCTCCCCCGGCATCGGCCCGGTAACGCTTTTGGTGGCCCTGTGCGGCATTTATATCCTTGCAGACCTGGTCTTCCTGTGGGCCGCCACGCTTGTGGCAGAACCGCCGCCGGACATTGACAATCGCATGCTGTCTTCGCTGCTGCCGGTGTTGTTCCTGCTCGTCCTGGGGCTTGAACATCTGGCCGGGCATGCCTGGCAGAGGCGCTGGTGGGTCAATGGCGTGCTGCTGGCAACCGCCGCGCTTTTTTGTGTCGTTTTCGCTCCCGAGGTAAAAAGGTTCGCTGTCGATATGCACGGGTACGGAAATGGCTACACCTCGCTGGCTTTCAAGGAGAATGGCCTCGTTGCCGGGATAAAGGCCATTCCGGCAGAAACGCCGCTTGTTTCCAATTCGCCTGCCCTGATCCAATTCTTTACCCTGCGCGAACCCTACCGCGCCTTTGACGCCCCCGACGATCCCAACATTGGCCTCACGCAGAACTTCGGCGATCTGGATACCCCGGCCCAATCGGCCTTTCGCCAGCGCTGCGGGGCGCTGGTGATCTTCGACCCGGACAAGATCGCCCCTTACGATCACGAGGCTCAACTCTATTTTCCGCCCTCGGCCTACGGTGTAATCGCAGCATTACAGCCTGCCTTCAGCAATGCACTGGGCAGCATCTATTACTTTCCGGGCTGCCAGCCTTAATACACCGCCCTATTCCGCGGCTGCCCATCCGCTATAATTGGCCTCATAATGGAAACCACCAACTTTGTTTATCAGGAAACCTACCGCGTTCCCGGCTACGAATGTGACCCCGGTGGCAATCTCAAACCTGCCGGCTTTTTCCGCCTGATGACGGAAGCCGCAAGCGTTCACGCTGAATTGCTCGGCGCTGGCTTTGAGATGCTGCGCACGCGCAACCTGTTCTGGGTACACTCGCGCATGAAGGTGCAATTTCTGCGCTTCCCGCGCATGGGAGAGGCCATCACCCTGCGCACTTGGCCCAAGACCATCCAGCAAAAGCTGTTCTTCATCCGCGATTTTGAACTGGTCGATGCTACTGGCGCCCGCCTGGCAGGCGCTACTTCGGCCTGGCTGGTGATTGACGCTGTCTCACGCCGCATGGTGCCCTCACAGTCCGCCAGTTTCAATCTGCCCAGCCTGCCGGAGCGCATCGGGCTGGAGGAGCCGCTGGAACGCCTGGGGCTGGCCCGCGATGGCGCCGAGCGCCTGCGCCGCACAGCAGATTATTCTGCGTTGGACCCGCTGGGTCATGTCAACAACAGCCGCTACGTGGAATGGATTTGCGACGCCCTGCCGCAGGAGCGCTTGACCGCCGGCAAACTGGATTGGCTGCAGATCAACTACGACCACGAGACCCGCCCCGGCGAAGAGGTATGCGTCAAGAGCAACCCGGTGGCTGCCGACCCCGGCCTGTGGGCGTTGGAAGGCATCAACCAAACAGACGGCCTGCGCGCCTTTGAGGCAGCCGTACATTGGAAAGACTGAAAGTGTTATAAAAAAGCCCCTTCTTTAGGAAGGGGCTTTTCGATCAATTGAGCATATACGCCAGCAACCAGCGGGTGGTATCCACCAGCGCATCGGTGTGGGTGCGCTCATAGTTATGCGAGGCGTCAATGCCCGGGCCGATGAGGGCAATGGGCATATTGCCGCCGGCGCGCCAGTAGGCGCTGGCGTCTGAGGAGTAAATGGGGTAAATATCCACGCGGTAATCAATGCCGTAGCGGTCACCCAGATCGCGCAGATGCTGGCTAAAACCGTGGTGGTAAGGGCCGGCAGTATCCTTGACGCAAATGGTGGCATGGTATTCATCGGAGGTCTGGCCCTCGCCAACTGCAGCCATGTCCACTGCCAGCAGCTCGCTAATGGCCGCGGGAAAATCGGCGGCAGAGAAGAAGCCGTGTTCCTCGTAATTGTTGACATAGATGTAGCAGGTCTGCGCGGGTTTTTTGCCGGCGCCGGCAAGCGCGCGCACCGCCTCCACCAGGCAGGCCACACAGGCTTTGTCGTCCAGATGGCGCGAGCGCACAAAGCCATTGGTCAACTCCACGCGCGGGTCAAAAGAGACAAAATCGCCCACGCCAATGCCCAGTTTCTTCACATCTTCCGCGCTGAACACGCGTTCATCCAAACGCACTTCCATGTTTTCTTCCTTGCGCGGCGTATCGGCCAGTTTATCGCCAAACACATGAATGGAAGAAGTGGTCACCATGATCGAACCGCGGATGCGTTTGCCGGCACGCGTGTAAACCGTGCAGCCCTCGGTCTCCACCGTGTTCCAGATCACCCCGCCGATCTTGGTGAGCTGCAGGCGCCCGTTGGGCTTGATGGCCTTGACCATTGCACCCAGGGTGTCGGCGTGGGCGGTCAGACCGCGCGGGGCATCGTTCTTCTCGCCCGGCACGGTCACCATAAGCCCGCCTTTAGCCAGAAGCGTGGTCTTTACCCCCGGCAGGTTGCGGAACACATGCTCGGTGAGGGTAATGGCCTCATGGGCAAAACCGGTGGGGCTGGGGCTCTTGAGCAGATCCACCAGGAATTTGGTCAACAGGGACGCATCAATATCGGGCAAGGTCGGGGGCATGGGTCAAGACTCCTTTGGGAATGGTCTTCCTTCATATTTGCTGAACACCGCGCGCAGTTCGTCGCTTACCGGCACGGCTGTTTTGTTGCGGTAATCATAGGCCACCATTGTGTTCTCGGCAGTGGCGTAAACCGTGGCGCCATCCGCGCTGGCGATCTCGCACTCCAGCAGCAGGCTCTTGTTGCCGATGCGCGTCACCCCCAGGGAAACCACCACGCTGTCGGTCATCTCAATCGGTTTGAGAAAGCGGATGTGCATATCGGCAACGATCAGGGGCAGGCTCCAGAAGGAGTGCCCGTCAAAGAGCCCCAGTTCCAGCAGGTAATTCATGCGCGCATGTTCAATGAATGAGAGAAAACGGGCATTGTTGACGTGCCACTGAGGGTCAAGGTCGCTGTAGCGGACGGAGATGGGTTGGCGGAAGCGGAATTTGCTCATATTCAGATTATACCGTCACCCCTGCGGCGGCATGACGGAATATTACAAATCAAATACCATTGTCACTTTTCCATGTTGCACCGCGATGATACAATAAATAGTGTAAAAAGATAATCAATACCCTTTTTAGATACTGAGGAAACACATTATGCAAATCACCAAACAAGCAGATTATGCTGTCCGTGCAATGGCCTACCTTGCCAAGATTGAAAAGAATCAGCGCGCAGCCACCAGTGATATTGCTGAGGCGCAAAAGATTCCCCCGTCATTCCTGGCCAAGATCATCTCGCAGCTTTCCATCGCCGGGCTCATCTTTACATCGCGCGGAGCCCACGGCGGCGTGATGCTTTCCCGGCCGGCCGGCGACATCTCCATGCTGGACGTGGTGGAAGCCATTGATGGCCCCATCTCGCTCAATGATTGCACCCTGGCGCCGCAATCCTGCGAACGCTCTGATGATTGCCCGATGCACGATATCTGGAGCGATCTCCAAAAAGAACTGGTGGAGAAATTGCGCGCTTCAACCTTTGATAAATTTGTGAGATAATACAATAAAGTAATTTAAAAGTAACGGGAACCGGAGAATCATGAGCGGTGGAACACCTGTAAACCGGCAGTGGGTTCTGGCATTGAAAGACGGGGGGATTGTGATCGATTGGGGAGACGGCCTGTACCAGGATGTGCGCAGCGGCGAATTCGTCCACGTCGTAGAAAAGGACATCAGCCACCATATCCTGGATGAAGAATTGGATTGGCTCGCCCGCATTGGCCGCGTTAACTCCTATACGCGCCAGACCGTCCGGTTTAACAGCCTGCCAGAGCGGCCGCAACGCACCATTGAGTAGCCCTGCAGAATGAAATGACCCTCCCGCTCCAACGGGAGGGTTTTGTTTACAGGAACAAGATGGAACTTTCGAAAACCAAGCTCAATTTTTACGTGGGGGTCTTTACCCTTGCGCGCCTGTTTGTCTCCACCTCTTCGCGCATGGTGTATCCGTTCCTGGCCATCTTTGCTGCCGGGATGAAGGTGCCCATTGCTACCATTTCCCTTGCCCTGGCGGTCTCGATGGCGGCCAGTGCAGTGGTGCCTTTTCTGGCTCCCATTGCTGACCAGCGTGGGCGCAAGAACGGTATGCTCATTGGCCTGGGCATCTTTCTGGCGGGCACGCTGGCGGCCAGCCTGTTTCCTCATGTGGTCACATTCTTCATTACCATCCTGCTCTGCAACCTGGGCAACAACCTGCTCATTTCCGCCATCCAGGCGTATATCGGTGACCACGTGGCCTATCAAAAGCGCGGCCTGTACCTGGCCATCGGCGAACTTTCCTGGGCAATGGCTTTCATTGTGATGGCTCCCCTGGCGGGCCTGGTGCTGGAGCGGGCCAATTGGAATGCTCCTTACATCTGGCTCACCGTTCTTGGCGCCATCATGGCCGCCGTGATCTGGCGCGTTGTTCCGCAAGATCAGCCGGCTGCCCCTGAGCCGATCACTGTCTTTAAGGACATCCGCTCCGTGCTGAGTGCAGCGCCGGCGGTATTTGCCATGCTCATGGGCACGGCCTTTATCGTCGGTAACGAGGTGGTCAACGTGGTCTTCGGCGTGTGGATGCAGGATTCCTTTGGCCTGCAGATCGCCGCACTGGGAGCCGCCTCGATGGTCATTGGCTTTTCAGAACTCACCGGTGAGGGGCTGGCCGCCGTGCTGGCCGACCGGCTGGGTAAGGAACGCCTGATGGGGATTAGCTTTCTCGCCAACGGCCTGTGGGTGATCAGCCTGCCCTGGCTGGGGCAATCGCAATTTGGGGCATTTGTGTGGCTATTTATGTTCTATCTCACTTTTGAGGTAGGCATCGTTAGTTCACTGCCGGTCATGACCGAGGTGGTGCCGCAGGCGCGCGCCACTATGATGGCGTTGTTCATTGCCGCCCTCTCGCTTGGGCGCGCCCTGGGCGACCTGCTGGCTCCCGGGTTGTACGCACACGGCTTCCTCGTCAATGCGTTTGTGTGCCTGGGGTTAGACCTGGTAGCACTGGTCTTCCTCAGCCGCATCCGCCTGCCGAAAACAAAACCCACAGAGCCGTAAGAACTTACCCCTCACCCAACTGCGATATACTACTTATCAGAATCCTAACTCAAGAGAGGGATCATGCTGATCCATTCCGCCAGTCAACTGGTGACCCCTGATGGCGGCCCGCAGCGCGGGCATGAACTGGGAAGGCTCAAGATCATCGAGAATGGCGCCGTGCTGGTGCGCGATGGCGTTATTGAAGAAGTGGATACCAGCGCCAAGCTCATCTACAAGTACCCAAATGAAGAGCGCGTGGATGCCAGCGGCAGGGCGGTGATCCCGGGGCTGGTGGACCCGCACACCCATCTGGTCTTTGCCGCCGACCGTGCCGCCGAGTTCGAGATGCGCCTGCAGGGCAAGAGCTATATGGAGATTATGAACGCCGGCGGCGGTATTGCCTCCACGGTACGCGCCACCCGCAGCGCCACGCCGGAAGATCTGCTGGCACAGACGCGCCAACGCGCGCAGGCCATGTTGCGCCTGGGCACCACCACCGCCGAAGCCAAAAGCGGCTACGGGCTGGAACTCAACGCCGAGTTAGCGCAGTTGCAGGTGCTGCTCACGCTGGACGGAGAAGGGCCTTTGGAGATCGTGCCCACCTTCCTGGGCGCCCACGCTGTGCCGCCGGAATATGCCGGGCGTAGCGCGGAATACGTAGAGTTGCTTTGCCAGAAGATGCTGCCGGCAGTGAAAGCGTGGTGGCAGGCACATGCCGCCCCGCGCCCACTGCCCTTTGTGGATGTCTTTTGCGAGAAGGGTGTCTTTGAACTGGAGGATACGCGCCGCATTTTGAGCACAGCCAAAGAGCTGGGCTTCCCCCTCAAGGCGCACGTGGACGAGTTCGAGAACCTCGGCGGCGCCGGCCTGGCCGCACAACTGGGTGCGGTCTCTGTGGAACATGCAGTCAAGACCTCCGCTGATGAAATCAAAGCGTTGGGCCAATCCGATACCGTGGTGGTCTCGCTGCCGTGTACCCCGTTTGGCCTGGCAGAGGCGCATTATTCCCCCGCGCGTTCGATGCTGGCGCAGGATTGCCTGCTGGCACTGGCCACCGACCTCAATCCCGGCACGGCCTGGTGCGAGAGCATGCAGTTCGTGATGGCGCTGGCGTGCCGCTACCTCAAGCTAACCCCGGCGCAGGCGCTGGTGGCAGCCACGCTTAACGCTGCCAAAGCGGTGGGGCGCGCCGACCGCATCGGCTCCATCGAACCCGGCAAGCAGGCGGATCTGCTGGTGCTCTCGGTGCCGGATTACCGCCATCTGGGCTACCGCTTTGGCGGCAACCTGGTGGAAACGGTGATCAAAAAAGGAAAAGTGGTCGCCACTAATTGCATTAAAGGGTAATTTATGCTCACACTTGAACAGGCCAAAAAATGGTACGCCAACACCGATGCCGTGCATGATTTTTCGCACATTGAGCGCGTTTACCGCATGGCTGAGCGCCTGGCACAGGCCGAAGGCGCCGACCTGGAGATCGTGCGCGCTGCCGCACTGCTGCACGACGCCGACGGTACTACCCCCGGCAGCGAAAGCCGCCTGGAGCATCACCTGCGCTCGGCGGAGATCGCCCGCCAGGTGCTCAGCGCTGAAGGTTGGCCGGAGGAGCGCATTGCAGCCGTACAGCATTGCATTCGCGCCCACCGCTACCGCGACGATCGCGAACCCCCCGCCACCCCTGAGGCCAAATGCCTCTTCGATGCCGACAAGCTGGACGTGCTGGGCGCCATCGGCGCAGTACGTGCCACCGTTTATGCCGCGCTGGCAGGCACCCCTTTTTACGCCGCGCCTTCTCAAACCTTCCTAGCCACTGGCAAGGAAGAAGCCGGCGAACTGCACAGCGCCTACCACGAACACCTCTTCAAGCTGCGCAACGTGGAAAAGCGCCTGTTCACCCCCGCCGCCAAAGCCATTGCGCGCGAGCGCACGCAGTACCTGGAAGAATTTTTTATCCGCCTTATCAAAGAGATCAATGGAGAAGCATAGAAAATGACAACCCCGCAGCCAACATTACCGCAGGTCATTCAATGGGCCAAAGAAGCCGGAGCCATTGCCAGAGCCGGTTTTGACCGCGAACACACCGTCCACATGAAGGGCGCTCTCGACCTGGCCACCGAGATCGATCACGCCTGCGAGAGGGCGCTGATGGATCACATCCACTCAGAGTTTCCCTCGCACGCCATCGTAGCTGAAGAGAGCGGGGAAAGTGCCGGCGACCCGGAGCACTGCTGGTACATTGACCCGCTGGATGGCACGCTCAACTACAACCACCGCCTGCCGATCTACGCGGTTTCCATCGCCTACGCACACAAAGGGAAGATGGAATTGGGCGTGGTATACGTTCCCGCCCTCGACGAATGTTTTTCGGCCCAGGCCGGCAAGGGCGCCTGGCTCAACGCTGCCCCCATTCATGTCTCAAGCTGTGCCTCGCTGCAGAAGGCGATGTTCACCGCCGGGATGCCTTCCTGGGATGAGACTAAACTGGATCGCAGCCTGGCAATTGTGCGCCGCCTCAATTTGAACAGCCAAGGGATACGCCGGCTGGGATCGGTGGCGGTTGCCCTGTGTTCCCTGGCCTGCGGGCGCATCGACGGGCATGTGGACCTCAGCTCTACCCCCTGGGATATTGCCGCCAGCACGCTCATCATCCAGGAGGCCGGCGGGCTGCTAACCAACTTTGAGGGCGACCCGCAGTATTTCAAACCGCCGTACTCCCTGATTGCCGTCACCCCCGGGATCAGCGAGGCGCTGCGCGGCCTTCTCATCAAAAATTAAATTTGTTCAGGTATTGTATAATCAGCAAACAGGGTGATTTTTAGTTTGTCTGTACCCACTTAATCAATCGCATAAGAAGGAATGATCAATGGCAACCTCTACTTATTCACAAAAACGTTGGAGCCTGAACGACCTTTATCCCTCCGATAAAGGCCCGGAGATCAAGGCTGATTTCAAAAAGATCGAAGACCTGGCCGCCGAATTTGAGAAGTTCCGCCCGCTGCTCAAGGAAGACATCAGCGAGAAAGATTTTCTCAAGGCCATCAAGGTGCTGGAAGAAGTCCATAAGATCGGCGCCCGGCTGGGCAGCTACGCTGGTTTGTGGTTCGCTGCCGCCACGCAGGACCAGGCGGCTCTGGCGCTGGTAGCCAAGACCGAGCAACTCTCGGCAGACCTGGGCAACCGCACCCTGTTCTTTGGCCTGTGGTGGAAAGACCTCTCTGATGCCGCTGCGGCACGCCTGATGAAGACCGCCGGCGATTACCGCTACTGGCTGGAGGAAATGCGCCACTTCAAGCCGCATACCCTCACCGAGGCCGAAGAAAAGATCATCAACACAAAGAATGTTACCGGCATCAACGCGCTCACCACGCTCTACGACACCATCACCAACAGCTATGTTTTCAAGGTGGAAGTCGCCGGCGAGATGAAAGAACTCACCCGCGGTGAACTGATGGCGCTGGTGCGCGGCGGCGATCCCGACCTGCGTGCGCGCGCCTATCAGGAACTTTACCGCGTTTACGGCGAGAATGGGCTGGTGCTGGGGCAGATCTACCAGACGGTTGCCCGCGACTGGCGCAACGAGGAAGTGACCCTGCGCCACTTCAAGACCCCCATTTCGGCACGCAACCTGGCCAACGATCTGCCGGACGAGGTGATCGAACTGTTGCTTAAGGTAGCCAAAAAGAATATCGGTATCTTCCAGCGCTTTTTCAAACTCAAAGCCAAACTGCTGGGCATGAAAAAGCTGCGCCGCTACGACGTGTACGCCCCGGTGGCCAAAGCCGATAAAGCCTACACTTACGAGAACGCTGCCCAAAAGGTGTTGAAGTCCTTCAAGGAATTTGACCCGCGCTTTGCCAAACTGGCGGAACGCGTCTTCGCGGAAGACCATCTGGATGCCGAAGTGCGCAAGGGCAAGCGCAGCGGTGCATTCTGCGCCACCGTCAACCCGGAATTAACACCCTGGGTGTTGCTCAACTTCCAGGGCAAGGCCGATGATGTGGCCACCATGGCGCACGAACTGGGGCATGCCATTCACAGCATGCTGGCAGAGAAACACAGCCTCTTTACCCAGCACGCCTGCCTGCCCCTGGCCGAGACCGCCAGCACCTTTGGCGAGATGATGCTGGTGGATGCCCTGCTGGCCGAGGAAACCGACGCAGCCGTCAGGCGCGACCTGCTCTTCCGCCAGGTGGATGATTCCTATGCCACTATCCAGCGCCAGGTGTTCTTCGCGCTGTTCGAGAAGGAAGCCCACCAGATGATCGCCGACGGCGCCTCGGTGGATGAGTTGTGTGAAGCCTACATGAAGAATCTCAAGGCACAGTTCGGCTCGGCTGTAGACATTGCGGACGAATTCAAATGGGAATGGGTCTCCATCCCGCACATTTACCAGGTGCCGTTCTACGTATACGCCTATGCCTTTGGGCAGTTGCTGGTGCTCTCGCTTTACAAGCGCTTCAAGGAAGAAGGCGAGGCCTTCAAACCCAGGTACATTGCGCTGCTGGCTGCCGGCGGCTCCGAAGCGCCGATGAAGGTGCTGGCGGATGCCGGCGTGGACCCGCGCAAAGAAGAATTCTGGCAGGGTGGTTTCGATGTGCTCACCCGCCTAGTGGACGAATTGGAAAAGATCGCCTGATTTTTGCCATACACAAAAAAGCGGAGAGGTTGCCTCTCCGCTTTTGATTTCCAGGACATCCCGGTCAACTAAAAACTCCCTATTGTATTGCTCCTCGCCGAACTGTATATTCATAAAGTATTACGGATAATGTCGGGAGGAAAATATGGGAAATCCAAAGAGGCATGTCCGAACCAAAGTTTCCATTTTGTTGATTACAACCATCTGGCTTCTTGTCATTGGCTTAATCGGCTGCGACCAGGCACCTGCTGATATTCACACGGGCACGCCGGTGAAGGTATTGGTGGTGATGCTGGAATTGACAAAGCAGCCCAACTGCCCAACCCCTGCTGACTGCGCTCCCTATTTTGACGCCAATGGCATTGCTGCCTTAAAAACCCCCCGCCACACTGCGTCCGAATATCTGGCGATGCTCGATCAGAAGGTCAATACTTATTACCACAATGCCACCTACGGCCAGGTATATTTTGATTTTGAACTGCTGCCGGGCTCCACCAGAGCTGACGGCTGGTGGGATTCGCCCTATTCTATGGAGGAAATTAATAAATCTTCCATTGACTTCAAGCAAATCGCAATGGAGGTGGCTTATTCCGCTTTGGGGGCCAACCTGGCAAATTATGAACGCGTGATCGTCATTTCCAATTTTCAATCGCGCGGTGGGCAAACCTGTTGTCTGCATGCCCCAACACCATTTTATGCCCTGCCCGGCTACTGGAAAGTTGGCTCCGGCTCTCTCCCGATGATCGTTGCAATGATCAACGAGGGGTCGTCTGACCAGGAGTTG
>CALCNO010000096.1 GCA_937897615.1 uncultured Anaerolineaceae bacterium
CTGAAAGTACTGTCCTTCCTCATCCTTTCAAAAAGCACTTTACAACCCGAAGGCCGTCATCGTGCACGCGGCGTTGCTGGTTCCCGGTTTCCCAGATTAACCAATATTCCCTACTGCTGCCACCCGTAGGTGTATGGACCGTGTTTCAGTTCCATTGTGGGGGGCCACCCTCTCAGGTCCCCTACCCGTCATCGCCTTGGTAGGCCATTACCCTACCAACTAGCTGATGGGACGCAGGCCCCTCCCGAAGCGAATAAATCCGTTTAGTCGTAAGGCATCTAATCCAAACAACCACATGGGGTATTAGCAATCCTTTCGGACTGTTATCCCTCTCTTCGGGGCAGGTCACCAACGCGTTACTCACCCGTTCGCCACTAAAACAATATTGCTATTGTCTCCGTTCGACTTGCATGTATTAAGCACGCCGCCAGCGTTCATCCTGAGCCAGGATCAAACTCTCCGTAATATAAACACCTTTCGGTGTAGTTTACGAAGTACTCATTGTATTACTTGAAACGACAGGGCATCGTCTTCCTATCACTCTTCAGTTGTTAAGGTTCTGCATTACCAAGGGCCAGATTTTACTCCCACACCCCTCCTTTTGTCAAGAAGGAGGCGACAAAATCGCCGATGTTCCTTTACAGGACGTCATCGGCCTGTCTCGTCGCCACTAGCGGGTGTAGCCCACAAGTTTGCTGCGTATTTGGTTTTGTTATTGATCTGCTGGGTTCAGCGAAATCACCAACGCACTTGGGACACTCATTGTACCGCAAACACTATCAGTGTCAAGGGTATTTACGAATCCGGGTTATCTTCCGGTTCGCGGGAGAATTGCTCATTCGTCTGGTATTGGGTTTTCAAGGATCTGCTTTTTTGAGCAAGATCTTGCGCTGTGTTCTGCGCAACGAGGGGAGATTATACCGCGCCAATAGTATCTGTCAAGGGTTAATCGGTACCAATTTTGTAAATTACCCCCAAAATCGGAAATAAATCAGCTCCGCAGGAACCTTTTGCGGCCTTTTGCTGTCTTAACGATAGGCAGGCGCCCGGATGTTATAATCTGCCGATATGATGAACACGAAACCCCGCTCTTCAGCGATTTTTTCACACGTTCTCCAGTCCATCGGACTGGGGCTGGCCGCGCTTGTGGTTTTTTTACTGGTAGCCAATTTGGCATTTTCGCTTTACTTTACCGACCGCATTCTGCCGGGCGTCACCATGAACAACCTCTCACTCGGCGGGCTCACCCTCGATGAGGCCACCAGCACCATCGGCAGCTCCATTACCTTCCCCGAGCAGGGTACGATTCTGCTGATCGCCGGTGATAAATCCTGGGCCGTTACCCCTGCGCAACTGGGGGTCTACCTTGACCCGATTTCCTCCGCCAAGGCCGCCTATGCTGCCGGGCGCCACGGTTCGTTAATCGACGTGCTGGCCAAGCGGTTATCCGCCTTCACCAGCACCACCGAGGTTGCCCCGTCCTTCATTTTTGACCAAAAGACCTCAGTGGCTTTCTTGCAGCAAATCGCTGCACAGATCAACCAGCCCATCCGAGAGGCCAGCATCCGCCTCAACGGCACCGACGTGGTGGTGACCCAGGGGCAGCCCGGCATCCAATTGGATTACGCCAGCTCTCTCATTGGGATCACCAACCAGATAAGCGCCATGCAGAACGGCACTGTGAAATTGGCTTTACTACAAACCGTCCCGAACGTTCTGGATGCCTCAGCTCAGGGCGAACTGGCGCGCAGCATTCTCAGCCAACCGTTTTCACTGACCGTTCCCGCCAGCCTGGGCACATCCGAGCCGGTGCAACTCCAACCCAACGTGCTGGCCCAGATGCTCCTCTTTGAAACCTCAAATGATGCAGGCGGCACCCAGATCAACGTAGGCATTGACACGCCTGCACTGAAGGCCTATCTGGCATCCATTCAGGGCAATCTCAACACACAACCGGAAAACCCGCGCTTCATATTCAATGATGAAACCCGGCAATTAGATTTACTCACTCCGGCTGTGATCGGCAGGAGCTTAAACCTGGATAACTCCGCAGCTGCCATCCAAAACGCGGTTCGCAGCGGGGCACACACCGCAGAACTGGCCTTCGCCGTCACCAATCCCGCAGTGATGGACAACGCCAAAGGTTCAGACCTGGGCATCACTGAACTCATTGAAGCGCGCACTACTTACTTCCGCGGCTCCACCGCCGACCGCATTCAGAATATCAAAACGGCAGCAGCACGCTTCCACGGCCTGCTGGTGGCCCCGGGTGAGGTTGTTTCCATGTCAGACATCCTCGGCGATATCAGCCTGGACAATGGCTATGCCGAAGCCATGATCATCCTCGGCGACCAGACAATCAAGGGGGTTGGCGGCGGGGTTTGCCAGGTGAGCACCACGCTCTTCCGCACCGTGTTCTTCTCCGGGCTGCAAATTCTAGAGCGCCACTCGCACGCCTATCGCGTGGGGTATTACGAACAAACCGCCAGCGGCCACGACCAAAACCTGGCAGGGATGGACGCCAGCGTTTTCGTCCCGTTGGTGGACTTTAAATTCAAGAACGACACCCCTTACTGGTTACTGATGGAAACCTACGTGAGCACCGCAAACTATTCCCTGACCTGGAAATTCTATTCCACCGAGGACGGGCGCACGGTTAGCTATACCTCAACCGGTCTTACCGACATCGTAGAATCTCCTGATCCGGTATACCGCCTCAACCCCGACCTGCCGCAGGGCACAAAAAAGCAGGTGGACTGGGCAGTGGACGGCGCCAACGTTACCATTTACCGCACCGTCACCCGCGATGGCCAGGTGATCTACAACGATAAGATCTCCACCCACTATCAAGCCTGGGGAGATGTTTACGAATACGGTCCCGGCACCGAGGGCATCCCTACCCCCACGCCGCAGCCATAAAGCCGGGTGGTAAAATAAACGCAAAGAAGGTTTTTTGGAGTTGTTATGGTAAATACTGATCTTTTGGATATTTTGCGCTGCCCGGTGTGCGTCAAGGAAGAAAAAGGGCTGCTTACCCTCACCCATGATGCCTGGCTGGTCTGCACTGATTGCGGCAGAAAATACCCCGTCGTTGAAGATATCCCCGTCATGCTCATCAGCGAAGGGGATAAGTGGCGCAAAACCAATGCCGCCGATCTTCCGGTGCCGCCGGTTTATCCTGCTTAACCTCGCCCAGATGGTATAATCCCAATTAAATATGTGGTATCAATCTTGCAACAAAAATTGCGTGTTTTTATCTTTTTACTACGTCACAAAGGCATAAACAGACTATGACCCAATACAACAGCCGTTCATCTATGGCCCGCAGCAGACGCCGCAGCAAAGTCACATTGGACAAAACCGCCAAAATCCTTCTGGCAGCATTTGCCATTGTGGGCTTGCTGCTTGCCATCGTTGGTGGAAAGTTCGTCTTTAACCTGGTAAAAGGCTGGACGTTAACCCCCCTGTCTGGCGCCCCGGTAGGCTCCAGCAGCACCAACGCCAGTACCACAACCACGCCCGGCCAATCCTTGCAAACCAAAAATGCCCCTGCCGCTGCCGCCTGGGATGGCAAGAGCCGCATCAACATCCTGCTGCTTGGCCTCGATTATTCTGATGAACGCGCCGCAACCGAAGGGGCCGCCAGCCGCTCGGATACGATGATCCTGATCACCATTGACCCGGTCTCCAAATCCCTGGGCGCGTTATCCATCCGCCGCGACCTGTGGGTAAACATTCCCGGCCACGATTACGGCAAGATCAACTCTGCTTATTACTTCGGCGAAATTGAAAATGTTCCCGGAGTTGGCGGGCCCGGCCTTGCCATGCAAACCGTGGAAGAATTCCTGGGCGTCCCCATTGATTTTTACGCCCGCGTGGACTTTAACACTTTTGTCAAACTGGTGGATGAGATTGGTGGCGTGCCTATTAACCTCACCGAACGCATGTTGATGGATCCCTATCATACCGGCAATCCTTTCTGGCAAGAGCCCGGCCTAGTGGTGATGCCCGGCGCATACGCACTTGAGTATGCCCGGTCCCGCGCCTCTGCCCAGGGCGATATTGATCGCGGCAGCCGTCAGATGGAAGTGATCACCGCTATTTGGAAAAAGATCACCAGCGATAATATGATGCCTAAGCTGATCGCTCGCGCGCCACAATTGTACGCGGAACTTTCTTCAGGCGTGCAGACCAACATGACACTGGGGCAGGCTATTCAGATGGGCATGCTGTTGGTGCAAATCCCGCGAGAAAACTTCAAGACCTATAACATCACATACGATTACTGTTCACCGGAAACCGTTTGGACAGACTCTGGTGAGACCTACATCCTGCGGCCTTTCATGGATAAAATCCGCATCCTGCGTGATGAGATGTTTGTGACCAATACCACAGCCGCAGCCCCGCTTGCCATTGCCACCGAAACCGGACAAACTGTTTCCAGCGGGGATACGGTCACGCTAGCCAAACAGGAAAATGCGCGTATTGAGGTGCTGAACGGCTCTTCTACCGGCGGGCTGGCTGAAAAGACCGCCTCCTACCTCACCTCGCAGGGATTGAATGTGATTGCCACCGGTAATGCCCCCGAGGCCTACACGTACACCACCATCGTGCTGCACAACGCCACCCCCTACACGCTTTCATATCTGGCCTCACTGATGGGAAACGTGCCGAGCAACCGTATCTATAATCGCTACGAACCCAACGGCAATGTGGATATCACTGTCTACCTGGGCAGCGATTGGGCCAACAGCAACCCCATGCCATAAACACCAGTGAACAAAAAAAAACGACCACCTGGTGTCGGGGGTTTTTTTATGGCTGCTGGAACAAAAGGTAAATCGAACCGGGAGACCCGGCGCCGCAGGTGGGAATTTTCAGACCGGAAACAAGCTGGCCGGCTTCGCCCACGCGCAGCGCATATTCCATGCCGCTGGTCATCACATAATTGGCATAGCCGTCATTCACCTCAGGATACAGGCCCGTGTAAAAAGTTTCCGAACCACCGTTCACCTGCGAGAGTTGAATTTTCACTCCCGGGATGGGCTTGCCATTCGCATCTTTTACCTCAATCTCGAGCATTGGTACCTGGGGCAACGGATCACAAATGGGTTCCTGCTTGACCAACACGAACGGCGCCCCCGGGGTCGGGGAAGGGGTAGCAGTAGGCCGCGGCGTGAAGGTGGCAAAAGGTGTGCGCGTGGCGCTCACTGCCAAAGAGGGAGTAATCGTTTCATTGCCCGGCAGGGGTGTCTGAGACACCAGCGCAGACACCGAAGGGGTAGCCCCTCCCGCCGGTAATGGGGTAATGCGCAGCGAAGGCTGACCTACAGCTGCGCCCAACAGCGCTAATCCACGTGCGGTCAGTTCATCGCCATTATTTGCCAGAATGTTTTGCGCCTGCGAGATCAAAGCAGATGATGGATTGTTCTCTTTCAATAACCAAATGCGCGCCAACGCCCGCCCGGTATCCGCTTCCACCAGGTAAGCCCGGGCTACCAGTTCACGGTAAAGAGCGCGGTCGCTGCTGCGCAGGGTTGAAGGGTCGGTGTCAATATAGCGCACCGGCAGAACCCATAGCGAAAAGACCACGCCCAAGACCAACCCAAGCAGCGTCCCGGTTAACAGGTGCCAGTTCCCCTGTTTGGATCTCATTGGCTCCCCCCATCAGGGGCCGCGGTCAGCGCCATCTCCAATGCCGCCAGCGAGCGCATTTCGCGTTCCGAAAAACCAAACTGCTGCCCCACCAGTAACGCATCTTGCACCGTGCGAACAACATTTCCCTCGGAGGTGACGGTGTCCAGTAGCTTAATGGCCGCATCAATGTCCTGGTTGGTGGCATAGACCTCGCTCACCATTACCACGTAATCGGCCTTGAAATCTGCCCGCAGCGAAGCCAGGCTGGTGCTCTTGACCGCCGCCGGGTTCAACACCCAGCCATAGATCAACCCCAGCACAAAGCCGATGAGGATAAAGATTACAAAGCCGATCAACCGTCCTTTTTTCACTGGCCGCCTATTTCATCATTGGGATCTGTATATGACTCTTCTTTGCCGCAGCAATCGCTTCCGGGTAGCCAGCGTCCACGTGCCGCACCACCCCCATACCGGGGTCAGAGGTAAGCACCCGCTCCAGGCGCACAGCGGCTTCAGGGGTGCCATCAGCCACCACCACCATGCCCGCATGCTGGCTGTAACCGATGCCCACGCCCCCGCCATGATGGAAAGACACCCATGTGGCGCCATTAGCTGTGTTGATGAGCGCGTTAAGGATCGGCCAGTCACTGACGGCATCGGTGCCATCGCGCATACCCTCGGTTTCCCGGTTCGGAGAAGCCACCGAACCAGCATCCAAATGGTCGCGCCCAATCACGATGGGGGCCTTCACCACACCTTTTGCCACCAGTTCATTGAACTTAAGACCTGCTTTGGCGCGGTCACCATACCCCAGCCAGCAAATACGTGAAGGCAATCCCTGGAATGGCACCTTCTCGCGTGCCATCTTCAACCAGCGCTGCAGGTGTTCATCCTGCGGGAATAACGCTGCCACGGCCTCATCTGTACGGTAGATATCCTCCGGGTCGCCGGAAAGCGCCACCCAGCGGAAGGGGCCTTTGCCTTCACAAAAGAGCGGACGGATGTAGGCCGGCACAAAACCCGGAAAATCAAAGGCATTCTTCACACCGCGATCAAAGGCGCGCTGGCGGATGTTGTTGCCGTAATCAAACACCTCGGCGCCGCGTTTTTTCATCTCCAGCATAGCGCGCACATGCGCAGCCATCGAATCCATCGAACGGTTATGATAGTCCTCTGGATTGTTTTTTCTCAACGCTTCCGCTTCGGCAAGGGTTAATCCCGCGGGCACATAGCTCATCACATCGTGCGCCGAGGTTTGGTCTGTCACTACATCGGGGATTACCCCGCGCAGCACCAGTTCCGGGTAGATTTCAGCCGCATTCCCTACCAACCCCACCGAGCGCGGGATTTTCTGGTCTTTGGCCTCTTCCACCAGCGTCATGGCTTCTTCGAGCGTGTCCACCACCATATCCACATAGCCAATGGCCTGGCGCCGCCTGGCGCGCTCCGGGTCGACCTCAATAATTAGCCCCACCCCGTCGTTCATGGTAATGGCCAGCGGCTGCGCGCCACCCATGCCCCCCAGCCCGGCAGTGAGGACGAATTTGCCTTTCAGCGATCCCCAGCCTTTTTGCACCGCCAGGGAAGCCAGTGTTTCATAAGTGCCCTGCAAGATACCCTGGGTACCAATGTAAATCCAGGAACCGGCTGTCATCTGGCCGTACATGATCAATCCCTTGGCAGCCAGTGCATCAAAATGCTCCTGGGTAGCCCAGTGCGGCACTAAATTGGAATTGGCGATCAGTACCCGCGGTGCATCCGTGTGGCTTTTAAAGATCGCCACCGGTTTGCCGGACTGCACCAGCAGTGTTTCATCCGGCTTTAAACCTTTCAGTGAATCCAGAATGGCATCCAGGGCCTCCCAACTGCGCGCTGCCTGCCCGCGCCCCCCGTACACCACCAGGTCTTGCGGCCGCTCTGCCACCTCGGGATCGAGGTTATTTTGCAGCATACGATACGCCGCTTCGATCTGCCAGTTGGCACAGGTGAGTTGGTTTCCTCTGGGAGCTCGGATGGTTCTGGAACCGCTCATGCATCCTCCGAAAAGTGAAGTTGGTGATCCCGATTATTATACGCTGAAAACAAAGAGGAGCTTTTCTTAAGCCCGGGGAGCTGTTGGAGTCAAAACGACCATTCGGATACTTGCAGCATAACGGGCTAACGCCGCCCGATCAATTTGTCCTTTGAAGCCGTCCATCCTGAGAATTGCCCTGATCATCAGCGGGTGCTTTTTTAGGCGGTACTCCAAAAAGTCGCGAACTGCGCCGGGGTCGTTTTCGGCTGCAGCAAGTGCCTGAAAGGTGTGCCTCCCCACCTGAATTTCAACGCGCGGCTCCTGAAGGAGGTTGCGGTACCAATCGGCCCGCGCTCCATCAGCAGCAGCCACAATGTATTTTCCACCAATGTACTCATACTGCAGCCCAATTGTATGCGCCTGGCCCGTTTTACGCCCGGTAGTGGTCAGCAATAATACCAGCCGTCCCATCGGCAGATACAGAAATTTGCGATAGGCACGGCTGAATTTTCGACTGTCGGGGTGAAATTTCATTACTCGTATTTTAGCGCAGTCACCGGCACCATGGTAGCGGCTCGCAACGCCGGGTACAGGCCGGAGATCAGTCCAACAATGGCCGCAAAGAACAAACCAAACACCGGCAGCCACAGAGGCGTAGAAGTGATCATGGTGGGGGGCAGCCCGCCATTCTGCGAAACCTGGCTAGCGAAGTAACTTAGCCCCACCAGGTTGAGCACCCCGCTGATTCCCCAACCTACCAGCACCCCGCCCAGCCCGCCGATAAAGCCAATACCGGCTGCCTCGCCCAGAAAAACGCTCAGCACATCACGGTTGGTAGCCCCCACCGCCTTCATCAATCCAATCTCGCGGGTGCGCTCCAGAATCGACATGGTCATGGTATTGGCAATGCCTATTGCCGCCACCAGCAGCGCAATGGCACCAACGCCGCCGAACACCACCTGCAGCACCGTAAAGAAAGAGTTGATACCCTCCACTACAGACTGGGGTGTGTTGGCCATAAATCCCATCGCAGTGATCTGGTCGGCAAGGTCAACCACTTTTTCAGGGTCTTCCGCCTTAACCACCAGCATTCCGTACCCTTCTTTGTTGCGGTTGATGCGCGTACCGCGTGACCATTCGTTCCACCCGGTGATCTCATCCAGGCGCATGTAAATGGAGTAATCCGAACCGGCGCGGGTTTCCTCAAGCACGCCAACAATTTTGACGTTGTAGGTCTTGCGCACTTCCTGCCCATCCTGGGTGTATTTGATCAATACAAAGCGCACCGTTTCCCCCAGCAACTGCGGCGGTTCAACCGGCGGATCATTAGGGCGCGCATTGGGGTTATAAAAGTTCTGGCTGATGTACGACCCGATCACTGCTGTTCCCCTGACAAGCTCGGTTGTGCCGCTGCTGGCGTTGAGTCCCATAGTAGATAAGTCATCTACGTCCACACCGGTAACCCCGGAATAGCCATGCAGCTTACCGTAGATCATTTCCATGTTGGCGTTCAGGTAATCTTCCTTCACCACCAGCCTGACCCCCGGCAACGCCTGGATGTTGCTCACCGCTTCAGGGGTAAGGTAAACCATGCCGTCAACCGCGCTGCCGCCATTCATCACTTTTACGCCGGAAGCGGAAGAGGCCATCGTATACCCCGGATACACCTCAATACTGGTAAGGTCATTGATCCCCCAGAGCTGCTGGGTGGCGTTCTTTTGCAGGCCTTCGGCGAGGGATACCAGTACCACCACAGCCGCGGTTCCAATCACCACGCCAATGGCCGTCAGCAGCACCCTGCCCTTGCGCCTTCCAAGGTTATAGCCAACCAGTTGAATCAGGTCAATGAAACGCATCGTTGTCCTTTAAGGTTTGTTTATCCCTTTCCGGGGCGGGAAGGATAGAACTGTTCAGTAGGCACGGTTTCCGTGGCTTCTACCGGGATCTCTTTTTGTCCGCTGCCAAGCCCGAACAACCCCTTAAAGAAACGCAGTAGCTTGCTCCAGAAAGTTTCGGAACCGGTATCCACTGGAACTGCCGGGGTCACCACCATTCCATCCTGGCCTTCAAGGCCTTCGGTGATCTCCGGCGCCGGCATCACCTCAACATTGAGGGTACTGGTGATAAGACGCGGCTGGTTAAAATCGTCGGTGTAGTTGATGGTCACCGTTACGTTCAGCGAGCCTTCCTGCATCGGTGTGATTTCGGTATCCAGTGTGTAATACCCGCCGGAATCCAGCGCGCCCACCAGCGAAATGTCGTTGGTAAGGTCCGCATTTTCGGCAGTCACTTTCATGTTCCCCAGCACAGAGGTCTTTTTGCCCAGGTTGGTCACCTGAATAGGAAGGGTACCGGGCATGCCCACGGTGAGCATCCCGGGATCACGGTAAAAGCTGATCTCCACCTGCGGCAGCGAATACACCAGCAAGGTGATCACCTGGTCATCCACCAGGCTGCCACCTTTGCCGTCATCATAGACAAAAGAGACTTTAAGGGTATAGGCGCCCGGCTGCGTGGAAACGTTGGTCACCAGCTTTTCAGTGGTATCGATCGTTACACCCTGCTTGATATCCCCAATGAACACCAGGTTGGAGCTTCCCAGCGGCGCAAAATTGGTAAGGTCGCCGCCAGAGCCGGAAACCCCGCCCGGTTGCGGCGTGCCACCCTGTTCAGTGGTGACCCCGCCGCCCAACACCATCGTTACATTGTGGGCATCCACCTTGCCAAGATTGGTGATGGACAATTTGAGGTTAAAGATCGAACCCGGTTGGATGGGGTCTACGTCGCTTTGAATACCGGTGATCACCAGCTGCGGTTTGATCTGCGGCTTTGGGGTGGCCGTGGCCGCCGTGTAAGCAGGCGCAGTGATGCCCAGCGTGAGATTAAAGGCTTCGGAGTATGCGGCGCCGCCGGAATCACTGTAAACAGCACTGGCCTTCACCGCAGCCGCTTCCTGCCAGGAGAGGTTCCCGCCCGCCAAAAAGGTCTGCGTAAAAGTGATCCTGCCGCCCGGGTCCAGGTTGCCAATGGTGCTCACACCGCCCGTTCCGCGCGGATACAGATCGGCGCCGTCAAAAGTGACCACAAGATTATAGGCTGTGAATTGGCCGCGGTTCTCAAACACCACCGAGAGGGTGAACTCCTGGTAGGGCTTGATCGGGTTGGGGCTGGAAGAATAGGAGTTGATAGCCACCAGCGGGCGGCCACTTGCTGCGGGAGCCTGGGCCGTGGTGGTCAATTGAATAGGAGCAATGGGTTCACTGGCACCAGTGATGGCAATAGTGGCCACATCGTTCTGACCCGTTGTCGCCGTTGCGGGGATGGGCACATTGATGGTTACTTGCTGGCTTGTTCCAGCCAGCAGGGTAAATGATGAAGGCACAATGGTGGGCACAGGCCACCCTCCGGCAGTGGAGGCCGCCAGTGTAAGAGTTTCATCTATCGCACCGTCACCGCTATTGTTCAACGTCAGGGTATAGGTGACCACCGACCCGGGAATGCCGGATTTTGCATGTGAATCCACGCCGGTAGAAATGGCTGCCAGCACAGGTTTGGCACTTGCGGTTTGCGGGGCCGCAGCCCCGGCAATGAACAATGCCACAATTGCCATAAGGAAAAATGTTCTTGAGGTTTTTTTCATTATCAGGTACCTTCCGTGTCTATTTCATTTGCAGTTCTGCTGCCTGATGAAACTCCTGCTCGGTGACCACTTTGCCATCCAGCAGGTAGATCATATTGGTGGCAAACTGGCGCATGCGCGGGTCATGCGTGACCACCACGATTGTCTTGCCCGCGTGATTCAAATCCGCCATCAATTGCATGATCGAAAGTCCGGTGGCACTATCCAGGTTGCCGGTGGGCTCATCCGCCAGGATCAAAGGCGGATCATTGATGAGTGCACGGGCAACCGCCACGCGCTGCTGCTGCCCACCGGAAAGTTCCACCGGGCGATGACTGGAGCGGTCAGATAAGCCTAAACTTTTGAGCACCGCCAGAGAACGCTCCTTGCGCTCGCGGCCGGCAATGCGGGCAAAGCGCAGCGGGAAGGCCACATTCTCCACCGACGGCATGGAAGAGATGAGGTTGAAGGATTGGAAGACAAACCCAACCTTGTTGCGCCGGTAGAGCGCCAGAGCGTTTTCGTCCATCATCTCGATCTCTTCGCCGTCCACCGCAATCGTGCCGGAGGTGGCCCAATCCAGGCCGCCGATGAGATAGAGCAACGTGCTCTTGCCGGAGCCGGATGGCCCCATGATCACCGTAAAACTTCCCTGTGGGATATCCAGGTTGACGTCTTTTAATGCCTGCACTCTGGTCTCGCCCATTACAAAGACCTTCTGCAGTTCGCGGATGCGAATGAACGTTGATGAAGACATGTCGATTAATTATTTCTAGAAGAAATAGTATTGGCCAAAGGAAAGGTTGCCCAAGATCGCCTTGAGGAACCCCGGAATGGCCATGATGAGCATGAAGATCACAATGGTGCCCACCGTTGCCAGCACCACTTTGTTCTTTTTCAGGCCGGAGAACACACCCACGCCCATCACCAGCAACAAGCAATGCCACAGGAAGAAGACATCCAGTAGGCCGAGAAAGGCAGCGATGTAAGCCACAAACCCGCCGGCATCAGCAGGCAGCAAGCCCGAAAGCCCTGCGCCGTTGATGGTGGAGTGGGTTGCCAGCATTGCAATGATCTGCACCAGGGCACGTACCCCCAACGGGAGCATCGTCCAGGCCACCATGTTGTAAGACTTTACGCTGGGCGCATGGCTGCCAGAAAGCGTAAGCACCAGATGAAGAATGCTGCTCAAAAGGAACCACGCCAGCCAGATGCTCACGAGCGCAAACAAAATCGGAAAGACATAGAGGAAAAGTGGCGAGGTTTGCGTGGCCTGCGCATTAAGGAACTGTGCCTGCTGATCGGCAGAGTAGTACTGAAAATCCGGCGGTGTGGTCAGCCCCATTTGGATCATGTTGCGGCGGATCGGCCCGGTCACCAGCGCCTGCAGCACCACCAGCAGCGAGAGCACTGCCAGCGGCATCAGCCAGACATTTTTCTGCTGCTGCTCAATTGCCTGCACAGTGGCGCGCGGCTTGATCAAGATACGATACAACCAGTCAAAGTGTTTTGTTGTGCCCGTGTCTGCGGCAGGAAGGTTCACATCGAAATCCATAAAGACCTCTCCAGAGGGATAGTGATACTGCTAAGACGTTGCAGGCTAATTATAAGTTCCATTGCGGATGTTGTGGAATGGCAATGCTATAATCCTTTTCACAGGAGGAGGCATGCAAATCAGGATCGGTCTGGAAAACGGGATCGAAGACAGGTCGCTGGCGTGGGCACTGGACATGCCGGGGTGTTTTGCATATGGCCGGGACGGCACGGAAGCGATCCTGCGCATCCCACAGGCAGTGGTCACCTACCGCGAGTGGGTTGCCATCCATGCCGCTGCCCCCTGGCTGCAGGATTTGGGCGATTTTGACGTGGCCTTAACCGAAATCTTTGAATGTTTCCATGTTAAAAAAGGCGATCAGGACTATGAGGTGAACGCCTGGTTCAATGATGACCAGAGGGTGCTCTCTGCCGCAGAGGTTGAACGCGGCCTGGCAATGTTAGAGTGGAGCAAAGTGGAATTGGAATCCCTGCTGCGCCCCCTGACCCCCGCACAACTGGAGCAAAAGTTCACCGGCGAGCGTTGGAGCATTAAAGGGGTTGCATTGCACGTTGCCGGGGCCAACTGGTGGTACATGGACAGGCTGGGCATGGCCGATATGGACCTGGCAAGCGCCAGCAAAGAGCCCATGGAAAGGATTGCTCAGGTTCAGAATCTGCTTCAGCGGACATTCCCATCACTGGTGAGCAAGAACCAGGTGGTCGTCAAGGATGAGGAAACCTGGTCTCCGCGCAAAGTGCTGCGACGCGCCATCTGGCACATGCGCGACCACTACTTCCACATTGAACGGCTGCTGACCCTGCTGTGAAATTAGGGGCACAAATCCATTTTCTATTCATTTAATCTTAAAAAGTTCTAATCTCCTCCGGTGAAGCGCGGCGATTAAAACAAAGAGCCTTATGCTACACTGTACTTAAGTCAACGGTATAAAGGAGAAAGTTGCGGACAGCGCTGCGCCTTCTCAGTCTTTTAACCCTCTTCGGCATGGCGATCACTGTATTGGCAGGGATTGCCAGGCCCGTTTCGGTGCGCGCCGATGCCAGCCCCACCCCCGGCCCCAATCGCAAAACAACCATTGAGGTAGATGCCATTGAGTACGATTGGTGGCTGGTTTACTGGTCTGATAACAGTGTAGTGTGCAGCATCACCATCACCCACGAGGGCAAGCCCACCACCAGCGATGTGCTCTCTACCTGCGGAGCCGCGATCTACGACAAGTGGCAGAACACCCCCGCCTGCACCGGCGCTGAAACCGGCGCCGCCCTGCAAGCCTGCCAAGGGATGTATCTGCACAACATCGGCCAGCAGCCCATCCGAAAAACCGTGGAGGTCGATCTCGCTCCGGCTGTGGCCTGGGTAGAGATCACCGGCTGCGCTTACGACGCCAACACCGGTATCTGCACAGGCACTCCTTCGCTCCTGTTCACCGGTGAAGAAACCTTGCCCAATGAAACCATCACCAGGATGACCATCACCATTGGCGGCAGAGACTACAGTTGCGATTCCAGTGAATGCACCATCACGCTCCCGGCAACAGGCGAAAAAGGGGTTCCCTTCAGCTTTTGGGGAGCCTCCAGCTATGGCGACTCTACTGTCCAGTATGACGGACTGGTGCGAGCAGTGCCGGTAAACGCCGCAGAATCCTCTGGCGAGGGAGGCGCTCCCCCTGCATTTTATGTGGATATCCTCAGCTCGCAGTGGCGCACCGGCGGCGCCAAGAACTGCGCCGAAGACTGGCAGGTCTTTCCAGATGTGGGGCAGCCGCCTGCCTGGCTGGATACTCCCAGCGATGCCAGCGGGCTGAATTCCTCCATCTCCTTTTATTTTCTCGCGGCAATGCTCATTCGCAACGGTATCGTAGATGCCAGCGCCTGTGCAAACGGCGGACTGGAATCCAATCTCGCTGCCAATCAATGTGGGCTGGAAACCGCCCAGCCTGCCGTAATCACCTGGCAAAACCAATTTAATGAAGAAATCCTCCAGGCATCGGTGGATACCGGCGTTCCCGGCCAATTGCTCAAGAACATGTTTGCCCGGGAAAGCCAGCTTTGGCCCGGTATATACACCAACGTGCGTGAGGCCGGTTTTGGACACCTGACAGAAGATGGCGCCGACGCCGCCCTGTTATGGAACCGCAGTTTTTACGACCAGTTCTGCCCACTGGTGTTAACCGAAAGCACATGCGGCAAGGGGTTTGCCATGCTCAACGAAGAGCAGCAATCGCTGCTGCGCGGGGCGCTGGTGCAAAAGGTGAATGCCACCTGCAAGGATTGCCCGGCCGGCATTGATCTCACACAGGCCAATTTCAGCATCCCGGTCTTTGCGGAGACGTTGGTAGGGAATTGCAGCCAGGTCAACCGCATCCTCTATAACGTCACCCACCAGGATACCCGCAACGTGGCCGGCTATGCCGATCTCTGGCGTTTTACCATGCTCAATTATGCGGTTGGGCCAGGCTGCCTTTTCAACGCCTTGGACCGCACCTATAAAGCCAACAAGGAACTCAATTGGGTTAACGTGGCCGCCAATCTCCCCCCGGCCTGTCGCTCCGGGGTTGAATACGTGGCCAACATCAGCCAGGGAGACAGCGAGGAGAATATTGCCTTTTCTACCCCCTTACCCACCGCCACAAGAACTCCCATCAGGCCCACAGCGACCATTACCCTCACGCGGACGCCAACATTAACGCAAACACCTACACCAACGCGCACTTCCACCCCCAGTGTCACGCCTTCGCCAACAATCACGCCAAGCCCAACCCCCACGGAAACACCAACGGAGACGCCCACAAACGAAGCGCCTTCCCTTTAACCATGCCCCCTAATGCCAGACCCCGGCAATGGGCGTATCACACTGCGGGCATTTTCCCTCATCATTAATCGCATTTTCCTGGATCCAGTATCCACCCCGCTTGACGAGTATCTTGCCGCATTGCGGGCAATGGGTATCTTCCAGCGAGCCGACCCGGCCGGGTAAGTTGCCAGCATACACGTAGTGCAAGCCCGCCTCCAGGCCAATCTCCGCTGCGCGCTGCAGTACAGTGGCCGGAGTGGATGGGGCATCGAGCATTTTGTAATCCGGGTGGTAGGCAGTAACGTGCCAGGGAATGTCTCTGGAAACCTCAGTGATAAAACGCCCTGCCTTCCACAACTCTTCATTGGAATCGTTGAAGCCGGGAATCACCAGCGTGACCACCTCTACCCACAGCCCAGCCTCGTGTGCTCGTTTGATGGTATCCAGCACCGGCTGCAGTTTACCGCCAGTTTGACGGTAGCCTTCCTCGCTCATCGTTTTGAGATCAATCTTTAATCCATCCAGCCATGGCCGCAGGTAGGCCAGTGCCTCCGGGGTGGCGAAGCCATTGGAAACGAATGCCGTTTTCAGCCCCGCTTTTTTGGCCAGTCGGAAGATTTGCACCGCCCACTCTGCCGTAATGAAAGGTTCATTGTAGGAAGAAGCAATCGCCGCGGCGCCATTTTGCAGCGCCAGCGACACCAACCTATCCGCGCTCACACGGCGCACCGATAACCAGGCGCTGTCAGCCTGGCCGTCCCGCAGTACCTGTGAGGTCTCCCAATTCTGGCAAAAGGAACAACGGAAGTTGCATCCCAGCATGCCAAAGGTGAGCACCCGGCTGCCGGGCAAAAAGTGAGAGAACGGCTTCTTTTCAATCGGGTCCACATTCAGTCCCGCCACATAGCCGCCCGGTACTTTCAAAGTGCCGGCATCGTTAAAGCGCAGCCCGCACACCCCGTGCCGCCCTGTGCTCAAGCGGCAGCGATGCGCGCAGGCAGTACAGCGCAGGCTGCCCTCCTGCTCTTTTTCAAACAACTCGCCGGGTATTGTCAGGCGATCCAATTCCTGCTCAAGGGCCATAATTTCCTCAAAATTGATTATAGCCCGCCATGCAAAGGCATTTCAAGGTGTATTGAAGCCTGAACAAACCGCCTGGTTACCGGCTATAATTTTTGCATGAGTCATTCCCTTATCTTGCAGGCTGAACATGAGACCGTGGCTTGACCCCTCTGCCAGTTTTGTCCTCGCCGGCGACTGGCGCGAACGCGAGTTTGCCTTGCTGGAGGAGGTCACTGAACGCTACCGGCAGGCCGGCAAGTTCGATCCCTGGCCATTTGCTGTGAACATTTCGCTGCAAAACAGCGGCATCAATTGTTTGCAGGGCGGCAAGAACATTTGCCTGAACGCCAACGGTCTCACCGCCTGGACGGTAGCCCACGAGCTGGCACACAACTGGGATGCCGCCAATGGCTGGCAGTTTTCACGAGAGATGCGCAGATTCACCCATAGTGGTTTTGTGTGCGCTGCCCTGCACCGCCTGAACCCGGCATGGCGTTTCTTTTGGTACCGCGTGGGCTGCCCGCCCCCTCCCTGCGGCGTGGACCGCAACTTTAACGCCGTGGAGGATTTTGCCGAGTCAGTGACGGCATACCTTTACCCTGAAGAGGCTGCCCGCAGAGCCGTTGAACGTGGATATCCTTATGAAAAATGGGGGTTCCGCCATTTTCACGAAACCCCGCGCGGAGAGTACATCCGCATGCTCATGGAACGCTAGCGGCAATAAAACGCCCCCGCTTGTAAGCAGGGGCGAATTTTGACCCAATCAGCGTGTAGTTAAAGCTCCAGTGTCTCGGTGCAGGAGGGCGCGTTGGGGCAAATATAGTATTGTTTGGGTTTGCCAAAGAGGCGTTTCTCTGTGTGCAGCACCATCGCCACACCGCAGGCCGGGCATTCCGGGGGCTGATTCATATTCGAAAAGGGATGCTTATCCTGCTGCTCGTAAGTTTCCACGCCGGAGGAAGCCGTCGCCACTTCATGGGAGAAAGCGGCAGCAAAAGCGGGCTGCAATATCGGCGCAGCCACAACCGGGGCTGCAACAACTGGCCTCTTGCGGACTTCAGCCGGCAAGGAGCGTTTGATCTGGTTGGTCTGCATGATCTTGAGGAATTCCTCGCCGTCATACAGATGCAGCGGCTTGCCTTCGGCCCACAGGCGGGCCTGCTCAGTGATTCCGCCAGTGGTAATCACAGCACCGGCATCTGCTTCAGCGGCGCGCAACGCACCGTAAAAATCGCGGATGATGGGTTCTCCCACCTTGCCGCGGTACTTCTTACACTGCACCAGCCAGGTTTCGCCACGGCGGGTATGCACCACCAGGTCAATGCCATGATCGCCGGTTGCACCAACCATGTCTACCTTGTGGCCCTGGGCGCGGTAAGTTTCCGCCACCAGGGTCTCAAAATCCTCCGGCGAAAGCGCGCGCATCTGCTCGATGGTGTCGGCTTTGATCTTGCGATGGCGTTCTTCCAGGAAAATGGACAGCGCAAAGGGGAGCATCACCAGTCCGGAGAGCAGGAAATACTTTTGGTCAACTGCTTCCGGTAACAGGTGGAAAGTATCCATCTTGAGGAAGAAAAACACCAGATGAAGGATGCCAAAGAACACCCAGGCAACAATGAGCGCCTTGACCGATGTGCGCAGCATGGCTCCAAAGCCGCTGCGGCGTTTGACAATGCCCACAACAACCAGGATGAACATGAGCGGCCAAAGCCCAACGACAAAGCGGGCAGCGGTGGTGAGAAGTTCGAGAAATGTATTCATAACGTATCCTCCAGTTTCAAGATCACAGAGGATACGTTGCAATAGTAATGCCAGAAATGTATTTTGCGGAGTTTCTTACGCCAAACAGCTAGAACGGCACAGATTGGCCCGGCTGAAGCAGGCACACCTTTGCAGAAGTTTCGCGCTCCACCAGAGCGGCCCAGGCAACCACATCCTGCTGGATCAGCGGAAAGGTATTGTAGTGGATTGGCAATACTGCTTTTGGCCGGAGGAATTTCACCGCCCGTAACGCATCGGCAGGACCCATGGTGTAGTTATCGCCGATGGGCAAAACCGCCAGGTCAAGCCCTTCATCGCCGATGAGCTGCATATCACCGAACAGGCCGGTGTCGCCGGCCAGATACAGCCTGTGCCCATCCGGCGTGGCCAGCAGAAAGCCGCCGGGGTTGCCCCCGTTGGAGCCATCCGGCAGCGCCGACCCATGCAGAGCGAAGGTCATTTTGAGATAACCAAAAGGATAGGTGAACCCACCCCCCAGGTGCTGCGCGTGGGTTTTCACATCGCGCTTGCCCAGCCAGGTGCAAATCTCGGCATTGCTGATGACGATGGCACCGGTGCGTTTGGCGATGGCAACCGTATCGCCAACATGGTCGCCATGCCCGTGGGTCACCAGAATGTAATCCGCCTGTGCCTCTTCAGGCTTCAGCGTGGCCTGCGGATTGCCGCTAAGAAACGGGTCAACGATGAGGGTTGTTTCACCAACATGCAATTGCAGGGCAGCGTGCCCCAGCCAGGTCAGAGTATTCACCATCCCACTCCTTCCCTTTTATACATCCAGGCCTTTGCGACCCAGCAGCCCAAGGATGAGCGAGAGTTCGCCGCGGTGATGCAACTCGTGCTCCAGCACATGCCAGAGAACATTGTAAAGCACCAGGTTCTCGCCGCGCGGCGAGCGGAAAACCCACTCCAAATCCGGCTCTTTAAGTGATTCGATGAATGTAGAAGTGCGCTCCGCAGAAACCCGCAGCTTCATACGAATGGCGCTCATGCTGGGGAACTCAGCGAGTTCGTAGCGGGGATTCTCTGGAAGCTCGTGGCGCACCAGGTAATGAATCCAATAATCTTCGGTTTCTGCAATGTGGAGAAAGATCTTGCCAACCGGCCATGAACCGGGGAAGGGCGTATATTCAAGTTCGCTTTCATCGAACTGCTCCAGCATGGCCAGCAGGTCTTTGCGGATATCTTTCCAGGGATAAAAGATCATTGATGGTTTCATGTTTTCCTCGCAAAATTGGGCTTTATTTCTCGTTCAGCGCGGGGATGCCGCGGCGAAATTCATCTACCAGTATTTTAAGCCCATTCAGGCGCACCTCGCTAAACTTCTGCCACGGAGCAAAATAATAACGATCGGTGGTGGCTTCGGCAATCTGGCGCACCTCGGCGCCAAATGGGGTAATCGCGCCGTCCTCGTTGTTGCTGCTGGCCCAGCCGCGCTTCACCAGCTCTCCCAGTGCAGCGATTGTCTCAGCCTGCGTAAAGCCGCGGTACTCCAGCGAATGCTGCAACTCCGCCAGTTTCATCTTTTTATTTTGCCACAGTAGAGAAAGTATCTCCCAGGTGTGCCCATCAACACCATAAGCCTGCCAGGCGGTTTGGTGGGCATCCGCGCGGTAGGCAATCAGCTCGCGGGTGATCTGGTTAAGGCGGGCCATCATCGGGATGGTACCGGCCGGGGTCAGTTTGCGTTGAACCGCCATTTGCAGCCTGGCCGGTGGCTCTGGAGCTGCATAGCAGGCGTCTGCCAACTCCTTCAACTGGCTGGCCATATCCATCATGCGCGTGGCTGGCAGCGGCTGCAGCCCCCCCAGTGCGTTATTGACCTCTTTGGTCATCCACAGCGCCAGCGAATCTGCCTGAGCGGACAGAGCATAGTGATCTTCATTAACACAGACCAACAACTGATCGCGGTCAAGGGCAGCCAGCTTATCGCGGAGCAATTGGGCAGAGGTAAAAGGAAAGAGCGCGTGCAGTGCCACCGTGGTGATGGCGCCAGGGTTGAGCGCCGGCAAAGTGGAAAAGAGCAGCAGCTCAAAATCCGCCATGCGGTACTGCGCGGTTACTTTCTTCATTGCAGGGAAGCAGAATTCCTCCAATGAAAGAGACAGGTTTTCAATGGCAACATACAGGTCATGGAAGATCATCTACCCCTCCACGCGGAACGTTCAGCCGTTAACGGGCAGGTAAACTGCTGTGGTTTTCGATGAAGTAAGTGTACAAAAAAACCTCCCCGATTGCAACAAGAGTGATGGATGAACAGCCGTTTACACAACCTTGTTGTGTTTTTCTACGTATTATATTGTGGGTCTGCGTTTATAACGCAATTCTAATAAGCAGCCGCTATTGTATAATTAAGTTAACCTCGCCGCGAGGTAGAAAGAAGACAAAATGAACTTCCTGCTTGATCCCAATGTGGCTTATCTCATTCTGGTGATTGGCGTTCTGGTGGGAATGCTGGCCCTGTTCACCCCGGGTACCGGGGTGCTGGAGATTGGTGCACTGTTTGCCATCTTCCTGGCCGGTTACGCCATGTACAACTTGCCCATCCGCGCCTGGGCGTTGGTGCTGCTGGTGGTAGGCGTGGTACCCTTCTTCTTTGCGCTGCGCAAAACAAAGCAGTGGTACTGGCTGATCCCAGCGATTCTCTCCACGGTGGTAGGTTCGGTATTCCTCTTCAAATCCACCTCTTCCCTTACCGCGATCAACCCCTTCTTCGCCACGCTGGTCAGCATCATCGCTGTGGTGATGATGTGGTTCATCGGTACCAAGAGCCTGGAAGCCATGCGCCTGCGCCCCTCGCAGGACTTGGGCCGGCTAAAAGGCCAGTTGGGTGAAGCGCGCACAGACGTTCTGCTAGAAGGCACCGTTTACGTGAGCGGAGAAGAATGGACCGCCCGCAGCGAAAAACGCATCCCGGCCGGCAGCCGTGTAAAAGTGGTTGGCCGTGAGGGCCTGGTGCTACTGGTTGTGAAAGCCGAATAGGGCTTTGCGCCCATTCGATCATTTAGATTGGAGGAAAAATGGATAGTAATTTGTTTACAGTGATCTGCCTGGTAGGAGTGGTAGTGTTGCTGCTGCTCGTTTTCCTGGCAGCCGCCATCAAGATCGTCCCGGAATACCGCCGCGTGGTGGTCTTCCGCCTGGGGCGCTGCATCGGCCCAAAAGGCCCCGGTTTGGTGCTGCTTATCCCGTTCATTGATCGCCCGGTAACGGTTGACCTGCGCGAGCAAGTGCGCGAAATCCCGGCCCAGACATCCATTACCCAGGATAATGCCCCCATCTCCATCGATTTCCTGTGGTACTACAAGGTGTTCGATCCCGTGCAGTCTGTGTTGCAGGTTCAGAACTTTGAACTGGCTGCCCAGGGTATTGCCACCACCACCCTGCGTTCCGTCATCGGCGGCATTCTGCTGGATGGTGTGCTCTCCGAACGCGAGAAGATCAACACTGCGCTGCGCGCCCGCCTGGATGAAGTGACCGAGCGCTGGGGTGTAAAAGTGACCAACGTGGAAATCCGCGAGATCGTTCCTCCGCGCGATGTGCAGGATTCAATGAACCGCCAGCTTACCGCTGAGCGAACCCGCCGCGCCGTGGTCACCGAATCTACCGGTACCCGCGAAGCCGCCATCAACGTGGCCCAGGGTGATAAGCAATCCAACATCCTCAAGGCTGAAGGCGAGAAACAGGCCGCCATTCTGCGTGCTGAAGGCGAGAAGCAGGCCCAACTGCTGCGCGCTGAAGGTTACCAGAAGGCCCTTGAAGCCATCTACGCTGCCGCCAAGGAAATTGACCAGCAGACGATGACCCTGCAGTACTTTGAGACCCTCAAGAGCATGGCTGCCAGTCCCTCCACCAAGTACATCTTCCCGATGGAATTCACCAGCCTGATCAGCGACTTTGTGAGCAAGAACAAGAAGTAGACGCAGAGCGTAATTCAAAAATGGGTTGGGCGAACGCCCAACCCATTTTCTAACCCATGACCAACAACCCCGACAAACCACTTTTCCTCATCGAACCCGCTAACCTAAAAGACCTGAGCGGTATGCAGGCCATTGAGCAGGTATGCTTCCCGCAGGATGCCTGGCCGCTGCTGGAACTCATCGGCGCATTGACCCTGCCCGGCCTGGTGCGCCTGAAGGCAACGGTCAACGGCAGGATGATAGGCTTTGCCGGGGCAGCGACAAAGAAATCTGCAGGAGAGGGATGGATCACCACCATAGGGGTGCTGCCGGAGTATCGCCGCATGGGAATTGCCAATGCCCTGTTGGATGAATGCGAAAGGCTTTTGGCGATGCCCGTGGTCAAATTATCAGTGCGCGCTTCCAACCTGGGGGCACAGCAGCTTTATCGCCTGCGCGGCTATACCCACGTGGAAACCTGGAAGCAGTATTATGAAGGCGGAGAGGATGGTTTTGTGCTGGAGAAGCGAATCTCCCAAATACCTGCATAAAACCGTAGGGCAATCGTAAGGCTGGCTTATTGACAAACCCCTCAAGACGCTATAAGATATTACCAATGTAGGATAAACTGCCATGCGAGTATTTGCTGCAACATCCAACTTGAGAAATCAGTGAGGCACGCGACTTTTTGCGTGCCTTTTGTTATCTCAACTCATAAGGAGATCGAACCCAATGGACTACAGTATGATCGGTAAGATTGAAAAAGCAAAACGGTACGCCCAGGAACGCAACCGCTTTGAATTTCACACCTTCTCTGTCACCGTCAAAGGGGATAACAACTCGCATGTTGTCAGCTACGATAAGGGCAAATGGCACTGCGACTGCGAATACTTTATGACGCGCGGCCGCTGTGTGCACACCATGAGCCTGGAATGCATCCTGGAAGGCATGACCATCCCAGAACCAGTTACGGTCAATTAATTTCAGGAAACACCAAAGGACAAGCCCCGGCCATTCAAGAAAGCCGGGGCTTTTATTTAATCACTGCCGAGAGCTTGTTCCAGCAGCGGCTGGAACTCGCCGGGAGCACACTGACGCAGGAGCACGTGCGGGGTCTTATGCCATAAGGCACAGTTGCGGATCGCCGCAGCCAGCGCGTTGGCCAACTCTGCAGAAGGCGTGGCCGTTTCTTCCAGAAAAAGCCCCTTGACCTCAAAGATCCCTTCTTTACGGTGGGCTTTGGCGTCCATCCGCCCGACCAGAGCACCGTTATGCAAAATTGGCAGCGGAAAGTAGCCATACTGGCGTTTGGCGGCCGGAGTGTAAGCCTGAATGGTGAAGTCAAAGCCGAACAACTGGCGCGCGCGCTCACGGTCCCAGGTGAGGGGGTCAAATGGCGAAAGCAAAGTGGTATGAGAAGCAGCAAGTTCGCCGGCGGCCGCCCGGTGAAGCAAAGGCTCATCTTCGGGGGCAAACAACGCAGGCTCCTGCCAACCCCCCACCGCCACCTGGCGCAGGCTGCCTTCGGCAACCAGTTCATCCACAATCTGTGCCGCCAGTTTTTTCTTGAGGCGGTAGTAATCCCACACCCACTGACGGCGGGCAATTCCCATCGCCCGCACCGACTTGAGCACGAACGCGCGCTGCACTTCCGGCGCCAGCGGCGCCCGGGTATCGTCCCAATCCGGCAGTATGCGTTCCCGCAGTTCGTACACGCGCTGAAATTTATCCCGTCGTGCCACCATCAAATCACCGCGCATCAACCAGTATTCGAGGGCGATCTTTTCGCTCTTCCAATTCCACCAGCCGCCGGGTGATTTTTCGCTTGCAAAATCTGCTGAGCGCATGGGTCCGTTCTGGCGCACGCTGTTCAGCACATGGTCAAGCGTTGGTCTATTCTTTTCAGCCCAATTACCAAAATAAGAAGAGTGATGCTCTTCCAGCATCGTCCTGCGAATGAGGGGAAAATCTTCGATGGGGATAAAACAAGCCGCGTGCGCCCAGTTTTCAAAGATGACCTTCTCGGCCAGTAGTTCCTCCAGCCAGGCCGGGTCATAAGCCCCCAGGCGGCTAAAAAGCACCAGATACGGGCTGCGCGCCACCACGCTGATGGTATCAATCTGCAGCACACCCATGCGCCGGATGGCGGCCAGCACGTCAGTTTTGGCTGCAGGTTGCGCGGGGGGCAGCAAAAGACCCTGTGCAGCCAGTTGCACCAAACGTACCTGTGAAATTGTGAAGGTGGAAAGTGGCACCGGGAACTCCTTGAGAAATTATGTTCTATTATACAATTTCACAAGGGATTAGGGAAGAGAAATTTTGCGGGCAAAAAAACACATTCCGGAATTTATAAGGTGTCCGGAATGTGTTGCAAAACTCAGCCTATTTGGACCGCCCTTCTTTGCGGCTCGTCCCCAGTGTTAGGCGGGCAACATTTTATGGCGCCGGGCAATTCTGGCAGCATTGAAAACGTTTGTGATCAGCCCCATAGCTGCGCCGATGATCGCGCCAGCAATAGCCCACTTGATGAACTTGAAAAGGATCAGTTGCGGGAACATCCCTGCCCAATCCTGCCACAAGCTGGGTGAATGTGGACGCAGTACCAGCAAGAACTCCAGGTTGGGCAGCCCAATAAGCGCCAGCATGATCAGGTAATTCAAGTAATAGCCCAGCACAGCGCTCACGAAGACCACCACTACTGCCAGCACCGATTGCTTTGATGAGGCAGAGTGGCGAAACTCGATCACCGCCGGCACAATTGCCGGAATCAGCCAAACCCCAAAATAAGTAAGCAGCGCAAGCACAAACAACCCGGCTGTTACAGTGGTACCCAGATCATTAAAAAATTTCGCGGTAATGCTAAAATAGTGCCAGTACAATGCGCCGAAAAGCAACCCGGCCAAAAAATAGAACAACCAACGTTTTTTCATCTTCACTTCCTTCCCGATTTGTAAAAACCTTTTGAACATGGGGCTGAGCCGTTCTTTTAGAAGAACGAAGCTGTCTCCAGTTTCCTGCATTTTGCCCCTGCGTTCAACTGTGGAGTACCCCAGTCCTTGCTTTGGCTCTTCACCTGGGGTTTTTACGAGGTACAAAACCAGTTCGATTCGGGAAGCGACTTGATATTTGGTATAGATATTCTTAAGGTGGAATTCCACGGTACGGATGGAAATACCCAGCGCGAATGCGATTTGTTTGTTGCTCTTGCCCTGCAAGACAAGTTCGAGCACTTCTTTTTCGCGGCTACTGAGCGATCTCATTTAGACACATTTCCTTCCGTGGTAAACAACCGTTGCATCTATTGTATATCACTTGCACAACACTATCCGATTTTACCAGCCAACAATAAGCCCGGCTGTGTCGCCGGGCAGGTTAGTGAACAAACGCCTTTCTATCTTCTCACTTATAAAACTTCCGCATTAATTCCACGATCTCCTCTTCCGTGAGGCCAAGCGAACGATAATACTCCACATCCTTGGCCATTTTCTGCGAGACCATCTCATTGCGTTTATCGGCCAGCCGGGCCGAAGGCAGCGGTGCCACAAAACAGCCCTTGCCGACCATCGTGTAGATCAAGCCGTTGTGCTCCAATTCTTCCCAGGCCTTTTTGATGGTGATCACGCTGATGCGCAATTCCTTTGCCACCGTGCGGATGGGCGGCAGGCAAAAATCACTTTTCAGTTCGCCACGGATGATCTGGGCACTGATCTGATCATAGATCTGCTTATAGATGGGGTCTTCTGAGGTGTTGTCAATGACAATGTTCATCAGAGTATTTACAGGTCTACCTTTTCAAAATTAGCGGCACCTCTGCGGTACGCCAGCACCCAGGTTAACAGCCAGAGAACGATTCCCGCCAACAGGATGGGCAGGTGTTTGATCATCATGGCAGGGTCTGTGGTGTTAAAGAAATCGCGCAGCGGTGAAGGAATCCAGACAAATGATTCTACTACCAGATAGTATAAGACTATCGCTGCGCCAGAAAGCAGAAAAGCGATGCCAACGTTGTAGGCCGTCCGGTAAAACACGGGGATGAAGATAATATTGAACACCGCAAAGAAGCCAAAAATGAATCCGTAAAGCGCCAGGTTGGCGTCGATGCCGGCCTGATTGCCGGCAGGGAAGAGCCGGATGCTAAGCAGTGCAAAAGGTATCGAAAGCAGGATCTGCACCAGCTCGATAATGGCGATCATGGAGCAGCGCGCTTTGACCACATCGGCCTTGCGCACCGGAAGCATAGCGGTATAGAAAACATCCCGGTTCTCGCGCCCAACGAGAAAAACAAAGAAGATCGACATACAGATGTACATAAACTGTACATAGTAAGGATACGAAGGGATCATCATCATTGCCGAGAAGGACAAAAACAAATAGGTGGTGGGATGCGCCGCCAGTTTGAGTTCTTTGTATAAAAGGTTTTTCATTTTGTTACTCTCTTTCAATATGGATCATGATGGATTCGAGGCTGGTCGGCGCCACCTGCACCCCGGCAGGAAGCGGCAGATCGTCCGTGCGGATGAGTGCCTCAAAGCCGAAAGCGTGTTTGCGGCAGCCGATCAGTTTGCGCGCAAGGTCTGGCGTAAGCTGGTCCTGCGTACCGGATACTTCATGGTAGCTGTTGAGAAAAACATCCTTCTCCATAGAGGTTAGAATCCTGCCATCCTTGATGTAGGTAATAAAATCTGCACAGCGCTCCAGGTCGGTGATGATGTGGGTGGAAAACAGAATGCTGTGCTCGCCGTCCTCGATGAGGTCCTGAAAGAGCAGCAGCAGTTCATCGCGGGATACGGGGTCAAGGCCGCTGGTAGGTTCGTCTAGAATGAGCAGCCTGGCTTTATGCGACAGGGCCATCATCAGCGAGAATTTAACGCGCATACCGGCAGACAGTTCGTTAACGCGCTTGTGTGGGTCAAGTTCAAACCGCTGCAAGCAGCGCTGGTATTCAGCATCATCCCAATCAGGGTAAAATCGGCGCGTCACATCGGCAATGGTGCCGATGCGCTGGCGTGGATAGTAATCCACCCCGCCGAGGACAAACCCGACCCTGCGCTTGCACTCAAATTCATGCGTCGCAAAGTCCTTACCGAACATGCTCACTTTGCCGGCATCCGCATGGACAAGTCCCAGCATGGATTTAAGCGTGGTGGTTTTACCGGCGCCGTTGCGCCCGATGAACCCCATGATGTAGCCTTCATCAAGCCTGAAAGATACATCCCGAAGATCAAATCCTTCATAGTGTTTGGATAACCCCTGCACAGATAGTATTTCCATTGGCTCATTCCTTACAAACTGTGTATATAGTACATACACAATATAACACTGAAATTGCAAATGTCAAGGGGGATTAAAAAAGAGCAAGGGAAGTGTCCCTTGCTCTTGTGCAGCCAGTGAAATTTGGCTTATTTGGTTTCGGCAGCGTGGCGCCCGGCAATCGTGCCGAACACCATCGCGGGTCCAATGGTCGAACCTGGCCCCGGGTAAGTATGCCCCATTACGGAGGCGGATGAATTCCCGGCAGCATACAGCCCGATTATTGGCTTGCCCTTTTGATCCAGTACACGCGCAAACTCGTCGGTGAGCAGGCCGCCTTTGGTGCCCAGGTCGCCCGGCCACACTTTGACCGAATAGAACGGCGCCTTGGTGAGCGGGGCCAGGTTGGGGTTGGGCTTGACTCGCGGATCGCTGTAAATGCGGTCATAGGCGCTGTCGCCGCGATGAAAATCCTCATCCTTGCCATTGAGCGCAAATTGATTAAAGCGCTTCACCGTCTCCTCAAGTCCCTGTGGGTCAACACCAATCTTGCGGGCAAGCTCCGCCAGGGTATCCGCGCGGGTCATCATGCCGGATTCAAAGTATTCCTTTGGCTCAGCGCCCGGCAGTCCCACACCAAAGGGATAGTATTTGTGATGATGCTGGTCAAATATTAAATAAGCGGGTATAGACGGTACCTTTTGGTTGCGCTCATATTGCCAGTGTCCGCAATCCACATACGAAGCCGACTCGTTCATAAAGCGCTTGCCGGATTTATCCACGATGAGCGAAAATGGGAAGGAACGTTCCCAGATCATAAAATTGGATTTGCCATTCTGGTCCACAAAGCATGGGCCCCACCAGGCATCATCCATCAGTGCCGTGGCAGCCCCAACCGCTATGCCGGCACGGATGGCATCGCCCAGGTCGCCAGTGGTCGCCACTGTCCAATCAGTGCTGATGGGGTGCGGGTGATACTTCTGGCGCATCTCGTTATTGCGGGCAAACCCGCCGGCAGTGAGGATGACCGCTTTGGCACGAATCTCAATGCGTTTGCCATCCTTTTCTGCCACCACGCCTTTGACAACGCCACCTTCCTGAATCAGGCTGGTCATCGGGCAATTGGTCCAAATGGGAATGTTGCGCTGCTGCGCCAAATAGGCCAGTTGGCCGATGAGCGCGCCGCCAATGCCGGCCAGTTTTTTGCCAATGATCATGCTGCCCATAGTGCGGAAACCGATCACCTTGGCGGTATTCAAAAAGGCCTTGAAAGAGCGGAAGGACAGTGCAATCTGCACCCCATCCAGGGTGTACACCGGGATGGGTAGAGAAATGTTGATTTTGTCCCTCAATGCCCCCAACTTCTTCAGATCAAACGGTTCCGGCTCCACCAGGCGCCCGGTAGCGCTCCCGCCCGGCAACTCCGGGTAGTAATCGGCATAACCGCGTCCATAGTGGAAGCGAAAACCGAGTTTCTCCAGCCACTCCACCATTTTGGGGCCTTCCCGCAGGAAAGCCTCGCGGCGCTGCGGGGAACTGGCCGGCCCGACCTCGCCGATGGTGATATCCATGTACTTGCGCGCGTTTTCGTAGGAATCCGGCGTGCCGGCGCGCAGCATCACCGGGCTGTTGGGAATCCACGCCCCGCCGCCAGACATGGCAGAAGAGCCGCCAATCTTATCGGTGCTTTCAAGGATCAATGGTTCCAGGCCAGCTTCTTTGGCCGCCAGTGCCGCAGCAAAACCGGCAGAACCTGAACCGACAACGATCACCTTTTTAGAAATGTCTTCCATTTGAGCATCCTTTCTTTTTCTATCGCTAATAAATTTCTCTTTTCCGCAAAACCATACGTGTAATTTTCTTGCTACTTCTTTGCGAACACTGCGCTGACCGTGCTTTTGGTGTTGTAGACGCCGGGCAGCAGTTCCACAAAACAGTAGCCAACCACCTTCCCTTCTTTGTTCTTGATATCGGCAAGCAACTCGTAAAAGAAGAAATTCAACTGTCCGTCCACTTTGGGGATGATAGTGTATTCCTGTTCCTTGACTCCTTTCAGATTCACCGCCCATCCGCTAGAGAACTTGAAACCAGAAGACTCGGTGAAACCAAGCGGGGCGATGGTGTAATCGGTCAGGCGTTTGGCATGGCCGCTGCCATCAATGATGGTGCCGTCCTGGTAGCCGTCATGGGGGAAAGAAAACAACATCACTTCTTCATTGTCAAAAAAGCGCAGCGAGAACCATTCCCACTGGGTGCGGCGGTCAAGGAACTTGTATTGCCCGCCCTGCCTGTCAAACCAGCCCTTGCCGCTCACCCGATGCGGCTTGCCGTGAAATACCAGCGTTCCCGTTACAGCAAGATTGGTGTTCGACCAGTAATAGGTGTAATTGTCTTCAATGCCCATCTTGAGCACACCATTGTCGCAATGCCACACCGGCGGTTTGATTGCATCCATATCCAGCGTTAGCGAATAATCCGCAGCGGATATATTTAGTCCCAGTTTTTTAGCGGAGAAGGTCATTGCGGACATACCGTTCACCCCAACCCGCTCAGGCGTGATAACCACGTCCTTTGCAGAGAAGAACGGCTGTTGGGCATAATAGTGTTTGCCGGTCTCAAAATCGGTCAGGGCGGTGAGGAGGAAAAACAGGCGTAAGCCGTAGAGGTGCAGTTGCGCCAGGGTGAATTGGTAGGTAAACATCTTGCCGGCCTCATCGGTAAGGTAGCCGGTGGTGTACCACCATTCGATGCCCTTGCGGTGGCAGAGGAACTCTTCTGCCATGCTTTGATGCGGAATGCCGGGAGAGTTTGTATACTGGATACTACTCATAGAGATTCGCCTCATAATTGACAAGTCAAATTTAAACCACTATAGTTGATTATAGGTAAACAGCGGTGTCGAGCCAGTCATCAGGTTTTAAGACTGGTGGCTTTAACAACTTTTTTCTAAAAGTGTTGGATTATGGGTGTTTAATGGATCTTAGGATTGTAAAAACAAGAAAAAACATTCGCGAGGCCTTTTTGCAACTTCGCGCAGAAACCCCACTTGAGAAAATTCGGGTGGCTAATCTATGCAAACTCGCCCTGATCAACAAGACCACCTTCTACAAGCATTATCAGGACATTTACGCCCTTTCCGAAGAGATCGAAAACGAAACGATCGCTTCCATCTTGAACAGCATTGAGCACACCGGTTCCCTGTTTAGCGACCCGGACAACTTCGTCAAAGGGCTTTATGATGCTTTCAAAGCACACAACCAGATCATCCTCACTTTGTTTTCCGGCAGGATGAATGTGCTCATCGGCAAAGTTGATCAGCAGCTAAAAGGCTATTACCCGCAGCTAGATAATAAGCCCGAACGCGAGATCATTCTTTCCTTCCTCAACTGGGGTTCATCGTATGTGTTTTTGGAGTCCAAATATGATGAATCACTGATGCTAAAAACATTGACCCGGATCGCCAACCAGGTGGTCCGCCTGATCGAACCGTAAGAAAGTAAACGGGAAGGGAGAATACAACATGCCACAAACCGACCTCGATACACTATTTACAGCGATCGAAAGCAAGGACGACAATCTGCGCTACGATGCTCTTAAGAAATTACTGGCGTTGACCGGAGAGAAGGTGGATTGGGTCTATGAGAAACTGCCCATTCTGGGCGAAAAACTGCATTCCGATAACTCCTACCAACGTTCCATTGCCCTGATGCTGCTCATGAACCTGGGAAAAAGCGATGAGCGGAACGCAATCGCGGAGTTACTGCCGGAAATACTTTCGCACTTTGAGGATGAGAAGATGATCACCTCGCGGCAGTGCCTGCAGAACGTCTGGAAACTAGCGCTGGCCAACGAGGAGAACCGGCAAAAAATCGTGCTCGCCCTAAAGCAAAGCTATCTTCAGAACAGGCACCTGGAGAAATATGCAACCCTCATCAAAAAGGATGCTATCGAAAGCCTCCAAAAGATTGCTGCAGAAGGCCCCAGCGAAGCTGCCCGGCAGGCAATCCGCGAGTTAATTGGCTCAGAAAGCGACGATAAGATCAAGAAGGCGCTGCAAAAATACAGCCGCTGATGCGGCCCGGATTGCATCTTGAGAAATACAAACGCCCGGTCTCTCATGGCTCCGGGCGTTTGTATTTAAGACTGCAAAGTGGGTTGCGGTATATACCTGTGTAACAAATAAAACAAGCAGAGAGGGTCGCGGTGTATGCACCCTCGTAGCAAGCAAAGCAAGCGGAGAGGGTAGAATTCGAATATCACCCCCTCAATGGGGGCACAAGGTGACAAATTGCGAAGCGATGGGAGCGGAGAAGGTCGCGGTGTATGCACCCTCGTAGTAAGCAAAGCGAGCGGAGAGGGTGGGATTCGAACCCACGGTGACGACGAGCGCCACAACGGTTTTCGAGACCGCCCCATTCGGCCACTCTGGCACCTCTCCGGGACGGGCAAATTATACCCGATAACCCTTACAACTCTACGCTTTGTTTTTGGGCAGGGTACTCCACGCGGGTGATGCCCTGCTCCTTCAGTTTTTCCGTGAACACTGTGGCGGCTTCAGGCTCGCCATGCACCAGGAAAATCTTTTCAGCACGGTCTTTGACAGCCGCTGCATATTTGAGCAATAAGTCCTGCCCGGCATGGGCTGAAAGGCCGTCAATGGTCTCCACCTCGGCACGCACATCATACAGGGCGCCAAAGATGCGCACCTGCTTCTCTTTTTCCTTCAGGCGGCGCCCCAGGGTATCCGGGGCCTGCCACCCCACAATGAGCACCGTGTTGCGCGGGTTCTCAATGTTGTTCTTGAGATGGTGCAGGATGCGCCCGGTTTCTGCCATCCCAGAGGCCGAAATGATCACCATTGGCTCATCCATGTCGTTCAGCTTCTTGGATTCTTCCACCGAGCCGATATAGCGCAAGCCCTTGAAATCGAGTGCCGGGTGTTTTTCCTCGCGGATGAACTCGCGGGTTTCTTCGTCAAAATACTCAGGGTAAGAACGGAAGATTTTTGAGGCCTCCACTGCCAGCGGGCTATCCACAAATACCGGCAAGGGCGGGATGACTTTTTCCGAGATCAGCCGGTTGAGGAAGTAAACGATCTCCTGGGTACGGCCAACTGCAAACGCCGGAATGATCACCTTGCCACGCCGGCCAACCGTCTTGACCATCACACTTTTAAAATCTTCAAAAGCCTTTTCCACGCTGTCGTGCTGCTGGCTGCCATACGTGCACTCCATCAACAGGTAATCCACATCGGAAGGCAGCACCGGCGGAGGCAACAGCGGCAGGTCAACGCGGCCAATGTCGCCGGAGAACCAAATGCTCTTGGTAACGCCGTTCTCCCGGGCCTCTACGCGGATGCCGGCCGAACCCAGCAAATGGCCGGCGTTACGGAAGGTCACATTCACGCCCGGCACAGGTGAGAACGACTGGTCATAATTCACCGGATAAAACAACTTGATAGCCTCAAGGGCATCCTCAGTGGTATAAAGCGGCTCCATGGCAAGCTCGCCGCGACGGCGGCGCTTTTTATTGACATAGTCAATATCCGCCTCCTGGATATGCGCCGAATCCTGCAGCATGATGTTCCCCAGCGTCACCGTTGGCAGAGTGGCATAGATTGGCCCGGCAAACCCCATTTTTGCCAGGTTGGGCAAGTTTCCACTGTGATCGATATGCGCATGGGTAAGCAGCACAGCATCGATTGAGCGCGGGTCAAAATCAAAACCGGTGTTTTCCGCGTATGTATCACTGCGCTTCCCTTGAAAAAGCCCGCAATCGATCAATAAGCGATGACCATTCACTTCCAGCAAATGTTTGGAACCAGTAACGGTCTGCGCAGCACCTTCAAAAGTGATTTTCACGATACTTCCTCCTGGTTCAGTATAGCCAATAGTTTTGTGCCGTATTTTGAACGGCGATACGGATATTCTTTCATCAAGCCATCAATCTCCTCCGCGGTACGGGGGTGATGGTGTGCGATCACTTCCATCAACTCCCTGGGGAGGACAATGTCGGATTCGACCTTCATTTCGCTTGCCGTGTTCTTGCGCCATGTCTTGAGGTGTTCAATGCGCAGCAGGTAATCTGCGTCCAGGCGCGGGCGCGGCGGGCGGGGGATGGGAGGGGCAGCCTGCCCCTGCCGATACGCATCGTATAAGCCCTGCCCATGTCGTTGGAACACCCGGTGACTCATTCCTTCCGCTTTTTCCAACTCTTCCAGTGAATGAATCTCGGATATGCAAATACTGATCAGCAACTGGTTGCCAAGCACCTTGAAGTGCGGCAGGTCAACCTTTCGCGCCCACTCATCACGATAAAACAGCAGCCGATCCAGAATGGCGGCCTGCCGGGGAGTAAGGTGGGTAGCGCCTGCCACCTTCCAGCAGTTGGTATTGCTGCCGTTTACCCCATGCCCTTCGGTGCGGGAGACAAAGCGAAAATCCTCTTGCGCCAGGACCAGCAACTCTTTTTCTTGCAACTCTATTTCGAGGCTGTCGCGCAGCGCAAACAGGTAATGCGTATCGCAAGCCGCATAGATCTGCATCTCCCGGCTGAGCGGCCGTACCCCCCAGTTTGCCCGCTGAAAGTGCTTGTCTACTTCCACGCCAAAGCGTGCGTTAAGCAGTGGCCCCAGGCCCACTTCTGGCAGACCCAGGATGCGCGCCGCCAGCATAGTATCAAACAGGTTGCAAAGTTCAAAGTGGTAATCACGCTTAAGACAGATGACATCGTACTCCGCCGCGTGGAAGATCTTTTCAATAGCCGGGTTGGCAAAGATCGGCGCCAGTGGCGAGAGGTCACTCAGAGCCAGCGGATCCACCAGGTAATCCGCTGCCGGGGTAGAAAACTGCAGCAAGCACACCCTCTCCTGATAAGCAAAGAGGCTGTTGGATTCAGTATCCACCGCAATACGCGGTTCTGCAGCCAGAATATGGGCAAGTTTGGATAGTTGCTGTTGCGACTCTACCACCCGGGGCAGAGAAACCTCGCGAAAATTCATGTGCTCATTATAATCTTTAACTTTTCCAAATCAGACCCTCAGGCATAAACCTTTTTTAGAACCTTAATTGCAAATCGACAAAAGTATGCAATAATTAACATTTGAGCTCACAATAACGCCATCGTCCGTAGTAGAGGAGGAGTTGAATGAAAGAGCGCATCCTGATCATTGAAGATGATGACCTGATCTTAAAAATGCTACGGCGATCACTGGTGTATGAAGGCTATCAGGTGGATACCGCCATCGATGGCGAGAGCGGCCTTAACCTGCTGCGCGACAACAAACCCGCGTTGGTCATTCTGGATTGGATGCTGCCCGGTATGGATGGCCTGGAAGTGTGCCGGCGTATCCGCGAACTGGGCAACCAGCCAGTGCTGATGCTTACGGCAAAAGATACCCTGGAAGACCGCGTGCAGGGGCTGGACGCCGGCGCCGATGATTATCAGGTAAAACCCTTTGAGTTGGACGAACTGCTGGCGCGCATCCGCGCTTTGCTGCGGCGCACCCAGGTGGAACGCGCTCCCATCCTCACGTTTGGTGACCTTTCGCTGGATACCTCTACCCGGCAGGCCATGCGCAAAAACCGCGTGATCATGCTCACCGCCAAAGAATACGACCTGCTGGAGATCTTCATGCGCCACCCACGCCAGGTGCTCACCCGCGAGATCATCTTTGACCGCGTCTGGGGATACGATTTCGGCGGCGAGAGCAACGTGCTGGATGTCTACATCCGCTACCTGCGCCAAAAACTGGAAGGCGAAAACGAGTCCCGTTTGATCCACACCGTGCGCAGTGTGGGTTACGTCATGCGAGAAACCGCGTAAAATCTCCTCATGTCACTCCGGCTCCGATTAACCCTGCTCTACACCACGCTGCTGGGCAGTATTTTGCTCCTGTTTGGCGGGCTGGTGTACGGCTTGGCCAGTGTCAACCTGTACGACAAGGTCGATACCAGCCTGCGCACTGCTGCCAGCGATCTAGTCACTCTGCTGCGCCTGAACGTAAACGGACAATTCGATGCCCGTTCGGTCGCCAATTATCAGCCGACCGAAAACCTCATCATCCAACTCTGGGGCACCGATAACCGCATCCAGTTCGCCCGGCCAACCGGCCTGAGCACATCCATGGATTCGGCTGCGCGCACGCGGGGGATCACCACCATCAAAACAGTGGTGGTGGGCGGCCAGCACCTGCGCGTGTTAACGGTTCCGCTTTCCACCACGCGCGGCCCGGCCGGCACACTACAAATTGCCATTACCCTCACCATTCTCGATGAAGTGCAACGCACGCTTTCCGTCATCCTGATCGTCTTAACGATTGTTGCCCTGGTGCTCTCAGTGATCGCCACCTCGCTTTCCACGCGGCAGGTGCTCAAACCGCTGGATACCATGACCAAGATTGCCACACAGATCACCCGTGCAGACGACCTTTCGCGGCGCATCCCCACCCCAAAAAACCGTGAGGATGAGGTCGGCAAACTGATCTCCGCCTTTAATCAAACGCTATCCCGCCTGGATGCGCTTTTTTCCTCCCAGCAGCGCTTTCTGGGAGACGTGAGCCATGAGCTGCGCACGCCGCTGACCGTGATCAAAGGCAATGTGGCGCTGATGCGGCGCATCGGCACAGACGAAGAATCCATTGCCAGCATTGAAGGGGAGGTGGATCGCCTCACCCGCCTGGTGGGAGACCTGCTGCTCTTCAACCAGACCGAGACCGGCTCGCTGGGGCTTAAATTCTCCAAAGTGGATCTGGATGTGATCCTGCTGGAAGTCTTCAAACAAATGAAGGTGATTGCCGGCGATCGGGTCAAGATGAAACTGGAAGGCCTGGCGCCCATTCAGATCAATGGCGACCCAGACAGGCTCAAGCAGGTATTCCTCAACCTGGTAGGCAATGCCCTGCAGTACACCAGCAAAGGCGATGAGATCCGCGTTAATATGCAGAGCGGCGATACCTGGGTGCGCGTCTCGGTAAAGGATACCGGGCCGGGCATCAGCGAGGAAGATCTGCCACATATCTTTGAACGCTTTTACCGCGGAGAAAAGTCGCGCAAACGCACCAGCAGCTCAGGGTTTGGTCTGGGGCTCTCAATTGCCCAGTGGATCGTGCATCAACATGGGGGAACCATCGAGGCCATCTCAGCACCAAAGCAGGGAACCGAATTTATTGTGCAATTCCCGCTAATAGAAGAATAAGGATACAGCCTGGCAAATGCCAGGCTGTATCTCCATAAGAGGAAAGGGTCCGTGGACCAGGCGGACCGCTGGGGTTATTTTTGGTTGCTGCGAGACTGAAAACTGCGGTAAGCCGCCGATTGCTGCGGGTGTGCCGCCACAGAAGAATTCGGCCGGGAAGACGGCATTTGCCGGGTGTATTCCACCGCGGAACGGGCCGCTGCAGAAGGGGCAGATGTACGATGAAGGGTAAGCGGGGTCTTTTCCGTGCAGGAGGCAACGGAAGCGGGGGCGATGCGCTCCAGGGCGCTGGTCAATGAGCCAATGATGAGGATGCGAATGACCCACACCAGCACGGCCACAAAGAGCGGCACCACAGTGGTCAGCGCGCGCGAACTGATGATGGAGGCACTGGCGGTGGCGTGGCTGCTGATGGCAATGGAAACGCCCCACCAGGTGAGAGCAGCATTGAAGGTGCCCGCAATCAACCAGGCGCCAAAGAGGTACCAGGATTCACGGCGGTTGTCCTCGCGACCCTTCTGGTTGATCAGGCGGGCAATACCGGCAAAATCAATGCCGCAGAATGCCAGCGCCATCAGGGTTGCCCATTGAAAACCGGCGAAACGCAGGTCGCCCAGCAAGTCGCGCAGGGCATAGGCAGTGGTGCCGTAGTTGAAGGCTTCAAAAGCCACCATTGCAAGAATGATGATGAAGCCATACACGCTCCCGGAGCGGACACGCGTGCGCTTAATGGTATTGAAAGGGTTGGTAAATAACTGACGGGTATTTGAGAGGTTCATGGCTGTTTTCTCCTAATCTGGTAAACACCAATGGTTAAACACAGCCACATTATAGAACAATTATTCTATTAAGTCAATGGTTTTAGAAAACTCGTTCTAAATTGGTTTATCGGTATTCCACAGGATTTCTATTGGTTCCGCATTATCGGGGATATATTTATGGGTTTCAGTAAGCGGGATGCCGCCCACCTGGCAGATCAACGCCGCCAGAGTCAAGCCATGTGCCACCACTACCACCCTGCCCTCTGGAAAACGCCGGCTGATCTCATCCGCGAAGTTAGCTGTGCGCAATGCTACCTGCGCAGTACTCTCTCCGCCGGGCGCCAGCGGGATGGACGGATTGGTGTGGCTGATGGTGAAGCGCTCCGGGTGAGCGCGCAAGTTATCCTCCACGTACGTGCCTTCCCATTCGCCAACGCTCACTTCGCGCAGGCGCGCATCGGTGATTACCTGCAAGGTACGCCCCTGGGCCAGGATTTGTGCCGTTTGCAGAGCGCGCTGCAAATCACTGGAATAAATGGCGTCGAAACAATCCTGCCTGAGCCGGACCGCCAGCTCCTGCACCTGGCGCACTCCTTCTGCATTGAGAGGCACGTCCATTTGCCCCTGGTGGCGACGAGCCACATTCCAGTCCGTCTGGCCGTGGCGTACAAGCAGCAGCTTTGTCATTCTTTCTTCTCAGCGGCGTTATTTTGGAGGTTATACTGGCACAGGTCATTCAACGGGCAGACCGCACAATTAGGCTTACGCGCATGGCAAATCTCGCGCCCCAGCCGGATAAGGTTGAGATGCCCGGCATAGTAAGCAGAAGGTTCGATCAAGCGCTCCATCAAGAGGTGTGTTTGCTCCACATCCATTGCTGCCGGGCGCGCCCCCAGCCGGCCGGTCACGCGGTAGACGTGTGTATCCACCGGAAAAGCCGGGCGGTTAAGCGAAAACTGCAGCACAATAGCCGCGGTCTTGCGCCCAACCCCTTTAAACCGCAGCAGCCACTCGCGTGCTTCTTCCAGCGGCATATCGGCCAAAAAAGACAGGTCAAGGTTACCACGCTCCCGCATAATGCGAGTGAGCACTTCCTTGATACGCGGGCCCTTTTGGTTGGCAAGCCCGGCGATACGGATGGACTCAATGATTTCCGCGTCTTCCGCGCGCATCACTTCCTCCCAGGAGGTAAAGCGTTTTTTTAGCGCGTTAAAGGCAATATCTCGATTGCGGTCATTGGTGTTCTGCGAAAGGATTGTGCAGACCAGTTCGTCTACCGGCGGGAGGGGGTTACGCCAGTCTGGCGAACCATAAAAATCCATCAGGCGCGCCAGCACCTTCTGCATCAGCGCAGACTCAGGCGGAAGCGCCCCGGTCATTTGGCCGTACCTGCCGCTGGATTCTGGCGCAAGTATTCCATCAGCCCGTACACCAGGCGCGATAAGTAATGCTGCTGCAAAGGCGATCTGGAATCAAAACTCTTCATCAGATGCACACAGGCGCGTTCAATGGAGCGGGCATCTGCGCCTTGTCTGAGTTTTTCCGCCTGTTGCTGCACTTTGGCAAGAAACTTTCCCTGCTCCTTGACCTCTGCGGTGGTGATCAAACCACCCCGCCCGGAAACGAACACGTATCCCTTATACGCCGGGGAAAGCAGGCGCTCAATGGCGCTCTGCCAGGCCTGTAAATTTGCCGCCGCCAGGAACGGAGGGGCATGCGGTACAACGGCGTCGCCAACAAAGACTATCCTCTGCTGCGGCAACTCAGTCCAGACAGAAGCACGTGAAGGCCCCGGCACAAAAAACAGGCGCACGGGGAAGGTATCCCAGTAGAATTCAAGAGTATGGCTAAAGGTGATATCCGGCAGTGCCCAGCGCATCACCCCCAAACCGCTCAGGCGCTCCCACTCTGCCCCGCTCTCTTGCCCCTGTGCCTTGAAAGACACTGGCCTGTCGCGCAGCGTCTGATTGAGCGCCTCGTGTCCGGCAGTCATACACTCCATCTGGCGGGTTCCCAGCGTACGGTCAAAATGCTCATCAAGCGTCACCAGCAAGCGTTCGCGGCCCTCGCCCATAGCAGCCAGAGCGGAGCGCCAGCTGCGGCTGTCCTCAAACCGCAAAGGGGCATCCAGCATGATCACCCCGCGTTTGCAGTACAACGCCGCCAGCGTAACACCCGGGTAAGCAGTTTCAATATAAACTTTTGGTGAAATCTCCTGCATTGGACCTCTGTACGTATCCGTTAACTGGATACCGGTAAAGTAAAGAGAAAGCGCGACCCGCCGCCGGCAACACTTTCCACCCAGATGCTCCCCCCGTGCGCCCGGATGGCAAGCCGGCAAAAGGCCAGGCCAATGCCAAAACCCTTGGCCATCCCATCGGCTTTGAGCCGAATGAACTTTGTAAAAATGCGATCCACCTGGTCTGCGGGGATGCCCGGCCCGTGATCCTCCACCCAGACGGTCACTTCCTGCGCACCCCGTTTGGCAGAGATGGTAACGGCTGCCCGCTGCGGCGAAAACTTGATGGCGTTTTCCAGCAGGTTGACCACCACCCGGCGCAGCATTTCGCTATCCCCATTGACCTCACCAAGCGTGCCAAGAATCTCCTTGTCGATCGTGATCTGGCGGGAAATAGAGGCGGGGGTCACAATATCCACCGATTCATCGATCAACTGATTCATGTTCACCGGCTCTCTTTCCACGATCTGCTGCCCGGACTCCAGGCGATTGACATCAAGCAGAGAGCTGATCAGGCGCTGCAGGCGTTCAGAAGAGCGCTGCGCAATATCCACCAGTTGAAGAATTGAGGGGTTATTCTCTGGCAGCATGGTACGCAAAATATCCAGGCTGGAAATGACATTCGCCAAAGGTGAGCGCAAGTCGTGGTAGATCATGGCGGAAAGATCCTCGCGCAAGTCTTCCATGATCTTGCGCTCGCTGATGTCCCTGAAGATCCATTGCAGGCGCGGCTTGCCGGCAATATGGATGATCGAAACGTGAACCTCCACCGGGATCATGCCACAATCGGCGCATTGCAATTTGGCTTCGTAGGTTACCGTAACCCCCTCTTTGAGAAGGGAAAAATCCTTCCCGGTTTTTTCCAAATTTACCGCGTGCAAATCCCCGATGGTTGCCTTGGCCAGCCGGGCTTTGTCCATGCCAATGGTGAGCACCGCCTGGTGGTTCGTTTCGATGATCTGCCCGTTGAATGCGGTAATAAAGATGGGGTCAATACTGTTCTCAAAAAGGTCATGGTAGCGCCGGCCGGCCGATTCCACATCGGCATACAACTGGGCATTGCGCACCGCAATCCCAGCCAGGTCCGCAATGGCCTGCTGCAACTTAAACTGCTGGTCACTAAAAAAATGCGGTTGTGGATGAACGATGGTGAGCACGCCCACCAGCTTTTGTCGCGCCATCAGCGGTACACATAGAGCGGAATGGGCAGACTGCGGGTCGTTGGCCTGCCCCGGGCGCATCAGCCAGCGCTCGTCAGTTGACGTGTCATTGATCAATGCTGCTGCTTTATGCTGAATCACCCAGCCCGCCAGACCAGAGGCTACCACATCCTGCATTTGCGAGACCGAATGCGGGGCAAGTTTTCCGTCATAGAGAATGGCTGCATCTACCGGTTTGCCAGTCTCATCCAGCACAACCAGGCTGGCACGCTCCGCTCCCAAATTCTGCGTGGTGATTAACAGGATACGCGCCAACACCTTATGCAGGTCAAGCGTTGTGGCCAATTCGCGGCTGACGCTGAACAACACTTCAAGCGCAGATCGATTAACATCCTGGTCCATATGGCCTCGTTAAGTTACATACTTCAATCCACTACCTGTGTTAAAGAGAACAACTCGCTCACTTGATTGTATCCAATCTTGCGCCAAAAGGTGACGGTAGGCTGCCAGGGTGGCCGCCCCTTCCGGGGCGGCGAAGATTCCCTCAGCGGCTGCCAGCTCCTTTTGCGAAGCCAGAATTTCCTCATCGGTAACCGCAATGGCCGCTCCATTGCTATCGCGCAGCACCTGCAAAATGAGACGGTCGGCAAACACTGCCGGCACACGCAGGCCAGAAGCCACCGTGAACGCATTTTGCCATACTTCGCAGCGCTCTGCTCCCGAATGAAAAGCCCTGACCACCGGCGCGCAGCCCTCGGCCTGAACGCTGACCATGCGCGGACGCTCCGGCCCAATCCAGCCCAGCTTCTCCAATTCCGCAAAGGCTTTCCACATTCCCACCAGCCCGGTGCCGCCGCCGGTGGGGTAAATGATCACATCGGGCAGTTCCCAGCCAAAAGCCTCTGCCAGTTCAAACCCCATCGTTTTCTTGCCTTCCACGCGGTAAGGTTCTTTGAAGGTGGAAACATCAAACCAGCCGTGCTGCTGCGCCGCTTCGCGCGCCAGGCGGCCGGCCTCATTGATCAGCCCATGCACCAGCACAAGGTCCGCACCGGCCAGGCGCACCTCCACTTGGTTCGCCAGAGGGGTGTCTTCCGGCATGAACACATGTGCCTTGCAGCCGGCGCGGGCAGCGTAGGCCGCCAGCGCACCGCCGGCATTTCCCGCGGTGGGGATAACAAATTCACGCAGCCCCAATTCCAGCGCTTTTGAAACCGCCACCACCATCCCGCGTGCTTTAAAGGATGCTGTGGCATTGGTGGATTCATCTTTGATGAACAGGTTGGATACTCCCAGCTTGAGCGCCAGATTATCCGCCGGCAAAAGCGGTGTATCCCCTTCTCCCAGCGTGAGGAAGTGCTCAGCATCATCTACCGGCAACAGCTCATGCCAGCGCCAGATGCCGCGCGCACGCCGGCTCACTTGCTGCCGTTCCAGTTGTATGAGCGAAAGGTCATACTGAGCAAGGATGGGGGAAGCACAACCAGCGCAAAAGGTTTGCGGCAATTGCGGATCGAATATTGCCCTGCAAACAGGACAAACGAGTGTAAAACGCGAAGCCAACATTATAAATTAGTATAGCATGCCATCCCGGCGCCGCAAAAAAATCCCAGCAAATGGGGATCGTTTATCGCCCCCCTCAAAAACCTGGCCGTTTGACAACCTTTTGCGCTGTTTTGCCTCGCTTGACCATCTCTACCGGCAGTGTTATGATTTTTTTTCGAGGTGAAAATGGAATCGAATCATACCCCCCTTCCCGAGGCACCACGCGAGGAGGGGAAAGAAACAAACGGTAACGAAGTTCAACGCGAAAAACCACAAGCCTTATCCACCGGACAGTTATGGAACCGCCTGCTGCGGTTTGGCCTGGGAGAATCTACTTTGCGCACCGGCACGATCATCGCCACCGGCTTGCTGGTGCTGCTGGTCGTATGGGTAATGGGCACTTACTTCATTAAAGGACAAAAGAATAGCAGCGTTGCAACCCCCACCACAGAAAGCCTGGCGGTCCTGCCCACTTTGCCTTCTGCGAGCGTTGCCAAAGTTTTCAGCGCCAGCGATTTTTCCATCAGCCGCGCGGCAGATTACCATACCAACCAGCCTGCCAAACCCCGCAATGACATCATTGAGTATGTTGTCGAAAAGGGCGATACCATCTTTGGCATCGCCGAAAAATTCGGCTTGCAGCCGGAATGGGTGCTTTGGAGCAACAAGCACATCCTGGGCGACAACCCGGCCTTCATTAAAGAGGGAATGGTTTTACTGATCCCGCCTTTCCAGGGCGTGGTACACCAGTGGGTCGCCGGGGTGGATGGCCTCAATGGCGTTGCCAAGGGTACCAACGGGAATGTTGACCAAATCCTGGATTGGCCGTGGAACCACCTTGACCGTGCCACTATCGGCGATTATTCCATGCCCAACATTCCGGATGGGAAACTCATTTTCATTCCGCATGGCACCGGGCAGTTTACCGACTGGCTGCCAACCTTTTCCCGCGATAACCCTGCTGCTGCTCAGATCATGGGGCCGGGATACTGCGGCCAGGTCTACGATGGCCCAATCGGAAACGGCACGTTCATCTGGCCAACCACCGAAACCTGGCTGTCTGGCTACGACTACAGCCCCAGCACCAACCACTTCGGCATTGACATCGCCGGCAAGATCGGCAACATCATCTACGCTGTGGATGACGGCGTGGTGGTGTACTCCGGCTGGAACAACTACGGCTACGGCAACCTGATCGTGGTGGATCACGGCAACGGCTGGCAATCGGTTTATGCCCACCTGGATCAAACCCTTAAAGGCTGCGGCGACTATGTCTTCCAGGGTGAACAAATTGCCACGCTGGGCACCACCGGTAATTCCTCTGGCCCTCACCTGCACTTTGAACTGCGCACCACGGCTGGCCAAAAGGTCAACCCGTGGGACTTTTTGATCCACTAGTCTTTTAGCACAAGCTTTCACTTCCCCGCCAGGCGGGGAAGTGATGTTTAAGGGTGAAAATAATCTGCGGCACTCGGTATAATGAAATCATTCAAGAGGTGATCTATGCGAGAGTTTTCAGCAGTGCGCCCCTCACCCATTGCGGGGTCATGGTACCCCGGCAGGGCAGACACCCTGACAGCCGAGATACAAACCTATCTCCGGCAGGCAAAACCCCCGGCGCTGGAGGGGCGTGTTTACGGATTGATTGCGCCTCATGCCGGTTACTTTTATTCCGGCGCTACAGCCGCATACGCCTACCGCAGCGTGCAGGGCCAGAAGTTCGATGTTTGCGCTGTCCTTTCCCCACTGCACGATTACCAGCCGTTTGAACTGCTCACCAGCGCTCATAAGTCCTACGTCACGCCGCTGGGAGAGATCCCCATTGACGAGGACCTGGTTTCCTCCGTTGAGGGGGGCTTCCAGCGCGACAAGGTTCCCTCATTGCAGTGCATTGCCAACGACCGCGAACATTCACTGGAGATCCAACTGCCTTTCTTGCAGGTTGCCCTGGCTGCGCCGTTCAGGCTGCTGCCGATCATGGTGCGCACCCACGATGCGGCGATCCTGAAAGCCGCCGCCGAGGTGATTGCCGAAACATTGGTAGGGCGGCGTGCATTGATCGTGGCCAGCACCGATCTTTCTCACTTTTACCCGCTAAGCATTGCCAACACGCTGGATCTGCACATGACGGCGCGCTTCAGCAGTTTCGATCCTCAGGGTGTTCTGGATGCGGAAGCGCACCAGGAAGGCTTTGCCTGTGGAGCCGGAGCGGTAGCACTGGCGTTGTGGGCCACCCAGGCAATGGGCGCCAAAAAGGTCACTCTATTGCACCACACCACCTCCGCAGAGGCCTCGGGGGATTCCTCCAGTGTGGTTGGCTATGCTGCTGCGGCCATCACCGGATAACGCTGCATGAGTTCCTACGCGCGCATCTCGGTCAACATTGCTCAGGTCTCAGGGGT
>CALCNO010000097.1 GCA_937897615.1 uncultured Anaerolineaceae bacterium
TACAACAACACACATTACAATATATGAAGAATATTAGAACTTACTTTTTTTGAATTGACTGGAGCCTTTAGGTCGCTTATAATCACCAATCGCTGGGGAAATGCTGGAATTGGCAGACAGGCATGACTTAGGATCATGTGCCGCAAGGCGTGAGGGTTCAAGTCCCTCTTTCCCCACCAGCACAAATAACACAAAGGTTAAATAAAAGGTGAAGCCATTGAAAATCGAACTCCAAGCACAAGAAGATCATCAGTCCAAGGTTATTGCTGAATTCCCTGCCGGCGAGCTGGAACGCTACAAGCACCAGGCCGCCCGCCAGATTTCCAACAAAGCCAAGATTCCCGGTTTCCGCCCCGGCAAGGCCCCCTATGATGTCATCCTGCGCCTCTACGGCGATGCCGCCATCGAAGAGGAAGCTGTTGAACTGATGGTGGAAGACCAGTACCCCAAGATCCTCGATGAGGCCAAGATCCAGCCTGCTGCCCCCGGCTCTCTCGAGAAGATCGACAAGGGCGACCCGATCAAATTCACCTTTACCATTCCGCTGGAGCCCACCGTTGACCTGGGCGATTACAAGTCCCTGCGCAAAAAGTACACTGTCAAATCCGTCACCGAAAAAGAAATTGACCAATTCATCGACAGGCTGAAGAAAAGTTATGCCACTGCCGAGCCAGTTGAACGCGCCGCCAAGGAAAGCGACATGGTGTATGTCAAGCTGGATGCGCATTTGACCAATCCCGGCCCGGATGATAAAGCCGAACTCCTCAAGGATTCTCCCCTGCAGGTGGTGGTCGGCGAGAGCGACCCCGAAGTGGTGGATTTCCCCTACGCCGGTTTCGGCGACAACCTCAAGGGACTCAAAGCCGGGGACGAGAAGGTGGTCAAGTACACCTACCCTGAAGATTCCAATTATGACAAACTGCGCGGCAAAGAGGTAGAGTTCCTCGCAAAAGTCGAGAGTGTCAAATCTATGACACTGCCAGAACTCGACGATGCCTTTGCCCAGACCGTAGGCGAATTTGAGAATGTGGCGAAATTGCGTGAAGCCATCAAGGAGCAGTTGCAGAACCGCGCCACCACAGAATACGAACAGGGGTATTTCGATGAACTGATCGAGATGCTCATCAAGAAAGCCACCATCAAGTATCCGCCCCAGGTGCTGGAACACGAGATGGAACACGTTGAAGAGCACGTCAAAGAAGACCTGGCGCAGCAGCGCATGGAACTGGATACCTACCTGAAAACAATCAACAAGGAAAAGGCTGCTTGGCTGGAAGATGAGATCAAACCGGCCGCACGCAAACGCCTGGAACGCTCTCTGGTGCTGGATAAACTTGCCAAAGAAGAAAAGGTGGAGATCAAGAACGAAGACCTGCAAAGCGAGTATACCCAGATCATCAGCGAGATGCAGGGCAGCACCGACATCAAGAAGCTGCAAAAACAGCTCAAGAATGAGCGCGTGGCCAACGCCGTGGCAATGGAAGCCGCAACCCGCGTGCTAAACCGCCAGGTGTTGAACCGCCTCAAAGACATCGCCACCGGCAAGCTGGAAGAAAAGCCGGCCAAAGAAAAACCTGCCGCAGAAGCCACCGCTGAAAAGCCCGCCGCCAAGGCAAGCAAAGCCAAAAAGGCTACTGCTGACGCCCCCGCTGCAACAGAGGCCGCTGCACCGGTAAAAACGAAAAAACCTGCCGCCAAGAAGGCGGAAAAAACTGAGGATAAATAACTTCCTCAGACCTACAAAAGGAGAAAAATGGACTTCTCAAGTATCAAGAATGTGATGCCAATGGTCGTCGAGTCTTCGGGCTACGGCGAACGGGCATATGATATTTACTCACTGCTCTTCCGCAAGCGCATCATCTTTGTGGGCACCGCCATTGACGACCAGGTGGCCAACGCAGTGGTGGCACAGTTGCTTGTGCTCAGCCACGAAGACCCTGATGCCGACATCCAGATGTACATCAACTCACCTGGCGGGCAGATCTATGCTGGTCTGGCTATTTATGACACGATGAAGATGATCCCCAACAAGATCAGTACTGTTGCTGTTGGCGTTACTGCCTCCTTTGGCACCGTACTGCTATCGGCTGGAACCAAAGGCAAACGCTATGCTTTGCCGCACGCCACCGTGCACATGCACCAGCCCTTGGGCGGCGCCGAGGGCCAGGCTTCCGATATCGAGATCCAGGCACGCGAAATCCTGCGCCTAAAAGCCCGCTTGATGGAAATCCTCTCCGAGAGCACAGGCCAGCCCAAGGAGACCATCGAACGCGATACAGATCGCAATTACTACATGGATGCCCAGGCCGCTGTGGCATACGGCCTGGTGGATCAGGTGTTGACCCCACCCGAACAAAAAGCAAAGTAGGTCACATCAGACCGGGTGAATTTCTCATCCGGTCTGTTTTTATGAGGTGAGATGAAGATAAAAGGCGTAGGCGAAATCAAAGCCCTGATCCTGGATATGGACGGCGTTTTGTGGCGCGAAAGTGCCCCAATCGGCGACCTGCCGCAAACCTTCAAGCGTTTTAACGAGGCCGGCCTCAAGGTTGTGCTGGCTACCAACAACGGCACCAAAACACCCGACCAGTACATCAAAAAGATGGCCGAGTTTGGGGTGATGGTGCAAAAAGAGCAAATCGTTACCTCGGCAATGGCTTTGGCCTATCTGCTGCGCAAGCGATTCCCGCAAGGCGGGCCGGTGTACATTGTGGGTGAGGTTGGCCTCACCAGCGCCCTACAGGAGGCAGGTTTTTACCAGGCAGAAAAAGATGTGCTCGCCGTCGCCGCCGGTATGGATCGCGCCATTGACTTTTGGAAGCTAAAACGCGCCACCCTGCTCATCCGCGCCGGTGTACCGTTCTACTTTACCAACCCGGACCGCACCTACCCCACGCCTGAGGGATTGATCCTCGGCGCCGGTGCAATCCAGGCAGCACTGGAAACTGCCACGGATGTTCAGGCAATCATTGCCGGCAAACCCTCTCCAGCGCTCTTTGAGTTTTCGCTTGAGCGCCTGGGCATAGCCCCACAAGAAACACTTGTTGTGGGCGACCGCCTGGAAACCGACATCCTGGGCGGACAAAATGCGGGCTGCAAAACTGCCGCGGTTCTTTCAGGTGTGGTAACCCGAACAGAGGCCGAAAGCTGGAAACCGGCCATTGACCTGATTCTGCCGGAACTGGGCGATCTGGTAAAGTAAAGCAAATGGAAACTACGCCTTTCTTTTTCGACCTGACGCCAGATGAGGTAAAGGAAGCCCTTGCTTCACTGGGAGAACCCCCTTACCGCGCCAACCAGATATGGGAAGGCTTCTATCAAAAGCTGGCAAAAAATCCGCAGGAGATCACCTCACTTTCAAAAGCACTGCGAACCCAGCTCGCCGAGAAACTTGCATTCACTCACCTCACCGAAGTCACCCGCCTGGTCTCCAAAGACAAGCGCACGGTCAAAACCCTGTTCACGCTGCCAGACGGCAAGGCCGTTGAGGCAGTGCTGATGCGGTACGAAGAACGCAACACCCTGTGCATCTCTTCACAATCCGGCTGCGCCATGAATTGTGTTTTCTGCGCCACCGGACAAATGGGCTTTGGACGCAACCTTTCCAGCGGGGAGATCGTTGAACAAGTGCTTTACTACGCACGGGAACTGGCCGAATCCAGCCAGGTGGTCACCAATATCGTCGTCATGGGGATGGGAGAACCTTTTCACAACTACGATGCCGTGCTGGCCGCCATCCAGCGCCTGAATGACCCAAAGGGCTTCAGCCTCGGCGCGCGCCGCTTCACTATTTCAACCGTTGGCATTTTGCCGGGCATCGAACGCTTTACTGAAAGCAAATTGCAAGTAAATCTGGCGGTCAGCCTGCATGCCGCCAATGATGAATTGCGCTCCAGCCTGCTGCCGGCCAACCGTAAGTACCCGCTGGCCAATCTCATGGCGGTCTGCCGCACCTACGTGGAGCAGACCCACAGGCGCATCACCTTTGAGTGGGCGTTGATCCAGGGAGTAAACGACAGCGACAAGGATGCAGAAGAACTTGCTGCGCTGGTAGCCGGGTTGTTATGCCACGTCAACATCATCCCGCTCAACGCTACCCAAAAATACGCCGGCAAAACCACCACACAGGAACGTGCAGCAGCTTTTCAGGCGGTTTTGACTGCTAAAGGAATCCCCTGCACCATCCGGCTGCGCCGCGGCATCGAGATCAATGCCGGCTGCGGCCAGTTAGCCGCCACACTCCAGCCACCCACCCCCGCATGATATAATTTTCTCCCTATGGCAGACCTTTTTTCACAGTGGAAGCAAAGCCTTGAGCGCACGCGCAAGTCCACTTTTGGGCGTATTGCTGCACTGATCGGCGCTTCAGACATCAACGAGAGCAGCTGGGATGAACTGGAAGAATTATTGATCCAGTCCGATCTTGGCGTGCCCACCACTGCGTTGGTCATTGCCCGCCTGAAAAAGAAAGTACAGGAGTCTGGTGTTACACGTAATGAAGAATTCCAGGCGCTTTTGCGAGAGGAGCTGTTGGCGTTACTGGCCCCGGTGAAGCAGCCTGATCTTGCGGCGCAAGTGCCGGCCGTAATCCTGCTAGTGGGCGTTAACGGTTCCGGCAAAACCACCACTGCCGCCAAATTGGGGAAAATCTATGCCGGCCAGGGCAAAAAAGTGTTGCTGGCCGCCGCCGATACCTATCGCGCAGCCGCCATTGATCAACTCCAGGTATGGGCAGACAGGTTAGGCCTGCCAGTGATTGCCGGCCAACCGGAGAGCGACCCCGGTGCGGTGGTCTACGATGCAGTACAATCCGCGCTCGCCCGGAATTTTGACCTGGTGCTGGTGGATACCGCCGGCAGGCTGCACACGCGTTTTAACCTGATGGAAGAGTTAAAAAAGGTACATCGCGTTGTGGGCAAAGCCCTCCCCGGTGCGCCCCATGCAGTTTACCTCGTGCTGGACGCCACCACCGGCCAAAATGCCCTGCATCAGGCCAAAGCCTTTCAAGAGGCTGTTCAGGTTAATGGCGTGATCCTTACCAAAATGGATTCCTCCGCGCGCGGAGGGATGGCCTTTGCCATTCAGCAGGAACTCAAACTGCCAATCCTGTACATCGGCCTGGGCGAAAAACCGGAAGACCTTCAGGTTTTTGATCCGCATCAATTTGTTGACAGCCTGCTGCCAACAGCCAACTAGAGGAAGCAATGGAAGAAATCACCGCAAGTCTGCAAGGCCACCTGGCAAACCTCCACTCCCTCATGGAGCGTCTTTGACTTAAAGGCCAAACAAGCCGATCTCCTGGAACTGCAAAAGAAAAGTGAAGATCCCACCCTCTGGGATGACCCGCAGGCCGCACAGGCCCTGATGAAACAACTCTCCGATCTGCGCGATGAGGTTGCACTTTGGGGCGGCCTGGAGCAGCGTATCAAGGACGTGATTGAACTCTCGGAACTCAACGACCCCGATTTGCAGCCCGAAGTTGAAAAAGAAAGCGGCGTCATTGCCGCGCAGCTGGAAAAACTTTCACTCTCCACCCTCCTGAGCGGCAAATACGACCGGGGCAATGCCATCCTCACCATCAACACCGGAGAAGGCGGCACCGACGCGCAGGATTGGGCCGGCATGCTGGAGCGCATGTATCTGCGCTGGTGTGAGCGCAAAGACTACAAGACAGAAATCCTGGATGAGACGATTGGCGAAGAAGCCGGCATCAAAAGTGTGAGCATTATGGTCACCGGCGCGTACGCCTATGGATACCTGCACCCGGAGAAAGGAGTGCACAGACTGGTCAGGCTCTCACCATACGACTCGGCACACCGCAGGCATACCTCTTTCGCGCAGGTAGAGGTTCTGCCCGAAGCAGCGCAGGAAGACCCACTGGTGACCATCAGCCCGGATGACTTGAAGATCGATATCTACAAATCCTCCGGTGCGGGGGGACAAAACGTACAAAAGAACGCCACGGCAGTACGCATCACCCACATCCCCACCGGGATTGTGGTTTCCTGCCAGAATGAGCGCTCCCAGATGCAGAACCGCGAAAACGCCATGCGCGTGTTGCGCGCACGCCTGCTGGACCTGGCGCAAATTGCTCAGGAAAAGCACATCGCCGACCTGCGCGGGGTTTACCAAAAAGCTGAATGGGGCAGCCAGATTCGTTCCTATGTGCTCCACCCTTACCAGATGGTGAAGGATCACCGCACCGAGTATGAAGTGGGCAACAGCCAGGCGGTACTGGATGGCGACTTGGATGGCTTTATTGAGGCTTACTTACGCCAGAAAAAAGAAGACCGCCCGTAGGCGGTTTTCTTTTTAATCAAGAATTCGTTGCAGTTCAAGCAATTTTTGATCGAGCGGTTTTGAGCGCCCGGCCACCTGCTCAAGCGGGGTCGCCACCATCTCTCCCTTTATCTGGCCAACCAGCACACCGTAGTTTTCCAGCGCAAACTGTTCCACCGCGGCAGCGCCAAGGCGGCTGGCAAAAACACGGTCATAGGCACCGGGGGTTCCACCGCGCTGCGTGTGCCCCAGAATGGTGACACGCAGGTCGAAGCCCAAACGCTCGCGGTGCTCCGTGAAATACGCATCAAGGGCGCTGGCGTTGTATTTTGCCCCCTCCGCAACCACCACGATGGCATGCGCTTTCCCTTTTTCGTAGGCATCTGAAAGCACCTTGGCAATCTCTTCAGGGTCAGACTCGAACTCGGGCAGGACAACATATTCGGCGCCACCGGCAATAGCAGCCATCAACGCCAGATAGCCGCAGTTTCGTCCCATCACCTCAATCAGAAAAGCACGCTGGTGAGAAGAAGCGGTGATCTTTAGCCTGTCAATGGCTTCAAGAGCGATGTTCAAGGCAGTATCCACGCCAATGGTGATGTCGGAACCGTAAAGGTCATTGTCAATAGTGGAGGCAATCCCTACCACCGGAAAGCCCAGTTTATGCAATGCAAAAGAGCCAGTTTGAGAACCGTTACCGCCAATCACTACCAGCCCCTCCACCCCCTGCGCATTCAAAGACCTGATCGCCTCAATCTGCCCCTTCTCTGTCTTAAATTCCGGGCTGCGTGCGCTGCCAAGGATAGTGCCGCCGCGCTGGAGGATTCCTCCCACATCGCGTGTACCCAACGGCACCATGATCCCATTGATCAGGCCTTCATAGCCGTTGCGCACTCCCATCACTTCCCAACCGCGGTGCACGGCCGAACGCACCACCGAGCGAATTGCGGCATTCATTCCCGGAGCATCACCACCACTGGTCAATACTGCGATCTTTTTCATCGGTCCTCCTTGAATCACCTCCTTGATTCTATCACTACCAAAACAAGAATGACTTTTATCCTGATTATGTCATTCTGCATTGCACTTAATCTCCCGGATTTGGTAAAATTCAAGCGGTCTTCAGAATATGCTTTTTGACTAATCCAGTTTAAAAAGGTGCCCTACAGGTATGACAGACCGCAGAATCACTAATCATCCCATACTCCCGATCCCCAATCGCAAATCTGTATCGTTCTTTTGGCAAGAGCAACCGCTGACAGGTTATGAAGGCGAAACTATTTCCGCAGCGCTATTTGCCAATGGCATCAAGGTATTTGGCCACCACCACAAAGATGAGTCCCCGATGGGGATTTTTTGTGCCAATGGGCAATGCTCGCAATGTATGGTGATCGCCGATGGCAAACCGGTAAAATCCTGCATGGAAACCCTCACCGAGGGAATGCGCGTCTACCCCAACGACCACCACCCAGAACTGCCGCAGGTCAACGACTCCTCACTCTTTACTCCCATTCCGCATATCGATGTCCCGGTGTTGATCATCGGCGGCGGACCGGCAGGGCTTTCTGCTGCTATTGAACTGGGTAAATTAGGGGTCAAAGTGTTGCTGGTGGATGACAAGCATCGCGTTGGTGGTAAACTGGTGCTGCAAACGCACCGTTTCTTCGGCTCAGCAGATGCGGTTTATGCCGGTACGCGCGGGATCGATATTGCCAGCATACTTGAAAAAGAGCTCAGCAAGTACCCGTCCGTGGAAGTATGGCTCAAAAGCACCTGCCTGGCGGTCTTCAGCGATAAGAAGGTCGGCATCCTCAAGGATGGCAAAGAGTATTGCCTGGTTACCCCAGAGGTTATCTTGGTAGCCAGCGGCGCCCGCGAAAAATTCCTGGCGTTCAAGGGCAACACGCTGCCCGGTGTTTACGGCGCGGGAGCCTTCCAGACGCTGGTGAACCGCGACCTGGTACGCCCCGCCGAAAAGCTCTTTATCGTAGGCGGCGGCAACGTGGGTCTTATTGCCGGCTACCATGCCCTGCAGGCAGGCATTGGGGTGGTCGGACTGGTGGAAGCCCTGCCGGAGTGCGGTGGCTACAAGGTACACAAAGATAAACTCGTTCGCATGGGAGTTCCCATTTACACTTCCCACACCATCCTCAGCGCCAACGGGGAAAGTGCAGTAGAGTCTGTGACCATCGCCCGTGTCGATGAAAAGTTCAAGCCCATTCCTGGCAGCGAGCAATCTTACGCCTGCGACTCAGTGCTCATTGCGGTCGGTCTGGATTCGGTGAACGAGTTCTACCGCAAAGCCGTCGAGTTCAACATGAGCGTATTCGTCGCCGGGGACGCCGAGGAAATTGCCGAGGCCTCTGCCGCTATCTTTTCTGGCAAGATCAAAGGTCTGGAAATTGCCAAATCGTTAGGGGTCTCCAGCGGTGAGATCCCTTCCTCCTGGTACCGCACCGGAGAAATTCTAAAATCCCGTCCGGGTAACGTTTTTTCAGAGCAGATCCCTGATCTGCCGGTGGGTGTTGTTCCGGTGTTTCATTGCAACCAGGAGATTCCCTGCGATCCCTGCTCCTCGCTATGCCCGCATGGCCTGATCGTCATCGACAAAAAGGACATCCGCAATATTCCAACCTTCATCGGCAATAATTACTGCTGCGAGGTTTGTGAAAAATGCGTTGCCGGCTGCCCCGGCCTGGCCATCACACTGGTGGATTACCGTTCCAATCCTGACCATCCGATCGTGTCCATTCCTTACGAGTTTTCAGGGGGAACGATCACCAAGGATGATATGGTCGCTATTTTGGATACCGAAGGACACCCACTGGGCGAAACGGAAGTGTTCGACATTCACAGCATCCCCTCCAGCGACCGAACAATGATCATTCAGGTAGAGACAACAAAGGAAGTTGCCCCCAAGATTGCAGGCATCAAGGTGCAAAAAGAGCAGATCACCCAGCCCATGTTCCGCTACGTCAATCACGTGGCGGATGACACGATTGTGTGCCGCTGCGAGCACGTTACCGCCGGTGAGATACGCGACCTCATCCGCAAGGGGTACCACGATATCAACGAGATCAAGACCGTCACCCGCGCCGGCATGGGCGCATGCGGCGCAAAAACCTGCGCGCCGCTGATCCTGCGACTCTTCCGCGAGGAGGGCGTGCCGGCCAATCAAGTGATCGAAGCCTCAAAGCGGCCTGTGTTCGTCGAGGTCCCTTTGGGAATTTTCGCTGGCGAGAAGCCCGGAGACAATGCCAATGAGCACTAACACTCATTTTGATGCCATCATTATTGGGGCGGGTTCCATTGGCACGCCGAGCGCTTACTACCTTGCCAATGCCGGGCTTAAAGTACTGGTACTGGAGTCTGTTCCCAGCGTTGGGCAAGGCTCAAACAAGCGCGCCATCGGCGGCATTCGTGCTACCCATTCCGACCCGGCCAAAATCCGCATGTGCCTGCGCAGCATCGAAATCTTTTCGAGCTTCAAGGAGCAATTCGGCGACGATATCGAATGGGATCAATGCGGTTACTCCTTTGTGGCCTATACCGAGAAGGAAGAAAAAACGCTCAAGGAACTGTTGGTTGTTCAGAAATCCTATGGGCTTGACAACGATTGGTACGACAAAGAGGATTTTCTGCACATCCTCCCAGACCTGAACCCCAACGGCCTCATCGGCGGTACTTTCTCGCCCAAAGATGGCAGCGCCTCGCCGATGCTGGTGAACCATGCATATTATTCGCATGCGCTGGAAAAAGGCGCAGAATTCCGCTTTTCGGAGCCTGTAAGCGAAATGGTGCTAAAAGGCGACCGGATCACCGAAGTAAAAACAGGCAAGGATACGTACTCCGCCGATTTTGTGATCAATACTGCCGGAGCCGCAGCGGCTGAGATCGGTGCGCTGGCGGGGGTTGACCTGCCGGTAAAACCGGACTCGCACGAAGCGGCCATCACCGAACCGGTGGCGCGCTTTTTAGGACCTATGGTAGTGGATATCCGCCCAACCGAAGATTCCACCAATTACTATTTCTACCAACACATCACCGGCCAGATCATCTTTTGCATCACCCCCAAACCCAATGCCTGGGGCAACGATGTAAATGAAACCAGCAGTTTTCTGCCCATGGTGGCACGCAGGATGATCGAGATCATGCCGCGGTTAAAGAATATCCGTGTGCGCCGTACCTGGCGCGGCCTGTATCCCATGACGCCGGATGGTTTTCCAATCATCGGCAAAGCGCCGCAGCTTGCCAATTTCTTCCTCGGCGTTGGCCTTTGCGGACAAGGCTTCATGCTTGGCCCGGCAGGCGCAGAATTGATCACGCGCGTGGTACTGGGTAAAACAACCAACAAGGATGAGGAAACACTGAAGTATCTTTCCCCCACCCGGCAATTTGCCGGCGAAGAAAAACTTAAATAACTACGAAAGCAGGTTACATAGCAGATGGCGTTGCGCGGGTTACTTTTTGATTTCGACGGTTTGATCCTGGATACGGAAATCCCCGGGTTTCAGGCCTGGCAGGAGATTTTTCAGCATTACAACCTCCCTTTTACCTATCAAGACTGGGCAAAAGCCATCGGAACCGGCCCCAGCGCCTACGACCCGGCGCTTGACTTATGCGCGCAGGTCAATGAGGCACTTGACCCTGAGGAGCTACGAGTGAACCAACTGGCCCGTGTGCATGAAATTCTGCTGGGGGTTCCCCCGCAGCCCGGCATCCTGGAGTTCATCCAGCAGGCAAAAGAAGCCGGCCTGCACCTTGCGGTAGCTTCCAGCTCGCCGCGTTCCTGGGTCGTGGGGCACCTGCAACGCCTGGAACTCGTCCCTTTCTTTGATCATGTCCTCACCGCCGAAGATGTGGCACGGGTGAAACCACAACCTGATCTCTTTTTGCTTGCACTGCAAAAACTGGGGTTGCAACCCCATGAAGCCATCGTGTTTGAGGATTCGCCCAACGGCATCACTGCCGCACGTGCGGCAGGCATTTATGTAATTGCAATCCCCAACAAGATCACAGAAACAATGGATACATCCCACGCAGATCAAAAAGCGACTTCATTTACTGAAATCAGTCTCGCGGCACTTTTTCGCCAATTTGAAACAAGTTAATGATGTTATACTAGGGCGAAATTCATCAGGTTGGGCAAAATGATCAGTACTGAAAAATTAGCCCCTCTACTCGAAAACCTGCTCGATGCACTGCCAGAAACCTATTCCATGGTTGATCGCGATTTGATCATCCATGCCTACAAATTCGCCGAAAAAGCCCACGAAAACCAAAAACGTGTATCCGGGGAACCCTATATCACCCATTGCATTGCCGTTGCCATCATCCTGGCTGAACTGAATGTTCAGCCAGTAGTTGTTGTTGCCGGGTTGCTGCACGATACCGTTGAAGATACGCCGGTCACGCTTGAGGACATCAGCCGTGAATTTGGCGATGAGATCAGCCGGCTTGTGGACGGGGTAACCAAACTGACCCATCTGCCCAGGGTATCGCGCGCAGACCAGCACGAGGCGCAAATCTTTGAACAACTCTCCCAGAATGATGCCTCTGACGGCGATGCTTTGCTGGATTCCCCTCTTGCACGCGACCGCAGGCGTGACCTGGCCAACGAGACGTTGCGAAAGACGTTCCTGGCGATGGGGGAAGACATTCGTGTCATCCTCATCAAGCTGGCAGACCGCCTGCATAACATGCGCACACTCGGCTACATGCCGGAAAAGAAACGCCGCCGCATTGCCCAGGAAACGCTGGATATCTTTGCCCCTCTGGCAAACCGCCTGGGTATCTGGCAACTAAAGTGGGAATTGGAAGACCTGGGTTTTCGCTATACCAACCCGGAGAAATACAAAGAGATTGCCCAGAACCTCTCTGAGACGCGCCTGGAACGTGAAAGGCAGATGGAAGATATCCTGTCTGTTTTGAAGAAAGCGCTTTCTGAGGTAAATATCAAGGCAGAGATCAGCGGCCGTTCCAAACACATCTATTCTATCTACCGCAAGATGGTCGAGAAAAATAAACCCTTTGAACTGGTGCGTGACCTGCGCGGCGTGCGTCTCATCGTTAAGGATATCCCCACCTGCTACGCTGCCCTGGGTGTGATCCATACACACTGGCGGCCAATCCCCAACGAGTTTGACGATTACATCGCTGCACCCAAAGACAATTTTTACCAGTCTTTGCATACAGCCATCCTCTATGACGACGGCAAACCGCTCGAGGTACAGATCCGCACCCCGGAGATGGACGAAAATGCCGAGTACGGCATCGCCGCCCACTGGAAGTACAAAGAAAAAGGCCCGCGTGATGAGATATACGAGCAGCGCATTAATTGGCTGAAGAAGCTGATGGAATGGCGCCAGGAAGTGGAAGATGCCAACGAGTTCGTGGATGGCATGAAAACCGATGTCTTCCAGGACCGCGTGTATGTCTTTACCCCCCGCGGAGATATCATTGACCTGCCGGCAGGTTCTACGCCAATTGACTTTGCATATAACGTGCATACCGAGATCGGCCATCGCTGCCGCGGCGCCAAAGTCAACGGCAAGCTCGTCAGCCTGGATCACGTACTCAAAACTGGCGACCAGGTGGAAGTGCTCACCGCCAAACAGGGCGGGCCTTCGCGTGATTGGTTGAATTCCAACCTTGGGCTGGTTAAAACACAACGCGCGCGCTCCAAAATCCGCCAGTGGTTCAAACACCAAAACCGCGAACAAAATCTCATCCAGGGCAAGGAGATCCTGGATAAGGAATTCCGCAGGTTGGGCCTGACGGATTTCAACCTGGAGAAACTTGCCCTCAGTTTTGATTTCCGCAGCCTGGACGACCTTTATGTGGCCGTTGGTTGTGGCGATGTTTCCATCGGGCACATCATCAACCTGGTGTCGGATGCCGAGTCGACGCCGGTGGATGAAGTGCTGATCAAGCCGGGTGGGCCAGCTCGCGATATTTCAGGCAATGCCGTTACCGTGCTGGGACTAAAGAATATTCTCACTACCTATGCAAAGTGCTGCAAACCCGTACCCGGCGACGATATCATCGGATACATCACCCGCGGACGCGGCGCCACCATTCACCGCCAGGATTGCCCCAATATGCTGCGCATTAAAGACCGTGACCGTTTGGTGCGCGTTTCGTGGGGTGAGCCGCAACTCACCTTCCCGGTTCAGATCCAGATCAAGGCGTATGATCGCCAGGGCCTGATGGGGGATATTTCCAGCATGCTGACCAACGAGAATATCAACGTAAAGGATATCAAGATCAATATTACACATAACCTTGCCTACCTTGACCTGATCGTAGAGATATCCGATATTGCCCAGCTTGCCCGGGTTTTGACAAAGATTGAAAATCTCCCCAATGTAATGGAAGCACACAGGTTGAAACCTGGATAAATCATGTTATACTATTGCCGTTTTTCGGGCTAAGTTCAGGGACAATGAAGAAAACATCGCTCCGCAACAATGCAGTAGTAATCATCCTGATCGCGTCAGTGGTCGGGTTGATTGTGGCTGGTTATCTGACCTATGTTAAGTTTTTCCATACGCCCATCTATTGCACACCCGGGCTAGGCGATTGCGAGACCGTGAACACAAGCAGTTGGTCAGAGATATTTGGCATTCCCGTGGCATTACTGGGTTTTTTGAGCTATTTGGTTCTGATCTTGCTCATCCTATTCCGGTCAAAAATCCAGTTTGTAAGGCAATACGGCAAGGCATTGATTTTTGGGGTCGGCCTTTTTGGCTTTTTGTTTTCACTCTACCTTACCGCGCTGGAATTCTTTGTGATCAAGGCTTTCTGCCAGTGGTGCGTCGTCTCGGCACTTTGTATGACCGTTATTTTCGTTGCCTCGGTTTTTTTAGTGAAGCAAAAACAGAATTTTTAACAAGTTGAGGAGGAAAACTTAGATGGCACGTATCAAATGTCACTATTTGGATTGCGCTTTTCTGGATGACGGAATTTGCAGTGCCGGAATGGTTGAACTGGATCCCGATGCTGGCTGCAAAACCTACTCCGTCAGCGCTGAAACTGCCGCTGAGGAAGATTGGAACGAGGAAGAAGAGGAATTAGCAGAATGGGAGGAATTGGAAGACGAAGAAGAAGATGAAGCCTGGGATAGTGACGAAAGTGATGAGAGTTACTAAAAAGTAAAAACTGAACCCCGGATTTTCCGGGGTTTTTCTCTTTATACCGCTGACATGATTACGAATAAAGCCGTTGACCGAAAAGAGCTCAAGCACAACATCATCGCCAATATGGGCGATGGTAGCATTTTCGGTTTTGCCGTCGGCTTTGCATCCTACACTACTGTGATTCCCTTGTTTGTGGCAACAATGACCAACTCAGCCACGTTGATCGGCCTGATCCCTGCAATCCACAATATGGGCTGGCAGCTGCCGCAATTGCTCATGGCCGCGCGCATCAAAAAAATGGAACACATCAAACCTTACGTGGTCAAAATGACCATTCAGGAGCGGCTTCCCATTTTCTTCCTGGCATTTGTTGGGCTGCTGCTACCAGTCATTGGTAAAACCGCGGCGCTCATCCTTACGTTTCTCCTGCTCATCTGGCAGGGTATTGGCTCGGGCCTAACGGCCAACCCCTGGCAGATCATGATCAGCAAAGTGATCCCTGGGGAAATCCGCGGCACATTTTATGGTTTTCAGGCCGCCGGTTCCAATCTGCTTGCCAGCATTGGCGCGGTCTTGGCCGGGGTCATCCTCTCCAAGCTGGAAGCGCCTTTCGATTTTTCCTCCTGTTTCTTTATTGCCAGCGCGCTTTATGTCGTGTCCTGGTTTTTCCTCAACGCCACCCGGGAACCAGTCCGCCCCGTGCGCCGCGATGAAGAAAGCGCTGTTCCAGTTTGGAAAGACGTGTTGCGCATTCTAAAGGCAGATGCGCATTTCCGCAGTTTCATCATCAGTCGCATTGTCTCTCAATTCGGCATGATGGCCTTTGCTTTCTTCACAGTCTATGCGGTGAAGCATCTCCTGATGGACACGATCTCCATCGGTGTGATGACAAGCATTCTCATGATCACTCAGGTGATTGCCAACCCGCTCCTGGGAAGGATTGCGGATAAGTGGTCGCGCAAATGGATCCTGGTGCTGGGCGGCATCGCGGCAGTGCTCAGTGCCATATTTGCACTGCTCATTAAGAATACCGTGCTGTTTTCCCTGGTATTCATCCTGAATGGGATTGCCAATACCTGCTTCTGGACAATTGGGCTGGCCATTTCATTGGAGTTTGGCGACGAAACAAACCGCCCCACTTACGTTGGCATGTCAAACACGCTGATCGCGCCGGCAACCATCCTTGCGCCTGCGCTTGGCGGGCTGCTGGCAGACTCCTTCGGCTATGCAACCACTTTTATTGTCTCCGCCGCACTGGGGATTGTCTCCGTGCTTACCCTGGCCACGCTGGTCAGGGATCCCGCCTCCTAACTTAAAGCAACTCAGCAGGCGATACAACCTTTACACGATTCGTGAGGTCGTTGATCCAACGCCGCGAGAAATAGCGCCATACGCCAATGGCGGCTTTGGCGGTTTCCTCGGTGAGCGTAAGGGCATACACAAAGTAGATGGGTAAGTGAAAAACAAAGGCTCCCAAAGCAGTAACCGGTACGCCAACAAGCCAGATCACCAGTCCGTCCAGAATGAGCGAGAATTTTGTATCACCGCCCGCCCGCAAAATGCCAATGATAATCACGTGGTTTGAAGCACGTATCCACATTCCCAGCGACATGATGGCAAGGATACCCTGTGCATCTGCGATAACCTGCGGCGAGACCTTGTAGAGGCTGAAAATGTTTCCAGCCAACAGGTACACCAGCACCCCCATCAGCATTGCGCCGCCCGCCTGCAAGACCAGCGAGCGCCCGCCATACTGAAAAGCCTTCTCTTTTTCATCTTTGCCGATGAGGTGCCCCACCATGATCGAAGTAGCCGTGCCAATCCCCAGGAACAGAACAAAAGCAATCTGGTCAATCGTCTGCACCATGTTTATCGCGGCTACGGCATTAGTGCCAATGTGCCCGTAGATGGAGTTATACGCGGTAATTCCAAGTGACCAGAGCGTTTCATTTCCAATCACCGGAAGAACGGGCTTGAGGATGATGAGGATGAATTTGCCATCCCATTCCACCAGGTCCTTCAAGCTGGCACGCACGGGGTTGCTTTTGTCGCGATAGGTAAAGAAAAGGAGTGCTGAACATTCCAAAACGCGCGCCACCAGGGCTGCTATGGCAAAGCCGTTAATCCCAAGAGCGGGAACCCCCAGCGCTGGAAAGCCAAAAATCAGCGGGAAAGCCAGCGCAACCTCAACTGCCAGAGCAGAGGTGCTCACAAAAAGCGGCAAGCGCACATTGCCCACCGAGCGATTGGCCATGCTGAACACAATGGAAATGGTGAAGAAGAAGTAAGTCCAGCAGATAATGTGAAGGAACTGGCCCCCGCGCTCGATCACGGCAGGATCGTTGGAATACAGGTGGAGCACCGGTTTTGAGAAGAAAAACCCAATTACGGTAAAAAACAAAGCTACCATCAAAGCCAGCTTGACCGTGACCCCCACCACCCGGCGGATGTTGTGTACATCCTTTTTGCCCCATAGCTGAGCGATAAAGATCGCACAGCCGCTTGTCACGCCAAAAACCATCAGATTTAGTAGAAAAAACACCTGGTTGGCCAGGCTGACCGAGGCAACGGCTGTTTCGCCCAACTGCCCAATAAATAGAACGGAGATCATCGTCAGAGAGGACGTGATCAGGCTCTGCAAGGCAATCGGCAGCGCCAGGTGAACGAGCTGCTGATAGTATTCTTTATCCCGAAAGAATTGAAACACCCGTTTAACATTGTTCATAGACATTCCGCATTGCGCATGAGGGGTTATTATAACCGACTGCCATGCTTGAGTACGGTTTCTCCCGTATATGCGGAATTTTCCAGAACTAGGAGAATGATTTCCATAAATAAAGCTTGAAAATCCTTATACTTTGGATGGGGGAATCCCCCCATAGCAAAAACCTGCCAAATATGAAAGAATTTATTACAAGGGAGAGGTATAGACTCCCGCGTGAATTTTTGCTATTCTTTAACAAACTGCCTTTTTTCTTGCCGGGAGAACACCATGAATAAAGAGCAATTGGAGCTTGAGCTGAAAAACGCGCGGGACAGAATTGCTGAGCTTGAGGCACACCTGGCGGGTAATGAAATTCCCAGCAGCACAACAGAGTGCCAGAGTTTTAACAATTTGTTCCATTCAATGTCGCAAGGTTTGTTGTATCAGGACAAGACCGGCGCCATTACACTTGCCAATCCAGCGGCCGAAAAACTCCTCGGGGTCACTGTTGACCAGATGAAGGGTCGCAAGTTATCTGCGCCATATTGGCAGATTATCTGCGAAGATGGCTCTGGTTTTCCTGCTGATCAAAACCCGGCAATCATTGCCTTTGAAACCGGAAAACCGGTGCGCGACGTGATGCTGGGGATTTTCCACCCCAGGGAAGAGCGATACCGCTGGGTATTGGTTACTGCCGTCCCCGAATTCAAAGCCGGCGAAAAGGAGCCATTCAGGGTTTTTACTTCATTGACCGATGTGGCAAGATGCAAGCAAACGGAAATGGCACTGAGAGAAAGCGAAGAGCGTTTCTCCAGCGCCTTTCATTCCAGCCCGGTGCCCCTCATCCTCACTGAAACTGAGAGCGGTGCAGTTTTAGATGCGAATCGAGCCTATTGCAACCTGGTGGGATATTCGCGCCAGGAACTGATGCGAAGCACCACCATGAAGATGGGCATCTGGACAGCTGAAGAAAGACAGAAGTTTTTACACGAACTACTCGCACACAAACGGGTAGAAGAACTGGAAGTGAGTATTCGAACGCATTCCGGTGAAACGCATACCCTGGTCATCTCCAGTGAATTGATCGACTTAAACGGAAAGCAATGCATTATATCGTCAGGCTTGGACGTCACTGAGCGCACCCGGGCGGATAGAAAATTGCAAGAGAGCGAAACCAGAGCGCGTGCCATGCTCAATGCCATCCCTGACCTGATGTTCCGCATAAATCGCCAGGGGACTTTTCTGGATTACAAAGCAGATATTATTGACCTTTTCGATCAATCA
>CALCNO010000098.1 GCA_937897615.1 uncultured Anaerolineaceae bacterium
GGACCAGATCGTGGAGTTGGAGCCGGCGATCAGGGCTTATCTGGCCGCCGCCATTAGCGTGGAGCAGGCCGGGCTCAAGGTAGAGTTCAAAAAGACCACCGAGTTCGCGGTCACGCCGGAATTTCAGCAGCGGCTGGAGGCCTCGCCGGAGTTGAAGGCAGCCTTCCAGGCGCTCACGCCCGGGCGGCAGCGCGCCTATTTGCTGTTCTTTGCCGCGCCCAAACAGACACAAACCCGCCAGGCGCGCATCGAAAAATCGCTGCCGCAGATTATGGCCGGAAAAGGGTTGAACGAGTAGCAGTCTGCGGCGCTAATCATCATTTTGATGCTGGGGGTTACTGCTGCGACTGAATTTCCTTGATCAGTGCGTCAATTTGCTTGGACGTATTTATTGCCGCGAGATGGGTACCGGGATGCGCTTTAGCAAATACCCTGAAGACCTCATCGGCAAAGGCGCGCCCGATCTGTGCCACATCCTTAAAATCCAATATCACCGTCTGGAATTTGTCCAGACGTTCCAGCATGCGCCGGGCCTGTGAGCGGGAGATCAGGCTCTCATCGCCGTAGCGCACCAGTTGCACCGGCACGATCGTTTTGCTAAAGCCGTGCTCCACATCGGCAAATTCGTTGAACACCTGGCCGGTGGTGCGCGTAGACTTGCGCGAAATCTCCATCATCACTCCAGTCCCTTTGTTTGGCCCGTAATCAACATCCCACAATATATCAGTTTGTTTGATTGAGCTAAATCCTAATTTATCCGAGTGGATCACGAAAAGGTCGAACATTCTGGAGGTGAAGAAAATCCCTTCTCCGGTGTGGCTCTCCGGGTTGGTGGTGAGCTTGCCCTTAGAGAGTTCCAAAATGGCATGATGCGGGTCATCCAGCTGGCAATTTCGTTGTATCTTGTTGAAGATCCCCACGCCATTATCTACAATGGCAAGGACGTTAATATCCGGGAAGATCTTCATCAGCACCCCAATTGAACTTCCCTCTGAGTGCTCAATGGCATTGTTGAATATCTCAGAAAATCCGTACTCCAGTAAACGGATCACATTATCCTGCTCGCCGTTGAGAGCAGGACGCAGATCTTCGCGCCAGACGCGGTCTTCCGCCAGCTGCGGCGTGATCTCAAATTGCTTTTCAATTTCCAGCGTGGGTAAAAGGGTATATTCGCGGTGCGTGGCGCCTTCTGAAATTTCGATGCGTTGCTGTTTTGCCAGTGCATCCAGATAGCGCAGGATCGTGGTACGTGACAGGCCAAACTTCTCCTGCGTGAACTTGACAATGTCCTTGCCGTGCGCGCGCAGATTAAGCAGGATAAACTCAATGACTTCTTCTCTTTTTTTGGCAGACAGGCTCATGGTAATCACCCTATGAATGTTTATGAATTATTATAAACATAAATGGCGAAAAATACAACGATTTGTACTATAAGATTTTAGATTGTAACGATAAACTGCCCTGGCGGATACTGCCCGTACGGATGAACAGCACCACCAGCCCCACCGCCTGCGTGATGAGCACCAGCAGCACCGCCCACGCCCGGCCGGAGAGCCTTTCGCGCTGAG
>CALCNO010000099.1 GCA_937897615.1 uncultured Anaerolineaceae bacterium
ATGGTTCATGCCAGAAACGGAGATGCCATGAAACAAACCGTAAAGATACTTGCCGCTTTTCTCGTGCTTGTTTTTGCAGCCTCGGCCTGCAACTTGCCTTTTTCCAACCAATCCGGTGATAACGGTGCGCAGGCAACGCCCAACCTGACCCTGACGGCGCTGTTCGATACCAGCCACAACATCCCGGCCACCGTCACCCCGGCCCCCACACAGGAAGTGGTGCTGCCCACTGTGGCAGCCCCCACCAACACCGAGGTGCCCACGGCTACACAGGCGCCCACCAATACCCCGGTGCCCACCAACACTGCCGTGCCGCCCACCCCTGAACCGATGGTGCGCCCGGGCGGTTCCTTCATTGCGCAGTACGTTTCCACCGCGCCGGTGCTGGATGGCACCTATGCCGAGTGGATCGACAAAACACAAAAATACAAGCTGCCCTACCGCGTTTGGGGCGCCAACAAGTGGAAAGACCAGGCAGACCTGGAAGGCGCCTTTGGCGCAGTGTGGGATAACACCAACCTGTACATCAGCGTCAAGGTCACCGACGACAGCTACAATCAGCGCCAGTCCGGCGAGACCCTCTACCTGGGCGACAGCGTGGAAATCCTGATCGATTCCAACCTCTATGGCGATTTCTACACCACCGGCCTCAGTCCGGACGATTTCCAGATTGGTCTCTCGGCGGGCAATTCGGCTGCCGGTATCAACCCTGAAGCCTTCATCTGGTTCCCCATTGGCAAAAAAGGCACGACTACCAAGATTCAGATGTCTAAGGTTTTTGAGCCGGAGAATAACATCTACCGCGTGGAAGCCGCCATCCCCTGGTCGCTGCTGGGGGTAACGCCCACCAACGGCATGCACCTGGGCTTTGCCGTCTCCATCAGCGATAACGACCAGACGGAAGCCAACGCGCAGGACACCATGATCTCCACCACCGCCTACCGCAACTTCCTCAACCCCACCACCTGGGGCGAGCTGATCCTGCAAAAGTAAGCGGTTCTGTGCAACCTGCAAAGGCGCCCATTCGGGCGCCTTTATTTTTGCCGTATAATTTGTGCCATGCCTGACGCTCCCGATGTTTCCGCGCTTTCCTACCCGCAGCGCTGGTGGCTGGCGATCCGCCCGCGCACCCTGCCGGCTGCCGGTTCGCCGGTGCTCATTGGATGGGCGCTGGCCTGGGCCAACGGGGCCTTCAAGTGGCTGCCGGCGCTGGTGATCCTGGCCTGTGCGCTGCTGCTACAAATCCTTGCCAACCTGGTCAACGATGTGGCCGATTATCAAAAGGGCACCGATAAGCGCGAGCGGCTGGGCCCAACGCGCGTGACCCAGTCCGGGCTGTTGAGCGTGCGCCAGGTGTGGCTGGGGGCGGCATTGGTGGCGCTGCTGGCTGTGGTCGGCGGGGTGTATCTGGTGGTCGTGGGTGGCTGGCCGGTGCTGGTGATGGGTGGGCTGGCGCTCATCGGCGCGGTGATCTACACCGTGGGGCCATTTTCTCTCGAAGATTACGGCCTGGGCGACCTGGCGGCCTTCCTCTTTTTTGGCTTTGTCACCGTGTGCGGCACCACCTACATTTTGCTGGGGCGCCTGCTGCCCCTCAGTTGGATGGGCGGGCTGGGCGCGGGCGCGCTGGTGACGGCCATTCTGGTGGTCAACAACGTGCGCGACATTGAATCCGATACGCGCGCGGGGCGGCGCAACATCCCGGTGCGCTGGGGGCGCAAGGCCGCCGAGGCGGAATATTTGCTCATGCTTGCGCTGGCGTACCTGGCGTGCCTATTGAGCGTACTGCTGGGCTGGGGTGGGTGGCCGCTGTTGCTGCCGCTCCTCACCGTGCCGGTGGCAATTGGGCTGGCGCGGCGCATGCGCACACTGCCGGCAAGCCCGCTTTTCAACAAGCTGCTGGCAGATACCGCACAACTGGTGCTTTTCTACTGCCTGTTATTCTCCGCTGGGATCATCCTGGACAAGTTCATTTAGCTTTTTCCCCCAGTGAATGGCCATGCTGCCAAACATACGCCGCCTGAAGCGCACCTCGCTGAAGCCCGCGGCG
>CALCNO010000100.1 GCA_937897615.1 uncultured Anaerolineaceae bacterium
TCCTGCAAAATGCGGTCTACAAGTGCGGTGAGCGAGATTTTATCTTTCAGCGCGTACCATTCGCCCAACAGGGTGCCAAAATCCGCCAGCAGCGCCGCCGAGCGCCCCACCCCTTGCCAGTAGGGTGAGCCTTCGCCATTTTGCCCCAATTCTAGTACCACCTGGCCCACGCTCACACCGGCTTGCATCGCAGTGGTTTGCAGGGTGAGCACGGTCTTATCGCCAATGCCGCGCGGGGGCACATTGATCATACGCAGCAGGCTCACTTCATCGGCGGGGTTGGCTACCAGGCGCAGGAAGGAGATCACATCCTTGACCTCGCGCCGGCCGTAAAAGCGTTGTGCCCCGATCAAGCGGTAAGGGATGCCCGCGTGCATCAGGGCTTCTTCGATGATGCGGGACTGGGCGTTGGTGCGGTACATCACGGCAAAGTCGTTGGCGCTGGCCTTGCCGGATTTGAGGTACTGGGTGATGGTGTCCACCACAAAGGCAGATTCGGCGATGTCATCCACTGCCACGTACTGCACGATCTTGTTGCCGCTGCCGCGCTCGCTGAAGAGGTGCTTGGGGGTGCGGTTGCGATTGCGATCGATCACCTGGCGCGCGCCATCCAGTATGTTCTGCGTTGAGCGGTAATTCTGCTCCAGCAGGATGGTCTCGCAAGCAGGATAATCTTTTTCAAAGCGCAGCACGTTGCGGTAATCGGCGCCGCGCCAGCGGTAAATGGACTGGTCTTCATCGCCCACCACAAAGATGTTGTGATGGAAAGCCGCAAGCTGTTTGAGCATAACGTACTGCGCCAGGTTGGTATCCTGAAACTCATCCACCAGCACATGTCTGAAGCGCCGCGCGTATTTTTCTGCCACCAGCGAGTTTTCCTGCAAGAGTGTGGCGGTGTAAAGCAGCAGGTCGTCAAAATCCACTGCGTTGTTGAGCGTTAGAAAGGACTGATACTTCTCGTAGACGCGCGCCACCACTTCGTCGCGGTAGGTGCGCCGCGGCACATCTTTGGGAAGCTGCAGGTCATTCTTGGCAGCAGAGATGGCGGCATGTACCCCGGCGGGGCGGTGGATCTTTTCGTCAATATTCAACTCGCGCATGGCGCGCTTGATGAGGGTTTGCTGGTCGCTGTCATCAAAGATCACAAAACTGGCACTAAAAGGCAGATAGGCACTCTCGCGCCGCAGCAGGCGCGCACACATGGCATGAAAGGTGCCCAGCCAGATACCTTCCAGATTCTGGCTCACCAGTGTGACCACGCGGTGTTCCATCTCGCGCGCGGCCTTGTTGGTGAAGGTGACCGCAATGATGTCGTAGGCTGGCACGCCCTGGCGCTCGATCAGGTAGGCCAGCCGGCGGGTGAGCACGCGCGTTTTTCCCGAGCCGGGGCCAGCCAGCACCAACACCTGTCCATCACCGGCGGTAACGGCCTGGCGCTGCTGCGGGTTGAGGTCGTCCAGCAGGGCATCGGGCATGGCTTACTTCACCTCGGCGGGCGGGTTGAGGCGGAAATCGTAAATGCCGTCCTTGAAAGGATAATGGTGGCCGCACTTGCTGCACTTGAGCAGCGGCGGGGTATCTTTGAGGGGCTCGCCGCAGGCCGGGCAGGCAAAAAAGGCGTCGGGCGCGGCCTGGCTGCCCTGCGCATCGCGGCGGGTGAGCATAAAGACGCTGGGGCTGAGCTGCCACCAGTTGCCGGTGAGGGCGGCGGCGCCATCCATCCATGCCAGCACTTTGGTCGGGATGAGTTTTTTGAGCAGCCCCATGCGGAAGTGGCTGACGGTGAGCGTGCGCAGCAGGGTAAAGTTCAGCTCCTTGAGCCACTGGCGAACGGCACGCGGGTGAAAGTCGAAATTGAGTTCCAGGTATTCCACCGGCTCTGCGGTAAATGGCGACCACTTTTGCCGCCCCAGCCAGTAGCGCAGGATGGACTTGACGTTACGTTTATTGGCATATTCCAGGATGAATGTGGCACCCGGTTGCAAGACCTGCTTGACCTGTGCCAGTGCCAGGGGAGCATCCTTCATATGATGCAGGGTGCGGATCATCGTGGCACCGTCGAAGACGCCGGGCACAAAAGGCAGGTGGTAGATGTCGGCGGCAATGTAGCGGTAGCGCGGGCTATCACCCAGGCGTGCGCGGGCCTGTTCCAGCTGCGTGCGGCTGTAATCCAGCAGGGTGATCTTATCGTAGCCGGTGTAGCGCGGGGTGTTGCGCCCGGCCCCGGCGCCTAGTTCCAGCAAGTGCTGGCCGTGAGCTGGCAGCATACGCCGCAGGGCAATGACCTCGCAGGCGTCCTCGTAGGCGCGCCCGCCCTTCTCCCAGAAGGAGGTCTGATAATCGGAGCCTTCGTAATTGCAGACGGGGGGTGTTTGCATGGCGTTCCTTGGCGTTAAAAGTGCGTCCGGACAGGCTTGCCGGCGGCGCCCAGAGGATCCTCCTTACCGTTGCTTCCTCTCGGACCTGGCGGGGTTCGCAGGGCTCTGCCGCGCCGGTCCCGTCCGGGCGCGGGGTTAAGGATACCATAATTTTACAGCGCGAGAAGCGGCGCAGCTAGTTTATTTGCTTAAAGGATAGTAAAACAGCATGGCTTGCCCGCAATCACGCTGAACCTGCTATACTTCTGACATTCGCAATGCCTTGAGGACTCATTGAACCTCTTTAAATCACTCACCCACAAACCTTTTGCCCTGTTGCTGGGCGGGCAGACCACTTCACGCCTGGGAGACAGCCTCTTCCGCATTACCCTCTCCTGGTGGGTGCTGGAAAAGACCAACTCTGCCGCGGCAATGGGCACCGTGCTCATTTTCTCTTCCGTGCCCATGCTCATCTTTTTGCTCATCGGCGGCATTGCCACCGACCGCTTCCCGCGTCTGCGCATCATGTTCCTCTCTGATGTCTTCAATGGCCTGGTGGTGGCGCTGATCACGCTGCTGGCGTATCTGGGCAAACTGGAGATGTGGCATATCTATCTCTCCAGCATCCTCTTTGGACTGGTGAGCGCATTTTTCCACCCGGCGTACACCGCTACCGTGCCGGAGATCACCCCAAAAGAACTGTTGCCGAGCGCCAACTCGCTTACCAGTCTCTTTCAGCGGGGCACCAGCATCATTGGGCCGGCGCTGGGGGCAGCCATTGTGGCCTTTGGCGGCACGCCGCTGGCCTTTGGCCTGGATGCGCTCTCCTTTGCCATCTCGGCGGTATGCATCTTGTTCATCCTGCGCGCGCCGCCGCTGAAAATACCTGCCCCACAGCCCTTGCCTGCCCCTGCGACCGAACCCATTGCGGATAAAAAACTCAACTGGCGCGCTGCCTTCAGCGATCTGCGCGACGGTTACCTGGCGGTGGTGGCTTCGCCCTGGCTGTGGATCACCATTGTCATCTTTGGCTTTATCAACGCCACCAGCAGCCCGTTCTCGGTCTCGCTGCCGTACCTGGTGAAGACCAACCTACATGCCGATGTGGAAGTGCTGGGCCTGTTCACCTCGATGAGCGCGGTGGGGTTTGTCATCGGGGCAATCGGCACCGGCAGCATCAAGCGACTCAGACGCAGGGGGCTGCTGGCGTATGTGGCTACCATTTTGTTCGGCGGGATCATCTGTATCTTTGGGCTGACGACTTCGATACCTGTACTGGCGGTATCCGCCTTTTTTGAAGGCTTTTTCATCTCCATCTTTGGGCTGGTGTGGACGAATACTCTGCAAGAGTTGGTACCGCGCGAACTGTTGGGGCGGGTCTCTTCCATTGATGCGCTGGGGTCGTTCGTGCTGCTGCCCATCGGTTACGGCATTTCGGGATGGGCCACGGATCTCATCGGCGCACCGCTGGTGTTCCTCATCGGCGGCGCGCTGACGATGCTGTTGGCGCTGGCCGGCCTTGCCAGTCGTTCTGTGCGCACCCTGGATTGATTTTTTCATCTGTCCGCGCCCGTCCCTTTTTGGTCTTTCCTGCGATTGATTAAAAGAGATCGATCTTATCATTGCGCAATGAGGAAAGAGACCTTATGGAAGATGAAAAGAATTCCAACGAAGAACAGGTGTTGATCGCCAACGCCCGCAAGGACAGGCGGGCATTCAATGCGCTGTATCAAAAATACGTGCAGCCGGTATATCGCTACCAGCTTAACCGCATCGGTGCGCCGGCAGAGGCGGAGGATGCCACGGCGCAGACCTTTTTGGCCGCGCTGGAAGGCCTGCCGCGCTACCGCGACGACGGCCACTTTGCCGCCTGGCTGTTTGGCATTGCCCGGCGTAAAGCCATGGATCATTTTCGGCAGCGGCGCCGTCAAACTACCCTGCAGGAATCCACGCCCTCTTTTGATGAAGACCTATTAACCAGCGCGGAACAGCACGAGCGTCTTGACGGGCTGCGAGTAAAACTGCGCGGCCTGCCAGAGGATGAACAGGAGCTTTTGCGCCTGCGTTATGCGGCGCAGTTGAGCTTTGCCGAGATCGGCAAACTGATGCACCTGAGCGAGGATGCCGTGAAGAAGCGCCTGTACCGCATGCTGGAACGGCTGCATGCCCAGATGGAGGCAAACAATGACTGATATTTCCAGGTTCGCTGGACTTGAACACGACTTGAATACCGTATATTCCACCCCCGCTGCCAGGCCGCAGTTTGTGGCCGCCTTGCAGGGGCAACTCTCTGAGAAGGCAGGCCGCAAACCATCCTTTGTGCTGCGCCCGGCCTGGATCGCCACTGCGGTGATTCTGCTGGGGCTGGTGATCTCCTTCTTTGCCATCGGCCCGCAGCGCGTGGCAGCCGCAGTGCAAAAACTGCTGGGCTATGTGCCCGGAATGGGCCTGATCTCCACCGATGCGCCGCTGCGTGTACTGGCGGAACCGGTGGAACAAACCCGCGACGGCGTAACGATCACGGTGGTGAATGCCCTCTTGAGCGCCGACCAGACGCGCATCGAGTATCACGTCTTTGGAGTTCCGCGCTCGGCCTACCCTGACCGCGAGGATGTTGTCGGCTGCATCGAGCCGGAATATCTGCGTTTGCCGGATGGCACGCGCCTGGTGCGCAGCGGCGATCTCCCTGCCGTGCCGCCCTCGGTAAACGAGGCGGTGCTGGTAATCCCCTGCTTGGCGGATACCCTGCCCGGCAAGGCGCCGGAGAACTGGGAACTGCCATTGCGTTTTGTGGCTGCCCCGCCGCAGATGACGGTGTACCCGGTAGAGGAAGTGACCCCCACGGCCAGCGCCACGCCGGGCTCCGCCGCCCGGGCAGGAACGGCCACCCCGGAGGTTACGCAGCAGCCGGGTGTATCGGTGCAGGTGCAGCGCTCCATTGATACTGAGGACGGCTATATCATTGTCGTTTCCTTTGGGCAGAGTGGGGATACGGGCGGTGCGTGGCTGCAGCAAACCGGCGCGCCGTATATCACGGACGCGGCCGGCAATAAGGTGCATTACAGCATCCCGCTGGATGTGCAGAACTCGCTGCCGCCGGATAACTCTGGCGCGTATGTGATGGCCTACCAGTTCAATGCTGCAGGGGTGACCTTCCCGCTCACGATCCACTACCAGGGAGTGCTCCTCTCTGTAAACCATCCTGAGGCGCAGGCAAGCATCACTTTTGATGCCGGCGCTAACCCCCAACCGGGGCAGGAATGGCAGATCAATCAGCAGGTGGAACTGGCCGGGCACAAGATCACCCTGGTTTCGGTCACGGCTGGCACACGCGGCAGCGATGCTGAGTACAGCTTCCGTATTAGAACGGAGGAACCCGGCATTGGCGTGAACGTTTCCATCGAAGGCTATGAGACGATTGGCGGCGGCGGGGGTGGTAGTGGAATGGCCCCAACCGAGTATACCAACTCGCTTCTATACAGATCACTGCCCACAGGGAATCTGACGGTGGTGCTTTCCAATCTGGTGGAGACCTCGGAAACGATGGAATGGACGGGGCAGTGGAGCCCGGAGGTAGTGCGCACGGACATTCCCGCCACACCGCAGCTTGGCGAGGGAGTCTGCGCCAATGGCGCAACCATTGATGGGCTTGCTGCAGTTCCGCAATCCATGCAGGGCAAGGTGATGATCCACCAAATCGCTGCCGATGGTTCCGCAGCACTTACCCTGAGCAACCTGGACGGCAGTGGACAGCAGGTGCTTACGGCTGAAGCTGGCTGGGAGACACTCTCCGGTAACGGTCAAAAGGCGGTCTACTCCAGCCCACAGGGATTTGTGCTGCTGGATATTGCCAGCGGCGTGGCAACGCCCTTGAACCTCAGCGGTTATGACCCTGTGCTCTCCTATGACGGAAACAGGCTGGCCTACGTGAATAACTCGGCGGACGGCGTGAATATCTATGATATATCAACGCAGACCACGCGCCGTATCTCAGACCGTGCATACGCTGCCACAGTGGGTTGGTCGGCAGATAACACAGCAGTGTACATTGCCGATATGGCCGCTGGCGGCTCCGCCTGGCAAATCCGCAAGATTGATGTCAACAGCGGTGCGGTCACGGATGGCATCCTTATCGAGAATGGTTCGTACAAATCTCTCGATATTGCCATGAGCCCGGATGAGATGTGGGTGGCTTACCGCGGCCGGGACAATGCCGGTGTCTATCTGGCAAGCCTCGCAGACGGCCAGACCCGCCTGCTGCTGGATAATCTTTCTCTGGGCACCAGCGGTATCGCCTGGGGTTCCAACGACTGGCTGGGCGTGAGCATCATGGAGGATGACAACACGCACAAGGTACTGCTGGTGAACACATCCAATTGCCAGGTGTGGCTGCTGCCGGCCTTAGGGGGATCGATAGAAGGGCTATCTGTTCAACAGTGATGTAGTGTAAGGCCAGGGAGTAATCTCCCTGGCCTTTTTGTGTGCTAACTTGGCAAATCAAAACGAGCGGGGTCGCGGTTGCTGCATCCCGCTCGGAAGGTGTTTTGGCATTATCCGGTTAAATCAAAACGAGCGGGG
>CALCNO010000101.1 GCA_937897615.1 uncultured Anaerolineaceae bacterium
TTGATGGTTTTATTAATTATATCTTTTTGTTGTTTTGTGAGAAAACCGATATTTATCATAATACTTGAAGTCAATAATCAGAATTGTTATAATATGTTGGCTGGTGGTTTTACCACCAAATTTACCCGTGCTTGCTTCCCCTTACTCGTAAAAAAATACAGCCGTGATCCAACCTGGATTTCCAGGTACTTTCATTCGGAGGAAAAATGCCAGATTATGATGTCATCGTAATTGGCGCCGGCCTGGGTGGGCTTACGTCGGGAGCGCTGTTGGCTCACCAGGGGCGCAAAGTTCTCGTTCTGGAGCAGGCAAACCGCGTTGGCGGGTGCTGCTCCACGTTCGAAAAGGACGGCTACCATTTTGATGTGGGGGCTTCCATTGTTGAGATCATCCAGCCAATCGAAAAGGTCTTCAAGTTGCTGGGTTCTACCTTTCAACAGGAAGTTGATCTGATCCCCTGCGACCCGATCATGACCTACCTATTTGAAGATGGCCGGCGTATCACTTACCCCACCTCAGCAAGCAAAACCGGCGAGTTGATCAGCCAGATCGACCCGGCAGACGGGCGCAATTGGTCAAAGTTCAGCGCCTTCTCGCAGGAACTGATGGATGTGAGTTTGGACACGATCTTTTCCGAGCCTTCTAGCACAATGAGTGATATGGCAGCGCTCATCAAAAAGAATCCGCGTTTCCTCAAATTCCTGCCCACCTTTATGACCAGTTACCAGAGCGTACTGGAAAAGTATTTCAAGAACCCCACCGTTCTGGAGACAATGGCTTACCAGGCACTTTACTTTGGCCTCCCGCCGGCGCTTGTACCCGGTCCCTATGCGATGGTGCCCTACACCGAGCATGTAGGTATCTACTACCCGCGCGGCGGCATGATCCAGATCCCCAAGGCCATCCAGCGCATGGGCGAGAAGGCTGGCATGGAAGTGCGCCTGAACCAGCGTGTGGAAAAGGTGCTGGTCTCCAACCGGCATGTGCGCGGTGTACGCCTGGCGGACGGCACCGAAATCACCGCCAATATCGTTGTTTCCGACATTAACGCCAAAACACTGTACCTCAAGATGATTGGCGAGGAATACATGCTGCCAATGGCAGCCAAAGGCATGAAGTCCTATAATTACTCAATTTCGGTGCCGATGGTGTACGTGGGCCTGGATTATGAACCGCCGTTGGATGCACACCACAGCATCATTGCCCAATCTCCAGAAGAGGTTAACCGGCAATACTTTGACTATATCAAGGCCGGCAAGCTGGCCAAAAAGAACTTTGGCCTGGTGTGCTGGTCCACCCATACCGACCCGTCGCTGGCGCCCAAAGGCAAACACATCCTCAATATCATCCCCGAAGGCGGTTATTATCTGAAAGACACCACCTGGGATGAAGAAAAACCCGCCTTCATCGAACGCACAATTGCCAACCTGAGCAAGAAGTGCATCCCCGGCCTCAAGGATCACGTGGTGTTCTCCGATTGCGCCACGCCGCTGGACTTTGAACGGCGTTTGCTGCTGCCGGAAGGTGCTATTTACTGCCTGCAGCAAGACTTGCCTGCTCAGGCGGTCTTCCGGCCAGCTGCCAAATCCAAGAGCATTGGCGGCCTGTACCTTGCCGGCTCATCCACACATCCCGGCGGTGGCGTCCCCACTACCATCGCTTCCGGCATGATCACCAGCAAGATCATCGCCCGCAACGAGTGAAAAGGAGACTGAAATGAAAATACCAACCTGGCTGATTTGGCTTATTATCATCACCGCCATTGTTGTTGGCGGAACGTTATGGTGGAAACGGCTGCCGGCGCACAAGCAGGAATTTTTTAAGAACTTTGCCCGCCAGATCAAATATCTACCGGCAAGATACGTAGCCTGACCATCCCCATACAACAAACAAAAGGCCCTCGAGTTTTCTCGGGGGCCTTTTGTTTTATTTGGCTTCGATCTTTGCCCAGGTGTCTCTGAGCGGCACAGTGAGGTTGAACACCGGTTTGCCAGGGGTAGAATCCAGGTCGGCGCAGAAAAAGCCCTTACGCTCAAACTGGAATTGCGCGCCGGGTTTGGCATCCGCAAGGCCGGGTTCCAGTTTGCACCCCGCCAAAATGGCAAGTGAGTTCGGGTTCAGGTGGTCGAGGTAGGTTTTGCCCTCCTCCACCTTGCCGGGATTGGGCACCATAAAGAGGCGGTCATACATGCGCACTTCGCCATCCACGGCATGTGCCGCCGATACCCAGTGAATCGTCCCCTGCACCTTGCGCCCATCGGGCGCATAGCCGCCGCGGGTTTCCGGATCGTAAGTGCAGTGGATTTCCGTCACCTCTCCGGTTTTTTCATCCTTCAGGTAATCTTCGCACTTGATGATGTAGCCGTAGCGCAGGCGCACTTCGCGGCCGGGGGCCAGCCTGAAGTATTTGGGCGGCGGAACTTCGCGGAAATCATCCTGCTCAATGTAGATTTCGCGCGAGAATGGCAGCTGCCGTGAGCCAGCCGCTTCATCCTCCGGGTTGTTAACAGCGTCCAGTTGCTCCACTTTGCCTTCGGGGTAATTGGTGATGATCACCTTTACCGGGTTGAGCACTGCCAGCACGCGCTGTGCTGACTTGTTCAGCAAGTCGCGCACATTGAATTCCAGCAGGCCAATGTCGATCAGATTTTCATTCTTGGCCACGCCCACCTGGTCGATGAAGTTGCGGATGGCCATAGCCGGGTAACCGCGGCGGCGCATGGCGCCCAGGGTGGGCATACGCGGGTCGTCCCATCCGCGCACGTGTCCGCCTTCCACCAGCTGCTTCAAAAAACGCTTGCTTAATATGGTGTAGGTAACATTCAGGCGGGCAAACTCGATCTGGCGGGTTTTAAAGATTCCCAGTTGGTCAATGAACCAGTTGTACAGCGGGCGGTGGTCTTCATAAGCCAGATCGCACAAAGAATGGGTAACGCCTTCGATCGAATCCGACTGGCCGTGGGCAAAATCGTACATGGGGTAAATACACCATTTGCTGCCGGTGCGGTGGTGCGGCGAGTGGATGATGCGATACATGGTTGGATCGCGCATGTTGATGTTGCTGGCAGCCATGTCAATCCTGGCACGCAGCACGCAGGCGCCTTCAGGAAAATCACCGTTACGCATCTTTTCAAAGAGCGCCAGGTTCTCCTCCACAGTGCGGTCGCGGAAGGGGCTGTTTTTGCCGGGTTCGGTCAGCGTACCGCGGTATTCGCGAATCTGGTCAGCCGAAAGGTCATCCACATACGCCAGGCCCTTTTTGATCAGCACCAGCGCAAACTGGTACAGTTCTTCAAAATAGTCGGAGGCATACAATTCTCTGCCCCAGTGGTAACCCAGCCATTGAATGTCTTCCTTGATGGCATCAACGAACTCCACATCTTCTTTCACCGGGTTGGTGTCATCGAAGCGCAGGTTGCACACGCCGTTGAATGCCTCGGCCATGCCAAAATCAATGCACAGGGCCTTGGCGTGCCCAATATGCAGGTAGCCATTGGGCTCCGGCGGAAAGCGCGTCTGCACATGGTCAAAGCGGCCGGCTTTCAGGTCTTCGGCGATAGCTTCTTGTATGAAATTGCTTGGTGCTGCGGGGGTTTGGTCGGTCATGTTGTCTCCAGTGGTTTCTTCAGGGGAAACCGTCCTTTCTGATTCAAATAAAGAGATGGGGGATCTCCCACCTCCCGAATGGACAGATTCTATCATGCACGATAAGCGGTGTCCAGTCCGCAAAAGCCAAAAGTGGAATCCGGTATAATTTGATCATCAACTGGAGGTACCGATGACCGAACCGAGCAAAGCAGCAAGTCAATTCCGGGGGATCACGGTAGTGGCCGAAGCGCGCTCAATTGAAAAGTGGCGCAAGCAGGTCATTGCCGGGCAGCCTGAAACAGGCAGATCGTATGCGTTGATCAGCGATGAAGGAAATTACATGCCGGGAGGAGAAGGCACGGCCCCCACGCCGCTGACCTACTTTGTCTCCGGCATGGCACTTTGACTGATCTCTCATGTGTCGCAGGTTGCGACCAAAAAACGCTTGAACATCAGCAATGAACGGGTAACGGTAACTGCTCACTTTCACGAGCAGGGGTCGGTGCTCAGAGGGGACGCCGAGGGCTTCTGCGATTCTTTCGAAATTGAGGTAAGCCTGGATTCTCAGGAAGACCCCAAAGAAATTGCCACTCTCATCCGGCTGGCACGCCAGATGTGCTTTACAGAAAAAGCGCTCACCGGGAACATCCCGGTCAGCGTCAGCCAGAAATTGAACCAGCAGCCGTTTTCAATCGAATAATCAGGAACTTAAGTTACGCCGTACAATCTCACCTATCGTCAGTCCGTGGCGGTAGGTGAGTTGGCTGTTAATCATCTGTATCTGCTTACGCGGTGAGTAAAACACCTCACTCCAGCCGTACCCGGCGCAGGCGGTATCCGCAATGGCGCCGCCGGCTTCATCCACACCCCACCACCGGCGATACTGCTCTTCCAATTCCGGATGGATGTGGAACCCCGGTTCGCTGAAATGCGCCGAGTAATAAAAGTCCGGCGGCAGGGCATTGAGGATCGTCTCGAAAATATGCACGCGAATATGTACGCGCCGCGCGGTCTCGGCCTGGGCCAGCCGGCACAAACCGCGGATGGTCGAAAGCGGGGCAACCACCTCGATGCGTTCCAGATTCTCAAAGCGTTCGCTCACGCGCGCAATGACCTCTTTCATTACCAGGCCGCTGGCAATACTGTCTGCCAGAAAAGCCACTTTGATGTTGTCCTTTTGCTGGCGGTCAAGGTCTTTATCTTTGAACAGGGTCAGCTCAACGGCGCGGTTATACACCGGCACGGAACTGTCAAACACATGGTGCGCATCCAGCACCACCTCGTCGCAGTAATAGCCGTAGTTGGCAAACAGGGCATCGGCCACCTGGTACTTTAATCCCTCGCGCGCAATAGGGAAGACAGCAATGTTCTGCTGGTCATACTGGCGAACCACAGGCATTAGCGCCGGAGAGGCAAAAATGTGGTTCATGGCAGCGCCGATGAGAGCCGAGCGTTCCGGGCCCAGGCATAGCTGCCCGGGCAGGGTGTGTGTCCCAATGTCGGTGACCTCATCAGGCGACACGCCAACAATTTCCAAAAAATTGCGATTTACCTCCGCTTCACGGAGGTAAATGAATTTTGTAGTAGCGGGGTTATCGTAAAAGACCAGTTCCAGACCCGGAACGTTCTCCCCTTTCAAAATAGCCTGCCGGTAGTACACACTTTCACCTGCCGGGCTCTGGTACTGGGTCGGGGGTTCGAAAACCACCTCGCCACGTATGGGGTTATCTTGGTCTTCGTGGAATCCGAACTTGTACACAAAGTCAGGCATAAGGGCACCTTCGGCAGCAAAGTGATTTGTGTTTATTATAGTACCCGGTTGATCTTAGCAGGTAGTACTTAATGATTTAATTCAAGGATTTTCTCCACCTCTTTTGCCGAACCTTTCCACGGCCCTGGAACTTCCTGTTTGAATGAAGTGACCACTCCTGCCCAGCGGCAGGCTGTTAAGGGGTCGGCATATAGCCGTTTGGCAATGTAGGTGCAAAAACAGGTATCGCCGCGCCCGGTGCGCCCGGCCAGGGAGCGCGGTGTGAAGGGGGCTTCGTGGAACCTGCCCTCTGCGAATACTGTCACCCCGGAGGATTGCGTAAGGACGATCTCTTTTGGCCCCATCTGGTGCAAAGCCTCAATTGCTTTCCGCGTATCCGTAAAACCGGTCAGATGTTCGGCCTCGCTGCGATCCACCTTTAGATAGGTGATGTGTTTCAACCCTTCGGCCATGTCCTGCCAGGGGCGGAACTCCAACCCCTCGCCAACCGGAACGCGGATGAACCCCTGAACATCCAGCGTCAGCGGTGCGCGCTGCGCAAGCTGCCGGATGAACGGCAAATCCACCTCGCCGGCATACAGCGGCGAGAGCATGATCACCCGCGCATCCACTGCCGGAATCTGGGCAAGGTCGTATTTACCGCCAAAGCCGATCGGCTTGCAGATGCGCGTTTCCATGTTGCTGGACTGGTAGTAATTGGCAATCCCGGAAGTGCCCTCGGCAGCGATGGGAAATAGCGCTACCCCTTCAGAGCGCATATCCTCAAGGCGCCAGAATTCCTGCGGCGCCAGGCGGGTAGCCACGGCAACTGATGCCCCCACGCGTTTGGCGGCGATGCTGCCATAATACACACCCCCGCCGGAAGCCACTTCTTCCACGCCGTCAACGATCAGTTTGTCAACGGCAAAATTCCCCACCATTAAGATGTCGAACTCTGGCATGGTTACTCCTGCACCGGCAGTACCTGAACGCAGTTTTCGGCAGCGCCAACTGTAACTTTTTCCCCTTCAGGGAAGAGGGTCTGCACATTGGGGTCATACTCCACCGCCGTCAGCAAGTTGCCATCCACCTCAACGTCGTATTCAATGCAGTTGCCCAGATACACGGCTCTGCGCACAACCCCGGCAAAGGTCTCGCCGGTTTTGCGTACCCGCAGCATCTCCGGTCGAATGATCAGAATAACTGCGCTGTCCTTTTTATAGGTTTGATCTCCACAGGACAACTGAATCTTTTTTCCCATTGTGGCAATAAGCAGTTCATCTTTACTTTGGGATACCACTTTGCCGTCTACAAAATTGGCCCGCCCGATAAAGTT
>CALCNO010000102.1 GCA_937897615.1 uncultured Anaerolineaceae bacterium
TGCGGGCGCGGCCACAAATTCACCTCCCACAGGTACAGCTTGCCGCCGGGGCGCAGCACGCGGCGAACTTCCTGCAGCACCCGCAGCTGCTCGGCGCGGCTGGACAGGTACATGAAAGAGAAGAAAGCCGTGGCGTTATCGAAGCTGCGATCCAAAAATTGCAGCTCGCGCGCGTCCATCACGATCTTCAGCGGGCCGGGGGGCGTTTCCTCCAGCTCATCGCGGCGCAGGTCAATGGCCACCACGCGCGGGCCGAACAGCCGCCCGATGACCCCCTCACCGCCGCCGCCCACGTCCAGGATCAACCCATCGGCGTGGAAGTTGCTCAGGTCCAGCAACTGCTGCGGATACTCGTAGAATTCCAATTCCTCGCTCATTTTGCCTCCTTTTGTTGCCACCACAGGCCGGTGCATTCCGGCAGCAGCGGGCTATCGAATTGTGCCGCCAGCTCCTCGCCGAAGAAGAAGGCCGTCAGCTCGCGGGCCTCGGCGGCGCTGGCAAACTGGTAATCGGTGCGCAGCCAGCTGAAGTGAAAACCCTGCTCCTGCAAATAGGCGAAGTAGGTGTGCAGGTGCGGCGGCGGGTGGGGCGTTTCAAAGCCGGTGCCCTGCGTTTCGATGATGACCACATGCCCGCCGGGGCGGCACACGCGCTGCATCTCTGCCAGCCCGCGCTGCACCTCGGCCTGCCAGTGCTCCGCGTTCCAGTCGGCCAGGTAGCACAGGCTCCAGCCGCTGAGCACCAGATCCGCGCTGGCGTCCGGCTCCGGCAGGGCGCGGTGATCGGCCACGCCGGTCTTCCAGTTGGCATGGCCGGCAGCTTTGAGCTTGCGCCGTGCCACCCTGAGCATGGCCGCCGAAACATCGTAGGCGGCAACGCGGCGCACCAGCGGCGCCAGCAGGCAGGCCAGCCGCCCGGTGCCCGCGCCCGTCTCCACCACGTCAATGCCGGGCAGGGGGGCCACGGCTGCGATGGCGCGCAGCAGGTTGCCCTGGTAATCTTCGCGGCTGATGAGGCGCTCGTAGGCCTCGGCTTGCTGCTTGTAGATCAGTTTGTGGTCGGGCATGGCGGCTCCTCAAATGCAGGTATGATTGGTTATACTCAGGGCGGGGCCAAAAAGCAAGCGCGGCGCCGGATTGCCTGCCGGCATCCTCTTGACAAGCGGGGGAGAAAACTGTAATATATAGATATATATACAACTACAACTGAGGTTTCGATGGACGACGGTAAACGCGCGCTCTTCACAATCAATTCGCAGAGTCCTCTTCCCCTTTATTATCAAATTAAACAGAATTTGCTGGATATCGTATCCAGCGGTGCCTTTGCCGCCGGCGATATGCTGCCCTCCGAGAACGAGATGGGCGAGTATTACGGCGTGACCCGCCTGACGGTGCGCCAGGCCGTGGGCGAGCTGGTGGCCGAGGGCATTCTGGTGCGCGAGCGCGGGCGCGGCACGTTTGTGGCGCAGCAAAAGCTAACCCACGTGATGGATCATGCCGTGGGCTTCAGCGAGCGCATCCGCGCCACCGGGCACACCCCCTCCACCATCGTGGTCTCCTTTGATGTTATCCCCGCCCTCAGCGAGTTTGGCGAGCATTTGCAGATCGACCAGAACGACCTGGTCTACCGCCTGGTGCGCATCCGCTGCGTGGATGACGAACCCAACATGATCCAGACCACTTACCTCTCCAAATCCAAGTTCCCGGGGCTGGACGAGGTGGATTACTCGACGCACTCGCTTTACAGCGAGATGGAAAAGCGCTTCGGCACGCTCATCGTCAACCTGGAAAGAGTCTTTGAGCCGGTGCTGCTTACCAAAAAGGACGCGGCGCTGCTCAACGCCAAGCCGGGTTCGCCGGCGCTGCTGATGGAAGTTTACGCCTACGACCAGCACGGGGAGCGGGTGGAGTTCACCCAATCTCTGGTGCGCGGCGATAAATCCAGAATTGCCATCAAGGTCAGTTAATTCATCCGGCGATTGACCTGCGCCTGTTCCTGATTGCCGATGCAACCGGGCAGGTGGTTTGCGGCTGCCTGCCGCGAAGGAAACAAGAAAACAATGGTTTTTTGGTGCCTGTTCATCAGCCTGCTTGCCTCCACCGTTGGCGCCATCAGCGGCATTGGCGGCGGCATTCTCATTAAGCCGTTCCTGGATATCGTCAGCATTTTCCCGCTGCCCACCATCAACTTCCTCTCCGGCTGCACCGTGCTGGCCATGACGGCCATGTCCATGCTGCTCATCCGCCGCGGCTCGCCGCAGATGAACCTGCGCACCAGCACCTTTCTGGGCGTGGGCGCGGCCCTGGGCGGCATTGCCGGCAAGGAGCTGTTCGAGCTGGCCATCGAAACCAGCGTCAGCAGCCGCGCGGTGGGCATGACGCAATCGGCGCTGCTGCTGCTCATCACCGTGGCGGTATTCTTTTTTGTATGCTTCAAGGCGTCCATCCGCACGCATCACCTCAGCAGCGCGTGGGCAGCCTCCCTCATTGGTTTTGCCCTGGGGGTGATCTCAGCCTTTTTGAGCATCGGCGGCGGCCCGCTCAACATTGCTTTGCTCAACTATTTCTTTTCGATGGACGGCAAGGCCGCGGCGATCAACTCGCTGTACATCATCTTCATTGCGCAGGTGTTCAGCCTGGGCAGCATTTTGGCCACCCATGCCGTGCCGGCCTTTGACCCGCTGCTGCTGGGGCTGATGGTGGCGGGGGGCATCGCCGGTGCCTTCATCGGGCGCAGCCTCAACCGGCGCATGAGCATCCAGCACGTAGACACTTTCTTTTGCGCCCTGCTGGCGGGCATCGCCCTGCTCAACTTGTGGAACATCGTGCGTTATGTGATCTAAGCCACAGACAGGAGAGACAAAATGACCGCGACCCCCGACCGGCTGGCCCTTCTTGGCGGAGAACCGCTGCGCGCTGCCCCCTGGCCCAAATGGCCGGTGGTGGGCGCCGAAGAAGAACGCCTGCTGCTGGCAACGCTGCGCTCCGGCAACTGGTGGAACCGCGCCTTTGGCCACAGCCTGGACCATCAGCAGAACGCCGATGGCCCGGAGAGCCGCGTCATCGAATTCCAGAACCGCTTTGCCGCGTATCAAGACTGCGCCTACGGCGTGTGCACCAGCAACGGCACCGTCTCGCTGGAGATCGCCCTGCGCGCTGCCGGCGTACGCCCCGGCGACGAGGTGATCGTGCCGCCGTACACCTATTTTGCCACTGCCAGCGCGGTGCTAACGGTGGGGGCGGTTCCGGTATTCGCCGATATTGACCCGGATACCTACAACCTCGACCCGGCGCAGATCGAGCCGCTCATCAGCGAGTACACCGCGGCGATCATCCCGGTGCATTTTGGCGGGCAGCCCTGCCGTATGGACGAGATCAACGCGCTGGCGAAGAAGTACAACCTGGCGGTCATCGAGGACGCCGCCCATGCCCACGGTGCGCTCTACAAGGGGCGCAAGTGCGGCTCGCTGGGGCACATCGGCTCGTTCAGCTTTCAATTCTCCAAGAACATGACCGCCGGCGAGGGGGGCATGCTGACTACCAACGCCGCCGGGCTGGCCGAGCACTGCGAACGGCTGGTGTGGGCCGGGCGCAAGGCGGGCGAACCCTGGTACGTGCATTACGAGCTGGCTTCCAACGCGCGCATCACGGAATTCCAGGCGGCGGTGCTGCTGGGGCAGCTCGCGCGCGTGGAGGAGCAGTGCCGCCTGCGCGCCGCCAACGCCGCACGCCTGACGGAGCTGCTGGCGCAGGTGGAGGGCATTGCCCCGCTGCGCCTGGAGGCCGATACCACGCGTTCTGCGTACCACCTGTACATCTTCCGCTATACCCCGGCCGCCTTTGGCGGGCTGGCGCGCGAGCGCTTTGTGCAGGCGCTGCTGGCCGAGGGCATTGCCGGGGCTTCCTCCGGCTACAACCATCCCCTTTACGCCAACCCGCTGTTTGCAAGCCAGCCTTTTGGCGGCGGCCAGTGCCCCAACGCCGAGCGCGCCTGTGCCGCTGAGGCGGTGTGGCTGCCGCAGAATTTGCTGCTGGCCGGCGCAGAAGACATGCGCGACATCCAGCAGGCGCTGCTCAAAATCCAACGCCTGGCGCACACCCTGCTATGAGTTGAGAGGTTAATGAACATTCCCCTGCTGATCCTGATCATCACGGCGGCCTCGTTTGTGCAAAGCGCGGCGGGCTACGGCTTTTCGATGGTGGCGCTCTCGCTGATGACCTTCTTTTTGCCCATGCGCACCGGCTCGGTGATCGCCGTGCTGGCGATGCTGCCGCTGACGCTGTACATCACCCTCCGCCACGCGCGCAAGGTCAACTGGCGCATCTTCCTCATCCCCTTCATCACCTCATCGATAGCCACGCTGCTGGGGGTGCGCCTGCTGCTGGTGGCTGATAATACCCTGCTGCTCAAAATTCTGGGCGGGGTGCTGGTGCTGCTGTCGCTCTTTACCATCTTTGCGGGTTCCAACCTGCGCATCACCCCCACCATCCCGGTGCAGCTCAGTTTTGGCGTGGTCTCCGGCATCCTCTCCGGGCTGTTCACCATGGGCGGGCCGCCCATCGCCATTTACATGCTGGCCGCCACCGCCGACAAGGAAGAGTACAACTCCACCTTGCAAACCTTCTTCCTGTTTGCCACTGTGGTGGCCATCCTAACGCACCTGTTTTACGGTAACATTACCCGTGAGGCGCTGGTATACTCGGCGTATGCGCTCATCGGCGTGGCCGTGGGCACGGCGCTGGGGCTGGCGTTCCTCAAACGCCTGTCCAACGACAAGGTGCGCAAGCTGGTGTACGGCGTGATGCTGGTGATGGGCGTGGTATTGCTGCTTAAATAAAAGGACGGCGCTTATGGCTGTGACGGTTTATAAAAATTGTGCGGTATGGCAAGACGGCGCGCTGATACAGCGCGACCTGCACGTGCAGGGCACGCATTTTGCCGCGCCCGCCGCCGCTGACCGCGTGGAAGACCTGGCCGGCGCGCTGGTGCTGCCCGGCCTCATTGACGTGCACACCCACGGCGCGGTGGGCATCGACTTCAACCACATTACCACCGACCAGTTCGCGCGCATCATCGCCTATTATCTTGAGAACGGCGTCACAACCTTTTTGCCCACCGTGCTCTCCGACAGCGAAGAGGTGACCCTGCAGCAGTTGAGCGTGATCGCCGCGGCGGCCAAAACGCACCCGCAGATCGCGGGCATTCATTTGGAAGGGCCGTTCCTGTGCGCGCAGTACAAGGGCGCCATGCCGGAGCAGTTTTTGCGCCTGCCGGATGCGGCGCTCTTTGAGCGTTACCAGCAGGCCGCGGGCGGGCTGATCCGCCTGATCACGGTGGCGCCGGAGCTGCCGGGCGCGCCGGAGTTCATCCGCGCCGCCAGCAGCCGCGGGGTTACCGTTTCGCTGGGGCACAGCAACGCCACCTTTGCCGAGGCGCGCGCGGGCATCGCCGCCGGGGCCAGGGGCGGCACGCACACCTTTAACGCCATGCGCCTGTTCCACCAGCACGAGGCGGCCATCATGGGCGCGCTGCTGATGGACGAGGACGTGTATTGCGAGGCCATCTGCGACCTGCGCCACCTGGCCGCGGAGTCTTTTGCCTTTTTGCTCAAGGTCAAGGGGATGGAGCGCGTGGTGCTGGTGAGCGATAGCATCATGGGCGCGGGGCTGGGCGACGGCGAGTATCTGCTGGGCGCCAACAGCGTCAGCGTGTGCGGCCCGGATGCGATGATCAAAGGGACGAACATCCGCGCCGGCAGCGTGCTGCGCGGCTTTCAGGGCGTGCAGAATGCCGCACACGCGGCCAGCCTGCCTTTGCCGCAGGCGGCGCACCTGATGAGCGCCAACCCGGCGCGCTATTTGAAGCTGGCTTCCGTGGGGCGGCTGGCCCCCGGCGCCGATGCCGATTTTGTGGTGCTGCGTGAGGGGGAGATCGCGCGCGTCTTCAGCAAGGGGCAGGAAGTGCCTGCCCGT
>CALCNO010000103.1 GCA_937897615.1 uncultured Anaerolineaceae bacterium
AGGTATACCCACAGCAATAACGCGCCAAGCAGCCAACCGCTGAGCACGTCGTGCAAAAAATGAACTCCCAGATAGATGCGCGACAGGCCGATCAAAAAGATCAGCAGCACCGCCAGCCAGGTAACCCAGCGCCTTTTTTGGCTGGCTGCAATGGCTCCCCAGATGCTGGCTGCATCCATCGAATGCCCTGAAGGCATGCCGAACGAAGTCTCTGAGGTGATGGCTTTGACGCGGGTATCCACCCAGTAGGGCCTGGGGGTATGGATCACCACTTTGAGGAAATCTTTGAACCCCCCGCTGACCAGCAGCATAATGCCGATGCGAATGCCCATCACAGAATCAACGCACCAGAAAAGCAGGGGCATGATCAGAATGTAAAACTGTTCATTGCCCAGAGAGGTGATCAACTTGAATGGGGTTGTCAGCCACTGGCCAAGTGCCTGCAAAAATAATGTGAAATTAATCTCAATTGGGAATAATGGTTGCATTGTTTCACCTCGCGCGCCAAGCTAAATGGGAAAAACCTGCCAAACACCTATCTGAATTGTACAATAAAGACATGAAAAAGAGTTCCCGCGGAACACTTGACTGGCTTGCACTGATCTGCATTTTTTTCCTGTTCATTCTTGCTGCCAACAGGCTGCGATTAACGGACTGGGCGGATCGCTTGAGCGTTGTGGGCTGGTTGCTGATCTTTGGCACAGGGGTCGGGCTGTTGCTGGGCAGGTGGCATATTCACTGGCTGCTCAATACCCTTGCTTCGATCCTGATAAGCGGCGTACTCTTCCCCCTGGCGTTCATTTCAATGCTGAGCGAGAGAGCAGGCTTTGCCGCGCGGGTGCTGGAAATTTGGACACGCATCCTTTCCACAGCCAACCAGTTGCTTGCCAGCCAGCCGGTAACCGATTCCATTCTTTTCCTTCTGGTAAGCGGGCTGCTCTTCTGGATCATTGGGCTGGCCACAGGCCTTGCGCTCACGCGTTCTGGCAAGCCCTGGCTGCCATTGATCTTACTCGGCATCGGATTGCTGGTCGTCGAGCACTATCAGCAGGATCCCCGCAGGGCTTTTTGCACCTGGGCATACGCGCTTGTGCTGATTATTCTGCTGGGGCGGTTGTTTTACCTGCGCCTGAGAACGGCCATTACAGACAGCGGCCAACCGGTGGGCAACGACACCGAGTTCGATTTCAACCGCGGAATCTTGTTTGCCGCCCTGATAATTGGGTTGGCGGCTCTGGTTGTCCCACAGGTGGTTCACCTGTTTGTTTACCAGTCCAGCGAACAAACTTTTATGAGCCAGAAATGGGAACGCTTTACACAGAACTTTGACAATGTGTTTTACTCGCTCGATCAAAACCAGTTGACCCGCGAAGAAGAGATTGCCGATGATCTCTCTCTGGGAACCGGGCAAATTCAGGGGGAAGACCCGGTCCTTTATTACCAGTTCAACTCTCCCGTTCAACTCATCTCTCCCCTATACTGGCGTGGCAAAAGTTACAGCACTTATAGTAACAATAGCTGGACACTGGGGAATTCTTACAAACAATTCTATCCTTCGTTTACCAAGCTCAGCTCTAAAACCGCCGGGCAATCCCAGGTAAAGGCCAAATTCTGGGTGCAATCATTGCTGCCGGAATTGATCCAGGTATACACCACTGGTGATGTCACCAACTTTAGCCGCAGCGTGGATGCGGCGGTATCTACCGAAACGATTTACGAGAAGGAAATCCTGGCGTTTTTTATTGACCCCGGATTGAAGAAGGATGAGATCTACCGTTTTGACGCGATTATTTCTATGCCTACCGCTGCGGAGCTTGACCTTGCCGGCACGGACTACCCGGACTGGGTGACGCAGCGTTACCTGCAGGTGCCGTCAACTTTAACCGCCAGAATGGTCACCCTGGCAGGCGAGCTGACGGATGGAAAGCAAACCCCGTATCAGAAGGCTGCGGCGGTTACGCAGTATTTAAGAACGAATTATGAGTACCAGGCGGTCATCCCGGCACCCCCGCGCAAGGCCGACCCTGTGGATTGGTTCCTCTTTGATTACAAAAAGGGATTCTGTAACTATTACGCTTCAGCCGAAGTGTTGCTGCTGCGCATTGCCGGTGTGCCGGCGCGCCTTTCAGTGGGATACACCCAGGGAACCTCCGATGGTACAGGAAACGGGTTTACAGTTTACGAGAATGACAGCCATGCCTGGCCGGAGGTGTACTTCCCCGGCTACGGCTGGATTCCATTTGAGCCAACTGCTTCACAGCCAGAGGTGACCTGGTCTGTCTCTGCTGCACAAGGGAACTCTGGGCCTGGCTTGCCGTCCAATCTGGACCAGCAGGCAGCGGGTCAACCCGGCGGCATGAATGGAGAAGAGCGTGCCAACCGCCTGCTTGAGCAAATGGAGACCGGCGCGGCGGTTCCGCCACCGCAGCGGAAACTTTCTACCTTTGGCTACGTTCTGGTAAGTCTGGCCGGTGTCCTTGCTGCGGGCGGGTTAGTGTTCGGGGGTATCAAGGCAAGCCGGAACTGGGAAGCCATCCGGCAATCTAGCCAGGATACACTCAAACGCATCTTACGCTGGGTCTATCGTATTCCCCTCTTTGGCTTCTGGCTTCGCACTCTCAACTTGAAGCCTGTGGAACGGGATTTCTCCGTGATCGAGTTTGGTTTGCTTCTTCTCGGCGAGGAAGTACGCCCGGGGTTTACCGCGCGGGAGTTGGCGGAACACCTGCAGGCGCG
>CALCNO010000104.1 GCA_937897615.1 uncultured Anaerolineaceae bacterium
CGGCGATCTCGATATCGTTGTTGAGGCTCTTGCTCATCTTGTTCACGCCATCAATACCCATCACCTTGGGGAACTCGGTGAACTTGGCCTGCGGCTCTACCAGCGCGTTGGTGTTGTAGCGAAAGTTGAACGAGCGCACCGTCTCGCGTGCAAACTCCACATGCGAAGACTGGTCAATGCCCACCGGCACTACCGTGGCTTTATAAAGCAAAATGTCGGCAGACATGAGCACGGGGTAGCCCACCAGCCCGTAATTGACGTTGTGCGGGTTCTCGCGTACCTTTTCCTTGAATGTGGGCAGGTCGGTGAGCTTGCCCAACGGCGAGACCATCGAGAGGATGGTGTGCAGCTCCGTCACCTGCGGCACCAGCGATTGCACAAAGATGATCGATTTCAGCGGGTCCATCCCGGAGGCTAACCAGTCCCAGGCCATTTCCAACGTGTTCTGGCGCAGATCGCGCGTGGTCTCTAGCGTGGTGAGGGCATGCAGGTCCACGATGCAGTACACGCACTCGTAGTCCTCCTGCAGCCTGACGTAGTTGCTGATGGCGCCAAAGTAATTGCCAATGTGCTGCCGCCCGGTGGGGCGTGCGCCCGAAAAGACGCGTCCTTTTTTGCCTGCCATAGATCAACCTTCCTTGATGAATTGTGCCACCAGGGCTTTTACCTCGCCCGGCTGGGCGTGGCGCCCGTTTTGATGCTTGGAGTAGAGCAGCCTTCCGTTCACCGTCACTTCAAATGCGCCGCCGGAAGAAGGGATGAGCTTGATCTCCTTGATCCCCGGCTCAAACGCCTCCAGCAGTTCCGCTGCCAGACCGGCAGCGAGCTTGGTGTAGTGTCAAACTGCGCAATACTCAATGGTGATGTGCATGGGATCTCTCCGCTACGATTGTTTGGATGATTATAACTTATTCTCACTTTCGAAAAACGCACGCCGGGTGATTTGGTACAATCAGAGAAAGCAGAATTTTCTCAATGAAGCGCACTTTCGATTTTCTTATCAGTTTTCTCCTCCTGGTGATCCTCTCACCGGTGTATCTGTTGTTATCCCTCCTCGTCTGGCTCTTCCTCGGCTGGCCGGTGATCTTTACACAGGTGCGCCCCGGCCTGCACGGCAAGCTCTTCCGCCTCTACAAGTTCCGCAGCATGCGCGACCAGCGCGATGACCAGGGCCACCTGCTGCCGGATGAGCAGCGCCTTACGCGCTTTGGGCGTTTTTTGCGCTCCTCCAGCCTGGATGAGCTGCCGGAACTCTTTAATGTGCTTAAAGGCGATATGAGCCTGGTGGGCCCGCGCC
>CALCNO010000105.1 GCA_937897615.1 uncultured Anaerolineaceae bacterium
TGCTCTGCTGCCACAAATTGCAATCCTGCCCATCCAGATGCAGCTTGACCTCGCGTGCAAATGAGCCGCTGGGAAGCTGGAATTCCAGCCAATCCTCGTTTTTGAACATTCCCTGTTTGGTGGCTTTGATATCCTCAATGGAAACCACTGGCGTTTCAAATTGCAACTTTTGCACCTTTTCGCGCTCGGTGGTCACAAAGAGCACTTTCTTGGTGGCAATCTCCTGGCGCTGTTCAAAGATCAGGCGCTGGTCGGTAAGAAAGAGTATACCCTCGGGGTCTTCCTTGTCTTCACGATTGTCACGGGTCCATAAGGCTTTCACTGTCATGTAAACAGCCTCACCCGGCAAAAAACCGAAGCTGGCGGAATCACACTGATCCAATGCTTTTTCGATCAGGTCTACCTGGTGGGATACCTTACCAAATGACTCTTTGAGGCTGTTGAAGATTTCCTCAACCGCTCGCACTGCTGAATCCACGCGGGTTTCAAAACTGTCAAGTTCGTTCTGCAGCGTTTTGATTACCAGGGCCGGGGTGGAGCCCAGGCTGAGGGCTGCGGCACGGGCTTCCAGCGGGCGCAACTGCGCCTGCAGGGCATTTGCCTGCATAGTGATCTGGTTTTGCACCTGAAAGCGCTTGGCATTCCACTGGTTTTGAAAATCCGTTGCCTGAGCTTCCAGCGCCTTGTTGAAGGCGTACTGGCGCTCGCGGATTTTTTGGATGCGCGTGGGGAAAGCAGCGATCTTCGTTTCCAACTCGGCGGCGCTGTCTCTAACGGAGGAAAAACTGGCCTTTTTGATCAGGTCTGTCAGGTCGCTGCGTACCGAGTCGATATCCCGTTTCAATTGCTCCATCGCGCTGGCGTCATTTAGTTGCATCAAAACCTCCTTGGATTTTATGCGAATCAGTCGAGGTGTTTTTTCTCCACTTCCAGTTCGCCTAGCTCGCCTGTGGCCACAAAAACGGTGCGTTCGCAGATGTTGCTCACGCGGTCGGCCATACGCTCCAGGTTGTGTGCCACCCACATGAACAGGTTGATCGAGTCGATCACTTTTGCCTGCGCGACCATTTCGCGGATCACCGCCTGCTGCACCTTTTGGTAAAGCGTATCCACTTTATCGTCTTCGGCGGGAATCTTGCGTGCCGTCAGCGGGTCTTCGTTGATAAAGGCGGTGAGCGACCTGTGGAGCATATCCACAGCCAGGCGCGCCATTTCTTCTATCTCACGCAGGGGCAAAGGAATATCCAGATCGCCAAGGCGCACCACCACTTTGGCGATTCCTTTGGCGTAGTCGCCCATGCGCTCGATTTCTGCGGAGATCTCCAAAAAGGCGGCCAGCAGGCGCAGGTCGTGCGCCAGCGGCTGCTGCGTGGCGATGAGGATCAGCGTTGAATTCTCGATGGCATAGCGTTTTTCATTGATATTGACATCGGCGTTGTAGATGGCTTTGGCACCTTCGATGTCCTTTTTTTTCAGGCATTCCACCGATTTCAGTGTTGCTTGCTCAACCATGCTTCCCATCAGAAGCAGTTCATCTTGAATTTGATGTATTTGAAGTAACAAATATTCTCGTGACATTTAATGCCTCTATGGTTTTATGTTAAACATCCTAAAAATAGTCTTGCGATGAGTGATGTCAATGATCGCGCATACCAGATAATTCTCGCATTAAATCCTTATTTTTCAAAGTAGCAATTCACTTTTCGGACGGCGAGTTTATTCATCGGCATGGTTCCGGCGACACATTTTAATCTTGCAAATTTGGATGATAAATGCATTCTATCCTTTGGCGTGCCGCCATTATCCAAATCTGCCAGTTACGTAATCCTCAGTTCTCTTATCTTTGGGACGCGTGAAGAGGATATTGGTTGCTTCAAACTCGATCATTCTGCCGGAGCGGTTCTCGTCAATCATCATCATTGCAGTGAAATCGGAAACTCTGGCCGCCTGCTGCATATTGTGGGTAACGATGATGATGGTGTAATTCTTTGCCAGGTCATGCATCAGTTCCTCAATGCGCAGGGTCGAAATTGGGTCCAATGCGGATGCAGGTTCGTCCATGAGGATGACTTCCGGTTGCACCGCCAGGGCGCGGGCGATGCACAAACGTTGCTGTTGCCCGCCGGAAAGCGACATTCCTGATTGGTGCAATTTATCTTTGACCTCTTCCCATAAAGCCGCCTGCTTAAGGCTGTTTTCAACAATACCATCCAGGTCGGTGTGGTTGTGGATTCCGTAGAGCCTGGGGCCGTATGCCACATTATCGTAGATGCTTTTTGGGAAGGGGTTTGGCCGTTGAAAGACCATGCCGATGCGCCGCCGGATATTCACTTTGTCCGTGCGCACACCGTAAATATCTTCTCCGTTGAGGCCGATGAACCCTTCAATGCGGGCATTGGCGGTCAGGTCGTTCATTCTGTTGAATGAACGCAGCAGGGTGGATTTTCCGCAGCCGGATGGCCCGATGATGGCGGTGATCTTCTTTTCAAGGATGTCCATATTGATGTCGGTCAGTGCGCGGAATTTTCCGTAGTAGACGGAAAGATTCTGAATACTGATCTTCACCGGAGAGTACTCAACGGGGGCAGAGGGATTTCGATTCCCGATTTTAAATTCCATAGCTAACCTCTTAGTTTTCGTTTGCGAGTGTCGATCCAAACACGGCTGACGATATTGGTCGTCAATACCAGGATCATCAAGACCAGGGCAACTGCCCAGGATTGTTCAATGCGTTCAGGATAGGGTTGTTGCGCATATTTCCAGAGCGTCAACGGGAGCGAGTCGATGGGCGCGCTGAAGATACGGCTCAGAATCTGGAAGAAGGGCTGATGGTTGGTGATCCCGCTCTTAACGATTGACACCAGGTCGAAGCGTTCATTGCCCAGCGTGGTGAACAGCAGGGGGGCAGTCTCGCCGGCCGCGCGAGCAATGGCGAGCAGAACGCCGGTGATGACCCCATCCAGCGCAGCAGGGAGCAAAACGCTGAGCGAGGTTTTCCATTCTGCTGCCCCCAGTGCAAGCGATGCTTCGCGCAGGGTGGTGGGCACGAGCTTGAGCATCTCCTCAGTGGTACGGATGATCGTGGGGAGCATCAGGATCGCCAGAGCAATGCTGCCTGCCAGTGCAGAATAATGCCCCTGCGGTTTTACGATCAGCGCATAACCAAAAAGGCCGACAATGATCGAAGGGACGCCAGACAGCACATCGGTGCTAAACCTTAGCGCAATTCCAAGCGGCGTATTTGGGTTCCTGGAGGCGTAAAATGCGGCCAGCACCCCGGGGAAGAAGGCAATGATGGTTGCCATGAGGGTCACGATCAGTGTGCCCTCGATGGCGTGCAAAACGCCGCCACCTTCCATCCCCATGGGTTTGGGAAGCTGGGTGAAAAAGTCGAGGTTGATGGATTGCCCGCCGCGATGGACGATATAGCCAATGATCCAGAAAAGAGGAACCAGTGCCAAGACCGTTAGCACGCCGGTAAAACCAAGCATGACCGCATTAACAGTGCGTCTGGTAGTGCGGCGTTTTTCAACCCCTTTACGCAGCAATTCGGTGTAGTCCGTCATGCACGCACCTCCTGCGGTGTCTTGCGGGCAACGCTCCAGACCAAAAGGCGCGCGATGATGTTCAGGATCAGCGTCATGGCGAACAAGAGGAAACCGATTTGAATTAGCGAAGAAGTGTGCAGTTTGGAAACCGACTCTCCAAACTCGTTGGCGATAATGCTGGCCATAGTGTATCCGGGCCGCAGCAGCGAAATACTGCCTTCAATACTGTTCCCGATGACCATTGTCACTGCCATTGTCTCTCCCAGGGCGCGGCCCAGCCCGAGCATTACCGCGCCAAGTATCCCGGAAAGTCCGTACGGGATGAGTACCTGCCAGATGGTTTCCCAGGTGGTGGCGCCAATGGCCAGCGAGGCTTCTCTTTGCGTATTGGGGATGGCTTTGAGAACGTCGCGGCTGACCGCGGCGATGGTTGGCGTGATCATGATCGCCAGGATGAGGCTTGCCGCCAGGCGCGAAGAACCGCTTTGTGGAATTGGCCCGGCAAAGAGAGATGCCAGCACTGGCAACTTCGAAAAAGCCTCGTAGAGAAAATTGCCAATTGGAGTGACCGTGGCAGGGAGAAAGACGAAAATTCCCCACAGGCCGTATACTACGCTGGGGATGGCTGCCAACAGTTCTACCAACCAGTTCAATGGTTTTTGCAGCCAGGGAGGACAGAGTTCTGAAAGGAAGATTGCGATTCCAAGACTGACTGGCAGAGCGATCAGCAATGCCACCAGTGAAGTGATGAGAGTGCCGTAGATGAACGGCCAGGCTTGAAATTCTCCGTGGACCGGATCCCACGAGGGGTCATTCGTTGGCAGGATAAAACTCGAGCCAAAAGTAAGCCTGGATTGTTCGGAGTCACGCCATAGCATGAATCCGATTGCCAGCATGAGGATTAAAACAACAAGGGACATGATGATTATCAGCCCGTTCCAAGCCCGATCACCATGATCCAGAATTTTATTGAGCCTGTCTTTTAATCCACTTTTCTTTGAATCAGTTTTTATCATCATCATCAACCCAATTCATAGAAGAATTCCTGGAGGTACTTTGGGGCACCTCCAGGAAAGGATATGGTTACAAGAACTGTTACTTGCTTACCGGTGCGCCGTTGCAGGTGACTTCGCCCAACTTGCTGAGCACCTGATCGCGGACTGCGGACGGGAGGACGGAGTAACCGAGGTTGGCTGCGGCTTTGGCGGCAGAGGCGTCGGTCAGAGTCCACTTGATGTACTCAACGATCTTTGCGGCCTTGACACAATCGCTCATCGTAGAGGTGTGGAGGATGATGTAGGTGTAGCCTGTGATGGGCCATGAACCTTCACCAGCGCCATCGACGATGGTGGCATTCAGTTTATCATCAAAGGCATTGGCGAAATCAGACATTGCGGATTCCACACTGGCGGCATCGGCAACAACGGTCTTTCCAGCTTTGTTGACCAAAGAGGCTTTGCTGAGGCTGTTGGAGATGGCGTAGGAGAGTTCTACATAACCGATGGAGTTCTTGGTGTTGATGACTGCGGCGGCAACACCCTGATTACCTTTACCACCAATACCGTTGCCGGCTTTATCAACAGGCCACTCAACGGAGGAGGCACCACCAGCAATCCAGTCAGCGCTGAAAGCGGTGAGGGCTTTGGTGAAGATTTCAGTTGTACCGGAACCATCGGAGCGATGGACAGCGGTAATGGTCGCATCGGGCAGGTAACCATCCAGGCCGGGGTTCAGTGCCACAATGGCGGGGTCGTTCCACTTGTTGATCTTGCCGTTGTAGATGTCAACCAAAGTCTGGCGATCAAGCACGAGGGCGGGTACCTTTGTGTCAGCGGGGAATTCTTTAGCCCAGCTGATGTTATAGATCACGGAAACAGCGCCTGCCAGCATTGGGTACATCTGGAGGTCTTTGCCCTGAGCGTACTGGTCAGCGTTCAGCAGGGAATCAGAACCTGCAAAATCGAGCGTGTTGTCCAGCATGCCAGATTTGCCAGCGCCGGAGCCGGTGCCCTGGTAGTTGATGACCACGGAGGGATCAACATACTGGTAGGCAAACGTCCACTGCGTGTAAACGGGCAGGGGGAAGGTAGCGCCGCCGGCAGTGACGATGACCGATCCGGGAGCCAGGGTTGGGGCTTCCGTTGGAGCCATTTCAGCAGTGGGTTGCATCACATCGGTCGCCTGAACTGCTGTGGTCGGAACGGGGGTAGCCTGAGCGCAGGCTGCCAGGGCAAAAACTGCTACCATCAAAACACTTACAAGCACAATACTTTTCTTGGATCGCATTCTTTTCTCCTTATTTTTTGTATGCCTGGATGTTAACCCTTGCACGTTAAGGGAAGAAGAATGTTCTGTTAACAACTGGTTAAGGTTTAACGGATTTGTGGGATGGTGAACATGAACGTGGAGCCTTTGCCCGGTTGGCTGGTGGCCCAGATGCTGCCGCCGTGGCTTTCAACGATGTGTCGGGCGATGGATAACCCCAAACCGGTACCTCCGCTGGCCCTGGCCCGGTCGGTCTTGTAGAAGCGTTCAAAGATTCTTTCCAAGTCGTTTTCAGAAATGCCGATGCCGCTGTCCTCAACGCTGAAGAGAATATTGTGGCCGTCAACACCTGCGCTGATCTTGATCCTGCCGCCCGGGTTGGTGAACTTGATGGCATTGTGCAGCAGGTTAACGATCACCTGTTCGATGCGGCTGCTGTCGGCGTTGGCCTTTGGCAGGTTCTTTGGCAGGTCAGTTTGCATCTCAATGCCGGCTCTTTCGGCCTGGAGCCGCATGCGTTCGATGGCGGCTTCGGCCAGCGCGCGCGGGTCAGTGGCTTTGCGCTTGAGGGGTACCCTGCCGGATTCGATCTTGGAAAGGTCCAGCAATTCCTGCACAATCTGCGTTAGATTGTCGATTTCCATGTTCATCTGCTGTAAAAAGTGCTCGGCCTGTTTTTCGTCTTTGATGGCGCCATCGGTGAGCGTCTCTACCAGCAGCTTGAGCGAGGTGAGCGGGGTGCGCAATTCGTGAGAGACATTGCTCACAAAGTCCTGGCGCACGGTTTGCAGTTTGTGCAAGAGCGTAAGGTCCTGAAAGAGCAGCAGGATATCCCCGGAGGGATTTCCCCTGATGGGAGAGGCCGTTACCTGTACGCTCTCCTGAGCCGTGGTGGTTTGAATAAAGCCGGATTGAACGGTTTGGGTGGCCTGGCACTGCTTCCAAAGCTCCAGCACCTGGTGGTGCCGTACCACCTCAGCCAGCGAGCTGTTGTTGGGGTTTGGCGAATCAACCTGGAATAATTCCATTGCCGCCGGGTTCATCAAAGTCACGTTGCCAGTTTCATCCACCAGCATCACCCCGTCCTTCATGTTGGACAGAATGGCATCGTTCTTGGCTCTTTCGCCTTCGATTGAAGCCACCTGCACTGCGATTTGTTCCACCATTGTGTTGAAGGAAGAGGCGATGGTGCCGATTTCATCCTGCCGGTTGGTTTCTTCAATTTTGCTGAGGTTGCCCAGAGAAAGGTCGCGCACCTTCTGGCTGATGCGCAGCAGAGGATTCACTTTTGCGCCGGATTGCACGAACATTAAGATCAGGCTGAGGGCAATTCCCGCAATGCTCACCAGAAGGATGAACTCTCTGTACTGTGCCATTGTGGTATCGATCAGGGTGATGGGCTTTGCCAGCCGCACCACGGCAATGACCTTTCCATCCTGGATGACCGGCGAAGCGCAATAGAGCAGGCGCGTATGCAGGGTGGCACTGGTGCGGATGGCGGTAGTGGTTTGTCCCTGCAGAGCGGCTTGCACCTCCGGCCGGGTGAGGTGGTTCTCAAGTGAGGTGGGGTCTGTCTCGGATTCGCCGATGACCTGCCCATCCGGGAGGATGATCGTCACCCGGTCACCGGTGGCTGTTGCCAGCACATGCACCAGATCTGCCACTTTTTGTGCTTCCAGCGGCCCGCCGGAAAGAAGCATCTGGTTGGCCGCCAGTTGTGTCTCTGCGGAAAGCTCGTTCTTCCAGTTTTCAAGAACAAAATTTTCAAAATAGCGCGTGGTGGCAAAGGCCATCACCAGCATCAGCAGGGTGATCACCACCACGTAAGGGATAGCCGTTTTCTTGATGAACGAGATGCTTTTCATCACCCCTCAAAGCGGTAGCCTGCGCCGCGCACAGTTACCAGGCGTTTGGGGTCGGCAGGGTCGGCCTCGATCTTTTGCCGCAGCCAGCGCATGTGCACATCCACGGTGCGGCTTTCGCCGATGTAATCCCATCCCCACACCTGCTCCAGGATTCTCTCACGCGGCAGTGCCTTACCGATGTTTTTGGCCATGTACACCAGCAGGTCAAATTCCTTTGGCTTGAGATCGACCACTTTGCTGCTGATGGTTACCTCGCGGCGGTCCAGGTCGATCATCAGATTCCCGAAGGTGAGCGCCTGCGGTTTTTGTTCGACCGCTGCAGAAGGCTGCATTTCCTCGCGCATTAATTGCACCCTGCGCAACATGGCCTTTACCCGGGCCACCAGTTCGCGCATTGAGAAAGGTTTGACCATGTAATCGTCGGCGCCGACTTCCAACCCCACCACGCGGTCAATCTCGTCATCGCGTGCAGTGAGCATCAGGATGGGCACATTGGATTTGTGGCGGATGCGCCGACAAACCTCAAATCCATCAATGCCCGGCAGCATAATGTCTAGAATTAGCAGGTCAAAGGTGCCGCTTTCAAAGACCACGAGAGCGCGGTTGCCGTCTTCGGCTGTCTCCACTTCAAAGTCCTGCGCGCGCAGGTTAAACGCCAGGGTGTCGCGCAGTACCTTTTCATCTTCCACGATCAGGAGTTTGCTCATTTGGCCTCGCTTAATTCCAGCGCAATCCGTTCAAATTTTTCAGCCAGTTGCCGGCGGTTGAAGTGGATGGACACATAGGTTTTGCCGTTCTCCCCCAGTTTAGCCGCTTCGCCGGGGTGTTGGCTGATCCAGCGCGCTGCCTGCGCAAGTGACTGTGCATCGCCCGGTTGCACAAATAAACCGGCTTGTGCGCCTTCCACTACCTGCCGGATCACGCCGTCAATGGCCAGCAGCACAGGTTTGCCGGCGGCCATGTAATCGAACACTTTGTTGGGGTAGGTAGTCTTGTAAAGTTCCAGTGGTTTGAGTATCGCCAGGCAGGCATCCGCCCCGGCGACCACCTCGGCCATCTGCGATTTGGGAACCGAGGGCAGGAAGAGCGTGTTGGAAAGACCCTTGCTCTGTGCCAGTTGCTGCAGCACCGCTTTCTCCTTGCCGTCACCTACAAAGACAAATCTAACTGCCTTCTCGTCTTTGAGCTGCTCCGCGGCGGCCAGCACCACCGGCAGGTCGTTGGAGATGCCGTGTGCTCCGGCGTAGAGGATCACGCAATTGTTTTCGAGGCCGTGCTGGCGGCGGAATTCCTTACCGCCCGCCTTGCTCACGAACATAGCCGGGTCAACGCCGTTTTCCACCAGGCGGATATCCCTGCCCCCGCGCCCCTTGATGTGCTCGGTGAAGCCGGGGGAGTTGACCACGATCACGTCGGCGTGGCGGTAGAGGAAGCGCTCCAGCCACAGCGAAAGACGGATAAGGGTCTTTTGGCGCAGTACCCCCACGGCGATGGCAAATGCCGGCCACAGGTCGCGCACCTCAAAGAGGAACGGTACGTGTTTGAGCCTGGCCAGCAGCCAGGCCGTCCAGCCTTGAAAGATCGGCGGTGAAGTACCCCACACCAGGTCAACCTGCTCCACGGCCAGCCCGGTGAAGAACGAAGAGAACATGAAGCTGAAGAAACTTAACACACGATGGAAAAAGCTGCGGTGCAGCGCCGGGTAGGTATACACCCGCCGGATGGTCACACCGGGAATGGGGTGCTCCTTTTTTTTGGCTGCACTGCTGGACTTGCCGGTGAGATAGCTCACCGCGCTGGTGATGATGGTAACGCGATGCCCTTTTGCTGCGAGCGCGCGCGCCATTTCGATGTGGCGGGTTCCGCCGGGTTCGTCCAGGGCGGCAAAGGCCTGGTGGATCAGGAGGATGTGCATGGTTACTTCTCCTCCTGTAATTGCCAGACTGAGTTTATGAGCAGGGAGGTGGAAGTCTGCCAGCTTAGTGCCAGCGAAAGCGCGGGGGTCTTAACGCCATAGGTGGGCGAGACCCAACCTCTGATTTCATCGGCTGCCTCACCAAGCAGAGAGACGCCGGCCCTGATCAGCGAAAGCTGCTGCGGGACCACTGTTATGTTGTCCTGTGCTTGCTTTGCGGTGATGCTCAAGCTGATGTGGCGTTTTCCCTGCGCCAGATGAAGGTTCTCACCTTGCCAGTTCCAATCCCAATCCGGCAGCAGCCAATGGAGAGTGATCTGGTGGGAAGTGTGTTGCTTGCCAAAATCTACCCGGTCTGTGACGAGCACTGCTTGCGTGGAGGGGATCTCCAGGCTGCGTGTGTGCAGGATGCCCAGGCTGCGGTAGCCGTTCTGCTGGGCGGTGAGAACAGCGGAGCCGGGCTGCGATAGCAGTGTGCCCTGCGCCCATTTGAGCCAGAGGAACTTGCCGGCGCGCAGCATCTGGTTGTGCCCATCGATTGTGACGGTGTTATGCACGCGTGTCGCCATGAGGGCATTTTGCCAGGGAGGCGCAGCATTGTAGGCGTACGTTCCGGCGTCCCGGGCGATGTTCTGTCCCTGCCACCACAGGTCTACATGGAGTTGGTCTGCATGGCCGGGGCGCCCGTTGAAATGAACCGCACGCAGGCTGCCCCACAGGGTTGTGCTGCCGCTGCGCTGTGTGCCGGTGTAAAAGGGCAATTCCTTTTTGGGCATATTCCCAGTGGGGAGATTTAGAACTTGTGCCAGCTCATCCCACGGACCGGCGGGCAAAGCTGCCTCGCCACAGAAGGCCAGGCTGGCGGCTTGTAGGGTGGGGCGGTAATCCGCATATTCCTGGCAGCCAAAGGGCAACAGCAGTGTGCCGTCGTTGTGCCCCAGGTTCGCTGCCTGCCCGCTGATGGGATCGCAATGTTCTTGCAGCCATCGGCTGGCCTGCGCCAGTCGTTCGCGCACCTGTGCGGGGAACTTACGGTTGTTATGCCGTTGGTAAGCGTCATAGATCAGCGCCAGGTGCAGCATCATGCGATGGTAATTGCTGCTGTGCTGGCAGTACGTGCCATCAGGGGCGATCTGCGCCAGCAGCGTTTTTTCAAACAAAGCCTGTCCACGGGTTTTCCATTTTGTTGCCCGGGAAGATTGGTCGGAAAAGAAAGCGCCCAGCAGGTACAGCCCCAGGGCTTCACTGAGGAGGTGGTTGTTATTCTGCGACTTCGCATAGGCAATGGTTGGCGGCAGGCGCAGCAAATGCTGCCAGAGCGATTGCACTAATCCCCGCATTTGCGCCGGCGTGCTGTTGGCGGACAATGTAGGATAAGCCATTAGCCAGTTGAGCGCTCGCAGGGCAACTTCCTGTGCAGAGACCCAGTTAGGGCCCAGGTATGCCGGGTTGGCCGTGTTGAATTCAGCAAAGCGTTTCCAGAAGAATTGCAGATACTTTTCCTTCCGGCTGATGGTAAAAGTGTGGAGCAGCGGCAGCAGCCAGCAGAAGCGCGCCGGTTCCCATAGCCATTTGATGTCCTGCTCGTTCACCGTATCGCTGTAGCTCGTCCAGTCCAGCAATGGCAATGGGAGGGCAAATTCGAGGGCCGCCATAGGACCGCCAAACGGGCGGAAGCGTTGCTGGAGAATTTCATCAACAGAGCCGATGGGCGTGACCGTAAACTGCGGTGACTGGTGGAAGGACAGCAATTCCGGGAATGAGAGTGCAGAAATATCAAAACTTTTTTGATATTGCGGCGATGATTGGAGTCGTTTTGAACTAAAGCACCCCAGTTTTTTCTCCGCTGCGTAAATGGCATAGTGCCCCAATGAGCGAGGCCCAATTTCACTTAGCAGCAGGGTTGTTTTTTGCAGGGCGTTCAATCGGTTGGTTCCTGCGGTTACTGGCCGACGGTGATCGTTTGCCCGCTGCTGGCAGACTGTACTGCGGCAAAACTGGCACGGGTGACGGCAAGTAACTGCTCATACGGAATGGGGGGGGCTTTTCCGGTGGTGATGGCCTGAAGGAAATTCGCCCAGGAGGCACGGTGGCCTTTATCCTGTGCAAGGCGTGCATGCAGCCTGGTGCTGGTGGATTCCTGCACAAGTTCCAACGTGCGGAAGTCGTCCAGCACACCAACACGCCCGGCGCTCAACACTTCCACGCGTTCTTTGGGGAAGTTCTTGTTGCCATTGGCCAGGTAATGGATTGTGGCCAGCGAGCCATCAGGATAGGTGAGCGAAATGACGCAGGAGTCTTGTGGAGCCTGCCCCAGCGGTGGCAGGCATTCCATCCTCACGCTGGTGGGCGACTGCCCGGTGAGGAAGGTGCAAAAGTCAATAAAATGGCAGCCTTCGCCGATGATGCGCCCACCGCCCTGGTTGGGATCTTGTGTCCAGTGATTGGCTGGGAGGGCACCGGCATTGACGCGGTAATGGATCGCCATTGGTGCCGGGTTGCGCTGGAGGAATTCCTTTAGCTTGATGGCGAACGGAGCAAAACGGCGGTTGAATCCCACCGTGAGCAGTCCTTTGGGTTGTGCTACCAGCGCCTCTTCGACCTTGCGCAGTTCTTCATCTGTGATCGCCAGAGGCTTTTCGCAGTAAACGTGTTTTCCATTTTGCAGTGCACTGATCACCTGGCGTGCATGTTGCTGGTGGCGAGTGAGGATGACAACCGTGTTGATTTCGGCGCTGTTGAGGATTTCATTCTCATCCGAGGAGGCAAAGGTAAAGCCGAATTTTTTAGCAGCATGGGTGGCACTTAACCCGCTGGCAGAAGCAATACCGGTCAGAGTGGCGCCGCCGGTCTTTTTGACAGCCGGGAGAAAAACTGCCTGGGCGTAATTGCCGGCACCTAGGACGCCCACGCTGGTTTTGGCGTTGGCATGACTACTTTGCTGGAAGGTAACCTTTCGCGGCTGGGCTGCCGGTTGCGATTCTGGATAAGTGAGTAATACGCCCAGGAAAGGCTCGCCGGTCTTGCCGGTGATCAGCTCGTAGGCTTTCTCAGCCTGGCTGACGGGAAAGCGATGTGTGATGAGGGGTTTGACGTTCACCTTGTCCTGTGCCAGCAGCTCCACAAATGCTTGGATGTTGCGACCTTCCGTCCAGCGCACGTATCCTTGTGGGTAATCGTGCCCGCCTTCTTCATAAGCAGGGTCGTAACGCCCCGGCCCGTAGGAGCGCGATACTTTGAAGGTGAGTTCTTTTTCGTAATAGGGCTTGCGCGGCAGTTCCATGCCAAAGGCGCCAATGGCAATCACTGTGCCGCGGTCGCGTGCCAGCATGCCTGCCAGTTCGACGGGATCGTTGCTGCGCGTATCGGCGCAGATGAGGATGTGGTCAAAACCGCGCCCGGCGGTAAAGGCACTGGCTGCGGCTTCGCAGCCTTGCCGGGCAACAGCATTGTATCCCAGGCTGGCGGCCAGTGCCACACGTTTGGCATCCAGATCGATGCCAAATACCTCGCACCCGGCTGCCCCTGCAATTTGCACTGCCAGTAGCCCCAGCAGCCCCAGGCCGATGACGCACACCGATTCGCCAAGCTGTGGGGAAGCTAAACGGAAG
>CALCNO010000106.1 GCA_937897615.1 uncultured Anaerolineaceae bacterium
AGGCGGAACTCATCGTAGGTGAGGCGCTGGTCGTGTTCGGGGTGGTTGAAACAGGAGGTCAGCTCACTGGAAGAAATGCCCAGCGCCAGCTCACCCGCGCCAGGGTTGCAGAAACATCCCGTCCGCAGCGAGATCTCCTTTTTATTTGCATTCTGCTCAATGGAGCGATGGTCAATGACGTTGCCGTAGGGGTCCACAAAATTGAGGGCAATTGCCCCGCCGCGCTGCTCGGTAGTTACCGGGCCGTAAATTTTGACCAGCGGCTTGCCGTTGGCATGTTTGATCTCCACCAGGTTGTCCAGCAGCCAGCCGGTCAGGCAGCGCACCCGCTCGTGAATCTTTTCGTAACCAACGCGCTCAATGTGACGAAGGCCGATCTCAATTGCCGGGATGTTCAGATAATCCAGCGTGCCATCCTCAAAGGCCGCCGGGGCTTCCGCCAGATAATGGCGCTCCGGTTGGACGGAAGCCACCGTGATCGTGCCGCCGGCAAACCACGGCCGTTGCAACTTTTTGAGCGTCTGGCGCCGCGCAATCAGCGCGCCGATGCCGGTGGGATAGCCAAAAATCTTGTAGAAAGAAACAGGAACAAAGTCCGGGTGAATCTGGCTCAGGTCAAGGCGGTTGGTGGGCACAAAAGCCGCGGCATCCAACAGCACATCCCACCCCAGAGCGTGGGCTTTCTCCACCCACTCCAAAGAATGCTGCACTGCTGAAAAGTTGGATTGCGCCGGGTAGGCAAACAGGTTGTTGCACTGCGCTTTGCCCATTTGCAGCAAGCTTTCCAGTTTTTCCTCATCCATGCGCATACGCGGCGGCAAGACCGGCACGTAGGTAACCGAAGCGCCTTTTGCCACAGCATATTCGCGGATACCGTTGACCGAATTGTGGTTATCAAAGGTGAGCAGGTAATGGCAACCTGCGCCAAAGGGGTAAGACTCTCCCACCAGTTTGAGCGCGCCGCTGGCATTGGCGGTGAAGATCACCACGTACTCCTCCGGCGAGGCGTTAAAGAAGCGCAGCACGGCCTGGCGCGTGGACTCCACCAATTCTGTTGAAGCCAGCGAGGTGGGATTGGTGGAGTGCGGGTTGCCAAAGACACGGGAGAGCAGCAATTGCTGATGCTGCCTTACCTGTGATTCGGCATACAGGCCGCCACCGGTGTAATCCAGGTAGACCTCGTGGTTGGCATCCAGGCGGGCATAATCTTCACGGCGCAGGTCATCCAGCGAGGCAGTGCCGGCGTATTCCGGGTATTTTGAGAGAAATTGCTGGTAGTGTGGGTTTGTCATAGGCCAATTAAACCATAAAAACTTAAAAGCCCCCTCATGTATAATCTTTTATATGGATGAGATCAGCCACCTGGTAGAAAAACTGCAAAAAGTGACCTATTTTTCCCACCTTTCCTCGGGAGATCTGATCGAAATTGTCACTTCCGGCTCAGTGCAGCGCGCCAAAGCAGGAGAATACCTGTTCCTGGAAAACGAAAATTGCGCCGGAATGTATGTGCTGGTGCAAGGGCAGGTGAACCTGCTTAAAACCGGTCCGGATGGGCAGGAAACCATCCTTAACACCGTTACTCCTATCACAATGTTTAATGAAGTGCCAGTGCTGGATGGCGGCCCCAACCCGGTTTCGGCATTAATCACCAAAGATTCGCTCCTTTGGCACATCAACTGCGAAAAGTTCCGTCGCCTGTTAACAAATAACCCTCCGGTATGTATGGGCATGTTGAGCGTACTGGCCAAGCGCAACCGCCTGCTCATCGGGCATTATGTGGATCTCTCATTCCGCAGTATCCCCGCCCGCCTGGCAAAGTACCTGCTGGAAGCCAGCAACGATGGAAGCGAGATCATCCTTCGCAGCCAGCACCCTATCCGGGAAATTGCCGCACGCGTGGTAACCTCACCCGAAGTGGTGAGTCGTGCATTAAATTCCTTCAAGAACAACCAGGTGGTTCACTGTACCCGTCAACGGATCGAAGTGCTAGACGCCGCCTGGTTGCAAGACCTTGCGCAGATAGACCATTAAACCTCCCTGACTTGACATAAGTCACAGACAAATCCAACGCATTTTGCTATTCTCTTAATAGTAACCACCCATTCAGGAGAAAAATATGCATTGGATTCAGCAAAGGTTCACTTTTCTCTTCAAGTCAACCAAAGGATTAATTCTGGTCGGGATCGCCTTTGCGGCGATCATCTCCGCATTCTTTGGCATGCTCTCCGGCCCAATGGCCGACTGGGGCATCAAAGATGTTGTGGTAAGGGCATTTTCCATCGACCTTGTGGAAGCCGAGCGCGAAGGCCGCCTGGTGATCCTCTACCACACCATCGCCATGATCGTTGTGGCCA
>CALCNO010000107.1 GCA_937897615.1 uncultured Anaerolineaceae bacterium
GCCTGCAAAGATGGGCCGGTCTTCCGCCTGGGGGAGTTGCAGTATGAGTGAAGCAACCGCCCTGCTGCCGGGGGCAACCTCGCCTTACCTCAACGCCGCCGGGTTCCTCGGCTACACGCCGGGGCAGTACCCCGTGCCGGAGAAATCGCCGGGGGCTTTTGTCACGCCGCCCATCAGTTACCACGCACGCAAACCGGCCGCGGATCGCTGCCTGGTAGAAACGCCGGGCGGCTTCCTGTTGCATAGCGGCCTGCCCAACGAGGGCTATGCCAAAACCCTGCGCCAGTATGCCGGTAAGTGGGCCGGGCTGGAAATGCCCGTATGGCCGCATCTGCTGCCCAAAAGCGGTTACGAGTGCGAGAAAATGGTGCGCGCAGTGGAAGAATTGGAAAACATTGGCGCTGTGGAGATCGAGTTCCCGGCTGACCCCGCGCCTGCGCTGGTGGAAGAGCTGCTGCAAGCCTCATTGGGCGAGCTGCCGGTGTACGCCTGCGTGCCGTTCTTATCGCCGTGGGAACAGTGGAGTGACCTGCTGCGCCTGTACACCGTTGCCGGGGTGGTGTTGTCCGCCCCGCGTGGCTGTGTGGTTCACCACAACGCCACTGTCAACGGGCGGTTGTACGGACCGGCGCTCTTCCCGCTCTTACTGGAGAAGCTGGCCGCAGCCCGCGAACTGGGCTTCCCGCTCATCGCCGGCAGCGGTACTTTCTCGGTCTTGCAGATCGAGCAGGCGCTCCAGGCAGGCGCCGGTGCCATCCAGGTGGACGCCTGGTGCTGGCAGTTGAGCTTGCCTACATCTCCATCCAGATCGTAACCGGGCCGTCGTTCTGTAAATTCACCAGCATGTGCGCGCCGAACTCACCGCACTGGGTGGGCACACCCAGCTTGCGCAATTCCCCCGCAAAATGATCCACCAGCGGCGAGGCCAGCTGCGGCGCTGCCGCCCCCACAAACGAAGGGCGGTTGCCCTTGCGCGTATCGGCAAACAGGGTGAATTGAGAGACCACCAGCGCCGCGCCCCCGGTATCCAGCAGCGAGAGGTTCATCTTTTCCTGCTCATCTTCAAAGATGCGCAGTTGTGCCAGCTTTTTGGCCAGCGCAGTGGATTTTTCCTCGTTATCCTCCGGGCCAATGCCCAGCAGGATGAGCATCCCCTTGCCGATCTCGGCAATGGCCTTGCCCTCCACGATCACCTGGCTGGTGTTCACACGTTGGATGATGGCGCGCATGGGGTTCTCCTCATAAAGAAAAGCGCCTGTTGCCAGGCGCCGGATGAGCTAATGTGCCGGCAGGTCAATGGCCTGGCGGACTTCCACCATTGTGGCCTCCGCAATGGCAGAGGCGCGTTTGGCGCCATCGCGCAGCATATCCCAGGTGGCGTCGGGGTCGTTCACCAGGTGCTGGCGTTTCTCGCGGATGGGTGCAAAGTAAGCGTTGAGGTTTTGCGCCATCAACTTCTTGCATTCCACGCAGCCGATGCCCGCGCGACGGCATTCCACGTTGATCTCTTCCACCTTTTCTTTGGGGGTGAAGATCTTGTGGA
>CALCNO010000108.1 GCA_937897615.1 uncultured Anaerolineaceae bacterium
GAACAATCCAGATTCTGCAATTTGACTGATTTGACGACGTGGAATCCGGGTATTATCCATACCCCTTGGGTACATACTTATAGGTCACATCGATCCGGGCGTGACCGAGCAATTCAGACACTTTGAGGCGGGCTTCTCGTTCATTCATACCTTGTGCCAGACAATCTTGATATTTATTTTGGGCAAAGTTAGCCCGCAACCGATGCACACCGCTGATCTCAATTCCGAGTGCGCGCGAGGCATCTCGCACCGTTCGCCGAAAGCCGGCCCGCCAGGATGCACTTGGGGTAAACAGGTATTGTTTGGAGCGATTCAGGTGGCTGAGTAAATCGTCAGGAATTGGCACTTGGCGGTAACGACCTCCTTTGCCAGTGATATGCAAAAGCTTTTGTTCTCCATCGATATTTTCGCCTTTCAGTCCGGCAATTTCATCCTCACGCAATCCACACCGCAAGGCCAGTTCCGCTGGCAACGCGAATACAGATTTTTTATCCCTCAAATGGGCAATCACTCTCTCAGCGTCTTCAGGTTTGTAGCCAAACCTTGCCATTCGTACATCGCTATCGTCCCGAAAGGATTTTACCCACTCACGCAGTTCAGCAGTAATCGGGCAAGGTGCTTTAGTCCAACCAAGTTTGACACAACCGAGATGAACCTTTTCCAGCGCGGCCAACAGCTTGTTGACCGTTCCCGGTGCGGCCTCGGTGTAGTGTTCTTCAAAAGTGGTCATGATAATATCTGAATCCAGCAATTTGACCAACAAACCCTCATCGGTGATTTCCTCAGCGCGTTTGAAGAACAAAGTTGCGGTTTGAAAATAGGTGCGGCGTGTGTTGATGCCCAGGATGACCGGTAGTGGCTGCGTGGGATCACCACCAGGTCGCAGCGCCTTTTTGACTGAAGCTACCCCCTGCTCGGCCTGGTACTCAGCAATTTGGTCTTTATCCCAGGTAACTTTTGCCAGGGCATGATCGACCTGGTTAGAAATGGATGATAACGACAAGTTACACTTCCTCCGACGGCTTTGGATTGCGTTTCCAGCCGTTTCTAGTAATAAGGACAATTTTTCCGGATGTGCCGTTGAGCCTTTCGTCGAAATAATCTCGACGTACGCGTGCCCTGTTAGGGGTACAACAGGGTTTTGCACTTCGCGATGCCGGCGACCCTGAAACGCCCTGCCTGGCATCTGCGGACTGGTGTTCGCCTGTCATTTCGTTACAGGCCGGCAAGCGCAGGTCTTGCCTATTACCCCATAAATAGCCAACGTTCAAATTATTCTCACGAAGTGCACAGTCGTGTACGATATGGGAACCAGCCAACGTTGAGAAAGATGATTTTGTCTGCTATGAGACAAGATGTACTTTTACTTAACCATAAAACCATAGTTTATTTCAAGTACCCTCTTTTCAGGAATTTGATACTTGATTAAGTAATACAATTGTATTACTATATAAATAACACTATTCACAGGAGACCAAAATGCCCAAGAAAAACTCACCCACCAAACCAGTGCGTTCTTTTCGACTAAGTTATGAGTGTGTTCGCCAGTTGAAAGACCTGGCTGGTA
>CALCNO010000109.1 GCA_937897615.1 uncultured Anaerolineaceae bacterium
TATTTAAAGAACTCGTCGAGCAGCGATTTGTGATCGCCCATGCAGATCATGTGATGGTTGGCAATCGGTTGTTTCAGGAAATAAGAAAGGTCCTCTGGTAACCCAATTCGAATCTGGGTACGGCACAAACAGTCTTCGCTCAGGTTCTCCATAATGCGGCCGCTCTGGGCATAATATTCTTTGAAATCTTCTTTGCACTTAAAAATCGTGCATTTATCCTCAGGCAATTCACCGGCAATGGAAACGCCCAGCCCGCTCTCAAAATGAGTGGTCAGCCGGTACTGCTCCGGCATGTTCATGGGCAAAGTACAGTGGGCAAAAACGATTTCCCGTTTTTCCGGGAAGAGCCTGGCGGGGTTGGCCATAAAAACGGGCAAACCGGTCAATTCACCTAAAACGGCCATCGAAACCAGGGCACGCCCGTCTCCCTCACAGGCAGCATAGATTCCCTCGGCATTGAGGATGGCGAGGCCAAGACAGCCGGTAATGCACACCGGCTGAAGGATATCAAAGCAGCGGATTGTGATTCCCTTTAGCGAGTACCGATCAACCAGGCGCCGCATGGCGCCATAAACATGCAGAGCGCTCTCCAACTCCTGGCTGTTGTATTGCTGGCGCTTGAGTTCTTGCGTATACTGGTTTTCGGCATATTTCTTTTGCTTTATTTCGGACAACAATTCTTCAAAGGGAATATCGATCAATTTCATTCCGCTGTTTTTTTCCAACACCTGCGGATCAACTTTGCTGGCAATTAACCAGGATGATTCCCCGGTTGTTCCCAGGATGTAGCTTTTCATTCGCTCTTTCGCCAATGCAACCGTGAGGATCTGCTGGAGTTTCTTTCCCAGGGTTTCATTGTCGCCATGAAGAATCTCGCCGCGTAGCCCCCTTTCCTGCAAAAACGCCAATATTTCCATGGCGGCGGCCAGCGAGTTATGGGATGGCCGGGTTAACAGGTAATATGGCCCGTTGATTAGATTGTGCATCTTCACAAACTGCTGTTCTGATCCGCCCGAAGCCACAAAAATAACATGGATGGGCTGATGAATAAAAGTCTCTTCATCGGCCAAGAAGAGTCCTAAACCTGAACTTTGGCCGATATCGTTTAGAAACGTCTGGCAGCTATTTTCAAAATCAGGGTCGTTATTATTGGCAGCCTTGATGCGATAGATTCCCAAATCCATCCCAATTCTCCTCACAAAATGTGATCCCAACAAATCGATTGTAAAACATTTTAGCACTCTGCTGATAAAATCAGATCATCAACTGCACTGGTTATAGAAGAATGAACGTTGTGCCCCCGCCTGTAAATACCGGCTGGAAGCCATTCCAAATCCAAACAAAAGGTAAACCACATGAATCCCCTCTTTGCAACCGAGTACAAAAAAATCCGGAACATGCTGCTGGCTGTTCTGGTAACCCTTGGGCTTGCCGCCTGTAGCCCATCTGCCGTGACCACAACCCCCACGGCTGTGGCGACGCCTGCGCCCGCTGTCGTCAAGTTTGCCGATCCAGTGTTGGAGGCAGCAATACGCGGCACGCTGGGCAAGCCGGATGGCAACATCACCCGGGCAAGTATTCAAGCGGTCACGCGCCTGGATTTCAGCACCGCATGGTCGCAGTACCTGCCGCAGAGCACACCCATTCAGGACCTCGGCGGACTGGAAGCCTTCACCAACCTCGAAAGCCTCGACCTGTCGGGGCAAGCCATCACCGACATTTCCGCTTTGCAGGGGCTGACCAAACTCACTTTCCTTTCTCTGGCCGGCAACCCGGTCAACGACCTTACCCCCCTCGCCGGGCTGACCGGTCTCAAGCTCTTGATCCTCTCCGGCAGCCAGGCGCAGGATTACAGCGCCCTTGCCAACCTGGTCAATTTGCAAGTCCTCCTGCTCGACAATTCGACCATCACCGATCTCTCCCCGCTGTCCGGGCTGGCCAACCTGAACACCCTTTACCTGGCCAACGCCCCCGTGGATGACCTTTCGCCCCTCGAGAACATCTACCCTGCCCTCACGAAAAAAGACTTTATCCTCCCCTCCGCGCTGGTAGACCTGGGCTTCACGATGGACACGAACAGCCACGAGGCATACTTTGATAGCGAGGATGCCTCCTTTACCATCACCCATGAAGCATGGGGCACGCCTTCAAGAGAGGATAATCAGAATATCATTCGCATGTCCATGTACTTGAATGGTGAATATAAAACATCGGTTGGTTATTATGGCATTCACAAGGTCTACGTCTGCCAAATGGATAAAGAAGGGCAGCCACAAGTGAACTACATTTACGACCCGGCCGACGGCAGCTTTAGCATTAGCCCGGAAGACCGCCCCAATGCGGAGCAAATGATCCGCGCAGCAATGGAGGTCGTGGAAGGCGAGGATGTGCTGCTTGCCCCTATCCGTTTCTATAACGCTGCCATCAAGAACACCTTCCACATGACCCCCGAAAAGCTGTTTGCCATGCGGTTTGAGCCGCCAACCCTCAAGAACCTGGGCTTTTTCCCGGACAGAGCCAACGCAGTCTGCCTGTATGAGCAACGTGGAGAAGATGTCTATAACATCGAAATCCACCGTCCGGAATGGGGTGAGAAGGAGTATGACGTCCGGTTCTTTACACCTCTAAGTGACGAGTACCGCATTGTTATCACTTACAGCATGGCCGAAAAGAAGTTTGTTGCAGGAATAGACGATAACAGCCAGGGTGGTGCCAGTTTTGAGCTATTCCGCGACACAAACGAGCATAGCGACGGCTGGAGCAGCAACAACGACATGACCGTGGAAGAATACTTTATCAACGCATATAACGACCCTGCGATAGAGGATGTTTACCTGCATTCCATCGAGCTAATGGAGCAATATTTCATCGACAGGTTTGGCATGACCTTTGAAGAGCTGTATGCCCTACCTTCATGCGAATAAAGCACAAGGGGTGGGAACGAGGCCTGCATGGGATGGTGCCACAAAGAGATGTTTTAGGCTTTACGGGCGATTGGGCATCTCCCCTGCGAATAGGCTATGCGGGCAGAAAAGATGAAAAACATGCAAAACGATGAACTTGTAAAAGCACTTGAAATCATGGAGGAGCGATTCGGGCATGATACGCTCATTTCGCTGGCAACCATTGATAATGACCGCCCTGCTGTGCGCATTGTCAACGGTTATTACAAGAATGGTGCATTTTACACGATCACCTACGCGCTTTCAAACAAGATGAAACAGATAGAAACAAATTCAACGGTGGCGATCTGCGGTGAATGGTTTACAGCACATGGCGTTGGCGAAAATATCGGGCACGTTCGTGACGAGCGAAACAAGGAACTGGCAACAAAGCTCCGGGAAGCGTTCTCAGAATGGTATTCCAATGGGCACGTAGATGAGAGCGACCCGAATACGATCATTCTACGTATCCGTTTGACGGATGGCCTCCTTTTTGATCACGGCAAAAGGTATGAGATTGACTTCAACGCCAGGGGGTAACCGAACCCTGCTCCGGCGAGAACCTGGTAACAAGCGTTAGTTCTTATTAACCTGGCTCGCAGCAGTGGCTATGCGCTGGGCGCAATGTGTCCTCTTGCATGGCTTCGCCAATTCCTTAACCGGTTCTTGGTTTTACTCCCCTGCAACGGTGCGATGTATAATCTGTCTCAGAATGCCTGATTCCCTGCTCCTCACGAAACTCTACATTCCTCCGGTCAGGAAGGCCATAGTCCCGCGTGCGGGCCTGATTGCGCGCCTGAATGAGGGGTTAGCAGCAGGCCGCAAGTTGACCCTCATCTCCGCGCCTGCCGGGTTTGGCAAGACGACACTGGTCAGCGAGTGGATCGCTGGCTGCGGCCGACCGGTGGGATGGTTGTCGCTGGACGAAGGGGATACCAATCCGGCACGCTTCCTGTCTTACCTGGTGATGGCATTGCAGTTGGTCAAGCCAGGTATCGGTGAGAGGCTGCTGGCGGCACTCCAATCGCGCGAACCGCCTCAGCTTGAAGCGGTCTTAACGGATCTGATAAACGAAATCACCTCCATCCCCGACAATTTCATTATAGTCCTCGATGATTACCATTCGGTGGAATCCAAACAGGTCGACCAGGCGGTTGGTTTCCTGCTCGAGCACCTGCCGCCGCAAATGCATCTCCTCATCGCTTCGCGGGAAGACCCCTCCCTGCCCCTTGCCCGCCTGCGCGCCAGGGGCCAATTGACCGAGCTGCGCGCTGCGGATCTCCGTTTTTCTCCCGCAGAAGCCGCCGATTTCCTCAACCAGGTGATGGGCCTGAGCCTCTCCCCTGAAGACGTTGGCGCACTGGAAACCCGCACGGAGGGCTGGATCGCCGGGCTGCAAATGGCAGCCCTGTCCATGCGCGGGTTACTTGAAACCGGTGATTTCATTCGTTCCTTCACCGGCAGCCATCGTTTTGTGTTGGATTACCTGATGGAAGAAGTGCTGGAACGCCAGACGGAAGAGGTTCAGGCGTTTCTGCTGCGCACTTCCATCCTTGGCCGCCTGTGCGGGCCGCTGTGTGATGCCCTTTTATCTGGCAATTACACATCCGGGCAGCAAACCCTGGAATATCTTGAGCGCGCCAACCTCTTCATTGTTCCCCTGGATAGCGATCGCTGCTGGTACCGCTATCATCATCTCTTTGGCGATCTTTTGCGCAAGCGCCTGGAGCAAAACCTTACCGCTGAGGGAATCGCCAGCCTGCACATGCGGGCCAGCGAATGGTATGAAAAGAATGGGCTGATCCTTGACGCCTTTAAGCATGCGGCAGCAGCCAATGATATTGAGCGCGCTGAAAGACTGATGGAACACAAGCAGATGCCGATCAATCATCCCGGCGTGCCAGTGATCGTGTTGAACTGGCTGGAATCGTTGCCCGTGAGCGTGTTGAATTCAAAGCCCTCCCTGTGGTGGAAGCAGGCGGCGATGTTGATCGCCAACTACCAGACAATCGGTGTCGAAGAGAAACTCCAGGCAACCGAAGCCGCGCTGGCATCCAAAACCGCACCTGATGCAGAGATGGACGAATGGACGCGAAACCTGGTAGGGAAAATTGCGTACGCAAGGGCTGCGCTTGCCGCAACCCGCTACCAGACCGAAGCCACCCTTGTACACGCGCAACGCGCGATGGAGTTTCTGCATCCCAAGAACATAGTTTACCGAGCTGAAGTTACCCTCTACACTGGATTTGCCCGTTATTTACTGGGAGACCGGATCGCAGCAGAAGTAGCCTATAAGAAAGCACTATCTCTCGCCCAAACCGCTGGATACAATGAGGGTGTTGTAACGGCAACGATCCGCCTGGGGCAGATTCACGAATTGAGAAACCAGCTCCCCCAGGCGTTTGAGACTTACCAGAAGGTGCTAAAGATGGTCGGGGAGGATCCTCCTCCGCTTGCCACTCTCGCATACATTGGCCTGGCGCGGATTTACTACAACTGGAATGACCTGGAGAGGGCCGAAGAATACGCAGAGCAGAGCCATCAACTGGCGCGCCTTTGCGAACAGGTGATTGACAGGTTGATCTCGAGTGAGTTGTTCCTCTCAAGGCTGGCAATCATCCGGCGGAATCCAGAGAGCGCGGATCGTTATTTAATTCAGGCAGAACAACATGCACGCCAATATGATTACACAGTTCGTTTTCCGGATATTGCCGCTGCCCGGGCTTTCCTCTGCCTCTACAACGGCGATGTAGATACCGCTGCACAACTGGTTCAAGATGCGGATCGCTGGCTTGTCCGCGCCGAGATACTCATTGCCCAGGGGCATCCCTCTGCTGCGCTTGACATCATCGTGCCGCATCGCCAGAAAATGGAAGAGAAAAATCTTGAAGATCAGTTGCTAGTGACGGTTGTGCTGCAGGCGCTTGCCCTGTATGCCCGGGGTGAAAAAGAAGCGGCGCAGCAGGCTCTCAAGGAATCGCTCATAATGGCCGAACCCGGAGGATTCATCCGCCTCTTCGTAGATGCAGGCGAACCGATGCGCCTTATGCTGCAGGATTTTAAATGCTGGACGGACCAGCATTTTGAGGAGCAAGATCGCCCGTTGATAGCTTATGTGGAGAAAATCCTGGCCGCCTTTGCATCCCCTGTGGAAGCGCAGGCCTCCCAATCGCCAGAGGCGCGCTCTGGTTTGGTCGAATCCTTGAGCGCCCGTGAACTGGAAGTATTGCAGCTCATCAGCCAGGGGCTCTCCAACCAGGAGATCGGTAAAAAGCTATTTCTGGCGCTGGACACCGTCAAAGGGCATAACCGGCGTATCTTTGAAAAACTGCAGGTAAACCGCCGCACCGAAGCCATTGCCCGCGCGCGCGAGCTGGGTTTGATCTAACTCCCCTTCCTCTTCTTCTCCTTTCAATAATTCAAATCAACACCTTCTCTCACACCAAAGTGTCTAGTTATGGCGCTCTGGTGCGGGTATAGTAGCGCTGCAACAGGCAGGAGCCAAAAATCACGGGTTTGGAAACCAACCAAAAGCAGTTGCAATGGTGAACTTTTTTTCCCCGCTTGCATGTGGTTCTTGCGCTCTGCTGGTTGATGGGGAACGTCGTCCACCTGGTCTTTCAGAGAAAGTGGATATCTTCAATCATTAAGCAAAATCTTCTCGACCGGGCTGGAGTATGGAGAAAGACCCTGCCGGTCTGGCAAAGGAGTGAGGAGGAGAAAACGTATTGATTTTTGTACAGGCATTTACCGGAACCACCTTCTATGCCTCAGGCCTGCTTGCGACTTCGTATTTGAGCCAATTGCCTTCCTTTCCGGTGATCGCGGCGATTTCTACGCGCTGCAACAGATCATCGGGCCAGTTGCGCTTTGGTCATTTATCCTGGCCGCAATCGGTCTCGCTGTCTATGCGATTACATCATCCCTGAGGCGCCACGCACGCGTTTCAAAACCCTGATTTTTCTATAAACAAAAATACATTCAAAAAGGATACTAAGATGAAAAACATTCAGAAATTTGGTGGAATTGCTGCACTCTACATGGCTTTTGCACATCTGACAGGGATATTGATCTTCATCGTTGTTCTTGATTACATGAACATCACTGATCTAACCCAAAAGGTCGCTGTCAATGTCGCCAACCAGGCGGTCGTTTTTGCGACCAACCTGCTGATGTATGTGTTCTTCGGTTTCTTCCTGATCGGCCTGTCGCTGGCGCTGTACGACCGCTTAAAATCCGGCGCACCCGCGCTGATGCAGATCGCCGCTGCCATCGGGATCGTCTGGGCGGGGTCACTGATCGCCAGCGGCATGGTCGCGAATGCCGGGCTGGCTGCGATCATCCCGCTTTATGCGAAGGACCCAGTTCAGGCTTCTTTAACCTGGCAGAGTATCGAAACTGTGACGAATGGGTTGGGTAATGCCAATGGCGAGATCCTCGGCGGCTTGATGACCCTGCTGGTTAGCCTGGCCGCGCTGCGGGCTGGTGGGCTTCCCAGGGCCTTGAGCATCCTTGGTCTGCTGGTGGGTACGGTAGGCATCCTCACCATCATCCCCGCCCTGAATACTTTCGTTTCCGTTTTTGGCTTAGGCCAGATCGCCTGGTTCATCTGGCTGGGGATAGTGCTGCTGCGCAGCAAGCCGCAGAAAACAAGCGCTACCTCTAACGCTTAAATTCGCCTATTAAGAATTAATTGAACCGCTCTCAACCCCTGGGGTTTGAGGGCGGTTCTTTTTTGTAAGAACATGACCCCTCAAAAGAGTAATGGATTTTGTTAACAAAATGATTGTCATCAGCAGGCTGCACCTTTCCCTCAAAACAACACTTTCCCCCACACCAAAGTGTCTATCTGTCACCCACGCGCGCGGGTATAGTAGCGTTGCAACAGAATGGCAACAAAAATTTATCTTTAGCAAGGACGCACCCAAATGACGAATAAACCTCAGCCTGAATCAAGCCAGCCAGCCATTTACAGGATCAGAATTCAGGGGCAACTGGACAGCCAATGGGCAGACTGGTTTGGAGAAATGGCGATCACGCTCGAAGAAGACGGCAACACCCTGCTATCCGGCACGGTCATTGACCAGGCCGCTCTGCACGGGCTGTTGAAAAAAATACGCGACCTGGGGTTGACACTGATCTCGGTTTGCCCGGGCCGGCCAGATAATTTAGACTTATCGATTTCGAACAAGGAGAAAAAATGAATTCAATCAATAAGGTCGCCAGAACCGCCGGTTTGCTGTACCTGTTTTACATAGTTACCTCGGTCGTAGCCAACCTGTTCGGGAAGTTCGTGTTCGTAGAAGCACCGGTGACAATTGAGCACATCCTGACCCATGCCTCGCAATTCCGCATCGGTTTTGTCATCAACCTCTTCTCAGTGGCTTTCTTCCTGCTGGCAGCCTGGGCTTTATATGTGCTGCTAAAGCCCGTGAACAAAGACCTGGCGTTGCTTTTCCTGTTATTCAATGTTGCCGGTTTTGCGGTCTGGCTGTTCAGCTCACTGTGCCTGTTTGCCAGCCTGATACTCTTGAACGGAACAGAAGCCATCAAAGCCTTTCAGTCGGATCAATTGCAGGCGCTGGCGGTGTTCTTCTTCGGTGTATATAAAACCGGGGTCGTTATCGCCCAGGTGCCTTACGGGGTCTGGCTCTTTCCGCTTGGTTACCTGGTTCTTAAATCCAGGTTCCTTCCAAAGGTTCTCGGGATGCTGCTGATCGCAGACGGCATCTGCCAATTCGTGTATGTCTGCCAGCGGTTGATCCTCCCCAACCTCGCGGTCATCGCGTATCCCTGCCTGGTGACCAGCTTCATTGCTGAAGTTTCCCTGGCTTTGTGGCTTGCCATCAAGTCGGTCAAGCCGCAGTTAACAGTGAATGCGGAATAAGGAAAAGAGATGAAAATTTCAAAAGGTATCTGGAAAAAGGCGTTGGTGCTGGCCCTGGTGGGAGGGCTGGCATTCTGGCTGGCTAACTTCGCGATCTCGCGCACAGCCATCGCCGCGGAGTACCGGGCTGCCATGTCGATCTCTTATTATCCAATGCTGCTCGAATCCCTGATCGGCGGCTTGATCATCGGGTTGTGGGTCAGTCTTGCGCTGCTGCGTTTTTATAACAGAATCCCGGCTAAAGGCTCGATCCTCAAATCAGTGCTGCTCAGTTCGCTTGTGCTGGTCATTGTGACGATCGTGCTCGGCGGGCCATCCAGCTTCCTGGCGACAAATAACGTCCTCCGCTATTTCATCATCAGTACGGTAATCAATGTGATCCGTATCACTGCCCTGGGCATCGCGATTGGGTATATGTATCAGAGGCAGCACAGGGAAGCCCAATCAAGCGTGCTTCCAACCGGGCATGCCGGGTTGGAATGAGGGAAGTGTCATGCAAACCAGGGTCGCAGGTTTCAGCAAACCGGGGTCACCCCGAGAGTTCGCAAAGAAACTACTGAAGTTAGCAGTCGCGGGAGGTGCGGCCTTCTGGGTTACCGATCTCCTGATGGCAGTTTCGCCCATTGCTGCGTCGTATCAAGCCGCGTTCTCGTTTGCTTCTCTGCCTGTAGCCCTGGTTGAAGCACTGGCGGGAGGGCTGGTGATCGCACTCGGCGTCAGTTTTTTTCTGCTGCGTTTCTTTGAAAGACTCCCCGGCAAGAATCCTCTCCTCAAGGCGTTGGCCCTCAGCTTTGGAGCAATGGCCGTTATCGAAGTCCTCTCAGCCATTGAAGACCCGTCCCATGCTTCCACCTATCTTCTGCTCGATACAGGAATGAATACTCCCAGGTTCCTGACCCTTGGATTGACGATTGGGTATTTATTTGACAAGCCCAACAGAAAGGTTCAGCCATGAAAGCAATCATCTGCCTCAGGTATGGTTCACCAAATGTACTTCAGCTCCGGGAGGTGGAAAAACCCGCTCCGCAAGAGGGTGAGGTGCTGATAAGGATTCATGCTGCCGCCCTCAATTCGCGTGATCTTCGCTTGCTCCGGGCAAATCCAATTGTCATGCGCTTGATGCCGGGAGGGTTCTTCCGCCCTAAGATCAAGATACTGGGGGCTGATTTTGCCGGCGTCATTGAGGCGGTTGGGCAGAACGCCAGGCAGTACAAAGCGGGCGATGAAGTTTTTGGGTACATGCCCAGCACTACCGGGCGCGGCACCCTGGCAGAGTACATGTGCGCAAGTGAAACACTGGTCTCCCTGAAGCCCGCCAATCTGAAGTTCGAACAGGCGGCTGCCGTCCCGCTGGCTGCGGTGACCGCCTTGCAGGGCCTGCGCGACAAGGGAAACCTTTTACCCGGGCAAAAGGTGCTGATCTATGGTGCCTCAGGCGGCGTGGGCACTTATGCCGTGCAGATCGCCAAAGCGCTGGGGGCAGAAGTGACCGCAGTATGCAGTAAACGAAATCTGGAATTGGTGCATACTCTGGGCGCAGATCGTGTCATTGACTACAAGGCGGAAGACTTCACCCAAAACGGATGGCAATACGACCTGATCCTGAGCGTGAACGGCTACCGCCCGATATCCGATTATCTGAGCGTCTTAAAACCTGGAGGCAGCTATGTCGTTGCAGGCGGCTCCATGCGCCAGTTGATCCAGGCAGCAAGCCAGCAACACCGGCTTTCAAAGACCGACAACCGGAAAGTACACACCTTATCGATTGTGCAGAACCAGCAGGACCTGGCCTTCTTAAGGCAGCTCCTCGAAACTGGGAAGGTGGTGCCAGTGATCGACGCCATTTACCCATTGAACAGGGCTGCCGATGCTTTCCGCTATTTTGAAAAAGAGCACGCCCGCGGCAAGGTGGTTATCGCAATTTCCGCACAGGAGGAATGAAATGGATAAAAGGATAATCCTTTCCGCAACGTGGGTGGCCGTGACGCTCATCTATCTTTATGGCGATGTTTTACGTATCTATTATGGTGAAGAAAAAGCCAAAGCATTGGCCCAGATGAATTTAAACCAGTTCGTTTGGCTGGGGATCGCGGTTTTGATGCTGGCCCCCATCCTGATGCTTTTTCTGACCCTGGTGCTGCCTCAGCCTGTCTGCCGGTGGGCAAACATCATTGTGGCTGCCTTCTTTTTCCTGTTTAACCTGATTGGCCTGCCCACTTACCCACCGTTGTTTGATAAATTCCTGCTGGCGGCCAGCATGGTCTTCAACGGCGTCACCGTTTGGTATGCGTTGAAATGGATCTAAAGAACCACTGATTGGGAGGCGGAATTTGCAAACTCTTATGAAGGTCTTAACAACCATTGGCAGCGTCGCTTCGATCGGCTTTGGGATATGGCATTTTTTTGTCCCCGCCGCGTGGAAGTGGTATTCCTACATAGACCCCGGCGCCACGGAATTGATTGTTGCGGTACGGGCGATCAATGTGTTCTTTTCCCTGTCGCTGGTTCTGTTTGGGGCGCTAAACCTTCTGTTCATCTGGGGCGGCAATGCCAATCATTACTCGATCATGGTGTTGCATGCGGCCACCTGTGTTTTGTGGTTGACACGGGTGGGAATGCAGCTTGTTTACCCGCAGGGGTCGATCAACCCGGTTCTTCAATACGGGATGTTCGCCGCCTTCGTGTTCATCACCTTGTGTTATTTGATCTCACTGGGCATCACCGTTGTGCAGAAATATCCTGTGCAATGATATTTATTGAATGAATCTTGGTGAAAACAGCCTTTCAATTTGTTGCGGTCAAGCTCGCAAAGATTAACAAATCCTTAAGTAAATGCAGGAACGAACTGCCCGGGCAGTTCGTTTAGGGAGTATCCAGATAGTGAATCCGTTTTTCGGAGGGAAAAATGAAAAGTAATAAAATCCTGGTTGTTGTGATTATGACCGCAGTTGGCTGCTTAACGGCCTGCAAGCCTGCAGAGGTGGTGCCGACAAGCGAACCGCAGATTGCCAATCCGGCATCCGTATATTGTGAGCAGAATGGCAACAGACTAGAAATTCAAACTGCCGCCGACGGCAGCCAGTCTGGCGTCTGCATCTTCCCGGACGGCAGCACCTGCGACGAATGGGCTTATTTCCGCGGTGAATGCGGCCCGGCTGTGCTGGACAACCCAAAACTTACGCCAGCCATTGAGTCAACCATAGATGCCAACGGCGGCTACATGCAACCGGGCACATCAGAGGCATTCTCAGACTGGTGGGGGGTCATCAAGAGCACAGATGCCGGCGCTCAGTACGACGATTATTTCGAGCGGCAGGACCTGGGCGAACCGATCTACTTTGGCATCGATTCCAGGAATGCTGATGTGCAGGCGCAGATCGAAGCGCTGCGTGACAGCGGCAAGGTGGTTCATCTTTACGGCACATTGCTCAGCAACGTGCCTGATTACAACGGCTCGCAGGTCGTGGTGGAGCGCATTGAGGTTGACGAATAGATGCCCGTAAGAAAAGACACTCTTTCGAGTGTCTTTTTCAGGTAGCGGGGGTGGACTTGTACCCCCTACGGGTATTCGAGCCACTCCGCTGGCGA
>CALCNO010000110.1 GCA_937897615.1 uncultured Anaerolineaceae bacterium
ACTTTCCCGATCCCCGGCGCAAAAAACGCCAGGCAGGCTGCTGACAATTGCGGGGCAGTTGGCTGGAAGTTAACTCCAGATGAAATTAACCTGCTGGATGAGATGAGCGACAAAGTAACCGCATCGAAATAAAACGAGGACTGCTAAACATGACCGAGAACAACAAAGTACAGTATTTGCCATTTCATGCCATTAATGAATTTATGCGTGATGATTTCCGCGTGGCGGTTTTGCATGAGGTGTTTCTAAACCTTGAGAAACTGGATAAAGAGAATGGACAAAGGATCAACCGTCTTTTTGCCAAAGGCGTACAAATACCGGGATTCCGCAATAGCGGCCTGGCCCCCGCGGCAGTAAAGATCAAACACAGTGTTTCATTGTTTGAAAAATCGCCGGAGTTTGTTGCACTTATTGTTGAAAGTTGGAGCAGCTTGCATCAAGAACTGCGCGAGGCAGTGTGGCAGTTACTGGAAGATCGCAATTGGAAACCGCTTAAGCTTGAAGTTAATCGTTCTATGCTGCCCGGTTTTTTGACCGACTGGCCTAAGGGAGATACTTTTGAAGTGCTCGTTAAAGCTTGCCGGGAAAAGTACCCGCAAATGAGTGAAAACGATGACAATGTGAGCTTAATGTTTGTTTGGATTGGCAACCGCTTGCCATACGGCGTTTACGACGATACAACGCCCTAACCGCGTCAGTCGATAAATTCCAGGTCCTGATCTTCCAGGCTGACCAACTCACCCTCTGGTACAAGTTGGATATTGCCAAACAATTGCGTTTGGGTTGCCGCCACCATGTGGCGCTTTACCAGTTCAAGTAAGGCCAAAAAAGTCACCACAACCTCAACGCGCGTTTTCCCGGGGCTAAAAAGCTGGTCAAAAGTTTGCTCGCCGCTTTTGCGCAAGACTTCCAGAATGGTGGAGATCTTCTCGCGAATGGTCACGCGCGGGAAATTCACCACCTCGCTCAAAGGGGCCATGTTGTTGCCGTCTTTAAAGATCTCGCGCGCGGCGGCCATCAAATCTTCAAGCGTAACATCGTCGAGATCAAGCTTGGTGGCAATTTGCACACGCGGAGAGGTATCCAGGCGAAGGTACGAGCGCTTTCCGGCTGTTTCCTGGTCATCCAAAAACCGCGACAATTCCTTAAAGCGTTTGTACAGGATGAGTTGCCTTGCCAGCGCTTCTCCGGGGTCTTCTTCAAGCTGGATACCCGGGAGCACCGGACGGGGTAAAAGCGCGGAGGATTTAATCTGAACCAGGCGCGCAGCAATCACCAGAAAGGCAGAGACTTCCGCAGCATCCTGTGTTGGCAGGTGGTGCATATACTCAAGGTACTGGTCGGTCACCTGGGCCAGGGCCAGGCGGGTGATGTCCAATTCGGCTTTTTCGATCAATTGGAGCAGCAAATCCAACGGGCCGGAATAGACATCCGTGGTTACTTGATATGTATCTGACTGATGGCCTGCTATTTGAAAATCCACGAGGGTTATTATAGCAGATGGCAGGTAGAAACTGCGCTACCCGGTTCAGGCATGTATAATGTAATTAAATCCGAACCGGAGTGAAAACCTTGCCTGTTGTTGCCTGTACACAATGTGGTGCGCCATACCCTGAGCATGAAAATCCCTATCTTTGCAAATGCGGTGGGGTTTACGATTATCAGGAGTTCCCCGCATTCCTGGGGAGCAATGGCTCTCAAAAGGGACTTTGGGCTTACCTGGAGAATCCTGCCTTTTGGGCTGGCAAGCCGGTTGTTACCCTGGGAGAAGGGAATACCCCATTGCTTCAGGTGCCTTTTGCCGGGCTGCCCTTGTGGCTGAAGCTGGAATCTGCCAATCCAACTGGCTCCTACAAGGATCGCGGTTCCACGGTTCTGGTGAGCCATCTAAAAAACCGCGGTGTAAGCTCTACGGTTGAGGATTCCTCCGGCAACGCCGGGGCTTCCTTTGCGGCTTACTGTGCCAGGGGATCGTTACGTTGCAAGGTGTTTGTCCCGGAGAGCGCTTCTGGGCCAAAAAGGACGCAGATAGAGATGTTCGGCGCTGAACTGGTGCGGGTGCCTGGCCCACGGTCTGAGGCAGCGCGGGCGGTTCTGGCAGAAGCGGCGGCCGGTGTAGTTTACGGCAGCCATGCCTACATGCCTTTTGGCTTGCCCGGCATCGCCACCATCGCTTATGAAATTGTAGAACAGTTGGGCGCCGCCCCTCACTCAGTGATTGCGCCGGTAGGGCATGGCGGTCTCCTGTACGGGATCATGCG
>CALCNO010000111.1 GCA_937897615.1 uncultured Anaerolineaceae bacterium
TTCCGCTGGGTGGAAAGCGCCCCGCTGGTGCGCTCCTCTTACCATGCCGCCGAACAGGTGCGCGCGCTGAGCACACAATTCCGCTAGATTTCCCCTCTTTTGAACACAACTGCCGGGCAAGAACCGCCCTGCAGGAGGTTACTTTCATCAGGCTGACACAGGACGAATGTCAGCCTGTTTCTTGGTTCCGCGCTTGACACTGCCCTCAAAATAAATAGGATAAACGTATCAGAATTGGCGAGGAGCCAATACAACAATCTAACGGAGGGCATTATGAAGAATCTTCTCTGGTTGTGGATCATTCTGGGGGTGATCGCTGGATTGGGGGCGATCTTTTTGTGCATTCCCAAAACCAAGAAACGCTATCTGGCTTATATCCTGCGGCAAGCGCCGTCCTTGATCGCGCGCTATTTTGTATAAGGGAGGGATCACATGGCTGAATACGATGTTGTTGTGATCGGCGCGGGGCTGGGGGGCCTTACCGCCGGTTCGATCCTGGCAAAGCGCGGCAAGAAGGTGCTGGTGCTGGAACAGAGCGACCGGGTGGGCGGCTGCTGCTCCACCTACGAGATCGACGGCTACAAGTTCGATATCGGCGCGTCTGTGGTGGAGATCATTCCGGTCATTGATAAGGCCTTTCAGGAGTTGGGAAGCACGTTTGCCAAAGAAGTGGACCTGATCCAGTGCGACCCGATCTACACGGTGGTCTTCCCGGACGGGCAAAAGCTGACCATTCCCATGTCTGTTGAGGGTGCGGCGGAAGCCATTGCCCAGATCGCCCCTGAGGACAAAGAGGGTTTTCTGCGCTATGCCAAAACCTTTGCGACCTTTGTGGATGAAGGCGGGCTGGACTTCTTCTTGATGCCGATGAACACGCTGTCTGACATGATGACGTGCTTCTCCAAAGTGCCGGTGATGTCCAAATTCGGCGCGTACTTTGCAATGACCTACAACGACGTGTTGAACAAGTTCTTTAAGAACGACAAGATCCGCCAGAGCATGGCATACCAGTCCTTTTACTGCGGGCACTCGCCGGAGCAGGCGGTGGGCATCTTTGCGCTGATCCCGTACATGGAGCACCGGGGCATCTACTACCCACGCGGCGGCATGATCAAAATTCCGCAGGCGCTGCAACGCCTGGGCGAAGCCGCCGGCATGGAGGTGCGCCTGAAAACCAATGTGACGCGGGTGCTGGTGGATGACCAGCAGCGGGCCACCGGCGTGGTCACAGCGGATGGCGAGACCATCCACGCCAAGGTGGTGGTCTCCAACATCAACGCGCGCAAGCTTTACCTGGACCTGGTGGGCGAAGAACACCTCAAGCCCATTGCGCGCAAAGGCATCAAGAGCTACGAGCTTTCCAAATCCACCCCGTACATTTGCCTGGGCGTGGATTACGACCCGCCGCTGGATGCGCACCACACGCTGGTGACGCGCAACGTGGATGAGATCAACGAGTTCTGGTGGGAAAAGTACCGCAAGGGGATCGTGCCAAAACCGGAAGAACAGTTCGGCCTGATCTGCTGCCCCACAAAAACAGATGACAGCCTGGCGCCCAAGGGGCACCACATTGTGGCGCTGGATTTCCAGGG
>CALCNO010000112.1 GCA_937897615.1 uncultured Anaerolineaceae bacterium
GCGGGTTGGGCATCAGGATACCGGTGCGATCGGGGTCAAATTCAAGGATGGGGGCTGAATGGGTCATGGTCACCTTTGTCAGTCGTCTGCCAGCAGGATGATCTTGTCTCCGGGGCTAAAAACGACCTCCACTGATTTATCGGGATTTAGGTTTATACCATAAGATCGCTCAATGTGCCGGGCATCTGCCTCGCGGCGGTAGCCAATGGCCGTTTCGCCGTGCCGCCGGGCAGATTCCACCACCGTGTAAAAGTTCACCGGCTGAGAGAGCTGCACATAAGACGCAGCCGGCTTGAGGTAGATCTCGGAACCTTCCGGGTCGAAGATATCCTCAAAAATCTTGTTGAGCACTTTGTTCTCAGAGATCTGCGTCATCAGCAGGCTCACCAGTTTGTCGCTGACAATGAAGTCGTCCGCCTCGGCGATCTCTGCCAGGTTGCGGTTGCGGATGTCCAGCATTTCGCTGACGATCTTCAAATCCACCTGTTTTTTCTGTTTGATATCCCGCAAGTGCAGCAGTGTCATCAGCGTGCGGGCGTCCGCCTTCTGGCAGTTCATTCTATCGGAGTAGCACAGGAGGATGAGATGATCGGCCTTTTCGAGCGGCAGCGTATTGAGCAGTTTTCGCTCGGTGATATCTCCGTCAATGTAATGCAGCGACAGGTTTTTGAGGGTGCGGGAAATGGCAGTGGTCTTTGCCGCCGGGTTCTCGCCAGATGCCACCACCGTCAGCGATGAGCCGGGAGAGACGTAATTGTCCAGTTCGGTGATCACCCTGGCGGCTTTCCAATTCCAGCCCAGCAGCAAAATGGTTTCGGGGCCGGGCTTGTCAACTTTGCCCAGCACCATTTTGTCCGGCTGGACGCTGGCGCTGCCATCCATGAATATCTTGTCGTCGTCCTCGGCGATCACGATCAGCTGGTCGCCGGGCGCAAGGGAGGCATCCATCGGCGGGTTAAGCCTGGCAGCACCGCCGGGGCTATAAACGCCCATAACCGCATCCTTTTTAAAGCGGCCAAGCACATCGCCATACGGCATGCCGACCAGCGTGGGGTACTCCTTCAGGTAGATCTCATCGCCGCCAAAATCAAGCAATTCCGTGTAGATCACCGAAAGGCCGGATTGCCGGCAGGTCTGGGCGATCATCCGCGAGATGAACAGGCCGGTATGGGCGATCTCCAGCTCATCCTTGCCCACAATTTTGGCGATCTCCACGTTGGCGGGGTTGCGGATCTCGGCGATGATGTTGTAGGGTTTGCTGCGCCGCTGCGGGTGGTTGGTGATGGCCAGCGCGGTCTTGATCACCTCGGTGTCCGGGTCGTCGGTATCATCAGGCGAGAGGATAATGATGGAACGCGAGGTGTTGATGGAAATGAGGTTCAGGTCGGTTAACTCCATCGGGTCGCCGGAGCGGCAGACCACGCGGGTTCTGCCCGTTTTGCCGAGCCTTTCGCGGAGGGTTTCGTCCATCCACACCTTGTCTTGCTTGCTGAGGATGGCCACGCAGGAAGAACGCAGGTTGGCATTTGCCGTCACCAGTTCCGAGACCATTGTGTAGACCTGCTCGGACCAGCCCAGGATGACCGTGTGATCTGTCTCCAGCAGGCGCGAGCGCCCCTTGCGCAGGCCCTCCACTTTACCTTCTACCGCCGAGCTGAGGATACCGATGAGCGTGCTGACGACGAACACCCCGCAGACAGTGACCACCAGCGTGGTAACGCGGTATATCCAGCCAGAATCGCGGCCAACCGTGTCTACGTCCAGGGTGCGCATCAGGTTGCGCCAGAAGGCTTCTGCAAAATCCAGGGGCAGCTCGCCTTCCGGGGTGATCCTGAAGACGCTAATCACCAGCGACATGATGCCAATGACGGCCACTGAGACCACGCTCAGCCAAATGATGAGGGCCGCAGTTCCTCTGGAGAATGCATTGTCAATTGCGTACTGCACGCGTTCACTAAGCCGGACTTTTTCACTCATGACTCCCTCCTCTTTGTGGTTCTAATTCATGAATTTCTTTTCAAACTCCCTTATGGCATCCCTGCCGATCCAGCGCGCGGTCTTGTCATCAGACGCTGCCAACTGCTGCGCCAGTGCGCGGGCACGGGGGCGCAAAGCCGGACGGTGCTTGCCAATGTTGCGCAGCGCCCAGTTGACGGCTTTTTTGACAAAATTGCGCGGGTCGGTGGCGGCAGCTGTGATGAGATCGAAGAAAGGCGCCACCTGCTCATCCGCTAGGTCTTTGCGGTGAACAGTGAGCGCGGCGATGCTGGCAAAGGCGGCGCGGCGCACAAATTCCTCTTCACACGCAGCCCAGGCGGGAAGTAGTTCCAAAATGAACGGGGTGTGGATGAAGAGTTCGTCGGTGACAATATCGCACACATCCCAGCTATCGAACTGGTTGCACCATTCCTCCACCTGCTGGCGGGTGGCTTTTTCAGGTTCATCCACAAAGGCGGCCAAAAGACGGGCTTCGTGCAGGCCGCTGTTCCACAGCCCCAATGCCAGTTCATGGCTGTGAACACCCTTAGCCAACTTGCGCAGCGTGTATATGGAGATGCCAAGCTGGTTAGCCGCGGTGATGCCAAAACGCTGCTGCGATTGCAGCACAGCAGGGTCTGCCAGCGCGCGCAGCTGGCTCAGCAGTTCATCAAGAGTTGGAAGGGATTGTGTCATCGTTAATCCATTCGATATCAGGGCAAGCGGTAAAGCGCGTGTGCATGGTCTTAAGCGCCTGAGGGTTGGAGTCCACAAGGATAAACTGGCGTCCCAGTTCCAGACAGGCGGCGCCGGTAGTGCCGCTGCCAGCAAAAAAATCCAACACCACTGCGCCGGGGGTTGAAGAGGCGGCCACAATGCGTCGCAGGATACCCAGCGGTTTTTGCGTGGGGTAGCCAGTCTTTTCTTTGCCATTGGTGGGCACTATGGTGTGCCACCAGGTATCGGTGGGTAGCTTGCCGCGGGCGGCCTTTTCCGGCCCCACCAGGCCGGGCGCCATGTAGGGGATGCGCTCGATGGCCTCCACGTTGTAGATGTAATTGCGCGGGTCGCGGGCGTACCACAGGATATTATCGTGCTTGGGAGGCCACTTCTTTTTTGTGCGCGCCCCGTAATCGTACGCCCAGATGATCTCGTTGAGGAAGCACTCGCGCCCAAATATCTGGTCCAGCAGCACCTTGCAGTAATGCACCTCGCGGTAATCAATGTGGAAGTACAGGCTACCGTTGGGCGCCAGCAAGCGATGCGCCTCTTGCAAGCGCGGCTCTAAAAAATCGAGGAAATCATCAAAGCGATCGCTGTATGATTTTTGCCCCACTTTGACTGTAGCGTAGCGTTGGCCAGCAAAGCCGGTGCGATCACCGCCATCTGAACGTTCAGTGCGCACCTGCGTGCGCGCCTGCACTCTGCCTGTATTGAACGGTGGGTCAATATAGATCAACTCCACGCTTGCCGAGGGCAGCGCGCGCAGCACGTCCAGATTATCGCCAAAGTAGATACGATTCGTCATTCAGATTAACGCCGGGTTGTGCGCAA